>NZ_JARTVR010000001.1:43545-806330 GCF_029625735.1 Mesorhizobium sp. WSM4935 | reverse complement strand
AACGTCGCGCTCGAACACCTGGTCGACGGCTCGACGGCTGCCGCCTACAACGACGCGCTCAACCTTGCCGGCAAGATCGCCGTGACGGCGACGGTGACGGACGCCGACGGCGACACCGCCAGCACCGGCGCCATCGACATCGGCGGCGCCGTCACCTTCCTCGATGACGGCCCCTCAATTGCCCTGAGCGGGATAGCCGTCTCCCTGACCGTGGACGAAAGCAATCTGGCGGTCAACGATAGCAAGAGCTTCGCCGGCGCTTTCACGTCAAGCTTCGGCGCCGATGGTGCCGGAACAGTGACCTATACGGTGGGCTTCAATGCCGGAGCGACTGGACTGACCGACACGGCGACTGGCCAGGCGGTGGTGCTGAGTCTTGAGGGCGGCCAAGTGGTCGGCCGGGCCGGCCCGGGTGGCGCGATCGTGTTCACGGTCTCGACCGACGCCTCGGGCAATGTCACGCTCGACCAACAGCGCGCCGTGGTGCATCCAAACGCCAGCAATCCGGATGACAACGTGACGCTGTCGGCGGCCAGCCTAGTGACGCTGACGGCTACGGTGACCGACGCCGATGGCGACACGGCTTCACAGACGCTCAACATCGGCAACTCGCTCAACTTCCATGACGACGGCCCAACTCTCGGCTCCTTCACCCCCGGCACGATCCCGAACGAGGTCGGAGCCGTCAGCGGTCTGTTCTCAATTTCGGCAGGTGCCGACGGCCTCGATCACTTCAACATTACTGGTCCCGTGATTGCCGGTATCACCTACACGACGTCACACACGGCGGACGGTACAACCGTCCTCCACGCGATGTCGGGTGCAACCGAGGTCTTCGATCTTACGGTTAGGCCGGATGGCACGTATGAGTTCGACCTCATCACGCCGCAAGCGGCGACGAGCGTGACTCAAACCTTGACGGGCTTGAGCGCGGGTGGTCCGACTCCGTTCCTTGAGACACCTGACGGCCTGGTGGAATTCACCGGCAACGGAAACGGTGTCAATTCTTCCACACAAGGCTTCGGTGTGAGCGACCAGTTCGTCGAAAATGGTGAAAACTTCACCATGGAATTTCACACCTCCGGAACACCCGGAAATGACGCTCCTTCGCTCAATCCTCGCTATATCAGCGCTCTCGATTTCACTGCCGGCAACAACAGCTCCGGTTCAGTGCATTGGACGGCGACGAATACCGGGACGGGACAGACGGAAAGTGGCACGGCAACTCTCACGAATGGCCACCTCATCATCGACCCATCAATCGACTTCAACGTGATCTCGATCACTGGCGATCCAGGCTCAAAGCTGCGTCTTGAAAGCGTTGGCATCTCCCAGACGATCCTGCCGAGCGATTCGAACTACCATTTCCAGGTGAGCGCGGTCGATAAGGATGGCGACGTGAGTGCCATCCAAGGGTTGGACATCCATCAGGTGGCTGCGGGTTCGGGCGGCAACTATACTCTGAACGGGTTCGCTGGAACGGTGAACGATGTGATCGCCGGGAGCACGCATACCGACACGATCGCGGGCGGAGCCGGGACCGATATTGCCGACTACACCGGAAGCGTGGCGGCGGTATCCATCCACCTCGCCGACGATGGCCACGCATCCGGCGCGCCGGGAACGTTCAACAACCCCGCGGCCGGCACTATTGGCGGCGGCGACGCGACCGGCGACAGCCTGACTGGCATAGAAGGGCTTATCGGGGGCGCGGGCAACGACTTCTTGTTCGGCAACGCCGGTAACAACTATCTCGCCGGTGGCGCCGGCAACGACACGATCAATGGCGGGGGCGGCAACGACACCCTCGTTGGCGGTCTTGGCCAGGATACGCTGACGGGCGGCAGCGGCGCCGACACGTTCAAGCTCGACCACATCGACATCAAGGATCTCATCACCGACTACAATGGTGGCGAAGGTGATGTGATCGACCTGACATCGTTGTTCAAGACAGGGTCGGAAAACATCGGCGACTATGTGAACTACAACCAGGCGACCGGAACCTTGAGCGTCGACGTCAACGGTGTGACCGGCGGCGCCAACTTCGTCGACGTTGCGCAACTGACCAATCTGCCCGCCGCCAACACGATCACGCTGCTCTACGATGACGGTGCGCATACGCACACGACAACGGCGAACGTGGTTTAAGGGCGTGGCGCAAAGCCACGCTTCCATGCTATGCATAAGCAACACATGAATTCGCAATTCGAAGAGGGGCTTACATGAAACATTCCGCAAGATTGCTGGCTTCGGCCGCGGCGCTGCTGCTGGCCGGGTCGACGGGCTTCGCCGCCGATATCATCGGCGAGCCGGCGGTGAATTATTGCCACACCGTCGGCACATCGGACCTGGTGCTGACCGACAACATGGTCGAGCTCAAGGACCATGTGGTGAAGCTGATGGACGAATCGGTCGCCGTCGCCAACAGCCCGGAATGGATCAACTCGTCGCGTCCCGCCTTCGTCTGGGCCTCGGAAGCCAAGGTCGCCTGCGGCATGGCCTATGGCTACCTCAAGACGAACTACAAGGACGAAGACACGCTCAACAAATGCGAATGCTTCCACGACCGCATGGTCGAGTACATGCACTGAGCTGACGGGCGTGCGCCGCGCCGACCGTTTGCAATGACGACGATGAAAGCCAGGGTGGAGGCGGACGCGTGCGCGACGACGCCGGCGGCTGCCGCGCATGCCGGCGGGATGCCGACAACTGATCTCCGACGCGAGCGGTGGCGAGCCTTGGCCCTGGCCTTTGCCATTGCGGCGGCAGCGTCCGGATGCCAGTCCAAGAACGGATCGTCGGACGTGCTCGATCCATCGGCGATCGCGGCACCCGCCGGCCAGGCGGGCGCTGCCGTGGCGTCCGCCCAGCAAGCAAGCGTCGAGACCTCGGGCAGCGCGACTTCGGGCGGCCCGACCTCGGCCGCCGCCGCCAAGGCCCAGCTGACGCTCGGCACGGGGCCGACCAGGGTCGCCATGCTGCTGCCGCTTTCAGCGCCCGGAAGCACGGGCGAGAACGGCCGAAAGATGTATGACGGCGCGCGCCTCGCGATGGCCGATCTCGGCGACAAGCTTCTGACGCTGACGATCGAGGATACGCGCGGCGACAGCGGCTACGCGAAAGACCTCGCGGTGAAGGCGATCACCTCGGGCACGGCCAAGGCGGTCATCGGGCCGTCCGAGCTTGCGGCCGCGCAGCACCTTGCCAAGCTCTCCGGCTCCAAGCGGCCGCCGGTGCTGGCGCTGGCCGACAATTTCGCCGGCGGCCCCGGCGTCTATTCCGTGCGGCTCAGCGAGGCCGACAGCGCGGCGGCGGGCGCGGCGGCAATCGCCAGCAAGGGCGCCAGGAAATTCGTGCTGATGGTGCCGGCGGGCGCCGACTCAAGCCCGGTTGAATCCCGGGTCGCCAACGCGCTCAGCATCTATGGCGCCACACTTGCGGTGACGCTGCCCTATTCGCCGACCGACGGCGGCGCGAAGGTGGTGTCGGACATGAGCTCGCTGGTGGAGGCGCCCGACGCCGTGGTCGTCGCCTGCGGCGGCGGCAGCCCCACGGCGGTGCTGGCGGCGCTGAAGGCCAAAGGCATTCCCAGTAAGGCGGTGACGCTGATCGGCACCGACCGCTGGCTGGAGCGCCCGATGGATCCGCTCTACGAGGGCGCCTATATCGCGACGCTCGACGAGAGCGAGACCGGGCCGATCGCCGACCGCTTCAAGGCGACCTACAAGTATCAGCCCGACGTCAATGTCGCCTATGCCTACGACATGGTGGCGCTGAGCGCGGGCATAGCGAGCGCGGCCGGCCCAGACGGCTTCAACAAGCAGGTGCTGGAGAACACAACCGGCTTCCGCGGCTCGACCGGCCTGTTCCGCTTCCGCAGCGACGGCTCGAGCCAGAGATCGATGCCATTTTTCAAGGTGGAGAAGGGTAAGCTGAAGCTGGTGGAGAAGCAGACGGCGGGGTTTTGAGGGGCGAGGCGGGTTTCGTGGGTTTTCTCGGGAAGCTGCTCATTCTGGCGATTGTTGGCACGGTGGGTGCAGGTGCTGTCGCGCTCTTCGAGTGGCTGATGTTTGAGCCGCCGAAACCGGCTGTTTCCGGCGAACACCCAAGTCCGCCTGTTGTCAAGAAAAGTCCGGAACAGCAATGGACATGGCCAAACGCCGGCTGAGGCTAGGAGAAGTAGACAACAGCGCTTGAGTCCCCAACGAGCTAGACCTCTGGGCACGAGTTGCAGACCGTTATGCCTCGGCTGCAGGGTACGCCGTCGATGGCGTACGAGCTGTCTGAAGATGATAGGAACCGATCTTCCTGACGACAAGAATCGAAGCAATGCCAACCATCGTCCCGGCAATCACATCGATCAGATGGTGCCCGCCTTCCGGGAGCGTACTAACGATCATTATGGCGTTCAGGCAACCCACTGGCCAGAACAGCCAACGATAACGCCGAAGCGCGTAGACGATCATGATGCCGAGCGCCGTGTGGTATGACGGAAAGGTAACTAAGCCATCGCTTTTGATTACTACTAGATCGAACGGCTGGCCGGATCGCAATGCCATTAGGGTGTCGTAATGCCATACACCGGCCTTGGCGGTGAAGTGATTGAACTGTTCGGCGGCTGGCCTGAAGTAAGCGTAAGCACCCTCAGCCGGAACAATTGCCATACTCGCTCCCGTAAATAACGACGAAACGGCAAGCAGCGCAACAAGCTCCATGGCTCTGTCGTTCCGCCTAGTTACCGCATGCCACAAGAGGACAAGTGGCAATTGAGGTCCAAGAGCGTGATAAGCGAAGCTCAACACGGGAGCAACAATTCCGTTGTTGGTAGCAGCTAGAAATCGCTGCCAGTCAAAGCCGAGCCACATGTCGATCGAAGCTAGTGTTGGATCGGCGAAAGGGCGTTCCGTTGCGCTCGCCAGATACATAAAGATTGTGGTACTGATCGCCAAAGGAACAAAGGCTGCGGTGACAAGCGCGAGGCTTTGAAGAAAGTCAGATGCTCTACGGATTATCCGCGCCATTCGAGAAGCGTCCGTTGCCAGGCGCCACTCGACGAACCGCGAGACGACAACTGCCCCTGCGACGCAGGCAGCAACCGTTGCGAAATCGGACCAGTTAAGTGGGGACAGGCTGACAGTAGAACGGCCAAGCCACACCAAATCCACAGACGCAAAAACGCCGGTCGTCATAATTGTTGTATAGAAATAACGCCTCGATGCCATCAACATAATCCAATTGAGGCAAGACCATTTAACCTGTGCCAGAATCTATCAGCGCGGTCGTAGAAAACCGAGGGACCAGCATGGGAACCATTCGCGCATATTCCTGATACTGCGGAAAAGCAGCTCGCAAGATTTTTTCTTCGTTCACTATCCGGCGATATTGGAATGCAAGGACTATGACACCTACAGTGATCGTTACCCAAGTCGGATTTCGAAGAATGATGCCGAACAGAACTATAGCTTCGCAGGCGTAGAGCGGATGGCGCACCATCTGGTACGGACCTGCCGTAACCAGCCGCCTTGCTTGCGCGAGAATGCTGAACGACCGACCAAGCCACCATAGGCACCAGATGCACAAGCAGAAACCAACAATCGTAACAAGATCGGCGATCAGCTCCAGCTTTGGTGCTATTGGCAAACGAGGAACGGCGATCAGAGTTATCGTGGCGAAGCAACCGATCAGGGCGGAAATGCGTGGCTCGATTCCTTGGGCCGTCCTTACGGGCGGAAGCCGCGCCACAGTCGTCACAACCACGAGCACCATGAAACCGAGCGCCGTTATACTCGCTCCGATGTCGATCAGCCACGGCGCTGTCCACTCCGCATTGCCGATTTCTCCGGCTGTTGCGGCTGCCTTCAAGGTTGCGCAGACCGTAAAGTATAGCGCCATCGTGGCACGACCTATGAAATCACGCATCTCTGGCGGAGGGAACTTCATTGATCTTGCCTTTTGGGAGCAGCGGATAGGCCAATTGCTCAACATAATGCGATGGGATGGGATCATCGACGCCGTAGCACTCAGGCACTAATTTGCCAGGAAGATGCATCGTCCCGAAGACGACATCGATGAATGCAAGCTGCGCGGCAAAATTTTTGTCATAGGCCGCGCGTTCGCGCGCATGGTGCCAATGATGAAACTGAGGAGATGCTATGAACCACCGGAGCGGGCCGACATTCAGCCGTACATTGGCGTGCAGCAGCAAGGCGTGGGCGTGAAAAATGAACACAAATAGCGCAATCGACTCCTCGCTAAAGCCTAACAAGTAGACAGGGACGAACGAGGCACTTTTGGTCAGGATCTGATCGACCGGATGGATCCTATGCCCTGCAAGCCAGTCGAGTTCCTCGATACTATGATGAACCGCGTGGAAATTCCAAAGAAACGGGATCGCGTGGAAAGCCCGATGTGTGAAGTAAAAGCCAATATCCGCGATGACGATGATCTCGAGGAGTTGGAGCCAAACCGGCTGAGATGAAATCGCCGCGCCCACAAAGGCTGGTACGAGCCATCCCAAGATGCTGGTCGCCAGCGTCACTGTTGCAATCAGGCCGACGGTTATAGGGACGCCATTGAACACAGCGTAAATCAGATCATTGAAGAAGGCCTTCCTGAAAATCCTTTGGCTCGGTCGCAATGCGAAAAAATGCTCGATCGGCACAAAGATCAGCGCCGTGATCAAAAGACTCTTAAGGTTCAAGATATCCATACGGCCACCCCGCCGACCGTCAAGATTCAACCACTTCAGCAGCTTTAGCGCAAGCTAATGGTTTCCGGAGGGTTAATAACGAATAGGCACGTTGTGTCAAAACGGGTTAACGAACGCGCTGGCTCCCACCAGGACTTCAAACGCTATCGTGCAGATTGCCGCGATGGCGATCGGCACGCCAAACGGTACAACTCCCTTGCGGTCAAGGTGCTGGATGTAGACGCGAAAGGCACCCTCCGGCAGCATGAAAGGAAATTTCATGACTATGGCAGTGGCAAAGGCGAGCACCAAGAGCAGAATGGAAAAGAGGGCGAGACCGCTGCCTCCAATCAAAAACGGCATGACAGCCATGAGCTTCACATCGCCGGCGCCAAGTTTGCGTAAAGCCCAGAACGGAAAGAGCACGACGAACAATAGCAAGCCGGCGAGTGCGCTCAGTCCCATGTCCCACCAGGATCCGGCGACCAAGGCCACTAACTGAAGCGAGCCGAGGCCGAGGCATATCAGCAGCAGCACGTCCCGGTTGGCGATCTTCTGCGTTGTGAAATCGGTCCAGGCTATTCTGCCAAGAAGCGGGATGGCCAGTGCCCTGAGCGACAGCGATACCGCGAGCAAAAGGCTCATGACCGCTCTATGTTCCGCACACTGGACGATAGCAGCTTCAGATTGTTGGCCACTGTCGGATCGTTGGGCGCGAGCTCGTAGGCTTTGAGGAAATTGGTTCGCGCCTCCTGCAGCTTGCCGCGCAGCAGATAGGAATAGCCGACATTGTTGTAATATTCCGGCGTCGCTCCGAGCAGCTTATAGGCCCGGCCGTAGGCCATATCGGAGAGATCAAAGCGCCGGATGCGGTCGCAAGAAGCTGCAAGACCCAACCAGGCGACGCCGTCATTGGGTGCCAGCCGCGTGGCCTTGTAGAACAGCGCGCCGGCGTTGCCGTAGTTTTCGGAACGGAACTGGGTCTTGGCCTCGGTAACCGCCTGGTCCGAGGCGTAGTAGTCGACATCGCTGACCGTTTTCAGCCCGTCGAAGGCATCGCCGAAGGCGGTGTAATCGCCTTTTGCCGGTTCGTTGGTGCGCACAACGCCGCTGGTGGTGTCCGTCTGACAGCCGGCAAGCGCTATCATCAACAGGCCAGTTGCGGCGGCAATCAGCTTCTTCATGTGGTGTCCCCGCGAGTCCCCGACCCATATTAGGACCAAAGCATATGTTCAACTAGAAGAAAATGCCCTTCATGCGGATGATAACCGGAAGCATCACCACCATCATCACCACCGGGAAGATACATAGACCCAAGGGGATCATGATCTTGACCGGCAAGGCGTTGGCTTGCTCTTCCGCGCGCAAAATCCGTTGCGAACGCATTTCGTCACTGTAGACCCGCAGAGCTTCGGTGAGGCTGGTGCCGAGTTCTTCAGACTGTCGGAACAACACTGCCAAGGATCTAGCCTCTTCCAGGCCCACTCGGTCAGCCAATTCGCGGAGGGCCTCGCGCAGTGGCTTGCCGGCACGCAACTGCAGATTCATAATCGAAAGCTGAATACCCAGCCATTTGTGCGTACCGGCGAGTTCGGTGCCAACCCGCTCAACCGCGGCCTCCAAGCTCATCCCTGCATCGGCACATGTGATCATCATATCCATGAAATCCGGGAAACCACGCCGATAGACCTGCTTCTGAGCGTTCTCAAATCGATCGAGCATGATACCAGGAATGACGATGCAGCCGAGCCCGAGAAGAGCCGAACCTGCAAATGCGAGGAAGCTGGGCAATTGTGGAGGCAAGAGATTGGACAGCAGCGCGTAGCTCGCCAGGAAGCCAACGCACACGGAGCCCAGACGACAGATGGTATACACAGCCGGAGCACTCGACTGGTGGAACCCAGCACGAAACAGCTTCGCTTCCAATGCATTTGGCTCGCCGCGCTCCTTTTCCAAGGCACGAAAATAGGCGTCAACCGGTCGCTGCGCAGAGATCCTATTGAGCTCTTGCTGCGCGCCCAGCGAACGACGGTTGGTTATACCCTCGGATAGGAGAGCCCTAGATACCATTCTTCTGGTCTGAATGACCGGCAGGATAATAAGCGCAGCCAGCAGAAAAATTGCCGCTGCCGCCATGAAGACAGCGATCGACAGCAACACTGGCGAATTCCCGATACCGGTCAGCAAGTCTGTTCACGCTCCTCAGAAATCAAAATTGACCATGCGATACATGATAAAGTCCCCCAGCAGAGCCCATAGCCCGAAAATCAGGAAAACGGGCAATATTATCGGGCTTCCCCAAACATCGCCGTAGAAGCTAGGAGAGACGAGCATCATAATCGCGAACATGAAGACCGGAAAAAGAGAGATGATCCAAGCCGAAATCCGCCCTTCGGCAGAGAGCGCCCGTATCTTCATTCGCAGCTTCCGGCGTTCGCGCAAGACGGAGGCCAGGTTCGAGAGGATCTCGGTCAGGTTGCCGCCAGTCTTGGCCTGGATCGAGAGCGATACCGATAGCAGATGCAGACCCTCAAACCCTACTCTCTCGGAAAGCTTCCGTACCGCCTGTTCGAGGCTCAAACCAAATGTGATCTCATCGGAGACAATACCGAACTCGGTTCCCAGAGGGTCGGGCATCTCTCGCGCAACCAAGCCAATAGCCACCGTGGTCGGGTGGCCAGCGCGCAGGGAACGCACAATCATGTCGAGGGCATCAGGAAGTTGAGCCGCGAATCTGTTGATTCGCTTGTTCCTCGCCCTTCGCAACACAAGAAGCGGCAGCACTACTCCCACCACAATGAAAGCGCCAATGGCAAGGAGTATCGATGCACCAAAGATCAAAGACAAAATAAGTGCAAGAACGAGCCCGGCGAGCAAAAACATCGCTCCAAACGCGAGCGGGTTGCCCGTTACGCCGGATTGTGTGTAGAGGCGATTCAGAGCGACCGCTCCAAAGATGAAGTCTCCCGAAGCGGTAAGGCCGCGCTCCTGAAGGAGGCTCTGCAGACTCTGCTCTGCAGGGGCGGCTTCCCCTAGGCGCTGCAGGCGCCTGTTGATCACTCCTGCCCGCGCGCGCCTGCTCGCAAAGGAGAGGTAGAAGGACTCCGCGGCAAGGATGACCGACGCAGCTGCTAGGACGTAGATGAAATAGAGAAGGGTTTGGCCGGTCGGCATCAGAGCGGAACCTGCGGATTGAACGCGTCTTTTCCGAAATGATGGCCCAAGGTCGCAGCTTCCTGCGCAAATCGCGGGCGAACCCCGGTGGCCCGGAAATCGCCGATGATGGAGCCGTCCGGGCCGACATCGCGGCGAACGAAATGGTAGATTTCCTGGAGTTGAACCACATTCCCTTCCATGCCGGTGATCTCCGAGATGGAAACCACCCGCCGGCCGCCATCCGAAAGACGCTGCGTCTGCACGATGATGTCGATAGCCGAAGCGATTTGCGACCGGATGGAGTCGTTCGTCATCGGCATGCCGGCCATGCCGACCATCTGCTCCATTCGCGAAATCGCATCGCGCGGCGTGTTGGCATGAATGGTTGTCATCGACCCCTCATGGCCGGTGTTCATAGCTTGCAGCATGTCGAACGCTTCCTCGCCGCGCACTTCGCCAACGATGATGCGATCCGGCCGCATGCGCAACGCATTCTTGACCAACTCGCGCTGACGGACCTCGCCCTTGCCTTCCACATTGGGTGGACGGGTTTCCAAACGTCCGACATGCGGCTGCTGCAATTGCAGTTCCGCCGCGTCCTCGATCGTGACCAGTCGCTCCTTTGACGGGATATAGCTCGACAATGCATTTAGCAGAGTCGTTTTGCCGCTACCTGTACCCCCCGAAACCAGGATCGACTTGCGTGTCTGCACGGCTATCCGCAGCAAATCGACCATTGGCGGGCGGATCGAGTTGAAGGCAATCAGCCGCTCAAGCGAATAGGGATGTTTTGAAAATTTCCGGATAGACACCAGCGGGCCGTCTACCGAAATGGGTCGCACAGCGATGTTCACGCGCGACCCGTCTTCCAGGCGAGCATCAACCATCGGTGATGATTCATCGACACGCCTGCCAATGGCCGAGACGATCTTGTTGATCACACGTAAGAGATGCGCCTCGTCGCGAAACCGGATGGAGGTTTCTTCAAGAACGCCGCGCCGTTCAATGAAGACCCGCTTGTGGGTATTGATCAAGATGTCCGCAATGGACTCGTCCTTGAGCAACGGCTCGATAGGCCCAAGCCCAAGCATCTCGTCCGCCGTGTCGCTGGTCAGTTGATCGAGCTCCCGGGCATTCAGCGGTACATTTCGGGCGCGAACAAATTCCCTGACGATTGGACGAATGTCATCCAGAATCTCGTCCTTAGAAGCAGACTCCAGCGCCGCGAGATTGAAGCGGTCAATCAAATGTCGATGCAGGTCGACCTTCAAGGCAAGGAACGCCTCGTCGGAGTTGTCGACGTCGGCGTTCGGTTCCGTTGGCTGAAGTTGCGACAATGGCGCTACAGCATTTGCCTGCGGCACGCGCGTCTCGGCTTGTCCTTTAATGAAGCGGCCTAACATTGGCTTTGCCCCTGCCATTTCCCCGGGTTCGAAACTAAGCGTTAACCACGAGCGGCACAAGCGGCCTGGAGAACACACCGGCCGTATTACTTGCGACATAGTTAAGATACGAGACTCAAGAAGTCGATTTTATTCGTCATAGCGCGGCCCAACGGACCAAAGTCGTAGGACCTTTGGCCAGAAACTCGAACGGAAGTTCCCGCTAACTCGCTCGATATAAAGGAATATGCCAAGCACCTAATGTTGTTGCCCTGGGGGCATTGGCGTGGCCGAATTGTGAATGAATGGTTAAGATCGCTTGAAAAATGAGCCGAATCAAGCTGTTGTCTAAATTGAAGAAGCGTAAAATCGAGTATTTGAAGGTTAAGGAACCGTTAATCTGTTTGACTCAGCTTTTTTGCGCGACCTAGGATTGAAAGTGACGGGGGATGCTTGGGTATGGGGTTCATCCTTAGGCTCGTCTCGTCGGGTTCAAACCTCCAAAGGGAGTTAATTGGCATGAAGAAGCTCATGACGATGGCCCGGCAGTTCCGCGACGACGAAAACGGCGCTGCTATGGTCGAATATACGATCTTACTCGGCATAATCACCGTGGCGGTGATCGCCACGATCATTCTTGTCGGCAACTGGGTCGTGGGGCGGTGGACGACGCTGCAGGCCGCGCTGCCGTAATTTGATCAGCAGTCATCGGCGCCGGCTTTCTGGCGCCGATGCCTAGATGGATTAAAGGCGACGAGGGATGCTCGAGTCTAGATTACATCCTTGACTCGTCTCGTCGGGTTCAAACTCCAAGGGAGAGTTGGCATGAAGAAGCTCATGGCAATGTCCCGGCAGTTCAGCGGCGACGAAAATGGCGCTGCTATGGTCGAATACACCATCCTGCTCGGCATTATCACCGTGGCGGTGATCGCCACGATTATCCTTGTCGGCAACTGGGTTGTCGGCCAATGGACAACGCTGCAGGCGGCACTGCCGTAAATGCATAAGTCGCTTCGCCGGCACGGGCACGGAACCCGTGTCGGCGAGCTGAGCGACGTGGGTGGGGGCAGGAAATGCGCGCAAATACTCTTATAATGATTGTTCTTGCCAGCGTGTTTGGGGTCCTGGCGGTTGTTCTTGCCAACGTTTGGCTCGCTAATCAGCGCAGCGCCATGGCTCGAACGGAAGACGTGAATCGCGACACGCTGGTCGTAGCCGCCGTGCCGCTGAAATTCGGAGATTCTCTCAGCGCGGACAAATTGCGCGAGATTCCCTGGCCTGCAGGCGCGGTCCCGGCCGGCGCTTTCAAGACGACAAAAGATCTTCTGGCTGGCGACGGAGCCAAGCAGGCGCTTCAGGCGATTGGCGTCAATGAACCCGTGCTTGCCACCAAGATTACAGGCCCAGGCCAACGCGCCACACTTTCAGCCGTGCTGGCGGAGGGCATGAAGGCCGTTTCCATCCGGGTGAACGACGTGCTCGGCGTCGCCGGATTCGTCTTCCCCGGTGACCGTGTCGACGTGCTGTTGACTCGCACCGCGCATAACGATGGCGGCCCGGAAAAGAGCTACGTCGACGTTCTGCTGCAGAGCGTCAAGGTGCTCGCCGTCGACCAGGTGGCCGACGAAAGCAAGGACAGCCCCACTGTCGTGAAGGCGGTGACCGTCGAAGTCAGCACCAAAGATGCGCAAAAGCTCACTCTTGCAGCAGATGCCGGCCAGTTGTCGCTGGCGCTCCGTCAAGCAGCCGCCAGCAAAGCAGAATCGACCGAGCGTATAACGCTTTCGGATCTCACGGGCGACACGCCGGAGGATGTCGCCAAGCGCCAGGCGGAAGCCCAGAAGCAGGCGGCGGCCGATGCCGCGGCTGCAGCGGATCGCCAGCGCGCCGATGCTAAGATCGATGGACTGGCCAAAGCGGTGGAACGCGTCGGCAGCCAGGTGGACGAGTTAAGCAAGACAAAACCAGTCGTGGTCGTGCAGCCGCCCCCCCCAGCCGAGCCGGTGAAATATGTGCAGCCCGAACCGCCCGCAAGAGCCACAATTGGCGTGTTCCGGGGCGTAAAGCTCGAAACGTATGACGTGCCGCGCCAACGCTAGAAAGCGGGCGGTAAACGAGGGGCTGCCCACAGGCAGCAATGGGAGACGAGGGATGAAGGGGATTTGGATGAGGATAGCGGCGGCCGCGCTATTCTCCGTAGCGTTGTCGGCAACGGCCGGCCAGTCAGCGAGAGCGGCTGACCGCTTCATAGACGTGTCGAGCCCATCGCTCCATCGCGTGTTCGTGCCCATTTCTCAGTCCACGACAATCACGGTCAACGCGACGTTGGGCGATATCGTCGTCGGCGACGAGAAGATCGCCGACGCGCAACCGATGACCGACAAGACACTCTACATTATCGGCAAGAGTCTCGGCACCACCACGGTCAACCTGTTTTCCGAGGACAAGCGCTCGCTGGGGGCCATCCAGATCGAGGTCGGCCAGGATGTCAGCGACATGGCGGCCGCGATCCGCCAGGTGGCGCCGAAAGCACGTATCGAGATCGGGTCGATCAACGGCAAGGTGCGACTGAGCGGCCACGTCAAGGACGCAGCGACGCTGGCGCAGATCGTCGAGGTGACCCAGCAATATGGCCCCGAAGCCATCATCAATGCCGTGACCATCGATGATAGCGAGCAGGTCAATCTTTCGGTGCGTATTCTTGAAGCCAAGCGCAATGCCGGTCGCGATCTCGGGGTGTCCTTCAGGAGCACGAACAGGAGCGGCACGACCCGAACCGGAACCGGAATAGGCGCCATATCGAAGGACGACGACGGCAATTCGGTCGTGCTTGGCGATGGGGAGCTAATTAGTGGCCTGCTGTCGACCGCCAGTCCGTTCGGAGCGCTGATTACCCGCATCATCGACAGCAACGTCAAGGTTGACCTGATCATCGAGGCCCTGGAGTCGAAGGGCGTCGTGCGCCTGCTGGCCGAACCAAACCTCACCACGGTTTCCGGCGAAACCGCCAGCTTCAACGCCGGCGGTGAGGTGCCGATCCGCAGCGTCAACAGCCAGGGTGAGATCGAAATCGTATTCAAGCAGTTCGGCGTCAATCTCAACTTCACGCCTGTCGTGCTGGACGACGGCAAGATCCATATGAAGCTGGCGCCGGAAGTCAGTGACCTGACGGGCTTCACGCCCGCCGGCGATCCAATCTTCACCAACCGCAAGCTGGCGACTACTGTCGACCTCCGCGACGGCCAGAGCTTCGCCGTTGGCGGATTGTTGTCCAGCAAGAACACGAGGCTTCAGGATCAGGTGCCTTGGCTTGGCCAGGTACCGATCATCGGTGCGCTTTTCAAGAATTCTAGCACGCAGAAGGAAGAGACGGAGTTGGTCGTCATCGTCACGCCGCATCTGGTGCGCCCGGTGAAGCCTGGCGAGCAATTGGCCACGCCTTTCGACAAGACGAGGCCGGCCAACGATCCGGAACTCATGCTGCTTGGCCAACTCGAAGTCAGCAAAGACATGATCCGCAAATATGAGCATGGCGACGGCGTCACCGGCCCTTACGGCCACATGCTGGATGTGAAATCGAAGGACAAGCTGGTCTATGTCAAAAAGTAAGCTCCTGGTCGTGCTTCTCGGCACCAGCCTGCTTGCGGGCTGCGCGGCCGACTATTTGAACAATTACGACACGATGACGCTGGCTTCCGGCGACTCGCAGAACGCCAACCAGCTGCTGCAGACCGTCGATCCGTACAACCCGGCTTCGAGCAACACGAAGATCAAAGGCGATGGCGCACGATCGGTTGGCGTTGTGCAAAGATACAAGCTTCCGCCCTCCCCGGCGCCCACAACAAACATGACGGTCAACGTGGGTCCGACAGGTGCGGCCACACAGTGAAATGAACGAAAGGAAGCGGTTGTATCAGGGAATGCGAGGAGCCTGACACCGAGGGGTAAAGGGTAGCGTCATGTTGGGGACCATTCGCAGATTTTGGCGCGATCAGCGAGGCGTAGCGCTGCTGCTGGTCAGCATAATGCTGCCGGCGATCATCGGCTTCTCGCTGCTTGCGATCGATATGAGCCGGGTCAACAACATGCATAACGACCTGCAGAAGGCAGGCGATGCCATGGCTTTGGCCGCGGCTGCTGAACTGGATGGCCGAACCGACTCGATTGTCCGCGCCGACCGGGCTCTAGCGACCCTGGTGAGCAACCAATATACTTTCTCCACGGCCAACGTCCCGCAAACGTTGCTCGCCGCGGGAGTGACGAGGGCCTATCTTCGGTCGCTTCCAGCGTCGGACAGCACTGCGATCGCAGCAGCCAACATCATCACCGACGAAGTGACGGATGCGCCGAACGCAAGGTTCGTGCGCGTCACCGTGACGCCCGTTGGCTTCGCCGCCATATTCCCGGCGTCGTTCTTGACAGGAAGCACCGCGAACAACAGCTTCAATGTCGGCGCGACCTCTGTCGCAGGGTTTACCTCGGGTGTCTGCAACTATACGCCGGTCTTCATCTGCAACCCCTATGAAATGGTCAACGGCACCAATGCTGCCGGCGGCGTCACCTTGCAGCAAGCGGCATCGGATCCTTCCATTCGTCGGCGGCTCATCGAACTTCGCACCGTGGGCAACAACGCCGCATACGGCCCGGGCAATTTCGGCTTCCTGGCGCCGCCCGACACCGTCGGCAATGGCGCGCAGGGTCTCGCGCAGACGATCGCGACATCGAGGCCTATCGGCTGTTATTCGGCGCAGGGCGTGAGCACCAAGACCGGCCAGAACACCGGCCCGATCCAGGATGCATTCAACGTGCGTTTCGGCATCAATGCCAACGGCAATGCATTCAACAGTTCGGAATACGGCCCTGCCTCGAATGTGCGGAAGGGCGCGTCGACCGGCGGCAACGGGAATGGCAATGGCAATAGCAACCAATGTCCCAACTACAATCAACTGACATTCAACGCGACGGGCAATATGGGCCTGCCGAGGGACGGCACGACACCATATATGGGCGGCCGGATGGGCGACGGGAACTGGAACCTGTCCGGCTATTGGAGCACCAATTTCGGAGGAACCAGCTATCCCTCTTCCTGGAACACCAGCAAACCGACCCGATATCAGGTCTACCAATACGAGATCGCGAATAACTTGGTGGGGGTCGCCTCAACGGGCGGCGAGGTAGGAACGCCGCCGAGTTCCTGCCAACCACCTGTGACAACTGTCGATCGACGCTTGCTTTACGGCGCGATCCTCAACTGCAATGCGCTTGAGGCCGCCGGCAACGATTTGAACGGCAACAGCACCAATCTCCCCGTCGAGGCTTTCGCAAGCTTCTTCCTGACCGAACCCGTTCCAGGCGCCAACGCAGGCGGGTCGGTCTTTGTCGAACTCGTAGACATCACCGGTCGCGGCGGTCAGGGGACCTTGGATAGCTTCCTGCGCGACGAAGCCCAACTTTACCGGTGATGAAAATGCTTCGCCTTGCCCTGCGTCACCTTGCAAAATTCCGGCGCGACCAACGCGGCGCGGTGATGGTCGAGATGACCCTCGTCGCCCCATTGATGCTCGCGCTTTCAGCCGGGGTGTTCGAATTCGGCAATCTCATCCACGATAAACTGTTGATGGAAGCTGGTCTTTCGGATGGTGCCCGCTTCGGCGCACGTTGCAACAGCCAGATTTACACGGATGCAGGGCTGGCAGCCATAAACTGCGCGAACCTCGCGACCAACATCGCGGTGTTCGGCAACGTGGCTGGCTCGGGCACCGCACGGGTCCCCGGCTGGCTCACAACCAATGTCACCGTGACGATCGGAACAGGCTGCCACGATGCCGTGGTTAACGGCGTCACGCAGTATCGATCCACGACCGCGCAAGTCTGCGTCGTCCAGGCCTCCGGCACTTATCCCTATACCGGAATAGGCATGCTGGCGCTCATCGGCATTGGGCCGATCACCCTTAGCGGCTCCCACCAAGAACGGTTGATGCGGTTCTGACGATGATAAGGGGGTTCGCAAAATCCGAAGAGGGCGCGGCCATGGTCGAGATGACCATTGTCTCGACCCTTCTATTTGCATTGACGCTCGGCTTCGTCGACTTCGGCTATGCCTTTTACCAGTGGAACGCGGCAACCAAGGCCGTGCAGATAGGAGCGCGACTGGCATCCATATCGGATCCCGTTGCGGCCAATCTTGCGACGGCTGCACCAACGGCCAATCCTGGCGCGCCGGTCGTCGCCGACGCCTACGGTCCGTTCGTCTGCAGTTACACCGGTACCACCGGATCTTGCACCAACAACGGTGGATTCAGCGCTGCTGCCTTCAGCCGGATCTTCCGCGGCGACACGGCCAATACCAACGACGACGCATGTCCTGCACTGACCGGCATCCAGAGACCCGGAATGTGCCACTTCTTCTCGGGCCTGCTGCGCAGCAACGTCGTCGTCACCTATACGGCAACCGGGCTCGGCTATCAGACCCGCCTCGGTGGCCCAGTGCCGACGATCACGGTCAGTCTTCAGAACCGGACCTTCCAGTTCTTCTTCCTTCAGGGACTGATGGGCTTCGCGAACGTCAACATGCCCTCCATGCTGAGTACAGTCACGGGTGAAGATTTAAAGAGTACGTTCCCATGAACGCCATCGACACCAGAGTTCTCCCGACCAAGCGGAAACAGGTGGCCCTGTTTTCGTCCGATTCGAACTTCAAGCGCGATGTCACCACGCGGCTCGACGCGCTGGCGATCTATGACGTCAAGGTCTCGGACGCAGCGGAGTTCCTGAAGGGGCCGCCGGCCGACAGCCGGCCGGGCATCATCATCCTCGATCTCGGCAATGGCGAGCTGCTCGGCAATGCGGGAATCGTCGAGGCGCGCGCGGCCTGGGCTTCGGTGCCGCTGATCGCGATCTCGGACGAGCTCACCTCCGAGCAGACGCGCGTGCTGGTGCGCATGAACGCGTCCGACTGGCTGCACAAGCCGCTCGACGCCAAGGAGCTGCTCAACGCCGTCACCTTCCACGACACCGGCAACCAGGGCACCAAGAGCCGCATCATCACCTTCATTGCCGCGAGCGGCGGCGCCGGCGCCACCACGCTGGCGATCTCGGCGGCCGAGCACCTCGCCTCGAAATCGGCCGAGCGGGCGGCCGCGACCTGCCTCGTCGACCTCGATTTCCAGAGCGCCAATTGCGGCGCCTATCTCAACCAGTTCAACCAGTTCGACCTCTCCGGCATCATCGGCCAGCCGGACCGGCTCGATGTCGAGCTCATGGACGTCATCAAATTGTCGCGGCCGTCAGGCCTCACGCTCTACTCCTTCGAGCGGCCGCAACTGCCGTTCGAGCCGCAGGGGGCGGACTTCGTCTTCCGGCTGCTCGATCTCGTCGCCTACCGTTTCGACGACATCGTCATCGACCTGCCCAACATCGAGACGCCGTGGCACGATTCGGTGCTCAGGACGAGCGACGAGATCTTCATCGTCTTCGAGCTCAACGTCGCCTCGCTGAGGCAAGGCAAGCGGCTCTACAAGAAGATCCGCGAGCTGCGCGGCAATGGCGTCTCGATCACGCTGGTCGCCAACAAGCACAAGCGCAAATGGTTCGGCAACCACTTCTCGCGCAGCGAGCTGGAGAAGATCTTCAAGGCGCCGCACATCAAGTCGCTGGCGCTGGACAACGCGCTTCTGGCCGACGCGCTGAACCGCGCCATCCTGCCTTCCGAGGTGGACGGACGCGCGCGCTTCAACAAGGACCTAAAACGCATGTTCAAGGAGCGGCTGGACAATGCCCAGCGCTAAAGCAATTCCAGGAAAAATGCGAAGCGGTCAGGCTCGGGGACTTCGCCGTAGCCTTCCGTCCGGAATTGCGGCAAAGCAAATGCTTCGCACAGCCAGGTGTCTTGCCGCCGCCGGCCTGATCGGCATCGCGCTGGCGTCGGCCTGCGACGTGGCGATGGCCGGGTCGAGCCTACCTCCCCTGCCCGCGATGGGCCCAAGCCTGCGCAAGACGGTCGCCTTCCAGACCGACGAGCAACCCGGCACCATCATCATCCGTAAGAACGAGAAGGCGCTCTATCTGGTGACGGGCCAGGGCCAGGCGCTGCGCTACCAGATCAGCGTCGGCCGCGACGGCTTCGGCTGGACCGGAACGGTCAAGATCGCCTCCAAGACCGAATGGCCGGAATGGCGCCCGCCCAAGGAGATGCGCGCGCGCCAGCCGGAACTGCCGGCGATGGTGCCGGCCGGTCCCTACAATCCGCTCGGCGCGAGGGCGCTTTACCTGTCGCGCGACGGGCACGACACGCTCTATCGCATCCATGGCACCAACGATCCCAAGGGCGTCGGTTTCGACGGCACGTCCGGATGCTTCCGGCTGACGAACACCGATGTGATCGATCTCTTCAAACGCGTCGCGGTGGGCGCAAAGGTGGTGGTTGAATGACGATGATCAGCGAGCCGGACGTTCCGGCAATCGAACTCGTTCACCGGGAGGCCGCCCCGGGAACGCCCAGCCGGGCCAAGATGATCGGCGTCATCGCGGTCGGCGCGCTGCTTGTCACCGCCGTCAACGTGACGGCTGCGGTCTATCTCTATCGCGGCGTCAACGACCTCAAGACCATGGAGGCGCGGCTGGACCAACTCGGCCAGTTCGAGCAGCGCATCGGCGCCCGCATCGACACCGTCAACAACGGCTTCCAGAGCCGGTTCGAGACGCTGGACCGCCAGTTGCAGGCGAATTTCGGCCAGATCAACGGCAATATCGCCAAGCTGGAGCAAGGCCAGCCGGTCGCCGCCAGCGAGCCGGCGCCCGGCCCGACGGAGCCGTCCATGGCTGGCAACACCACGGTGGCGGACGCTTCAGCGGTCGATGAAAGCGTCGGCGCCGGAAACGGGGAGCCCTCGTTCAAGCGCAGGGTCGCGCCTCCCGGCTCCAATCCGTCCTATAAGCGTATCCAGCAGCCCGACGGCAAGGTCTATTACAAGAAGATCAACTGAGCCCGGTGGGCCGGCCGGTTAAAGATCGCGCTGCAGCGCAAGCACGCGGACCGCGCGAACTTCCGTGCGCTGTCTCGCCTCGCGCAGGAAAGCGACGTGGCAATAAGCGCAGGCCGCGAGACCGAGGCACAGCACCAGGCAGTTCTGCAAGCTTAGGTCGACCATCACCGAGAACTGAAGGCCATGGGGCGTGACGAAGGCGGCGATAGTGCTCGCCGTTTCCGCGTGGCTGCTCAGTGCCATCATGAGCCCGGCAAAAATCATGGCAGCGTGATTGGCGAGGAAAAAACCCCCGGACCATTTCGAGCGGCTGGCCATCCAGCAGGCGCCGATCGCAAAGACAATGATGGCAACGTCAAGCGCCATCGACCCGTCGAGATAGACATGCGCCTGCTGCCAGAACATGGTCGAGAACGGGCGCAGCTCGAGCCAGGCGTGCCACACAGCGGGGCTCGCCGGATAGAAGCCGAGAAGCAGCGCCGCCATCCGCTCCGCCGCCAGTAGAAGCAGCATCAGCGCCGGAAAGGCAAAAAGCAGTATCGGCTTGCGCATCGCGTCATCCCTTCGACATCCGACAGCCGATTCTAGGCGGCATTGGTTGCGCGACGCTTAACGCAACGCCTTGCTTTTCAAGGAATGTCGCTCATGTCTAATGTATGATCCGGTTCAACGGTCGGGGGCGGCGCCGTGTCGGCAGGAGCTAATGGTTCGGGCTCGGGCAGCATCATCGACCGCCGGCCCGATCCCGCGGAGTGCCACGCGTGAGCCAGACGAACCTGCCCGGTCGCCCCATGCTTGCGTCCGCGCTGGGCGGCGTCGGGCTGCTCGCAGGCATGGTGCTGATCGCGGAGGGCGGGCGCTGGCTGCCGCCAAACCCGCCTTCGGTTGCGCCGGTCCAGGGCGCCGGCGACCCGAAGCCGGCCCGGCCTACCCCGACGCATGACAGGCGACCAGGCCAGCCGGCGCGCAAGATCGCCGAGAACCTCATCGCGCCGCCGCCACTCGACCCATCCGGGATCGAGCGCATCGAGCCGCGCCCCCCACTTGGCGAACTCGGGCTTGCAACAACGCCGAAGACGCCGATGCCGCAGGATTGGCATGAGACGCTGCTCTTCCGTCCGGTCGCGACTTCCGCGGCGGTCTTCGAAGCCATGGGACGCACGGTCGCCATCAGCGGTACGGTCGACATAGACCCTGACAGGACCTGCACGGTCGACGACACCGCCTGGCCCTGCGGCCAGCGGGCGCGCGCCGCTTTCAACGCCTGGCTGCGCGGCTGGGCGCTCAAATGCCTCCTGCCGCCGGATGCCGACCGTTTCGCCATCGCCGCGCCCTGCGCCCTCGGCAAGCAGGATGTCGGCGCCTGGCTGGTTTCCAACGGCTGGGCGATGGCCGCGCCCACCGGTATTTACGGCAAGGCGGAAATGGTGGCGAGAAACGCCAGGATGGGCATCTTCGGCCCACCGCAATAGCGCTGCCCGCGGGAACGTCGGCAGCCGGTTCCGTCCCGGACCTTGCGTGAAAGCAGAATGGTCAGGGCGGTTCGGCACTTCTAGAGCGTTTCACCGTTTCACCGAAAGGGTGAAATGCTCTATCTCCTTGTTTTTACGCAATTCCGAACGGAAAACCGCTCACACTTTTCCTGGAATTGCTCTAAAACCTGGACCGGTCCAACGGCAGCCAGTGCGCCGCATCCGCCGCTTGCCATGGAGAAGATGCCGACTTGCATCAAATTGTACGCTTCCGTGAAACCGAAATCGTAACCGACCTCCTGTAAGCCGATGCGTCGAACAGGAGATTGGCCCTTGACCACGAAAACACCGACCGCGCCGGTTCAAACATGGAAGCAGCTCATCTTGCTGGCCGCGCTCGGCACTGCCGCCTGCGTCGGCCTTTCGCTCGCGCTCAACTACCTGCTGCTTTTCAGCGACAGCCTGACGCCGTTCGGCCGCGGGGCCGTTACGGCGATCATCGTGCCGATCGTCATCGGTCTGCCGCTGTTTGCCCTCATCGGCTGGCAACAGATCGAGATCCGCCGGTACCGCCAGGAACTCACCAGGTCCGGCACCTATGACCAGTTGACCGGCTGCCTGAACGGCAAGGTGTTCACCTCTATGGTCGACAGGAGAGCGGCGAGACCGGCCGGTCCGAGGTCGGGCGCTTTTCTGGTCATCCATCCTGAACATCTGGCATCGATCAACTTGCGTTTCGGTCTCGAATGGGGCGACGAAGCCTTGCGGCTGATCGCATCGGCCATCCAATCCGCGGTGCGCAAGGACGATTTGATCGGCCGGATCGGAACCTCGATGTTCGGCGTCTTCCTCCCGGGCGCGAGCGAAGAGGACGCCAAGGACGTCGGCGAGCGCATTCGCGGCACGGTCGGCGAGATCTATTTCGCGCCGAAAGGCGACAAGGACGTGCTTGCGATCAAAGTCGGCGGTGTCATTTTCGAGCGTGAGCTGGATTTCGAGGACATGTTCCGCTTCGCGGAGGAAGGCCTGGCCGAGGCCACGGACGAAGCCGGCCTGCGGCTGTCGCATGTCACCAACTGAGCCGGCGCGATCGCCGGAGGGGCTCATTTCGGTGCTTCGGAAAGCTGGTGCTGCGAGAGAGGATTGAACTCTCGACCTCTCCCTTACCAAGGGAGTGCTCTACCACTGAGCTACCGCAGCCGACGGGCGTCTGAATAACCGCAGACGCCTTGAATTGCAAGGCGTTGCGGCCGCCTTTAACACCCTGCGCCGTTTTGGCCCGTTGTTTCCAATGTGGTTCCAAACGGGCTCGGCACGTGCTCCAGCCTACACCGGTTTGCCGAGAGCTACACCGTTTTTGTTGCCAGATTGTTGCCAGTCTGGATGCGAATTGAAATAGAGCCCCGTACAGAGGTTTTTCGCACCCCGCCCTTCACTCACTACCTGCGGAGGCCTCCGCGCGCGTCCTTGCCCCGTCCCCGTGGCGAATGGATGTGGTGGTGGGGTTTGCCAATCCCACATTTTCACAGCTACGCTGGCGCAATGACAGATGACGAGAAGAAAAGCCACGGTCAGCCGACGGTGGAAAGTCCGATGGACGGTCTAGAAAAGCAGCTCCGTGACATGGGCGATCGCGCTGTCATCGGGAGAGTTCTGACCGAGGCAGCATGGCTCGAAGGGATACTCACAAGGGTCCTCCAGGCCCACATGCCAGAAAAATCCAACAATGTGCTGGAGTCGCTCTATGAGAACGGCCCGCTATCGACCTTCTCCCACAAGATCAAGATAGCCCGAGCCTTCGGCTTCATTCCGCCGGCCTTAGCCGCCGAAATTCATAAGATACGAGCAATCAGGAACAGGTTCGCGCATACCGACGATCACCTCACGTTCAAAAACGGGGAGATCGTCAAAATGGTTGCAAAGCTTGATGCGGCCCAAGCCGCTAGACCCGGTGACGCTGAGGATGCGTGGGCCGGCGCAGTTATCGATATAGCCGACCAACTGATCAAGCTGTGGCGCAGGAGGGTTAATGGGTGAAAGGCCCAACCGACGCTACTCGCCCTTTGCCTTCGCGTAGTCGTTCCGCTGGCGCGGCCACTTCGAGAATGGGTCGGCCAAGGTGTGGTGGATGAAGCCGACGTTCTTGTCGTTGCGCCCAGCCTCGCGACAACGGGGGCAATAGATGACCTCGCGCAGGGCGGCCTCACCGGACGAATAGTTCATGCCGCGGCGACGCGCGATGCTCACCAGGTTGAGCCGGCCGGTGTGTCCACAGCCATAGGTGTGGCAATGAACGCTGATTTCCTCGCCCATGGCGAGGGTCTTGCCGACCGTATCGATCACCAGCGGATAGGTGATCTCGGGTAGCTTGAAGGGGAAACTCATGGCCGTTCTCGCCAAATTGGGATGCGTTGGACCTTGAACCCGATGAGCTGCCGGATCACCAGGCCGACCGCTTCCCGGCCTGTAGGTGCAAAAGCCTCGATATCGAGCCGGCCGTGATCCCGGCCGCCGCTCTCGCAAACCATCCGCTCGGCAAGCGAGTCGACATCGACATCGCCAAAGATCTGGATGAGGTCGGAAGGCTGATAGTTGTGGAAGCGCTTGCAATAGCGACAGCGCACGCGCACCAGGCGCATGGTGTCATTGAGGGCGGACAGCGGGTAATCGCGTCCCTTTGGGCTATAGGTCTCCGGCATCAGAACAAAAAAGGAACAAATTCCTTGATCGTCAAGGCAGTCTGTGGAATCTTTTTTCAGCTGAGGGGAGATGTCACATGCCGCTGCGCTATGCTGTCGAGACGTGCCCGAACAACCCAACGGTGCTCCACATGAAGCTGAACGAAGCCGCCGACAATGGCGGTCGTGTCCTTAACGTCATCTGGCAGCCGGAACACGACGCAATTGATCACCAGACCGACTACGACCCGCGCATGAGGGTCGACGCCGGCTACGTGATTATCCTGGAGTATTTCGAACCCGAACCATGAACAACGCCCGAGCTTAGTTCTCTTCCTCGTCCGCTTCGGCGCGGCCCTGCACCATTTTCAACGCGTCCCGGTAAAGGAAAGGAACCCAATAGGAGGTCTGCTCTCTGGTTCCGCGTTCCTCGAATATGCCGAGTTCAACCAGTCGCGCGGCCTTCGTTGCCGCTGCCGACCGGCTCATGCCCCACAGCTCGGCGAGACTCTCCGGCGTCTGTTCCGTCCGCTGCCCTTCCAGCTTGGCGACATAGTCTTTTTCGTTGGGATATTCTGCATAGAGGTAGGTGTGCAATCTGGCGTCAGAAACCACTGGCAAGGCAGCCTTGAAAACGCTCCTGTCGAATAGTTGGTCGCCGTCAGGGGCGGGACGGCCCCGTTCTAATTGCTTTATCTCTTCGTCCAGGATGCTTCGGAGCAGATGGATGAGTTCGCGGGGCGCAGTCCTTTTTGTACCATCGGCGCACCGGCTGACCAGCCATTTGAATGTCGGCGACTTTTGTGGTCCTTGCTCAACTTGCTGGGGGAAAAATCGGTAGAAAAGCTCTTCCTGAAGGGATGCGTCCTTGAGGATTTGTTCCTTATCGAGACCGAATTCCTTCACGAGAACGTCGTTTTTCAAAATGCGCCTAACAACTAGGTTCAGAAGGGTCGATTGGTTCCAGTCGAGGACAACATACTTCGTTATATGGCTGGCCTCGCGCATCCCCGTGGCGCCGATACGTTTCCAAATGTCTTCGCGGAGGAAAATCTTGAGAGAAATTTGAGGGTGAGCCCGAATGTCCCCGTAAGCGCGAATAAGTGCGCGGAGCGCGTTTTCTTCGAGTTGGTGGTTGTCTTGGAAGGCTACGTCCAATCGATCGAGAAGGATCCAGACGTTGAGTCTGTTTCCTGCTAAAACCGCATCCACAACCTCGATAAGGTGATCAACTGTAATATACCCTTTCAACTTCTGATCTTTAGACGGCTCCCGGAGAACGATTTTCCCCCCATACGTGTGAGCACCTGTATTCGGATCAATCGTCAACTCCCCTTGAAATGCCTCGGCCTTCACAATGCGTCGCGCGAGGTCTTGAGCAGCACGCAGCAGGCTGCGCAGATTCAATTGCTTTTCAAGTAGTCCAGCTTCTTCTAAAGGGTCATAGATTTCATTGATTCTGTCGTGTTTAACGTCGAACTCGCGAAGCTGCTGGGCAACCAGGGTCACGATGTAAAGCTTCCAAAGGGTAACAAACTCTGTCTCAGAAGTTGGCGGGTCAGCCGCCAAATCTTTGAACACGGTCTGGCCTCTGGTCGCTTCGGCTGGAACTAGCAATATCGACTTGTCGAAAAAATCGTCGGCCTTACTCATCAAGAGCGCATAGATAGCGCTCTTGCCTCCACCCTTTTCACCTCGGACAATATCAATCTTCCCCGCTACAATCCTGTCCCATTGGTTGGTTTCAACAAAGTAGTCGGCAAGCTCATTCACCTCGTCTTCGGCGACCTGCTCGCCGAATGACACTTGCTTGAGAAGTTCAACTCGATTCATCGCGGCCCACGTCTTTCAACTAAATGTTGCCGCTTGCTATACCCGATCGTCACTTCGGCGGATAGCTTCAGAGTCGAACTTCTGGCGTGCGGACCGCGCCTTCGTCCAGTTCCGCCTCGAGTTGCTCGCTCACCGGCTTCGGTTCGCTGCCCAGCGGCACTCCGTCGAAGCCTTGGAGCCACGCTTCCGCATGCTCGGTCCAGTATTCCGGCACCGAGCGTTCCTTGCCGTCCTTGCGGGCCTGCTGGCCATACATCCAGGCATAGGTGACGCGCTCCTGGTCCTTTTTGGCGACGGCCATCGTTATTCTCCTCTCGAACCCGTTGCGCTGAAGATACCGCTCCGGTCTGGACAGGCAACGCCGGATCGATTATCGGGAAAATCATGAAGCATCTGCTGCAGGCTTTCCTCTTTACCACCGGTCGCTGACACGCGCCCATGGCCGGCGCGCGCCGGCGACCTGAATGAGCCCTTCCCTTCATTCAGCCGTGGTAGACCAGATGCGAGCCCTCACCCGCAAAGACAAAAAAGCCGAATACGACTATATGCGCGCCATCGAGAACGTGGGCGAGCAGCCAGGCTATTACAATCCGAACATGCCCGGGATCCTCCGGGGCTTGAAGGAGCGCACTATCCGGCGGGTTCCAAATCCCCATGCGGACTATTTCGAGTTGACTGACGCCGGCCGCGGGATCTTCGCCAACATCAAGCGCATCAAGGCGATGTAGGTCTCAGCGCTCTCTGAAATCCAGCATTGATGCGTGGCGTAGTTTCGCCTCACCCCTCAGCGTCTTCACGCGCGCCAGGATGCCAGGCCTCACCCATTCCACACCGTTCACGACCGCAGTCGGCATGCCAGCGGGTTGCTTCGCCCTCGCCTCCTCGACCCGCCGCCATAACCGTTCCTTGATGGAACGGTTTGCGTTGATCATTGCGCCGCCGGCATATTTGCCATCACGGGCCATCAGCGCGACGGCAGGCTTGCCGGGCTCCCGCCTGATGCCAAGCAGCTCGAACTCGCCGATGTCCCAGCATTTCGCCTTCACCCAGGCTTCGGTCTTGCCGCCCCGATAGAGGCTCTCACGTCGCTTCGAGACGATCCCCTCGAGTCCCATCTTGTCGACGGCCCCGAAGAAATCGGCGCCGTTGCCCTCGACGTGCACGCTATACTGGATGATGCCGTCGGCCGGCTTCACCAGCTTCCAGAGCCGCGCCTTCCGCTCCACCAGCGGCAGCGCGCGAAGGTCCTCACCGTCGAGGTGCAGCAGGTCAAACGACACGAAGGTCAGCAGCTCGGCGTTCCACTTCATTCGAGAATGCATGGCATGGAAGTTCGGCTTGCCGTCAGCATCGAGCGCGGTCATCTCGCCGTCGATGATGAAGGACGTCGCGGGAAGCATTTCTGCCGCCTGGATGGCTGGCCAATATCGCTTTGACCAGTCGTGGCCATGCCGCGAGAAGGCGCGGGCGCCGGCCCAATCGAGGACGAGCTGGGTCCGAAAACCATCGTATTTGATCTCGTGGAGCCAGTCGTCACTGACCGGCGGCTCCGCAACTTGCACCGGCTCCATCGGCTTGATGAACTTCAACCGCTCTGAGGCGTTACGCATGCACATACCCAACAACCGCGATTCAAGCCGCGTAAGGCTGATCGGTTCCGGGCATTTTAGCGAATTTGTATGTAATATGCGTTATTCGCGGACTACCCCGCCAAGCTTCCTTCGCGGTTCTCCATCGCTTCGAAGATCACTTCGAAGACGCTGTCGACTTCCTCGTTGATCTCCGCGGCCGGGATGCCTTCTCGCTCAGCCGCTTTCATCAGTTCGTCGGCCTGGTCGCTCACGGCGACGGGATCATCAGTCATCGCATTTGGCAGGTGCTCTGCCACCCATCGGTCGACGAAGTTGATGCCGCGTGTGCTCATTGAGGATGAATCGCGCAGACTCAACTATGTTCCCGAGCCAGCAGCACCCGCCGGTTCGATGACTAAGTCTTGTCCCGCAGCCTTTGCGAGCAGCCGTGCCAGATGCAGTTCGTGAAGGTCTTGCATGCTTTCGAGAAGCGCCAAAAAATCGAGGGCGCCGTCGGTCGACAATCCGTCACGCTCCAGCTGGGCTATGCGATCGCGCTGTTGCGCGAGGTGATGTCGACCCAGCCGGACATGCCCTCGTACCATGCGGATATCGTCTGAAAGCGTCATTTCGGGAAACGGCCGGGCGGTCGAGACGTTCCGCGGCCGAACGCCCACGAGCGGGAACAAGGCGGCAACAGCCGTGTTTCTCCCCCTCAGGAGGAACCGACATGGCAGACGACAAGAGCAAGCGCGACTTCCGCGACCGCGATCGGGTTTCGGCCGATGAAGACTATGAGGTTGAGTATTTCGCCCAGAAGGTCGGACTGACACCCGAGCAGGTGCGCGATCTGATCAGGAAGCACGGGAACGCCCGCGAAACCCTGGAGCGAGAGGCGAAGGCCTTAGGGCGGCGCTGACAATGACGCGGCACTAGGTCGGAAGCGGAGCCCCTCAGCCCGCACCATCGTCTTCCAGTCGAGAGGTTACTCATGGACCAGCTTGTCGAAGGTTTCGGGCAGAAGACTTGGCTGCCATTCTCGGTGATTTCAGCCAGGCTGTTGCTGGCCGCAATACTCGGCTCACTGGTCGGACTAGAACGCGAATGGCGTGATCGGCCGGCCGGACTGCGAACTCACATCCTGGTCTGCCTGGCAACTGCCTTGATCGCCGTCCTTGCCATTGAAATAACTCACATGCATGTCTTCGATGGCCAAGAGGTGGCGATCGACCCGATAAGGCTCATTGAAGCAACCACCGCCGGGGTCGCATTCCTTGCCGCAGGCATAGTTTTCTTTTCGAAAGGCGAAGTTCAAGGTCTGACCACCGGCGCAGGAATGTGGCTCGCGGGAGCTATCGGGTTGGCAGTGGGCCTTGGGTTCTGGCAGATCGGAGTGCTTGGCACGGTCTTAGCGCTGATCGTGTTAGGGCTTTTGCAGGCTGTGCAGGTCACCCCGAAGGACAAATGAGCCCTCTGAGAGAGGCAAACCGTAATCTTCAGCCATCGTCTTCCGGTATCAACTCCAGCTCTGTTGGGGGAATGCCTGCCCGCAATTGGCTCAGCCGCAATTCATCGACCCAATAGACCTCGCCCTCGACCAGCACCCGAGCTTCGTACGTGCCGCCTGCGAAGCGCTGCGCGGTGATGTAGATCTTGTGGCGGTCGAGTGCTTTGCGAACGGCGGCGCGCTTTGCATTCTGGCTAGAGACGGAACGGGCCATGGTTAAACGCGGAACTCTCGACGCAACACGGCGAGTCAATTTCGCAGGGCTGGGATGGTTCCGAGCGCCGCGATAGAGCCGCCCCGCTACGGCGTTTTGTGTCTCGTCGCTGACCACCAGTTGCTCGGCTTTCATCGAGGACCGGAGTAGTGGCCGACCGGTCACGTCGCAGACCGTGCAAACAAGATCGTCATCTCCGCCGAGCTTACACATGATGTCCAGTGCCTTTCATCTAAGTTAGGTCGAGGGCGGACGTGTTTTTCGCAGCCGGGACTGTAACGAAACTGCGGGGCGCAACGAAGTTGGCGGTGGGGTCACTGGACCTGGCGCTTGGCACCCGTGCGTCAGGGAAGGGCTCCTTGTTATTCCTGGATTGCTTGGCAGAGGACAAAAGCATGCATAGAGAATTCAACGTCGCCGAGAAAGGGGTTGGATCTTACTGGCCGCTCGCCCTTCTCAGGTGGGTCATGGTTCTGATCTTCGTGTCGTTCGGGATCCAGAAATTCACGCCGCAGTCAGCGAACGGTATCGCCCAATTCATCTCAAACAGCCCGTTCGTTTTTTGGCTCCAGATTTTCGGCCTCAGGGGCGAGGCCTATCTGCTGGGCTGCATCGAGTTATTCACGGCTCTTCTTCTGGCATTAGGCGCGTTTGTGCCCATTCTGTCAGCTTTGGGCGCCTTGATCGGGGTAGGAACCTTTCTGATCACCTGGTCATTTTTCTTCACGACCCCTGGGGTCGTGGTCTGGAGCATCTCAACGGACCCGATAGCGTGGAACCTTGCCGGTGAATTCCTCTACAAGGACATCGTCCTCCTGAGTGTTTGTCTGGTGTTGTTCATTGCCTCTCTTCCAGCGAGTTTTGTTCGGCTTCGAGACAAGGGTAAAGCTATTTAGCTCTGGCTCATCAACCGCCCAAACGCAAAAAAGTCCCCCACCGGCCGACGCCGATGGGGAAGACTGGATGTGATGAGCAGGGAATTACAGGGTGAGCGCCTGTGCTATCTGCAGGTAGAGCAGCACCCCGAGAGCCCCGGCCAAGAGGAAAATGAGACCGGTCAGAACTTCGGAAGCGGTGCGCGGCAGCCTCACAGCTTGGATCCCTTCAACTGGTCGATGATCTGGGTCAACGCCAGCAACAACCCCGCAACCGTCAAAATGATCCACATCGATGTGGAGCCCAGCCAGCGCAGCCGGGTCCAGAGCTTCACCACCGCGAACCCCGCCTGGAAGTGATCCTCGTCCATGTCGAGGAAATCATCGAGCCGATCTCGCTGTTCGGGCTTGAGGCGACCGGCCCAGATAAGGGCTTCACGCTGCTTGCTGTCGAGGCGATCGAGCCAGAGGATGGTTTCCGGGTCGAGTTCGCGAAGACGTTGAGGCACTGCACCACCGCTCATTTCACGAGCGCCTTGATGGTGTCGCCCTTGGCGTGGTCGAGGCGTTTGCAATCGCCAAGCGACGCCCGATCTTTCGCCCAAAGCAGGATCGCCTGATCATATGGAATGAAGGTGTGCGGGACATCGACGACACCTCGGCATTCCTGCATCACACTCGGATCGACGTGAGCGGTAGGCTTCGGCACCAGGTTATCGACCGATGGCGTCGAGGCGCTCTGACACCCCTGCAGAGATGCCATCAGGCTTGCAGCCAGAAGGGTTCGTCGAAACGGGCGGTGCATTGTCTTGGTCCTTCTGCGCGCGCACCAGGTCGGCGATGCGGCCGGCGTCGCTATGCTGTTTGTCGATGTAGGCTTGTGCCGCGGCATCGATGTCCTGTTGCCGCGTTTTGGTGTCGGCCGCCTGGGCGATGGCGGCGAGCTTGATCTTCTCCTCCCAAATCGCGTCCTCGGCCTTTTGGCCGGCGGCATACGCGCGATCGACGCGACCGCCGACGAGGCCTGTCAGCTCCGGACCGAGATAGGGAATGTCACGCAGCGGCCCGAGCGGCAGGCCCTCGTAGAAGAGGATGATGCCGCCAGCGACAACCAGCGGCAGGCCGACGCGGCTGGTGCAGAAAGTCCAGACCGGGCCGAGGACTGCCAGAACCGGCGCGAGGAAAGCGAGCATCATCGACTTGCGCCGATCATGCAAAGCGCCTTTTCCTGCTGGCGCCGTTCCCAAAGGCTGCGCAGCACCCTATGGCCGGCCTCATCGAACCAGGTCAGCGCCTGACAGCCGCCGACGACGTCACCAGCGTTGAGGCGGCGCGTTGCGGTGCTCTTGCCCGCGCCGGCAGGACCGACGTTGAACGCCAGCGAGGTGTAGGCCGCGTCGCGCGTGGCAGGCAGGCGCACGTCGATCGTCGCCGGCGTAAAATATCGGTGTAGGCCGGTGCGGTGCGAGGCGACGTCCTGGCGCAACATGTCGAGCGCCTGCTGGTGCGTGATCACCATGCCCATGTGCACACCGGCGGTATGGCCAAAGCCGATAGTCGGGACGCCAACGGAGTCCCTGTAGGCGACCAGCTTCTCGCCCTCCTTCTTGGCGATGAACGGCACGGCGATATCGAGCGTCTGTGCCTCGGTCGCCGGACTGCCACCCAAGGGGCTTGCGCCGGAGGGCCATGCGAGCAGGAGCGCCAAAGCGAAGGCGATCGCCGCCACGGCAATGATGCGAACCCATTCCTTCCATGGCGACAGTCCCTGCTGATAGACCCGGCCAACAATGCCGGCGAGCAGCAGGAGCACGCCAAGCCACCATGCGACGTTTGGGTCGTAGTCCTGTCCGGTCACGCGATACCAGAGCTCCGGCAGGACGAGCACGGCGAGGCCGAACACCTGCATCCAGAAACTCAGGGACAACAGCACCACGCGGCGCACGTCAGCGACGAGACGCATAACACTTCCTTTCCGCCCGGGAGGGCAGCTTGATCAGAATGAGAACGGGGACTCGAGCAGGGTCAGAGCAGAGCGGCCGCCGTGAAAAACGCGTCGATCTGATCGGAGGTGTAGCCAAGTGCGGCGAAACCGGTTTCCATCATCGGCTCGCTGCGGACGAAGCTCCCGCTGTATTCGTAGGCGTCTTGCACCTCGACGGGCTGCGTTCCGATCCAGGCGGTGACCTGCGCGCGCAGCCCAGCAACGCTTAGCTGGAGGTGGAATTGCCGGGCCGACACGCTCTCCGGCACAACGGCAGCCGGCGCTGGCGGAGCGCTGAACACGCCATTGCTGTAAGTGCCGCCGATGTAGCCCGGCTGCACGAGCGGGACAATCGTGAAGCCGTCGAGCGTGAAGGTCGGGTCGCCCTCGATGATGTTGACGACGTCGGTGCCTTCGATGACTGCCAGTTGCATGGATGCGATCCTTATTTGAACTCGAGGATGAGAACGACGCCGGGCGCTCCGGCACCGCCAGCGCCGGAGCTGTACGAACCGCCGCCGCCGGCGGCGCCGAATGCCTGCGCGGCCGCGCCAGCGTTGTGGCCGCCGGCGGTCTGGCCGCCCGCGCCGCCGCCGCCCCAGAAGCTGGCGCCGCCCTCGCCGCCTTGGGAGTTGCCGGTCGCATTAGTGCCTGAGCCGCCGTCGCCGCCACCAATGTTAAGCGTGCCTGTGCTGCTCGGGGCGCCGCCGCGACCACCAATGTTCTGAGAGGCTGCGGCAGAGCCGCCGTTCGCGGTGACAGTGCCGAACGCGGATGATCCACCTGAGGTGCCGGCAGCGCCGCCCGAGCCGATCGTAACGGTCTGTGCCGAGACACCGTTCATGAAAAAGATGGTCGTGCCACCAGCACCGCCGCCGCTTTCACTGCCGCTGCCCGTGCCGGTCGTGCCGCCAGCGCCGCCTCCAGTCACGAAGACGATTGCGCGGGTTGCGCCTGCCGTCGGCGTATAGGTGCCCGAGGCAGTCTTCACTTGGACGTTGACAAGCGTTCCGGCAGCGGCGGCCGCCGCAGCCGCAGCCGCAAATGCCGTGGTGGCGATCTGCGCGCTGCTCGTGCCGGCACCTGCAGTCGGCGCGGTGGGGACGCCGCTGAGGGCCGGGCTCACCAGCGTCTTGTTGGAGAGCGACTGCGCCGAGGACAGGTCAGTGACGATCGTCGTGTCGATCGCGAATTGCGTGCCCGCCAGGGTGAGGCCGTTGCCGGCTGTGTAGGAACCGACGCCCGCCGTCTGGGCGAACGTGATTGGGTCAGTGCCAATGACCGGGTTTTCCTTGGCATTCTGTGTCCAGGTCGTGGCGCCTTGCGTCGCTCCACCTGTCACGAATGTTTGGTCGCCAAGATCGATGTCGGCCGAGAGATTGTAGTAGGTCGCACGCGTCAGCACGAAAGGCGCGCCCGCGCTACCGGTCGCCGTGACGGTGTAGATGCCGTTCTGGAACGATGAGGCCTGGTTCTTGACCAGGACCACGTCGTTGAGGTTCGCGGCTACGCCATCGACCGTCAAAGCACCGTTGGCAGAGGCGGTGAGCGTGGCGCCGACGCCGGATGCTCCGTTGGCATAGGTGACCGCCGGCAGCGCGGCGGTCGTGGCCAGCCTGGTCGCGGGCAGCGTCGTGGTGGCAAAGATCGCTGCCTGCACATAGGCCGTCGTTGCCAGCTTGGTCGAATTGTCGCCGGGTGTCTGCGTGACGGCGGTCGAGGCCGAGGCAAGGGCAACGGTCGGGTTCGTGGCGAAGACAAGCGAACCGCTACCGGTCTCGTCGACCATCGCCGCGGCGAGCTGCGCGCTCGTGCCGCCGGCAAAAAAGGCGAGCATGTTCGCGGCAAGGCCCGAGACGTCGCTGATTGCAGGCTGCGCGAACGTCGGGTTGCCGCTGGTATCAACACCCGTCCCGAACTGGTGTGGAGGAGCCGCCGCAGATTTCACGCCACCAAGTGCCACGGGCTGCGGCGTGGGTAGATCAGCCCCGATCAGCGCTCGGAATGCGGGCACGCCGCTCCCGAAGGCTGGAGTAGCCAGGATGAGGTTTGGGAGCTGCGATGCGAGCGAGATCCCGCTGTCGGCAAGGGCGGTGCCGCCGGTCGTGGAGAAAACGGGAATGTCGCCCACCACGGAGTTCGAGGGCCCGACGATGGTGCCGTTGGCGATCGGTCCGATCGTTTTCCCGCCGATCTGGAAGAAGAGCCCAAAGATGGTCATCCAGATCTGGCCGTCGACCGGCACTCCCGGAGCAGCGCCAGGAGGGATGCTGAACCCAGCGCCGTCGGCCGTGGAGGCCTGGGTGTTGAGCGGCCCTTGCATCGTGTCGCCGCCCCGGTTCACCGGGGTATAACCGAGCGCGTCCTGCTTCTGCGAGAACAGGTAGCTCCACTGGCCAGCGGTCAGGACGTTGCCGTAGCTGAAGGGATTCATTTGTCCCAATCCGAATGTGTGTGAGTGGTCGGCTTACGAGAAGGGCGACGATGCCGCGATCAGTCGAATTCGAAGATGACGACCACACCGTTGCCCCCGGCCCCGCCCGCGCCGCCGCCGTCGCCACCACCGCCGCCGCCGCCGAGAGAGCCCGGGCCGCCGGGTACCTGGACGCCGGTCGAAGGCGTTGCGCCCCCATAGCCGCCGCCGCCCCAGAACGAGGTGCCCCCGCAACCGCCTTCATGGCCTGAACCAGGCGAGCCGCCACCGCCGTGGACCAAGAGTGTTCCGGCGGTTCCGGTGCCCACCCCTTGCGCGCCCGCTCCGTAGGAGTTGGTGCCGCTGGAAGAGCCGCCAAGGCCACCGCTAGCGACGGCAAGAGCGCCGAAAGAGGTGGTTCCTCCGGAACCGCCAATCAGATCGTTGCCGCTTGAGGGATTTGGGACACCACCGGCGCCGATGGTGACGGTCTGCTGAGACACGGGACCGAAATAGACAGCCGTTCCACCGGCGCTTCCGCCGCCGCCAGTGAAGCCGTTTGAAGTTGCATTACCGCCACCTGCGCCACCTGCGCCCGTCGCAAAGACGAGCATGCTCTTGGCACCGACCGTCGGCGTGTATGTGCCGCTCGCCGTCATGACGCGCATGGCCTTCATCGCGCCAGGGAGAATTGCGGCGAGCGCCGAGAGCGTGACTTCACGGTCCGCGCCGTCCGCCACCACGTGCAGCGGTAGGCTGTCGTTCAAGGAAAGTGCGCCGGTGGGTGCCGGCAAACTCGTGATGCTCAGCGAAAGGACCTGCTGATCAGTCGCGGCAAGGCCCGCGTTGGCGGCCACGGTCACAGCCGGGTTGAGCAGACGGAACGACGTCGTCGCGTTGTTGAACTCGAGGATGCCCGTTGCACTGGCCGGCCATTGCTTTGGCGTCAGCGCGGTGCCGTCCATGTTGACGATAGGATGGGTGCCCAGCCCATCAATGTTGCCCGTCATGGCGCCGTTGTTGTCGAATGCGGCCTTCTGGACGACGAAGATCTGGCCATCGACATAAGCGCTCGGCGCCGGCAGGACCGCGGCGGTGCAGACATTGGCCGAGCCTGTGTCGGTACCAACCATGATCGGCGCGGATGCGGCTCCGATGTTGACCCAATTCGCGCCGCCCGTATCGGGATCGGACGTATTGTCGTCGGCCGTGCTCAGCCAAACGACGCCAGTCGCCGCGCCGGCCAGCAACGCGCTCTTGGGATACCCGCCGATCGCTGCCGAAAAGGCCGGATCGTAGGGAACCAGACCGCCTGCATTCTGCCACTGCGACCATTGCGTGATCTGCTGCAGAATGCCGTTCATGTCCTGGCCGAATGGCGGCACGCCGCCCGACCCGACCGGCAGGAAGTTGAGTGGTGGAAAGCCGTCGGTCAGGGAGGCCGCGCCATTCACAATCCCGATCTGGGAGCCGAGCGGGATGGAGCGGATATAGCTCGGGCTCGCCGAAGCTCCCCAAGCGACGGGGAACTTGGCAGGCAAGGCGGAAAGCTTCATGGAGTGATCCTTAGATGATGACGACGGACGCCTTGACGCCGGTCGGCTTCGGCAAGACGCCGGAGTTCTGGACGATCGCGAGTTCGACAGGGGTGAGCTGGAACGCGAAGGTGTAGGTCATCGTCATCGTCTGGATCGACGAGCCCGCGTAGAACGATGCCTGGTTGAAGCCGACGGAGTTCAGCGACTCCTCGAACCCGAACCATGTCCCGTAGTTGCCGCCCTCGGTAACGTAGGCGTTGCCTCTGTTGGGGAAGAGGCTGAGCAGGATCTGGTTGATCGCGGGGATCGACCCGTTAGTGATGTTGGCCGCCGCCTTGGCGAAAATGAGCCGGCGGTATGCCTCGTCCGACAGCGCGAAATTCGAGGTCAGCGGAGCGCCGGAATAGAACGCGCCTTGCCCGAACGGATCGGCTCCTGGCCTCGCCTCATCGAACCCGAACCAGTCCCCGGTCGTGACCTGCAAGACCCGGCTGACGCCGACGATGCGGCCCCAGACGTCGAGCCCATAGCCCTGCGCCGTGTCGACGTTCCAGATGTAGTCGAAGAACGCATCGAAGTTGGCCGTCTGGTCGAGATACGAGAAGATGTTCCCGATCAGCTGCGTCAGCGTGGGCGCATTCGCATACTGGCTGATGACAGTGCGCCAGACGTCGAAAGGCGGGAAATCGCCGATGGGGCTGATGCCAATCGCGAATTGGCCAAAGCCGTTCGGTATCCCGGCCGGCGGCCTGGGATAGGGAGGTCCTGTGTCTTCCATGATCAGGTCAGGGTGACGGAGATGTCATTGGGGGAGATTGTCGGCACCTGGTCGATGTTGACGTCGATGTCGAAGCGATTGGGGATCGCGGCCGTCATGGTCTCGATCGACACATTCTTGTTGTTGGAGACGACATAGGTACCGGTGCCGCCGGTGCCGGTGCCGAGCGCCGTGATGGTGGTGCCGACAGTCAGCGCGCCGGTGGTGTCGGAAATAGTCTGGCCGACCGCCAATGCACCCGAAGCAACGGCGGAGACCGTCAGTATGGTTCCGGCGATCTGGCCGGTGAAGACGGCGCTCGGGTTGTTGTTCGAGCCAACCTCGATCGAGATGATCTGCGCCCACGAGCCAAGGGCGGCGACGGGCGCGTAGAAGCGGCTCGCAAACAGCGTGGTGCCGATTTTCGCGCGCGGGCCACCATCGCCGCCGGCAAAGGCGCTGACGATGGCATTCTGGATTTGCGTCGCGGCATCGGCGGGGACGAGATGCGTGTTGACGATGTTGACCGCGAACAGGATCGCCAACGGATCGGGGATCTCGAAGCTCACCCGATAGGCAGGGTACGGCGGGACATAGCCGGGGCTCTGGTCGTAGACTGTGACCGTCGTATTGCCGTTGTAGGCGCAGCCGGGCGCTTTGCGCGACCAGATGGCTTGCGCGACGTCGTCGGCGTCGCCGCCGACCACCGCGACATAGAGCGAGTTCGGGTAGATCGAGACGCCGCCAATGGTCTGGACGTCATTGCTGGCGTTCTCTGTCACGAACGCATCAATGACATTCGGCACCGCCAGCACCGCTCCCAGGACCGACGGAAGCGAGCCCTGCGAGTTCAGTGCGACGGAGGCAGCACGGCGCGCCTCGAATGCAGATCGGCTCTCGACGTTGTTGCCCAGCACGCCGTCATCCGGGTTCGTGATCGAATCCCAGCCAGGGATGGCTCGGTAAATCTGGTCGAGGCTTCCGGCAGGGCATGGGATCGGGCCGACCACCAGGCACTCGAATGGCAAGGTGACGCTGCCACCCGCGCCAATGACGCCGTCCTCGGTGCACAGATACTGGTTGCCATCCTCGGCAATCGCCAGCGAGCCGGCTGGAATTGCGACGCCCGGCAGGCCATTGCAGAGCGCCTGCACGACCGTCGGCTGAGCCGGGTTTCGCTCGATGAAGTAGATTCGCGCGATCGCATCCTGCATGCGCCCGGTTGCATAGGCGGGATCCACCTGGTTGGTGAAATACAGGAACGTCGAGTTGACCTCGTCGATCACTGCCGTTTCGCTGCTGGCGAGCTGCCCTTGCGGCGTGTTCAGCGCGGGATTGAGGACACCGCCAAAAGCTTCGTTGATGTCCTCGGTAACGCCGGCAAGGACCTCCGCGGCCGACGGGATCAGGAACCCCGTGTCCGTCCACTGCGGCGGGGGAACGTTGGTAGTGTCGGCCATGTGCTAGAAGCCTGCTGCGGTGATGTTGCCCGCCTCGTCCGTCACCTGCACCTGGCCGGTGACAGCGCGATCGGTCCAGGACTGGATGAAGGTCTGCGCCGAGAAGACGCCCGGCACCGTCAGCGCCGCGCGATTGAAGTACGCCTTCATGAGCGAGACCGGCGGCGCCTTGCCCAGGATCTGGTCGAAGTAGGGAATGCCCTGGGTGGTGTCGTAGTAGAGCTCACCCGCGAACAGCCGGATCGCGCTCGCCGCGTCCTGAGCCAGCGAATAGGGCTCGTCGGCAACGGCGATGTTGCCCGACGCGTCGGCCACCAAATCCCAGGTGTCGGTGTCGAGAAGCAGCGTCTTCATGTTCCCGGCTCCGGTGGGCCCGACGTGCCGCCGCCGGGCTGGACGTTGGTGTGACGGTGGTTGAGAACGCTGATGTTCTCGCCGCCGGCGCCGGCGATGACATCGCCCGTCACGCGCAGCTGCGCGGTGGTGATGGTGATGGAGCCGGCCGCAAACTCGATGATCTGGCCGTTCTTGTCGAAGAGCTTGATGCCGCCCTCGGTGAACTGGACGGCCTGGTCCTGGTTGGCCGGATTGGCGATGGCCCCCTGATAGATGCCGTCCGACATGTTGCCACGCCGGAAGCTGCCCGGGTTCGACTGCGCTCCGCCATTGGCTTTCAGCGCCGAGATATCGCGGTCCGAGATCGTCATGTGGCCGATGTCGCCGACCTTCGGATCGTTGATGATGCCGTTGGTGCCGCCCTGGTTGCGCATCGTGGCGATGCCATAGATGACGCCGTGGGGCGTCTGGTTGCCCTGCCCGTCGGTCTGATTGATCAGCGGCATCACATCCACGGTGGGCGGCGCGCCGATGCCGCCGCCATGCACAGCGACAACCTTGACCGGGATGCCTGTGCGTGCCTGCGCCAGCTCCTGGCGGATGAGGAAGCGCAGCCGATTGATCTCAGCCGTGTCGTCCGACGTGGTCTGCTGACCGAAATAGCCCTGGCTGCTCATGCCGGCGCCGAGGCATCAACAGCGATGCATTCGAGGAGCATGAACCACTTTCCGTGGGGCATCATTGCCTCCAACTGATACTCGAGGCGGTTGACCTTCCATGTGCCGTTGGCTGGGGTCAGGTCGCTCTGGATTTGCACCTTGCCCTGATACTTCACGGCCGGATTGTAGAGCGCGCGGACCAGCACGAAGGCCTGCTGGAAGAACGGGTAGCCGACCATGCCGGTCTCTGCCGAAATCAGAACCGTGTCGCTGTTTCGCGCCTTGCCGGGTGGCGTGATGACCATCGTGCCGCGATCGATGCCAACGTCGAAGCCGCCGTCGCGCGCAATCGCCAGCATCTGCGTCCATGCCGTGCCCGGATAGTAGGGGTTGGCGAACTTCACCTTGACCCCGGCATCCTCGAACGCCAGGCCCATCTGCCCCGCGAGAGATTTCATCATCTGCGAGGCGTCGCCGGATCCCTTGATGCTCAGCGGCGGGATCGGCTTTGCGGCATGGAAGACGCCAGGGAGCGAGCTGATCCGGAAGCACACATCCGGCATCGCCTGCGCGTCGACGTAGGCATAGACGATGGCGCCGGTCCACACGACGTTTTGGCCGGTCTCCTCGTCGCCAGCGAGCACCGAAATGCCGTTCTTGTACATCTGGAGATACTGTGAACCGACGGTGGATAGCTGGTTCATCAGAGCCAGCGGCAGGCCCCAGATCGAAATTTCCGCTTGCCCGGAGCCCTGCCCGGCGTTGACGATGTTGCAGGCGACGCGCAAACCGGAGACTTCTGCGGTGTTGCCGCCGCCTTCAAACTGTCCATTGGCGAGTTCGAACTCGACGGAAATTCGCTTCTGGCTGAATGCCATCCGACCACCGCCTCACATGAAGAAAGTTACGACCATGCCCAAAGTCCTTGCCGCCGCGACCGCTGCCCTCCTGCTTTTCACCGTCGCGCCGGCGCTGGCGAAGCCGAACAAGGCTGCGCTCGAGAAGACCTATCTCGACCTGAATGAGCAGTGCCGCGGCGGATCGGGCGATGATCCCGACACCATCAAGGCGTGCGACCAGCGCGAGGCGGTGGCGGCGCAGTTGAAGCAGCTCCACGCGTGCTTTGTCGGCGACCGGTTCAAACGCTGCCGAAGCTGATTAGTTGAGACCCGCCGCCATCACCCGAGCTAATGGAACGTTCGCTCCGCCAACAAGTTGGATGGTGGCATGGATTCGCTCACGCTTTGTTGGAAGGCGTGGAGCGGGAGTCCGGGCACTTTGGACGAGTAACGCTAATGCGTCGTTTGATTTTGGCCTGCGTTTGCATTCTGTGCTCCACCGCCTTGGTCCACGCAAAGCCGTGGCAGCATTTCGGGGTCAAGGAATTTGGTTTCATCTTTGATGTGCCACCCGGGTTCGCGCTGTCTCAGCGTTCGGATCAGGGCGCAGCTTTTGAAGGCGAAAGGCACGCGTTCCTGGCCGTGTGGGGTGCTCGGCTGGGAAAAGCCAGTTTCGAAGCCGAGATCGAGCACCGCATGGAGCAGGACGAAAAAGACGGTTGGAAATTGACGTATAAACGCCTGACGCCGACTTGGGCCAGCTATTCGGGGATCAAAGACGGTCAGATCAGATATGTTCGCGCCATCCAAGTATGCGCCGACCGCGCGGCGCTGTTTACGATCAACTACAGCCGTGACGAAAAGGTGCCCTACGATCCGGTTATAGTTCGCATGGTCCGGTCATTAAGGGCCGAAGGCTGCTAGCGCGCCGGAAGCTCGCTCGCCGACACGTAGGCGAGGCTGTAGCGGGTGCCGAGCCCGGTGTAGTACGGGTCGGTGTCGCCCTGGTTGTCGATGAAGAGCAGATCGCCGGAAAAGCCGAGATAGAGCGAGCGGACGATCCGGTTGAGGTTCTGGCAGATCACCCCGCCTATCACGAGCACGTTGTCGACATAGAGGTCGATGAACAAGCCCGTGTTCTTCTGGTAGAGGCTGATCTGCGAGACCTGCCCGTCCAGCGTCACGCCGATCGCCTGGTTCGGCACCGCCTGCAGAGGGATGATGACCATCAGAAGCCCCCGGCCGGTAGCCCAGACGACGTCTGGAATTGCTCGAGCTGCGCGCTGCTCGCCGGCACGGTCTGGACGGTGCCGCCGTTGACCTGAGATGCCCCGCTCGGATCCTGGGTGTTAGACATGGCGGCGCCGGCGGCTTGGCGCACTTCGATCAGCCAGATATCGACCGACAGAAGCCCCATCCCCTCATTCGAGCGTCGGCTGTAGTCGTAGTGGGTGATGTTGCAGGAGAGATAGACCGCCTCCGGCGTCACCACGTCATAGAGATTGGTATCGCCAGCGACGGCCGCGATCGAGGCCAACATCGCGGCACGGTTAGCCGCCGATCCGCCGGCGGTGAAGCGCAGTCGCGCATCGTAGGGTATCTGGACCTTGTCGTAGCTCTCGAAGGCCCCCCGCTCGACCGGGAAGTCAGAGATCGACCATTGCTGGCGATACTGCACTTCTACGACGTTGTCGGCGACGATCACCGGCACGCCGCCGAAATAGATGCCCCACGGCTGCAGGCCGAACGCGCTCGACAGCAACCCGAAGGCATCCTGGGTCAGAAGTTCAAGAATGCCGGCCATCACGCCAATCCACTATTTGCCTGCGCGGTGAAGAGACGCCGGCTGAGCGCGTCGTTAATGTCGGCCGCAACGCCGTTGGCATCGGTCGCCTGGCTGTGAACCTCGACCTTGCCGATATGGGCCTCGACCGAGCTGTTCGACGTCGTGGCCGTGTGGGTGCTGGAGATGTTCGACAGCGCCGCCGATGCGGCGCCGGTGTTGATTGCCTTCATACCCCGGTAGGTTCGGCCGGTGTAGGCGTCCATGCCCGACCAAGCGTTGTAGCCCTCGGCGCGCTCGAACATCGATGCACCGGTTGCGCCCTGCGCGTCGGTCTTGGCGTTGCGCAGCATGCTCCCGGCCCGGCTCTCGGGACCGTTCAGTTCGGACAGGACAAACTGATACTGCGTCTCGGCATCGTTCCAGTCTTTGCCGCGCGCCTTGGCGAAGGCCATGAGGCGCGCCTTACGCGAACCGAGCCACTGCGCCACACCAGACGCGCCGATGCTGTTGACGGTCGAAGGGCCGCCTGCCGCCTCGACATTCATCCAGCGCGAGATGAGGCCGCGCGCGCCCGCATCCGACAAGCCGCCGGCCGTGAGGGTCTGATAGGCCTGCGACTGCCGCTCGGGCGTCCACCAGCCTCGCGTGCCGCCAGAGGCCCGCTGCGGACCGCCGGGACCGGTGCCGCCCACCATGCCGCCCGCGAGCGCTCCAAGCTTGCCCGCCGAGCCGCCGGTGCTGCCGGCGCCGAACAGACTACCGATGCCGCTGACCAGGTTGCTCCAGAAGCCGCCGCCGTCGCTCTTTTGGTCGGTGATGGTGACGGGAAGCGGATTGCCCCTCGAAACGGGCTTGCCGTCGACGGTGGTCTCGCCAGCCCGATGCGCATGGTTGCGCGTTTGCGGGCCGCTGCGATCCCAATGCTTGAGAGCCGTGATCTGGTCGAGTTCGAAGTCGGGTGGGTTATAGCCGCCCGAGCTTTTTGGGGTGTCGCCTGACAGGCCCAGCATAGCCAGCCAAGGCGATAGCCTGCCCAGAAGACCCATCACGCCAACGCCGGCACCTTCCGCTGCACCGGCCCCTGCGCCGCCAGCAGCGAGCATGCGCATGTTGCCGAGAACGCGGAGGAACTTTGACCCGAGCCAAAGCCCGAACAGGATCTCGGTCGCGTGCACGATGCCGCCGAGCCCATCGACGACGTCTTTCGCGCCGTGCGCGAACGTCTGCATGCCGGCACCGACCGCGTTCCAGTCGATCTTTTCGAGGAAGTCGATGAAACGCTTCACCGCGTCGACGATGCCGGTCCGGATCCAGTCCTGGTTCTTGTCGATCCAGGCTGACATCTTTGTCGCCGCATCGACCAGGACCGGGCCGAGCTTGTCATAGATGGCGTTGGCGAGCGCGATGATGTGCTGGAGGAGCTCGGCCCAGCTCGCTTGCAGTTTCTGCGCGGACTCGATGGCATCGTTGCTGGGCGACAGGCTCTTCTGGAGCTTGTCGAGATAGACGTCGATGCCCGCGCCCATCCTGTACATGAGCTGTTCGGTCGCCGGGTCGATGCCCAGCGCCTGCGCGACATTGTGCGCCGCGCCGGCATCGATCTGGTGCAACCTCTGCAGAGCCGCGGCGACATCGGACAGGTAGCGATCGAGCCCATGGTTGGGGTCGATCCGCATGCCGGTCCAGGCCTGCAACTGCGAGAATTCGCGCGGCAGCGCCTCGCCGTTCTTGTTGAGGTTGTAGAGCTGCTTGTTGACGCGCTCCAAGGTCGAGGCGGTGGCATCGGCCGAGCCGCCGAAGCGTTCGGCCGCATTCTCCCAGGCCGCGATGCGCTGGGGCGATTCCCCGAGGCTCGAGGCGAAGCGGCCGAGCGAAGCGTCGGCATTGGTGAGCTTGCGCACGAAGTCGCTGAGCGCCTGGCTGCCGGTGATGACGGCGAAGAGTTCGAGCACGCGCCGGGTGATCAGGTTGACGGTCTCGGCCGCCTTCTTCGAGCTGTCCTCGATCTCCTTCCCGCCCTTGCGGAATTCATCGCGCGACTTTAGCCAGGCCTCGGTCTGCTTCTTCCGACCATCTTCAAAATTCTTTGGATCGAGATTCAGCCGGACGATCAGTTCATCAATGATCGTGCCCATTGGCGTCCCTCTTTCTCAGCAGCATCAGGTTGTGGGCATCGACCATCGCCACCTCGAGAAGGTCGTGGACATCCTCGATCGACAACCACTCGTCTAGCTCGCGGAGCGAGGTTTTGCCCTTTGAGAGAACTTGACCGATGGCTCGGGAGACATTGCCGTATTCGAGGAGGCGGACGCCGGCGACTGTGTCGAGATCGATTTCGACTGGCCGCCTTTGGTAAAAAAACTGACGTGAAGGTTGATGACCTCCTGCCGGAGCTGGATCAGCGTCGCGATCTCCTCGACGTCACCCTCTATCAGCGGGCGCTGGATGGCCGGATTGCGGGGGTCTGGCTTGATGGTGACGCATTCCATCATTTCGTCGAGCAGCGGTTCGGCATCCTCGAAGGCGATCTTGGTGATCGCCCGGATGCCGACGATGGCAATGCCCTGCATGCCCATGCCGGCGAAGTCGTCGGGGAGCTCGACGCCGGAGCGCGCCACCGCGAGTAGCGCGCGCATCGCCCATTTCTCAGCGCGCGTCGCCGGCATCTCGCGGATGTGGAAGGTCTTGCCCTGGTCACGGCCGTCATCGGCGATCGTGACGTCGATCTCTTTACGCATGGGTTACCTCAGTTCGGGACGCTTTGAACGCTCTGCCAGCGGATCGCGAAACGGCGCGGCTGCAGGATCTTGGCCGCCGCCGGCATCGGCGGCAGGCTCACCAGGAAACCCTTGGTGGAGATGTAGGAGCGGCCGAGCGACGGCAGCGTCGTCGAGCCGTTGGCGGTGTAGACGTCCTTGGCCTGCACCTGCGTCGCCGCCCAGGTTTCGAAGAAGGCGATCGACGGGGAATCGGCCTGCAACACGAACGTTTGGTTGATCGGGTTGTAGACGAAGCCACCCGACAGGATGCCGTCGACGCCCATGGCGGTCTCCACCTGGTCGACACTGTCCATGTCGTAGATGTTGTCGGTGGCGAAGCCCTGCAGTTGAACCGGCGTCGGAAAGAGGTTCGGCACGGCAAGGGTAATGACCGCGTTCGCGGCGGTTAGGGTCGACATGGTCTGGCTCCTGACGAGTGGATTGGTTGCCGCTTACTGGACGAGGGTCGAGGTCAGCTCGATCTGCTGCACGGACTCGCCGTCCATGTACCAGAAGTTGATCGGCGGGCTCTGGCGGGCCTGGCGCACCTGCGGGGTGGCGTCCTTGACCTGGAGATACCAGCCTTGCAGCTGGAGGGTATCGCTCGCCTTGACGCCCGCCGCCGAGTTGATCTGCGCGATCTGGAGCGCCGACAGCGTCACGCCGGCGCGGATCGCACCGAAATTCAGCGCCTGGTTGATCGGGTCGAGGCAGGCCGCCTTGATCAGCTCATAGCCGGCCGCGTTGTACGGCACCGAGTTGATGTTCTGGAGCAGCTCCATGAGCGAGAGCTGGAGCTGGTTGTTCAGCCAAATCTGGTTGATGTAGCTGTCCAGCCATTCGAACTCGCCCGACACCGTGCCGTTCTGGAACTCCAGGAACTGCTGCGCGGCCGTGGCGTAGGCGCCGTAGAAGTTATACCCGTTGGCGATGAGGTTGCTCGCCACCGTCGCGGTAGTGACACCCGCCACAAGCCCATCCTGCCCCCGGAATGCGAAGGTGATGCGGCCGTTGGTCTGCTGGAAGTCGATCGAGGCCGCCGCGCCGCAGATGAAGGCGGCGATCTGCGCGGGCGTCGTGGTCCCGCCGGCCGGATGGTAGATGGCGCAGGTTCCGTCGAGATTGGCGCTAGCGATGATGTTGCCGAAGCTCGACGTCGCATCGTTGCCTTCGGTGGGAGTGATGTCCGCATCCCAGGCGATGTAGGCATAGCGCTTGTTGGTGTTGTTGACCCACTCGGCAAAGGCCTGCTTCTGCACGCTGCCCGAACCGCCATCGGGGTCGAAAATCGTCATGAACGTCGCCCAATTCTGGGTGAGCTGGGTGATCCCGGCCATGAACGCGGCAGGCGTCGTTCCATCGGCGCCCTGAGAGAGCGTCGCGCCGGTCGCCTGCGTCAGGAAGAGCCCCGCCGCGACCGAGCCGGTGGCAAAGGCTGCGGACGAGGCCGCGCCGGCGATGGCGGAGGTGATGACGAAGCCGCCGGAGACCGAGTCATAGCTGACGTCCAGCGGCGTGGCCGACGCCGTGATTGCGCCGCTCGCCACCGTCTGGGTCTTGTCGACGAAGTATGTGCCGGTAAGGCCCTCACCGGTGCCAAGCTCCACGATGCGCGTGCCAGCCGTCACCCCTGCACCGGCAAGCGTCTGGCCGACAGCCAGGGTGCCGCTTGCGAGCGCCGTGACCGTGAGGGTGCCATAGGTCGCGGAGACCGCAGTGCTGGCGACCACCTGCTCGATCGACACGGCATACTCGCCGATGCCGCCCGGCGTTCCCGAGAGCTGGTCGGTGATCTGCGTGCCGGCCGAGACGCCAGCGCCGGAGAGGGCCGCGCCTGCGACCAGAACGCCCGACGTCACGCCGGTCACATACATGACGTTGCCGGCGATGGAGGCGGTCACGGCTGCCGTCGCAGGGGCGATAGCGCCTGTCACGGCGGCCGCCTGCGGAGGAGCGGAGTTCAGGTCGGTCTGGATCAGCGCCGCGGCGGCCGAGAAGCTGTTCGCGCTCGACAGATCGATCGCGTTCGCGGTGCGCACATAGCCGTCGACGTTGACGCTGAGCGTGCCGCTCAAAGCCTGGAGCTGCGCCAGCGAGAGCTGGTCGGCCTTGCCGCCTTGCAGATAGGCCGCGACGGACGCGGACGCATACTGCGCGAACAGGATCGTGGCCGGCTTCTGGGTCGAGTTGTTGAAGCCGTTGAAATAGACCGCCGCGATCTCGGCCTCTTCCGAGGACGGGCCGAAGAAGTTCGACACCGACACACCGTCGTTCGGAAACGAGAGCACCTGCCCAATCGGGACGCGAGTGTTTTGGGTCAGCACGAGGCCGTTCATCACGAGCGCGTTGCCGCCCGCGTTGAGAACGTTCGGGATGACGTTCACAAGCTGCGAGGCCGGGATGGTCGTCATGGACCAGGTCCTTTCTGTTTGAGGGGTCAGGCCGGGAAAGTCGCTTCGACGTTGACGACGTCGATCACGGCTTGGTCGGCGAATTGCTGTGGCAGGCCGATTGCCTGGTTGGCCTGCAGATGCACGTCGACGACATAGCGGGTCTCGTATTGCTGCTCGCCGTTGAAGAACGGGACCTGCTTGGGATCGTCGGCATAGAGGGGCGCGCCATCCATGCCGGCATCGGCGAAGTATCGTGTCGCCCGCTCATCGCGGATCAGTGTGGCGATCGTCTGCGCCATGTCGGACGCGCTGCCATCCGAGGCGCTGTGCACGTCGAGCTGGATGACGACGTCGGTCGGCTGCATGATGGTCTCAGCGCCGCTCGAGAGCAGCTGCGCCGTCACGGTCTGCGCCGGCGTGACGGTGTAGATACCGATGCCGCCTGTCGCGCCACCAGTCTGCCCACTGATCAGCGTGCCGGCGGCCACGGCCGTTCCGAAGACGGTCGCCCCCACCAGGAGCGAGCCGAACGAGACCTGAGTGACCGTCATAACTTCATCGGCGATGGAGGCCTCAAACGCGCAATCCTGATAGGTATCGACGTTGGTCGAGAGCCGACCGCGGCGGCTCACCGTCATGGTGACGAAATCGCCAGCCGGCTCCGGGACGCGGTTGTCTTGCGCCGATATCACCTCGACGCCGGCAGGCAGATATTGCAGCAGAAAGCCGCGCAGGACCGTCTGGATGCCTGACTGGCTGGGGACCGGGCCGCTCATCAGACGCTGGTGCCGATCCCGCGCACCGTGGCCTCGCCGGCGCCGACCGGCTGGCACCAGACCTGGTCGCCGGCCGCGAGCGGGAACGGCACGAAGGTCTGGGAAAGCAGGACGCAATCCGAAGCACCCGCCGCCGGCTCGCTGTCGGCGATCGCCGCCAAGACGCCGCCTATGCTGGTCACCTGCAACAGCGCCGACGAATAGTTGGCACCGTCAGCGACCTTGGTCCACTGGCCGGCGGGGCATGGCACCATGAAGGTTCCGTTTGCCATTTCAGGCTCCATCCATTTGTAGGGTCAGGGCGCACTTGCACCAGTCGGGCCACGACTCGAGCACATGGGCCACGAGCCAGGTGGTGCCTTCCGGGAAGGTGCCGGCAGGAAAGACGAAGAGATCGCCGCCCGCTTGCAGCTCGCGCACCACGCCGAGGGCCGAGCCGTTCAGGTAGACGGCGCGGCGCACGCCCTGAATGTTGAGGCCGTCGAGCAGCTGCAGGTCGTTGTAGCTCAGCGCCTGCGCCTGCAGAGGGACGCCAGGGACGTCGACAAAGCTCGGCGTGCGCGTACCGTCGGCCGCCGTGGTGTAGCCGCTGGACCGTTTCAGCGTGGCGGTCACGAACGGGTTCACCGTGCCGATCGCCGCCGAGACGATCCCGTGCAGGTTCATGGTCGATCAGCCGACGCGGTAGACCGTGAAGGTGCCGGCGCCGGTGTTGCGGAAGCGCAGGATCCCGCTCGACGGGATCGTGGGGCTGCTATGCGCCGGAAAGTCCATCGAACCGACCAGCGTCATGCCGGCATTGGTGGTGATGGTGGCGTCCTCGGCATCGACGATGGAGGTGTTGATCACCGAGACGTCGAAGGAGTCGTTGGCCTCGAAGTCGGCCGGCAGCGCTGCCTGGAGCGCTGCACCGGTCGGGAGCTGCTGCACTGAGGCAGCGCCGGCGCCCTGCTGGATGGTGATGATGCGCGAGAGCAGATCGGCGGGCGTAAGCGTGCCCGAGACGCTGTGCGCTGCCGGCGCGCCCTGCGTGCTGCCGACCTGTGCGGTGGCCGTCCAGATGGCCGCGCCAGCGGTCGCATCGACGCAGACAAAGGCGGTGTCGGTCGCGGTGTTCACCCAGGCCGAGCCGACCTGATAACCGTCGCTCGAGTCGTCGGTAGCGGCCGGATCGGTCACGGCCGCGAAGTTGTTCTTGAATGCCAGGTCGGCGGGAATGTCGCCGAGGTTGCTCGAAAAAAGGATGGCCCTCATCGTAGTGGTCTCCGGGTTCAGGATTTCTTGACGGCATAGTCGACCGACGCCAGCATGTGGCCGGTGTCGACGAGCTGCTTGTCGTTGCCCTTGCGGGCGATGGTGGCGGGCTGCAGCGGCGGGCCGTCATAGGCGGTGATCGCCGCCTGCAACTGGCCCTTGATCGCCTCGCCGGTCTGGCCCAGCGTCTTTTCAGCGTCGTAGCCGTTCGCGACCAGGAGGTTGCCCACGGCGTCGGGCCACTCGGGGCTCTTGTCTTCGATCATGCCCCGGAAGAACGGGCGGGGCGGCGTGTCGCGGCTGCCGAACTCATTCAGCGCCGCGACCAGCGCGACGGAGGTGCCGTCGGGATAGGTCGCGCCCTCCAAGAAGCCGACGTCGACCGACACGGCCTTCTGCAGGCTCTTGGCGATCTCGGCCAGCTTCGCGGCGAGCTTGTCGCCGCCGGAGAGCTCCACCACGGACTTACGCCTTTGCTTTGGCCTTCGGATCAGCGACGGGATCGGCAGCGCCGGTTGCGCCCGTGGCACCAGTTGCGCCGGCATCTGCGGCACCGGTCGGCCCGCTTGAAACGGCCGGGCCGGTAGAGCCCGTTGCACCCGTGGTCTCGGCCGCACCCGTGGCGCCGGTCGCGCCGGTCGTTCCATCGGGAACAGCCGCGGCGGTGGTGGTGGCGGGCGTCTCCGGCTGATCCACGGGAGGTGGCGGGGAAGCGAGGCGCAGGCTGCGCTCCAAGGTCTGGATGCGGTCTTCGGCGTGCTTGCGGAAGGCGCGGAACTCGCGCTGCAATTGCTGGAGGAGGTCCATGGACGATATCCTTTACTGGTTGAGCCACGGGTTGAAGGCGCGGCGCGGGCCGGGGATGTAGCGCATGGTCCGGTAGGCGGCGGTGGCCTGCCAGTAAGCCGCGCCGAATTGGGTTTGCATGAACCAGGCGTTGCTGGGCGTAACGGGGAAGTCGGCCTGCACCGACACGCTGCCCTCGGCAGCATTGGAGACGCGCCCAACGATCCCGGCCGGCGCCTGACCGTTCGCGCCGTACATGAGCTGGCAGATGTGCGCGACCATCAGGTTGAGCAGCGTGGTCTGCGTCGCGGCATTGGTGACGGGGCCGCCGCCATCATTGCGGCAATAGAGCGTTGCAACCGGGAGCGCGCCCTGCAGAACCTGCGGCTGGCTGAGCGATGCGAACTGCGGGTAGATCGCCACGAAGGCGGCATAGTCGAAAGTGACGATGACGCCCATGGCGACCTCCCGTGTTCGCCCGCGTCAGAGATTAGGCCTCTTCCTTCTTGTAGGCCTGGATGCCGCGCGGCAGGTTGTTGGGATCGACCGGCTCGAAGCCCGATTTCTGCGCTGCGTGCTCCTTGATGAAGCCCTCGACCATGTCGGTGTCGTCGTGCGCCCAGATCAGGTTGTTCTTGACCGCGTCGAGATCCTTGTTCTGGTCGAGCCAAGCCTTGAAGAAGTCCGCGTCGACACCCCTGGTCAGCGCATAGCTGCTCGTGACAGCGGCCGGTGCCTGCTCGGTGCGGCGATCGAAGGGGCGGCTATAGCCTTTGATCGTGACCGGCTCGCCGACGACCTGTGCGCGCTTCACCTTGCGAAAGCCGCCGCCGGCGGTCGGCTCGTTCACATCCTCCATCTTGTGGAGGCGCAGGACGAGGCCATGCGGCAGCTTGCAGGCGACGGTGACAGTGGCGGACATCGTTGTACTCCGGTTGAAAGAAAACGCGCTTCCTTGAGGCGTCCGGGCCGCGCCAGAGGCGATCATCAGTGCCCCCACCAACAATCACCAGTGACGCGGCCCGAAGGCTGGAGCGGATGCCAGGTGTCAATCCTGGCTCAGCGCCTGTGGAACAGGCACCTCTCACGGAGCATCCGCAAACTGAAAAGGGGACGGCTGGACCGCTCGCTTCCCACCCCGGCTTGGCGGTGGCTTCGGTGGTTCAGCGTGAACCACTTCCAATCCGGAAGCAGTTCCTACCACTGCCTGCCATCGCCTCACGGGCCTAAGCCTCGTCCGTCCGCCCGTCCCCTGGTTCCCTTGCGGGAACTGAGAAACGAGACCGCTGTTTCCCGATGGTGCCGTGTGCGGCGCGCTCCATCGGTGGGGCTTCGAGGGTTGGGGACCTCTCGCGGTGCTCCCCGGGAAATGAGGGGGCCGCCGGGTTATCGCCGATCTCGATCAATCCCTTTGGCCATGCTTTCCCCGTGTCGGACCGGATTTTTGCACCGGGCGGGTTCCGCATCTCGATAACTGCCGGACTTATAACGGTCTCGGTTCCGGCTTACCTCTCGTCCCGCTCCCAGGAGCGAGGTTCCGTGGCGCAACTCTTGCCAGGTCTCCCAACCTGGCCGTCCGTCGGGCTCTCCCATGGAAGAGCTGTTTCTGCATTCGGGGCGCGACGGCTTCCCCTTTGATCTGGTTGCGGGGGTCCGATTTGAACGGACGACCTCCAGGTTATGAGCCTGGCGAGCTACCGGGCTGCTCCACCCCACGGCTTGATTGGTGCCATATTGGTTACAAATGTGTCAATAGTGGAAACACGCCGCACTTGCCTGGTCCCCAGGGAACGGTTCCAACGGTTCTACGTTTCCGGCGATGGGCGATGAACCGACTAACGACAACAACTCATACTTCGAATACGACGTGATGCGCGGCGCATTCCAGCGCTGGGTTGACGAAGACAAGGTGCCCGAAGACCAGTGGCGGCCGCGAGCGACGAAGCTGGTGCGCATCGTCACCGGCGACGACTACGTTGATCCAAACATAGTCGAATGGATCATCAAAAAGCCCTAGCACCGAGGGATCAGCACTAGGGCTTCAGGCATGTACGCTGTACCGGCATGACCTTACGTTAGGCTGCGCTCATATAGTGAACAAAACCTAAACGGCGGCCAACCTTTCGCCTGCTACACGCCAAGCATCTGGGCAATGCCCATCGGCTGGCGGATGATCGCGCCCCAGGTGCCGCTGGTCATCTTCTTCTTCCACGAAGACATGGCGCGGATGATGGGGTGTGTGCGCAGCTTTTCGTTGAAGGAGCAATAGCCGGTCTTCTGGCCTTCGATCGCGTCAGCGATCAGCTGCACCTGGTTGCCGGCCGCGATGCCGACCGGGTTGATCGCGGTCTGCGCGCCATACTGCACCGCCGTCTCGACCCGGATGTTCGGGAAGTTCTTGCGCAGCAGATCCTCGACGTTGACGTTGAAGGAGTTCGTCGCGGTCATGGCGAGCTGCGATTCCGGCGACAGCGCCAGCGTCATCTTGGCTTTCTGGTCGATCAGGCCGGCGGTCTGGGTGACGAGCTGGAGCCACAGCGCCTGGATGTCGGCGTAGATTTCGTTCGCCGTGGCGACGATCTGGCCGTTGTTGATCCACTTCACGCCGCCATAGGCCTTCGGTGCCGGGGTGATCGGCGCCGAGAGGTTCGGGTCGTTGAGGAGACCATAGTTCTGCAGGCCCTGCACACCCTTGAAATAGGTGGTGTTCAGGAAGCGGGCGAGCACGGTGGTGCCGGCGCCGTCGACCTCGCCGACCCAATTGACGCGGCCGAGGCCGGCGCGCTCGATCTCCAGCTCGCCATACTCGGCGATCGTCTGGAACAGGTAGGACTGGCGCTGCGGCCAGTTCATGTTCGCACCAGAGCGACCGTTGTCGTTGAAGTCGCCATAGCTCGACACCTCGCCCGTCTGCTCGACGGTCGGGAACATCGCGGTCTGGTCGATCCAGGTGCCCTTGCGGGTTTCGCCGAAGATCACGGCGGCCTGCGTCGGGGCGAAGAGGATGCGGTAGACCTCGGGGTCTACGAGCGTGGTCAGGAAGGCCGGGATGCCGGCGTTGGGCGAAGTCGCCAGCTGGGGCTGCGCGTCCATCGCGAGATGGTTGGTGCGGTAGCCCTCAACGACGTAGGCGACCGCCTGAGGCAGGTAGATGCCGGCCTGCTCGAACATCGGGCGGTGCTGTGCCCACGTTGCGGCGGCCGTGTTGAAGTCGTGGAATTTCATGGTGGTGTCTCCTCACAGACCGCCGGCTTTCACGCCGGCGCATGGTTCGAGGTTGATGGGAGGGGTTGGTTAGCCCTGCGGCCACGAGCTGATTTTCATCAGCTCGCCCGGCTGGGCGAAGGAACGCACGGTCCACTTGGTCTCGACGTTGGTGGCAGCGGTGAGAGCCGCCGCGGCGACGACGGTGTTGACGTCCACCGCATAGGTGCCAGCACCGCCGGCCGGGCCGGTGAGCTGCTGGGTGATCGTGGTGACGGCGGCGATGGTGCCACCCGTCAGCGTGTCGCCAACACCGAAGACGCCAACGATGGCGCCGCCCGCCGTGAACACGCCATAGGTGCCAGCGATCACCGTGCCCGGGTCGACATCCTGGTCGGGGATGTTGACCGCATACGTGCCCATGCCGCCCGGCGTACCGGTGAGCTGCTGCACGATCTTGGTGCCGTTGACGACATCGGTACCCGAGATGGTGGTGCCGGGAACGATGGTGCCCGCATTGACCGCCGTGACCGTCAGCACATTGCCGACGATGGAGCCGACGAAGCCGCTGGTCGCGGCCGCGATGGAGCCGGCCGAAGTGGTTGCGCCATTCGGCGAACCGGTCGGAGCAGCGGTCGCCGTGCCGTCGGCATAGTTGGCGTAGACCTTCTGGCCGACCAAGGCCGGGGTCGCGCCGGCGTTCTTCACCCAGAAATCGCCGCCATCGAAAAGGGTGATGGGGAAGCCGGCCGGAACCAGCATGGTCGATTCCTGCAGATACTGCTCGATCAGGCCCTGCTGCTCGCGATGGACGAAGCCAGCGACCGGGCCGGTGCCGAAGGTGTTGACGATCGCCGGAGCGTTGTCGCTGTCGACCTGGGCAGAGCTCAGCCAGGCGAAGCGGCCGACGATGGCGCCGAACACACCGCACACCAGCGCGCCAGCGGCGGCCAGGACGGTGGTGCGGGGATTGGTGGAAGCGAAGTCGCCCTCAACAGCCGGGGCGGGATTGTAGGCGGCCTGCGTCTGAAAGCCAGACATGGGCGATTCTCCTCATGAAAAGAGCCGGCTCGCTGGCCGGCTCGAAGGGGTTTCAGGAATTTCAGCCGCTCGCCTTAGAGCGACTGGACGATGTGGGTCTTCGTGACCGGGAACATCTCGTGGAACGAGCTGACGCCGGCCGCGTCCATGGCGACGCTGGGCCTCTGGACCGGAGTACCGCCCGGCAGCGGCTGCGCCTTGAGGATGGCGGGCAGAGCCGAGGGGTGAACGCCGTCGACGTTGACACCGAGCGAGGCGAGCGCGGCGCGGTAGACGTCCTCGGCGCTGTCATGGGCCATGGCGAGCTTGCCGATATAGGGGCGCACGGCCTCCTCGGCGGCGCGGACGTCCTTGGCGGTCTGGAGCATCTCGGCGCGGATCTCGGTCTTTGCCTTGGTGACGGCGGCAGCGATCGCAGCATCCATCGCCTTCTTCTTCTCCTCCTCGTCTTCCTGTTCGGCGTCCTCGGCGGCTTTCTTGCGCTCCTCCTCCTCGGCAGCGTCCTCGGCGGCCTTTTTCTTCTTGGCCTCCTCGTCGTCGTCGTCCTCGTCCATGGCCTCCTGCGCGTCGGCCTCTTCGTCGAGAGCGAGCAGGAGCCCGTCGAGACCGTCGAGCTTGGCGTCGGCGGCGAGCTTGCCCTTGGTGGCCTTGGCGACCGCCTCGACAAGCGACGGGCGCTTGGCCTTGAAGTTCTTGGCGGTGATGTCGGCCAGCGCCGGGCGCAGATCGATCTTCTGATCGGCGGCCAGCTTGGGCATGACGTGGGCAAGGATCGCGCCGTGGGCGACGGACGCCATGCGCGACAGCAGTGCTGTTTTCTTCATCGTGATGATCTCCATTTTGCTGTCGCCGACTACAACATCAGGCCCGGCGCGGCCTTCCTCGACCAAGGCGACGTGATTGCCGGAAATGTCCCGCATCACGCCGTCGTAGGATTCTCCAGCCAGCGTGCCGGGCGTCATGTCGGCCCGGTAGCGATAGCTGCTCGAAAGTTCTTTCTGCCGATCGGATTCGATCAGCGCGATTGCAGCGCCGTCCCAGATGCTGAGCGGCGCCATGAGATAGGGAGCGTGGAACTCGACGGCATCGCCGAGCGCGCCGACCACGGCTTCGCGCGGATGTTCCTTGGCGCTGACCGGGATGTGCTTGAGCAGGAGCGGCTTGCCGACGAAGGTCGGGGCGGCTTTCGCCAGCTCATCCGCATCGCGATAGAGGCGATAGATGCGGTCGGGATCGAGCCCCAGCGCCTCGAAGTCGGGGATCTCGCGGCCATAGTAGGGGCAGACGTTCGCCTTCGAGATCGGCGTCATCTCGACGCGCAGATGACCATCCTGGTCGAACGAACGCACGCTGTTGCGATCCATGGCGAGCGCGTCGTTGGCCTGCGCCACCGAGCCAGTTCCGCGGCATTCGTCGCACACGATACCAGGTCCGGCGAGTTCGCCGGTGCCGCCGCAAATCGGGCAAGCGCCCTCGAGACCGATGTCTTCGCCCCTCGTCCACTTCACGAAATTGGAGCGCAGCGTGTCCATCGCCTCGGGCGACATATCGGCGGCGATGCCAAGCCGCTCGCCCAGCATGTCGCGCAAGCCCGGATGCAGCGGCTCGGGCAGCGATCCCAGGGGAGCCCAGGCATAGCCGGAATGCTCGGCCGACAGCGTCGGCTGGAACTTCTCGACCACCGGCTGGGCATAGGTGTAGTGCAGCCAGCCTTGCGGCGTGGCGCGAACGTCGAGCAGCTGCGCGGGGCCCGCCTCCAGGAACAGCTCAGGGCCGGTGGCTTCTTCGTCGGTCTCGCGCTGGGCGGTCCGGAGGGGTGTTTCTCCTTCCTCCGACTTGCCACCCGGCCAGCACCAATGGCCGGGCCAGTTGGTGTCGGTCGACGAGCGCCGGAGCACCAGGACATCGCCATCGGGCGCGACCAGCATCAGCGAGGCCGCCTGCCCCGCGCCGTCCTTGCCGACAAACTCTTCGCCAACAGCCTTCGGAATGCCGAGCGTGCTGCGGCCCTCGGCCGCTGCGTACATCGCACGGCGTTGAGCCTCAGAGGTGGCTGGCATGGGTTGAATTCCTCGCGTCGTGTACAAATATTTGCACATTGCAGCTTGACTTTCCGCCCGCTCATGTGCAAATATTTGTGCATAGATATGAAAGCCAAGACATGCTTGAGACCAACACCACCAAGATCAAAGGCCGCCTCGAAAGAGAGGGCTGGAAGAACGTGGGTGGCACGAAGCACGACAAATACAAAAAGGACGGGATGCCAATGATCATGGTTCCCCGCCATAAGACCGTGACGCCCTTGGTGGCACGGTCTATCGCCAAAGCGGCGGGCTGGGAGTAATCCCAGCCCTAAGTCAAGACATTCAACGTAGCTCAAGGGAGCTGAATTATTATGTCACGCTACATCGCGCTTATCGATTTCGCCGACGGGGCCTATGGAGTCATCTTCCCAGATGCTCCCGGCTGCACCGCTATGGGTGCCACGCTGGACGAAGCAATCGCCGATGCAACTAACGCTCTCGCCGAATGGGTCGCCGAGGAAATCGCTGAGGGCCGTCATGCCCCTCGTCCGCGCCCTATCGAAGAACTACTTGCGGACAAGGATGTTCGCAGTGCTCAAGGTCAAGGTGCTGTGCTCGCGTCGGTGCCGCTATTGAAGGATTCCGGTCGACTGGCTCGCGCCAATATCTCGATGGATGCAGGCTTACTTGCCGACATCGACGAGGCGGCTCAAAGGCAGGGCGTCACTCGATCCGCGTTCATAGCCGCAGCGGCGCGGGAACGGATTAGAATGACCGCCTGAACCACTATCCTTTGTATAGCCGTGTCTAGGAAAACCCCTTGAGGATGGGCTTCCCGACACAGCGGCATCCGGGCTCCTCGCCCGGCCGGATAAAGCGTTTGACGGCCGGGTCGTACCAGCCGGTCGAAATCTTGTAGCGGACCTTTTCGCGGCCGGCCTGGACATGCGTGGGGCGAGGTTCCTTGCCGCCGCCGCTATGGTGCCACTCAGCTTCATCGATGCCGAGTTCGAGCTGGCGTGCCGTGTTGAAGGCCGCTGTCGCCTTGTTGTTCTGGTCAAGCGCGATGAAGGCGGCCCGACGCCGGGTGGTGCCGGAATAGCGCTCGAGATCCTGCACCAAGCCGGCGAGGTCGCGGCCGGTCTGCACCGACCGCATCACCGCGCCTTCGACCTGGTCGAAATACTGCGACGGGATCGACTTGATCAGCGCCACATTGGCGTGGATCGTCGCGTCCACGACGTCGCGCATCGCGGCCGTCATCTTGAACTCGACCGAGATGCCGCCATCGCGCAGGATCTTGCGCAGCGCGGCGCTCGAACGTTGCTCGACCGAGAGCGCGAAATAGTCGCCGAGCTTCACCGCGGCGACGTCGAAGCGCTTGGTCCACTGCGCGGCGAGCTTGCGGATCGATCGGCGCAGCGCATCCGCCGGCGTCTCGTCCTGCGCTATGCGGGGCGTATTGGCCCGATAGGAGGCTTTCAGCCAGTAGATCACGCTGTCGCTCATGGCGTCGATCAAGCGTGTCAGGCGGCCCCTATAGGCCGTCTCAATCCCGACGTTGGGCCGGACGGGGCGAAGCACCTTTTCGTTGCGCTTGGCCGTCCGACGACTTTGCAGGCTGGACATCACGATCCCTCAGCGTCTCAGCGATCTCGCGATCGTCGGGCGTCTGTGCTTTGAGGAGTTCCCAGAGGTGGAGCGTGATCAAGCGGTGCCGGCGTTGTCCGTGACGGGAGCCGCACTATCTGCCGGCTTCTCGGGCTTGGCAACACCCGCGTCCCAGACAAACCGTTCCAACACGAGAACGGTTTGGAAGAACTTGTCAGGGTCGATCTCGCCCGGCGTGCTCATGCCCACCAGCTCGACCAGCCGGAGCCGGATTTCGCGGGCCTCGTCAAGCCGCCTCGTCCCGTTCCTCGGAGCTGCCCTTGACCACAAGGCCGTCATCCTCCTCTTCGAGCAGGTCGGGCATGTCCTCGACATCGATCGAGGAGAAGTCCGAGTCCGGATCGCCGGCAACGCGCTGGCGCGATTCCTCAGGCGAAATCACGCCGGCGTCGATCAGGATGACGTCGCGCTCGGCCTTGGTCTTTTCAACCTCGGCCGCTTCCTTCTCGTTGGTCTCTTCGAGCTTTTCGAACTCGAAGTCGATGCCAGGATCGGTCTCGCCCCACAGCGAGATCATCACCAAGCCGAGCAGGCGGTGGATCGGCTGGCGAAACAGGTGTTCCTGGAACGAATGCACGTAGTCGTAGAAGACCTGGATTTCGCCCTCGGAGGAGGCGTTCAAGCCGGCGGGCTGGACGCCGAGCAGCTTGACCAGCGGAATGTGGCTCACCGACGCCATGTGCTCCTGCGCCTGCGCCTGGAGCACGTCGAGCCCGGAGAGCGGAGCCGCGACGTTCTTGAAGTCCTCGGTATCCTTGTCGATCATCATCAGGCCGCGATTGGACCTGACCAAATTGAAAAGTTCAGCGCGCCGGAAGAGCTGGTCGCCATCGGCCTGCAGCGTCTCGCCGAGATTGGTGGCGAGCAGGAACACGCTGAACATCGAGATGATGTCGTTCACCGACTGGCGGGTCTCCAGCCAGTTGTCGACATAGGGCTTGCACATCTGCGAGAGCGACAAGCCGCCGAACGAATAGGTCGGCTTCAACAGGTCGGGCACTTCGCGCCCGATCAGCGTGATGAGGCGCGAGGTGTGGACGATCTTGGCCTGCACATACCAGCTGTCAGGCCGATACCAGTTGTCCTTGAGCGGATCGTTCGAGTTGTAGTTGGTCGGATAGCACCAGACCGCCTCGACGGTGCGCAGCGCCTGGATGGGCTTCTTGGCGAACTTGGTGACGCTGAGCTTGTCCCAGCCGTTGCCAATCGGCTTTTGCAGCTCGTCGGCATCGTCGGTATCGCCGGTGTCGATGTAGATGTGACCGCGGCCGAAGAAGCCATCCTGCTCGGCCGCGCGGCAGAACATGTCGCGCACGTTGAGTCGCTTGAACTCGGTCTCCAGCTCCGCGATCCTGTCGGCCTTGTCCTCGCCGGCGTTCGAGGTGAAGCGGATCCATTTGCGCGTCATCTCGGTCGCGATGGTCTCGGAGATCACCCGGTATTCCGGGCGCTGCGCCAGTTCCGAGAGGTAGGCGTAGCCGAGGAAGGTGATCCCCTCCGAGAAGTAGCCGTTCAGCGCGAAGCCATTGGCCCATGACTGGACCGCGCCGACGGCGCTGTCCATCGCCAGGCCTTTACCCTCGGGCACGACGCCGGCGGGATGCTGCGGCAGGGTGAACACCTTCACCGGCTCCGCTGGCGCGGCGCTCTGGGCGCGAAGCGCCGACAGCATCGCATCCGAGATGCGGGTCGGTCCGCGCGCACCAGGTGGCAGCGCTGCGACCGGTGCGATCTTGGCGGCCTCCGCAATGCGCTTGGCCTTCCTGCGCGCCTTCTTGTCCTTGCGCTTTTTGCTCATCGCGGCCCCGGCTGGCGGGCGCGGCGAAGCACGTCGTCGCTGATCACCATGGCCCCCTTGATGTTGAGCAGCCTCGTAAAGGCGCCAGAAGATGCGTCGACCTGATCCATCAGCTTGGAGGCTGGGAACAGGCAGAGTTCGTCGAGGTAGAGCGTGTTCCACTCCCCTTCGACGATGTAGACGTTGCCGTGCTCGCACTGCGCCGCGAACGGCTCGGCGCGCGTGACCTTGTCGCCGGTCTCGCCCTCGGCATGCACCTTGTAGCCGGCGAGCTGCGCCACGAAATCCTGCACCTGCGCCTTGCCGGCCTGACCAGGATCTTGCGGCAGGCTGATATGGACCGTCTTGCCGTCGAGCGCGGCCTGCGTCTCGATCGTCTTGCGGACCGACTTGCCTTCCTCGCGCAGCGTCACGACGTGGCCGACATAGTAGCGGCCCTCGGGGTCGCGGCCGAGCTTGACGCCAGCGGTGCGCGCGCCAGTGCCACCGCGCGTGCCGGCCAAGTCCCAATGGCGGACCCAGATCGTGCCCTTCGGCGCGGCCCTGACGATGCGACCCTCAAACCAGGCACGCTGGAACATGCCGCCGGCGCGCGGCGCCGGCCGCTGCTGATACTGGCCCGCGACGGCATACGACGTCATGTCGTTGTAGAGCTGTTTCAGCTCATCGGGCGGGAAGCGGATCGGATCGAGGATCTCGCCGTCGACCGTGCGAGGATCCTGCCGCCAGACGAGCTGGAGCTTGATCGCCTCGATCTCGGCGCGGCGCTCTTCCGGCAGATTGTCGTTCTCGCCGTACCAGTGCTGCTTGCTCGCGTCGTAGCGCGCCAGGATCGGCTCGCCGACGGAGCTGGCGACCTTGATCGGGGTGTAGCAGCACCGGTCGGGCTCGAACTGCATCGGCAGGCAGAGGTGGACGTAATCCATCTTGCCGTCGAGGATGACGCCCGTGACGTCGGCCTCATGCAGGCGCTGCATGATGACGATGATCACGCTGCGCTTCTGGTCGTTCAGGCGGTTTTGCGCGCCCTCGCGAAACCTGCGGGTGGTCGCGGCGCGCTCGGTCGGCGATTCCGCCGTCTCGGTCGAGTGCGGATCGTCGATGATGAGGCGATCGCCGCGCTGCGAGGTGAGCGAGCCGAAGGCGATGCCTTCGCGGGTGCCGGTGTTGTCGTTGGCAAACGACGTCTCCGCGCGGCGGCTAAGCCGCACCTCGGGCCAGCGCGCCTGATACCATTCCGACAGGATCAGATCGCGGCACTTGCGGGTGTCGCGGTTGACCGGCCCGTCGTTGTACGCCGTCGACAGATACCGCATGCCCGGGCGGCCGGCAGGCCCCCACTCCCAGGCTTGCAGGAAGACTGAGACGAGAAGCGACTTCGACGTGCCCGGCGGCACATTGACGACGAGACGGTTGCGCAGGCCCAGCTCGAGAAACTTGCCCTCGACCAGCGCCTGCAGATGGTCGCAAACCACCTGCATGTGCCAGTTCCAGACAAGGTCTTTGCCCGGTTCGAGCACCGGCCAGGCGATCTTGACGAACTCGGCGAACGATCCCTTGGCCTTGCGCCGGTCTCGCTCGATCAGCAGGTCTTCGAGGTCGGGGGCAATGAGCGGCGCGCGGGCGGCGGCAGACTTCTGCGCCATTCAAGTCACCCTTGCGCTTCGGCGGCCTTCCGTCGTTGCGCTGCCGCAATCAGGACGTCCAACTCCTCGTCGGTGTAGTCTTTCGGGTTCGCCTTCTGCTGCGTCTCGATCGGGCCGCCGTCCTTGCCGGTCTGCTCGACGCGGCGCACATACCCGCGATCCTTGCCCTTGAGCTCCAGGTACCAGCGCACGGTCTGCATGTCGCCGGCGCGGATCGCCATGATCACCTTGCCCTCGGCGATGTCCTTGATCTCGTCGTCGATCTCGGCCGCCGCGTCGAGGGCAGGCTGGTGTTCGTTGAGGAACGCGTAGAGCGTGGTGCGGCTGACGTTCAGCTTGTCGGCCACCACGGATTTGATGCCGCCATACTGCCGCAGCATCTCGATGACGCGCGGCAAATCCTTTTCGACCAGCTTGGGCTGCGAGCCTCCGCCCTGTGGCCTCTCACCCTTCGCCCTCGGCTCGGCCTTGGGCTGCGGTGCCGGCTTTGCCGCTTCGGGCTTCGCCTTTGCCTTGCCGGCCTTGCCCTTCGGCGTCGGCTTTTTTTTCGCCGGTTTCGCCTTGGGCTTCGACGTGGTGACGGTCGCCTGCGTCTTGATCATCGAACGACTCGTGCGTGCGAGTGTTCAATCTGTTCGGCGTGGCTCTTTTTTTTGCCACTGATCCCGTGACCCATGGTCATCATGCCGCGAGCCGAACTGAATGCCATGATGGTGGTCAAATCCGGCAGCAAAGCCTTGCGGATCATGGGGTCAGCGAAATTGCGCAAATCCGCAAACTGACCCGAATGCTTGCATGGTGCAGCCATGCTGACCACCGACACTGCGTTACACACACGGGTATGCATCTGGATCACGGAAGCAGGACGCGTGCGAGGCACACGACGAAGGTGAACGACAGGATGGCGAGCACCACGATAAACGGGGTGCCGAATGGCGGGCCGGCGCTGGGCGCTTCGGGCTGGGGGAACGAGCCGCGCAGAGTGGGCAGTTCATGCCGCATCGGATTTATCCTCCGCTTCCGCTTCGAGTTGATCCAGCCGCTCGCCGGCAAGGCGCGCCATGACTGAGAGGGCGATGCCCGAATTGACGATGTTGAGCTGGCTCTTGGTGCGCACGATGGCGTCGAAGAAGTCGTCGAACCTTGACTGCGGCGCGGCATGGATGCGGAAACGCTTCGCCCTTTTGGCAAGCGCCTCCATCTCGACCTCGAACCGCACGCGGTCTTCCGGCAGGAAGGAGAACAACAGCTCGTCGTATTTGATGTTCGCCCCGCCGAGCGCGGTAGCACCTGGTCCTTTGTCGCCGGCGAGCACGCTGTCATCGAGCCCGGAGAACTTCTTCGCATCGATGTCGAGCGAGGCGTAGAGCTGGGCGAGCAGCGAGGCGTCATCCTCGCCGTTGATGGCGTTGTGGCTGAGCTGGATCGCGACCTTGCGGGCCTCGCTCAACGGCGTGAGGATCATGAGGGCATCGCCCTCGAACACGCCGGCTTCGATGCCGGCCGCGCTGCGATGATGGCCCGACAGAATTTCCTCCGAGCCGTCCTTGTTGAGGCAGCAGAGGATGACGGACGTGACCGCGCCATCGATCTTGATATTTTCGACCAGGCGCTTGAACTTCGCCGGCGACATGTAGTGCGCGTTTTTCTCGCGCCGTTTGAGGGTGCGGTAGTCGACGCGGCGCAGCTCGATCTTGAGCTTCGACCAGTCAACGCTTGAAGTGCTTGCCATACCACCACTCGAACGCTTGCTGCGGCGTCTCATCGATGCGGGCGCCGACGTAATGCAGGCGAAACTTGCCTTCCGGCCCGTCGATCTCTTCCCGTTTGGTCTGCTCGAAGATGCCGCGATACTTCATCGAAACGGGATGGTCCGAGAACGCCGAGGTCTGCACCTTGTCGAACCGGTCGATGAAGCGCTTGCCCATGTCGCGCAGCAGCTCGCCGTTGCAGGCGAGCCTGGTGACGAGCTTCGACAGCCTGCCCTCGCGCGAGATGGCGAAGTCGGACAGCAGGTAGATCGACCGCTTGGCGAATTTGTCGAGGTTGTAGATCAGGCCGCCGACCAGCATGTCGTCGACCCGCACCAGATAGTTCACCATGCCGGGCGTGTGGGTGATGCCCTTTTTCAGGTAGACGTCCTTGAGGAACGTCATCTGGGCGGCATCGGCCCGGCCGATCGTCACCACCGAATCCGGCTTGATCTTGTCGAGGTCGATCGGCTTGTAGCGGAACGGCGCCGACCGCGGCACGAGCTGCAGGTAGGACGACTTGCCCGTCGACACGTAGCAGTAGTGCGGGTGGCCTCGGCCCGAGACGAATTCCAGCTCGGGTTTCAGATCGTCGTAAATCTGGTCCGAGAGGATGCAATACGGGACGCCGGCCTGCCGCACGCGCTCGATGAGGCCGCGCAGCGCCTTGGGATCGAACAGCTCATATCGAGGCGCGTCCCATTTGATGTTCTCGGCCAGGAACTCGAACATCTTTTCGTAGCCGCCCTTGTAGAACGGCGGGTAGGAGAAGATCGCGGCCTTGCGGTCGATGGCCTCCTCGAGATGCAGGATCCAGTCGCGCGGCGAATAGCTCTTGATCGGGATCATGCCCGGAAGCTTGCGCACCTTCTCCAGGGTGCGCTCGACATAGCTGCCGAAGTTCGCAACCAGGTGCTCGCGATGGCTGGTCTTGTAGGCGTTCGCCTTGCCGCCGGCGAAGCGGCCGAGATTGAAGCCGACGGCCAGCGCGGCGAGGCGCTGATCGGGCTCGCGAAAGTCGAACTCGTTCACGAAGTCCAGCGCGCCGTGAAACTCATAGTCTATCGGCTTGCCCAGCACGTAGCCGGCGATGGCTGAGGAGTAGAGGCTGACGTCGTTGGAGTGCATCTCCACGCCGGGGAAAGTGGCGAGCGTGATCTGCTCGAACCGGAACGTTCCGGAGCAGCAATTATAGACCCGGCCCCACTTGTCGACCTCAGAGACGCGAAGGATTTGCGCGATGCATTCCTTCGGCACAACGCCCTGAAACATGACGCAAAAAGCCTTGTTTTTTCTCTTGCATCGGAGGTGTAACCGAATAAGTTACTTGTAACCAGAATGGTTACTTTCCCTACCACGGACCCCAGACAATGACCCTCAACGATCTCGCGGCCAGCCTCCATCAGAAGTCGGGCTTCGGCGGCGCGCGTCTCGAAGCGATCACCTTCGCCGCTGCCATCGGAATGGCCCGCTACGCCGGCGCCGAGCACCAGACCTATTTCAAGCGGCGCTTTGCCGAAACCATCGAGAAACTAAGCTCCAGCGACGTGCTCGACGTTGTGGGCTTCGTGGCGAACGAGGCCGGAATTCAGCCCTCGCCGAGCGGCTTCGACACCAACTGATTTTCGGGGACCGGCCGAATCGCGAAGCAATATCAGGCTGCGCGATTTCTGCCTGCCCCCCTGGCTTTTTGTCAAGCGTGTTTCGCAACCATTTTGGCAACAATCCCCTACCACGGAGACCAGAGACCATGGCCCATTACCTATCCCCAACCGGAAGCGCGATCACCGGAACCTTGGAGCGGCTGACCGGCCGCGCCCACATCAGCGATATCGACCCAGAGACGGGCGAGCCAGAGTATGCCGGCGGCACCGAAATCTTCTGGAACGATATCCAGACCGCCAAGCGCAACGGCAAGATCATCTTCCTCGACGAGGAGGGTGACGAGTGGACTTTCGACCAGCTCACTCGCGAGGACGTCGACGAGGAGGAGGAAGACGACGACGGATGCCCCAAGGGCGATCCGGAATGCCTCGGCAACAACGGCGACTGCCACGATGCATGCGAGAGGCAGAGCTGATGGCCCGCTACCTCGTTACATGGGCCATCGACTACGAAGACGATGGCGATCCAGAGGCCGCCGCGCGCTGGGCATGGGACATCATGCGCAAGCCGGAATCGACCGCGAATGTCTTCACCGTCATCGATGAAGCGGGCAATCAGACGAAGGTTGATCTGCAAGAGATCGATGAAGCGGCAGCGGAGGCGGTGTGATGCCCATCGGCTCCCATCAGTCCGCGGCGGCCGGCACCGACGTCTGGCTGACCCCTCCCGCCATCCTGGCCGCGCTCGGCGGCGCCGAGAGCTTCGACCTCGACCCCTGCGCGCCGCTCGATCGGCCGTGGGACATGGCGCGCCAGCACTACACCATCGCCGACAACGGTCTGGCCCGGCCCTGGCACGGTCGCGTGTGGCTCAACCCACCATACTCGAACAACGTGATCGGCCGCTGGATGGGCCGTATGGCCGACCACGCTCATGGAATCGCGCTGATCTTCGCGCGCACCGAAACGCAGGTGTTCCACGATTTCGTGTGGCGCGCGGCCGACGCGCTGCTGTTCATGGAAGGGCGGCTGCATTTCCATGATGCCGGCGGGACTCGAGCCAAGGCCAACGCCGGAGCGCCGTCGGTGTTCTGCGCCTATGGCGCCGATGATGCTGACCGGCTGGCCGCGAGCGGCATCCCCGGCGCGTTCGTGCCGCTGCGCCTGCGCTCGCTGATCTTCGGCTTTGCCTCCGTCGGCTCGTGGGTCGACGAAGTGTTGAAGGTGATGCAGCGCGCCGGCGGGGCCGTGCGGCTCGACGATCTCTACCGCGAGATGGCGACCAGCCCGAAGGCCGACCGCAATCCGAACTGGAAGGCGAAGGTTCGCCAGACCCTACAGCGCGGCCCGTTCGAGCCGCTGGGCGACGGCATCTGGCAGGTGGCCGAAGGGAGGCTGCTCTGATGGCTAAGACCGCAAAGCCGAAAGCACCAGCCAAGAAACACCCTTGGCAGATCGAGGCCGAGAAGCGCGGCCAGGAGATCGCGGAGAATGTCGCCATGCTGCGCGACGGGTCCGACGAATATCTGGTCTGCATCGCCCGCGAAGCCCTCCACCACTACCACGCCGCGATGATGGCCTGCGACAAGCCCGGCCGTCTGCCCTACGAGCTGGTGATCGAGGCGTGTGTCGAGACGCTCTACCGCATTGAGCGCTACGGCTACAGCGAAGACGGTGGGAACGGGACGAGGTACACGCCCGCGACATGCCGATCCCGCTTCAACTGCTGGAACTCGGCATCCGCGTGGCTCGGCAAGCAGTTGGCCGCGCCGGATGGCGAAATCCCGATGCACGGCCAGCCCGGTCGGTTCATGCTCACCATCCACGGTTGTCGGACCGACGTGCGCTATCCTGGCTTCTTCGGTGGCGCCGGGCTCGACGGCCGGGTGATTGACCTCGACCGGCCGTTTTTCAGCGAGACCGGCTTCCGCTCCTTTACCGGGGGCGGGCTCTCCCGCGAGCGCTGGTTTGTCGACGAGGCCATGACCGTCGACGAGATGCTGACGATCGTGATGGAGCAGAACCTGCTCATCGATCATCACGGCAAGACGGCCGCAAAGTGCAAGCTCCACAACCCGCCATTCGGCCTCGCCTATTGGCAGGGCAATAAACGGCACGACGCCGACGACAGCCGCCTCCGTGAGGAGCGCCGCAACGATCCCGCCTACCAGCCCGGCGGCTTCATCGCTGCCCTGCCAGGTCTCCGTTCCCTCGGTGTCGCTTCCAGACAGGAAGCCTCCGGCCAACTCGCATTCGCCTTCTGAAAGGTCGGCTTATTCGGTTAATAGTTCAATTCCCCTCTGGGGGAAGCTTGCGCAACATCGGACCTTGCAGCAACCTCCCGCGCGGACGAACCTCGGGGGGATGATCGCATATGACCGACGATCCGAAATTCTTCATCAGCAACTGGCCCGAGCCCGACCGGTCGCGGTATGAGCAACATGCTCGCGAGGTCTTTCGGCAGATGGGCGAACTTCGGGCCGCAAGCCAGCGGAACCACGTTGACTACGGTCGATGGCTGATCGCCAGCCTGTTGGCCGTCCATGGCGGCTCGATCTACGCGATCAGCGGCCTCTGGAACGGAAACCACAAGCTTCCGCCAGATGCGATGCCGGACCTTATGGCCGGCGTTGGCTGGAACCTGTTCGGGATCGGGTTCATCCTCGTCGCTGCCTTCTTGGCTTGGCTGAATTTCCAGTTCGCTGAGCGATGGTATGACCGATGGTCTGATCCCGCCATCATGTATCGAACAGACCGTTGGCCTACCGGGAAGCCGCGAACCGATCCAGTCACGGCAACGCTCTACCTTTGTGCCATGTTCGGTCTGATGTCGTTCGGCTGCTTCATTGCAGGCGCCATGGCCGTTTACAGGGCGCTCGCGCCGGGGTGATGCTTGCGTACGCGCAACAGTCGCGCGATGCTGCGCTTCGTCTTGGCGGGGATGTTTGGTGACAATGACCCAGACAGTAACGGAGCAAGCACTTCCGTATTGGATTAGGCTTATTCAGGCTCTCGGGCCAACATTCGCGGGGTTTGCAACAGCGGCTATTGCTCTTGCCGTTGCCGTCATCGCCTACCGTCAATGGCGAACCGCCCATGACAAGATCCTTCTGGACCTTTTCGACAGGCGCTTCAGTGTCTTCAACGAGACCGCGGAGTTTTACAAATTCTGCTTCAGTCACACTTGGCATGACATTGAGCTTCACCAGCTACAACCCTTCCATGAGGTCCGCCGGCGCGCCCAATTCCTTTTTCCCAAGAGCGTGCAAGACTATTTGAAAGACCTCCATGAGACGGCGATAGACGGTCACCAGGCGGCTGGCAGCGCGTCAGGCAAATGGGGAGAGCAAGACGAAGCAGTTCGACATGAGGCAAGGAAGGTCGTGCTCGCCAAAGTGGAGCATCTGAGAAAATTGGGAGAGGAAATGGGCATGATCTTTGCGCCTTTCATGGCAATGCATCAGCGGGCGCAATAGCAGGGGCTTTCCATGAACGATACGCTCGATTTAGTTGAAGACCTTCGGAAGCGGCTTACCCACGACGCGCCGCTTGATGAAGCCATGTCCTGGTGGGATGTCGTCCAGCGCATAGAATCCTCGCTCGAGTTCGACCGGGGGAGGACGAAGGCGGACGGAGAAGCCGTCGAAAGGCTCAAGTCGGCCATTTCCGAGATGATCGCCGCTTTCAGGCAGGGACTGCACCCCGAGCCGGGACCGGCGCGCCGGGCTTTGATGTCCATCCAGCAGTCTGTCGAGCGACGCACTACCGGCGTCGACGGCTATCCGTTGCGGAAATGAGGCGCCGACATGAAGAAGGACGAGGCCGAAAAGGCGATCCGATACCTTTGCCACGAGTGGGCGAAAGATCGGGGCCTGACCATCACCGCCACCGACGAGCCAAGCTTCTCGGATTTCAAGTCGTGGCTACGGGAGAAGGGATACTCCGGTTACCTTGAGTTCCGGTCCACCATGGGTCCGCTTGAAGACGCCGAGCGATGGTTCGACCAAGAATTCAAACAGACCTGGCGCAACTAATGGCGGCCTAAGGGGCCGCATTGAGGGGACATTCTGATGGCGGAGAAGATCGCAGTTTCCAAGGAAATGCTCGTCCTGGAAAAATGGTCCGTCGTGATGAGCGAAGAACTTGGTGGCGTGGTGCTTCTCATGTTTCCGGCTCAAGGCGAGCCAATACCAATTATCATGAGGCCAGCCCAAGCAGTCACACTTGGTCACGATCTGCAGACCTTTCCGGAAATACTCAAACCTACGGTCCAGTAGGCGGGATACCCTCGGCCGATGGTTCCACGTGCTCGCTAGAGACAACGCCAGGGATAACACGCGCCGGATGGACGGCCCCGATGGCGCATATCGGCCAAGGCTGCCGCTTACCCTAAACCGTTAATGCGACTGTAGAGCGTCGAACACGACTTTTTGTCCGTGGTTCCATTGTAACCAAATTGGCAACAGGTTAAGTTGTTGTGGTTACAAGGTTTTTCCCTACCACGGTTGAAACGATGCCCTACTGCGACGACTGCCTAACCCCCTTCCCCTTCGACGGCAGCGAAAGCTGCCGCTGCCCTTCCTGCCGCGATCGGCTGGCCGACCTCCAGGCGGCCGAAACGGACATGGAAGCTGACGCAACAGCAGAAGGAGAGGCGATGCCCTGAGAGACAAACAATACCCTTCGATAGGGCGGCGGGAGACGTCCCGTCGCCCACCAATCCCTACCACGGAGACCAGACCTGTGACCAAGCCAGTTGAATATGAATTTACGCTGCCCGACGGCAGCAAGCGCTACGAGATCGTCATCGAGCGCAAAGACGTCTTCACGTTCCAGAAGATGCACGGCGCCGTGAGCGCCAAGCCGGTCGAGGCGAAGCCATGAACGCGCTGATCCCCCGCAACACGATCGAGCAGATCGTCGCCTATCGCGACGCAGCCGTGGCCGCCTACCATGGCGCGTTCGCATCCATCGAGCAGGCCGACCGGGAGTTGAAGAAGGCGGCGGCGCTCTGGAAAGCGGCCGCTGGCGAACATGCCTGCTCCAGGTACGGCGACCGCGACAACCGCGAGGTGCGAGCGTTTTTCGAGGCCGTCGACCTGCCCGATGCCGAGCAGTGGAAGCGGACCGCCATCCGCCTGATCGACATCTCGTGCTGGAACTATCTGGTCAAGATGACGGACCTGGAAGTCCTGATGGACAAGCAGGCCAAGGACGAGCTGCGCGACACCTTGAAGTGGGTGCCGGAGCGCTACGACCACCGCCGCGGCGACGGCAAGGAGCTGATGAACCTCGACGAGATCATGGGGATTCCACCGGTCACCGTCGACAACGTGTACGCCACCATCGAGAAGTGGGCCGGCGAATCCGAGATGATCTTCCGGCGCGGCATAGCGACGGCCTTCTCCAAGTTGGATCGCCGGTTCCGATCTCACGACGGGTTCAAGGTCGGCAGCCGCATGATCTTGACCTATGCCTTCGACCGCGACCATGGCCACGTTTCGTGGGGCGGCACATGGGACACCGTGCGCGATATCGAACGCACCTTCTCCGTCCTCGACGGTAAGAAGCCCTCCTACAACAGTATCGAGAATGTGGTGCGGGCCGAGCGCAAGGGTTTCCAGCCGCAGCAGTCCGAACATCGCGGCGAGTATTTCAGGATTGTCGCCTACAAGAACGGCAACGCACACCTCTGGTTCACGCGCAACGACCTGGTCGAGAAGGTCAACAAGATGCTCGCCGAATACTACGGCGAGGTGATTGGCGACGGGCAGACCCAGGAACCGGACGACCTTTTCCGCAACCGCAAGACCACGCCGGCGAAGAACTTCGGTTTCTTCCCGACGCCCGACGCCGCGGCCGAGGAGTTGCTTAAGGGTGTTCCCCTCCTCCAGCCGATCGAGAAGCCGCGCCTACGGATCCTGGAGCCCAGCGCCGGCACCGGCAATCTGGCGCGCCGCTGCCTCACCAGCATCAAGGATTTCGGTGATCACTCGGGCTATGGGGACGAGGCCCGGATGGACCGCTGGCGCAGGGAATACCGCTTCGACAACCAGGTCGATTGCGTGGAGCTCCAGCCAGCGCTTGCCGCAGCGCTCGAGGCGCAGGGCACATACCGCAAGGTGTACGCCGCCGACTTCCTGGCGCTCCGCCCCTCCGTGACGGGGAAATACGATCGCGTCATCATGAACCCCCCGTTCGACATGGAGCGGGATATCGACCACGTCGTGCACGCCCTGGACTTCCTGGAGGATGGCGGGTGCCTCGCCGCGATCATGTCGGCCGGTAGCGAGTTTCGCGAGACCCGCAAGGCCATCGCTTTTCGGGCTTTGATCGAGAAGCTGAACGGCCAGTTCCGCGATCTGCCGCACGGTTCTTTCGCCCAGGTCGGGACCTACGTGAACACCATCACCGTCAAGGTCTGGAAGGACGGCCGCAGAAGCTACTTTTAGCTTGACCATATTGTAACCAATTTGGTTACATCATAGGATCTAAATCCCTACCACGGAGTCCAAAAGTGTTTCGTCCGTTACCAGAAGACGAGGAGGAGCGGCGGCGCCGGCTCCCCACCATTAGCCAGGCCCTCGACTTGTGGGAGTCCTGGCATAGCGACTGCTCGCCCCTCGGCTGCACCGGGAATTACGCTCTCGACATGCGGCTCGCAGATGCGTTCCGCCACCTGCTCTACCGGCCGGAGCTTTGCGACCGGCTTGACTGGATCGAGCGGCAGCTGCGCGAGCCCCGTCATCGTGCGGCCGACGATCGTTACCACGCCGAGCTGATCAAATGGTGGCTCGAATTGTTCGCAGCCGGGTCGCTCCCCACCATCAACCAACGCCTAGAGGCAAGAGAGCTGCAATGCGCTTCATCCTGATCGATTCCACACACCGGCGGGCGTTCGAATATCAGACGCCCCGGCCCTTGGGCCACAAGCTCTTCTGCAAACTTCTTGATAGCGATCGCCTCGACCGGGTGGAGCTAGCGCCGGGCCTCGACCTCTGGCTCTCAACCGGACCGTGGCGCAAGACGTTCCAGTTTTTCCGTTCGGGCGCCGAGTTCGCTGGCAACGGGATCCTGGCCGGCCGGACGCTGCTCAACGATTTCAAGAGCCTGCCGCGCGCCATCAGTTTCGAGACCGTGACGGCGTGGGTCAATTATCCCGAAGTGCGCTTCGAAGTGCCACAGCCGCGCCGAAAATATCAAAGGCCGACCGGGTTGCCCCTGATCGGCCTTGCTCTCCATCCCTACCACAGGACAGCGCCCGAAGGCGCTGGAGAGAACCCATACCTAATGCAGATGTACGGGTGAGGCAACGTACCAAAATGGTAACACACAGTGTCATTTTGGTTGCTTGAGAAGTTCGCCCGCTTTACAATTGGACCTGTCCAAACCCTACCACGGAAAGAGACGATAGATGCGCATTTTCACCAGCTCCTGGTTCGCCAAGCTCCCGCCCGAGATCCAGAAAATCGGGGTGTCCAGGGGAACGCCGCGAGGATATCCGGCGGGCTTCCGCAAGATGCCCGAACTCGCCCCAGGCGAGTGGTTTAAGACCGCCAGCGAACGCGAATACAAGCAGCTCTACTTCGAAGGCCTCGACAAGCTCAACGCGGGCCGAATCGTCGCCAAAATGGAAGACCTCTCGGGCGGCAGGGATGTTGCCCTGCTCTGCTACGAGGCCCCGACCGACAACCAGTATTGCCATCGCGCCTACATCTCGGTCTGGCTGAAAGAAAAGCTGCGGCTCGAGGTGTTCGAACATGGCCTGGAGGCCGAAGGCTGCGGTTGGCATCATCCCAAGCTGCCGGCGCAATACCGCCTGCGCCAGCCGCCGCAGCCCCTCCAGGTCGCGCCCTACCTCGGCGCCGAGGCCCCCGACCAGCAGGGCCGCGTTTGGAAGGTGATCGGCATCAACCCGGAGCACGTTGACCAGGCACTGGTGCAGTCGGGCGACGACCAGCGCTCCATTTCCGGCGAAATCCTGCAATCCCGGTTCAAGCCGGTGAACTGACCACCAGCGAAGTGGTTGAAATTATTCGATTTTTTGGCTTGTACCCTATTGTAACCGATTTGGTAACACGCTAAGTTATTGAAGTAACTTAGAAATTCAGATCGGTGCAGCAGAAAGCCGTTTCCTTTCACCGCTGCAGCCTTCGCCGGAACTCCCCTTTCAGCAATGGGCCGGCGATTGGTGACTTCTCGTCAACTGACCGGCCGAGTGAAATCGAACCGGGGACGGGCCAGGCCTAGCATAACCGCCGGAGCCGCACCGATCTGGGAAATCCCTACCACGGAGACCAGATATGAACCTCGAAATCGAAGCCCTGCGCCAGTCAGCTCCGAAGCTGCACGGCCGCGACGCGGAGTTCGCCGCTTCACTCCTGCACCAGTATGACAGCCGCTCGAGTCTCTCGGAACGGCAGTGGCCCTGGGTCGCTACCTTGACCCAGCGCGCACAGGCCGGCGAGCCCGCGGCGCCGAAGGCCAAGGTCGGCTCGATGGACGGCTTGATCGCGCTGTTCGACACCGCGATCGCCAACAAGGTCAAGCATCCGAAGATCCGCTTCGACGTCAACGGCGAGACGGTTGTGCTCGCTCTGGCCGGTGAGCGCTCCGCCCACGCCGGCCAGATCAACGTGTCGTCGCCGGGATCGTTCGAGACCCGCGACTGGTACGGCCGCATCGACCGCAAGGGCGAGTTCACTAGCTCGCGTCGGTCGCCCGGTCCTGACGGCCTGGTCGCGGCTCTCAGCGCTCTGGCCGAGAACCCCTCGAAGGCCGGCGCCGCCCACGGCAAGCGTACCGGCAATTGCTGTTTCTGCGCGACCGAGCTGACCGATCACCGCTCCATCGACGTCGGCTACGGGGCGGTGTGCGCCAAGCGCTGGGGACTGGCGTGGGGTTGATCCCCGCGCCTTCCTCGAGATCCAACCCTATCACGGAGAATGACCATGACCATCAACGTTACGCCGGCCGAGATGCTGGCGATCTGCAACGCTCTCAACGCCTCGGGCAACCGGGTGCTGTCCGCCCGCCTGGCCGAGGATGCCGAGATAGGCGAGCCGAAGACCGGCTTCGACGAGGCGATCGAGCAGGCGCTGGCGCGCCGGTCGCGCGACACTGTCAACCGCATCCGCGCCGAACGCCGCATCGCCCGCGCCCTGGTGAAGGCCTGCCTCGACCGGGGCCACCTGATTTCCGTCAACGACGGCGAGGATTGGGTGGTGAAACGCTCCGACGACAAGGCGGCGATCATGCTGGCGCTCTTCTCGACCGACGAGGACGCCATCCATCTGCGGAGCCCGACCGGAGACAAGCTCGGGTGGTTCCAGCTGATCTATGGCAATTCGGGCTATGACGTCGTGTCCGACCACGCCGACAACGAAATCTGCAGAGCCATCTGGGACGAGGTCATTACGCCCCTGGCTGAAAAGATCGAGGGCGAAATGTGATGCCGCGATCTACCGATCGCGGCGCATCCAAGCGGGGAGCCCCTAGCGATGCAGGCGCTCCCTAGCACGTTCAAGGATTTGCTCCGACAGTGGCGTCCCCGATACGATCCGGGCCAAGGTCATGGCGCCGATCATGGTGGCGTAGTCCAGCATGGCCTCGCCGCGAGCCTCCTCCGAAGATGGATCTTCGGCGAGTTCGTCGATCATCTGTTCGATGACGGTCGCCGCGGCCGCCCGGGTCTCACCTGAGCACCGGGCAGCCTCGCTCCCCAAGGCCGCCATTGGACAGGTAGGCGTAGCCGCATCACGATGCTCAGCGGACAGGTAGCTGTCCAACGCAGCGTTCCGCCCCTTTTCTGCGCGGACCGCGCCGAGCATACCCGCAGATGCGTTGCCCGCAGCGACGAGCGCCTCGCCTATCAGCTGCTCCCTATTGCGAAAGTGCTTGTAAAAGCCGCCATGGGTGAGGCCGGCAGCAGCCATCACCTCCGAAAGACTGGCCCCGCCGATGCCTGTGCGCCGGATGTGGTCCGCGGCCGCGGCGACTATTGCGCGCCGGGTTTCCGCGGCTTCCTTGTTCGACTTCCTCATCGACGCTCCTTTTCACCACCCAACAATGGGGTCCTTGACAGATTAGATGTTATATGACATCCAAATAGATGTCGTGCAACATCTAAACGGATCGGAAAGCGTCATGCTGAACCAGCGGACCAAGGCCACCGGGGCCAATTTGCCGGAAGAACTCACACGCCTGGGCGTGTCAGGCGCCGCGAAAGCCATTCGCCGGGGCGAGGTCAATGCCGAAAACTACGTTTCTGCCCTTCTGGCCAAGGCTCGGCAGGACGAGGGCCTGAAAGCGTTTATCACCCTGGACGAGCCCGGGGCCCTCTCCGCTGCCCGCGAAGCCGACAAGGCCCGCGCCAAGGGGCTGAGCGCACCGCTGCTCGGTGTTCCCCTCGGCATCAAGGACAGCTATCTCACGGCCGGCTTGCGCACGACGCTGGGCGTCGATGCGCTCAGAGACTTCCAACCAACTGAAGACGCGGAGGCGGTTGCATCGCTGAAGGCGGCGGGCGCGATCGTGCTTGGGAAGACCAACTTGGTCGAACTTTCCTATGGTTTGACAGGCGACAATGGCCCTTATGGCCAGGTCGGAAATCCGCATGCGCCCGGCCATGTAACCGGCGGTTCGTCGAGCGGTTCGGCGGCGGCGGTGGCCGCCGGCCTCGTTCCGGCGACGCTGGGCGGCGACACGATCGGGTCGATCCGGGTCCCCGCCTCGCTGTGCGGCGTCGTGGGGTTCAAGCCGACAACCCGGCGCTGGCCGCGCGGAGGGGTCGCGCCGATCTCACACACCCTCGATACGACAGGGGTCTTCGCCCGAAACGTCGAGGATTGCATGCTGATCGACCAGGTCGTCACGGGTGCGCCCGTGGCCGAGCTGAACGCTCGAGCCGATCTGAAAGGGATCCGTTTCGCTTTTGCGCCGCGCCAGTACCTGAACCCGGTGGATCCCGAGGTCGAGGCGCAGTTCCGCAACACGCTCCTGCGCCTCGCCGATGCCGGGGCCGAAATCGTCGAGATCGATCTCGGCGAGGAATTCCAGGCGCTAGCCCTGCACACCACGTGGAGCCTCTTCTTCCGCGAGACCAAGGCCTCCCTTAGCGAGTTCCTGGAGCGCCACGCCATCCCCGTCACCTTCGAGGATCTGCACGAGGGACTGCGCGCTGGCGTCAAGGACGCCTGGGACCACTTCGTCATACCCGGTGCACCCGGCTACCTCAGCGAGCAAGCTTATCACCTCCTGTTCACCGATCGGCTGGCGGTGAAGGAACGCATGAGCCAGGTCTTCACGCGGCACAGCGCCCACGCCCTGATCCTCCCGACGACGCCCTGCTCGGCGCCGACAGTTGATCACCAGACGCAATTCACAGTGGGCGGGGAAGAGGTCGATTTCCGAGTGTTGGCTAACAACACCATTCCCGCCAGCGCAGCAGGACTGCCCGGCGTTAGCCTGCCGATTGGCCCCGACAGCCATGACCTCCCGATCGGGCTGGAGCTCGATGGGCCGGAAGGTGAGGATCGCGCGCTTCTCGCGCTCGCGGCGCGCGTGGAGAGGATCCTCAACGCCTAGGCAGTCACCTTCCAATCGCTTTTGACCTCCGGCCCCCCATGATTTGGAGACACACAATGGCCCCTACGATCGAGACACGAGTGTTCACAAACGAGCACGTCACCATCCGCTCCCCCAAGCCCTTCGCGGAGACGAAGGACAGGCTCGAGAGCCTCGTCCCGCGGATCGACGATGGTATATTCACCCTTCTGCGATACGGAGAAGCCGAGCGCGCTTTGCGTGAGCTCGAAGCCTCGGCGAACCTGTCGATCTTCAGCTTCCGAGACCATGGCGCCCTGCTGGCGATTGCAGGCCAGAAGCGGCGCTCCATCCAATATGATATCGGCAACCCGCTGACGGCCTCGAAGATGACCCGCCACCAGCTCTCGGCCGGGATTTATGCGCCCATCCGCGTCCTGTTGCGAGAGGACGGGGAAGGCTCGGCGTTCGAGTACGACCGACCGGCCGCCGTCTTCGGCCAGTTCGGCGACCCGCTGGTCGACGCTGTCGCACAGCGTCTCGACCAGGAGCTGCAAGCCGTGCTGCAAACTGCGGCAACCCCAGGCTCAGAAAGCGCTCAGCCGCAGGCGGAAGGAAGCGCTTCATGATGCCGAACCATCAGGGCCCCGTTGTTCTGATCAACACCTTCCGGCTGAAGACGGAGGACCCGACCAAACTGATAGCGCTGCTGACGAAAGTCACGGAAGAGTCTGTGGTGATGGCCCCCGGCTTCGGAGGGGCCACCCTGCATCTCAGCCTGGATCGTGAGCGGGTCGTGATGCGAGCGCGATGGCAGAGCGTTGCGCAATACGAGGCGATGCGGACCGACAGTGACTCGATGAGCGCGCTTCGAGAAGTCATGAAGACTGCGATCTTCGAGCCCGGTATGTTCAAAGTGGTGCGTGAGTTTCGACCGCCGGATGTCTGACGTCACGACCGGGCTTCGATTCAACTGAAAACTCGCAGTCGCCGCTATGTTCTCGCTCTTTGGCGACTGCCTCTGACAGAGTTCTCACGTGAGGCTTGCTTGGGGAGCGAAGGGACCCGGCTAAGGATATTTCTTCTCCGACCGCTTGCAACCATTTTGGTTACAAGCTAAGTTGTTGATATTACCAGGAAATTCCCTACCACGGAGCCCCTACCATGAAGAAGCGCATCCCCCTGAACCTGGTGATCCCGAACCCCGACCAGCCGCGCAAGCATTTCGATCCGGTGAAGCTTCGCGAGCTGGCGGAATCGATCCGCGAGCGCGGCCTTATCCAGGCCATCACGGTCCGCCCGGTCGACGGCAAGTTCATGATCGTCGGTGGCGAGCGCCGCTGGCGCGCTCACCAGTTGATCGAGGCGGCCGACATTCTCTGCGAGGTCGTGAAGATCGACGACAATGAGATGGCGCTCCAGGCGATCGTGGAAAACCTCGCCCGCGCCGACATCAAGCCGCTGGAGGAAGCGCGCGCGTTTCAGGCGATGATCGACCGCGGCTGGACGGTCGAGCAGCTGGCGAAGGATATCGGCGTCCAGCCGACGCGCATCAAGGCCCGCACGGCGCTGCTGAATCTCGACGAGACTATCCAGAAGCTAGTCGACAGTGGCGCGTTCCCGCTCGGCCACGCGAACGATCTGGTCGACCTCCCCACGGCCGATCAGATCAACATCGTGAGGCTGTTCTCCAGCGGCAAGTTGAAAGACTGGTCGAGCATTAAGGCCGCGGCGCAGGCGGTCCGCGACCGGATCGAGCAGGGCGGCATGTTCGACGACGAGAACAGGCCGGAGCCCTCGAAGGACGATATCGCTGCCATGAGCAGGATGGAGAAGACGGTCGAGCGCATCATCGCCGCGATCGCCGGTGGCTTTAAGGATGGCGAGTGCATCGCCTTAAAGTCGGTCGACCCCACCAAGGCCGACAAATGGGCCGACACGCTTGCGGCGGCGTCCCGCTCCATCCGTTCGATGGAGTCGCAGCTGCGCCAGGCACATGCGCGCTCGATGCTGGTGTAGGAATCCGCACCGCTGGCACCGCCGGCGGCTGTGGTAGGGAGGGGCAGCGGATTGGTCTCCGCTGCCCCATTTTCTTGTCGAGTGTAGAGGCTCCGCCAGCGCGCGTCAGTCGCCGGCCTTCCCTTCGCACGCCCGTCGATCGCCGCGCTCGTCCTCGGCCGCCTCTGGTGGCGCAGCGTCCAATCTGGCGAGTTCCTTCGCCCGCACCGTGGCGCAGCGTTCACATTGCCCGGCGCCCGAATTTTCCATGAGCCACCCGGCCGGCGCATCCTGTGAGCCGCAGAGAGAGACGGCGAGTCCGAGGCCGCGCCGGCGAAAGTAGTGCGTGGTGACGGCCGTTGGCGACTTGAGAGCCCAGCCCTCGCGAAATCCTGACATCAGCGGTGCTCCACCGGAATCATCCGGCCCTTTCGAAAGATGCGTTCGGCCGCGTCGCGGGCGCTGGTGATCGTTTCGCCGTCGCGCCTCATATGACCATTGAAGTAGCGCAGCAGGCTCTCCGTGACCGCCTTCAAGGCCTCCAGCTCGGTCGGGAAAATCTTCGGCTCGCCGCCGGGGCCAAGCACCGGCTCGGCGCGCCCATCCTCGGCAAAGCGCAGCATGGCATGATGACCACCCACGACCGGCGTGGTGAAGCCCGCGAAGTGGTTCATGCGGCAGACCTTTCGACGATTTCGGGATCGGCTTCTTTGCACTGGCGAGCTCGAAGGAGTCGGCAGATGCCGCGCGTCAGCTCCTTTCCGGTGCAGTGCCACCGCAACGCCGCGATCATGTCCGTCATGACGGATTGGCGCGTCGCGGAGACGCGTAACGAGGAGCAAAGCTGTTGCAGCTCGTCACGCCAGAGGAGATCGATTGCGCTCGCGGGCAAAGGGCGCTCGAACACGGGGTGAGGCAGAGCCCACTTTTCGAGATGATCGTGGTGAGCGGTAGGCAAAGCGCGCCGGCGTTCCGGGTACACCCAGATTTCGCATTTGTGGCTAATCCCCTCAGGCACCTTGCGCATGAAGAATTTTCCGGCGCGCTCTTCGTGAGCCGCCCATTGGTTGGTTTCCTGCTCGACCAGGAATTTTTCATGGATCGCCGCGATGACATGATGCGCCGCGCCGAACATCGATGCGATCTGCGCCGGCAGGCGGTCCAGCTTGTCCTTGGCCGACTTCACCTCGCACGCGATAATCTCAGCGCGGTCGACGGCGAGCACGTCGATGCGGTTGGGGCCATGCGAGCTGACGTTGATCTCATGGATGATCCTGGCATTGGGGCGGCGTTGGCGCAGGCGAGCCACAGCGGCATCTCGGATCTCGGCTTCGGCCGAGCTGCGATAGGCAGGCATCACACGGGCTCGCTCGGCAGATAGTCTTTCCAGTCAACGCGGTTGATGACCGTCGGCCCGGCATAGTCGCCGACCAGGTTCTGTTCCCAGACGAACCAGGCCAAGTTCATGCGGCTCGAGGCTTCGTTGCCGTCCCAGCCATCGCGATGCATCATCGGCAGGCGCCGCGTGAAGACATGGATGCGCGCCGGCTTGCAGTCGTCCATGGCGTAGTTGCGGTCCGGATCGTCGAAGCCGCAGAGGAAATTCAGGTTGAGCAGCAGCGCCATCTTCGGCGGCCGGTGCACGCGCAGCGCATGCGCGACGAAAGCATTGAGCACGCCGCCGTAGGGCGGGTTGGTGGCGATATCGTCGCAATCGTCGCCTGCCTCGCTGGTGAGGAAGTCCCGCACCTCCTGCAGGACGCCGTGGCGATCGGCGGTGCCATAGTCGATGAGATCGGAAAGCACGACGTCGTAGCCGGCCGCCTCCAGCATGCGCGAGATCGCGCCACGACCACATGCCGGTTCCTTGATGCGAGGGCCGAAGGTCTCCAGCGCCAGAAGCGCGTGCACTGCTTCCGGGCACGTCTCGTAAAGATTGTTGCCGCGCTCGTCCGCGCTGGCCGTGTCGGTGCCGATCGCCACGCGCAGGTTCGCCCTGCTCGGCTCGAGTCCTTCCGCTACCCGCCCGGCGATCACCCGCTCGACAATGCCAGGATCTCGCCGCTCGGCATCCGCCAGCTTGCGGGCGTCGTGGATCTCCTTTCGGGTGAGCCCGGCTTCGGCTGCCGTGAAACCGTTCCCGTCTGGAACGGTTTTCGGTCTGCCGCCTTTCGATGCCTCCCCTCTTTCCTGGGCGGCAGTCCACTCCGTGGCGATCGTGATCTTGGCACGGGCCTCGATCAGCAGGGCGTCGCCTTGGAGCTTGCGCGCCTTGAAGATCAGGTGCTCGCCGGCATGGAAGCGAGCAGCATAGCTGCCGGCGGCCTTTGCCTGGTCATAGACACCCGACGCCAACATCCGCGCCGACGCCACGTCGCCGTCGTCGAACAGCATCCGAGCTCGCTCGATCACCTGAGCGAGTCCGGAATCGTCGAAGGGGACAACCGCCTCCATGGCCTACGCCATTTCTGACAGCTTGGCACGGGCCGGATCGAGCACCTCGAGTGTCGTCCTGATCTGGTGGAGATCGGCGTCGGTCTCCTGGTAGCAATTGTCGCGCACCAGCTTCGCCTGCGCGATGACGCGCTCGTACTCAACCGTCGCGGCGGCCTTGGTCGCCTCCAGTTCGGTCTCCTTGGTGCGCAGCCGGTCGATGTGCCGTTTCAGGGACATGCCGGTGGTGACGATCATGTTGCGAACCGTAGGTTTCGGCTGGGAGGTATCTCGGGCGAGTTCCTGGGAGACGGCCTCCGCGAAGTCTTCGTCGACATCCAGCGGCTCGGTGCCGGCGATTTGAGTGTCCATGTCAGTTGATCCTTAGGTATATGCCGCGACACGACACGCGCGGGATTGCGCGGCCGCGAAGACGGCGGACGAAACGGGAAAGGCGCACGATCATTGCGCTTGCTCGCCGTATTGCTCGGCGACGATGGCGCCGACGATCTCGTCGACATGATCGTCGCTCCACCACTTGCCCTTCTTGGCCCCGATCACCTGGCCCTGCGCCGAGCGCGGAGTGCCGTAGGCCAGACATTTGCCGAGCCCCACTCGACGGGCGTCAGGAAAGGCGATGATCAAGGCTTCCATCGCGACATGACGCGATCGCATGCCGAGTTCGCCGGCGCACACCGCAAACGGATCCTCGCGGTGCGGCCGGCAGGCCATGACGATGGCAAGTGCGATCTGGTCGGCTGTCGGGAACATCAGACGATCCCGGCCGCAAAGCGGTCAGCCGCGCGCATGGCTTGACCTTTGAGCATGTGCATCATCTCGGATTGCGACCAGATAGGCGATCGAAGAGATGCCGCCTCTGCCAGGATCACGCCGTGGAGCGCGTCGAGACTGGCCCGATACCAGTGCTGGCCAAGATGGCAGTTTGCCAGAGTGCGCTCGGCGCCCAGAACCATGGTGCGCGCCACGGCGAGGCCCGGCGTCCAGACAACGTGCGCAAAATGCAGCCTCTCCCACCGGCCGGGCTGGAGCTGGGGGAGATGCGCTTCGATGTTCTCGGCTGTGGCAAGCCGGAAGACGCCCGGATCAGCGTCGAAGCCGACGGCGCAGACCGCGGCATGGCCGGCATTCTTGCGCCGATCGACCAGGTTGCGCGGCATCGCGATATCAACCGGCATTATTTTCCTGCTCCTCACGCCGGCGACGTTTTTCCTCGCGCTTGCGTTCCCTTCGCAGCTGGTCGATCTCCCGAACGGTTTTGCGCCGGAAGCTCCGGCTGGTACGGACCAGGCCGAACTCCTTTTCGATGCCGACCAGGATCTGGCCCAGGACGCGGCTCTTGACGTCGTGGAGCGCTTGCCTCGACATGATCTCGACGCGGTGCCGATCCCAGACGCGCGTGCAGAACTCGACGCCGTGGCCGCCGGCATGCGCCAGGAATGTCCGCTTGTAGCGCTGCGCGTCCTGACCCTGCCGCCCTGCCCGCACGAAGCGCAGAAGGTCCATGATGTCGACCATGCGATCGACGGCCGCCTGGTGAACCACGATGCGAACGTCGGTGGTGTCATACTGCGGCATTCCGTCGGCCATGCGAGACAGCTCGCGCACGTAGGCTTGGTGCTCGGTGTCTCGAGACGACGGCATGGCCGAGCCGACCTTGGAGACCATTCGTCGTTCGGCGTCGGGCATGTTGCGGGCCGTGTCGACGGCATCGGCGAACAGCAGCCAGAGCAGGTCGCGAGGCGTGGGCAGTCCGCGCTTGTTCTTGTTGAAGAAGATGTCCTCGGCATGCCGCATATGCTCGATGAAGCGGTCGATCCGCTTCTCCAGCTCGGCGGGCGTGTCGAGAAAGAGCCGCTTCATTTTCATCATGCCCGAGCCGCCGAAACAGTATCCGTTACGGTTCCAGATGTTGCCAAATTGGTTACACTATTGGCAAGCGAAAGATCGACCGGCCAGCGTGTTTTTCCGAGGATCAGTCGTTCGGCCTGGACCTTTTCGGCCTTCGCCTCGCCGTGCTTGCGGCGAACGTATTCGAGCCATGCCGGCCATTCGGCGCGGTCGGGATGAATTCGGTAATAGCCGGCGCTATCGAGGTCCGGCGCGCCATAGACGATCTCGAACATCTGCCCGGAGAGGTAGACCGACAGGCGAGGCACTCGTTCCCGGCGCAGCGTGCAGTGACGCAGGAAGACCTTGATGCAGTCGGCAGCGCGCTGTCGCTTGTCGACGGGAAGCGCCTGCAGTTCCCGCTCGGCCGCGTCTCGCTTGCCCAGGTGCTCCTGAGGCCAGATGGAAATCATTTTATCCAAAAGACCATCTGTCCCCCCCGCCAGGGGGGTTAGGGGGGATTTTGGTTTAGTAGGTTCTTTGTATGTGTCGGATTCACCGTTAAGCGGATTTCCAGTTACCGGTTTTTCAGGAAGCGGTGAGGCCGCTTCCGTGTTTTCAGGACGCGGTGCCGCCGCTTCCTGATTTTCAGGACGCGGTAGCGGCAGGCTCTCGGGCACAGCATCATCATGGACGGTGTAGTTGTAGGCGGCGAAACGGCCGTCTGAGCTCTTTGCTTGTTCGCGCTTGAGATAGCCGACCTCCTCCAGCTTCTGGAGGATCCGATAGACCTTGTCGCGGCCGATGCTCCCCTGGTTCTGGAGGTTCTTGACCGACACGTTCCAGTCGTGTGGCTTCGCGAGCAGGTAGACCAGCACGCCACGCTCCTCGAACGTCAGCCTGTCGTCACTGGCGACAGCATTCGGGATGATGGCGTATTGGTCCGCCCGCTTGCGGGTAATGATCGTCATGTTGTCGCTCTCTCGACGCGAGGAGCGGCAATCCTACAAGTTACAAATGGTATTGCCGTTCAATGCGATAGTCTGTGGTCTATCCGATCGACGACAAAATCGCCGACAGAATCTGTTTAGTCACGCTGGGGCCGACTGTTTCTCCCAGATATGCCGCTGCTGCCACAAGATGCACCGTAGCAGCGTGCTCGGCGGCGGCCGATCCGATGCTTCTTGCTGTCTGGCAGAACTCGGCCATCACTGTCTTTACTTCGGCGTTTACCGTTGCCCCCACGTCCGTCTGCTTCATTTTGATTAAATCTCCTCGGAATGTTTCATGCTGAAACATTGCGTGCGGGACATAGGGCCGAAGATGTTGGCGGAGGAAATCACACCTCCGTCAAAATCACCCAGTGTTCGAAGCTTTCGCGATGACGGCTACGGGTTCGTTAACTGGCTCAACATCGGAGCCGGTCTTTTGGCACAAACGATTGTAGCGGCCGAGAAGGTCGAAGATGGCTTTGCCGTTCCAGTTGGAAGCGGTGCCATACCAGGCCTCCCTCACCCGCCAGTGGCCGCGCGGGTAGCCCAGCGCGTCGCAAGCGGCGTTGATCTGGGCTTTGATGCCCATGCCTGGTTTGATGGTTCCGGCGGCTTTGAACACCACCTGTTGTAGCTCTGCAGCAATGTCCTGCATCGATTCCTCACAAAAAACAGGAGAAGGAACGACGACCCATCGGGATTCTCGGATGCCTTGTCGGACACATCCAACGATTTCCCCGCCATCATTCCTGCAACCGCAGGGGGAATGCCGATGGCCCACGACGAAGATTGCTGGAAACCGCTTGGAGTTGCGGCCTGGGGAGTTGTTGAACGCGCCGACCAATTTCGGACGGAACGAGGAACCGTGTCGATCGTATCTCGGGTCAAGCCGGAGCACGGCGCCGTGCAACGACATCTGCCGCCTCCTTGCCCAACCAGTGGTTTGCGTTCACCTCACCGTCGGACATAACGACGATGCGGTCGAGATATGGTTGCCTGGGCATCCGGCCGGCCTCGTACCGATCGACTGTCAGCCGCGTACAGTCGATCATCCGGCCCACGTCAGCAGTGCTTAGATTGCGATCTAAGCGCCATTTCGTCAGTTGATGCAGGTTTTCCATGGGCGGGTTTTGTCACCAATTTGGTTACACGTCAAGGATTGTAACCAATTTGGCACAGTTTCCCACGATACCGTTTTGAGCTACCGCATTGATATGGCGAATGGAATTAAGCACTTCCGGGAAAAAGCCGGCATCAGCAAGGCCGAGCTGGCGCGTCGCGTTGGGACCACAAGGCCGCAAATAGGCCGCCTTGAGGAAGACGACGGCCCCAACGGACGAAAGCTCACCATGAAGTGGGCGCAACGAATCGCGCCGCACCTGGATGTCAGGCCGGAAGAGCTTTTGTTTCCAGAGCTTGCCGAGGTCGACGTCAGCCAATTCAGCCACGTCTTCGAGATCTCCGCCGGCAAAAGCCGGCCCGCAGCGCCGGGGCTGGTGATCGACCCAGAGTTTTTGGCACGGATGCTGCCGAACTCGGAGGGCCACACCCTTCGGTTCATGATGGTCGACGCCTACCAGGCCAATGGCGTTGTTGCCAAAGGGGATGCGCTTGTAATCGATCTGGATGACAACGTGCCGAATCGCCCCGGGCTCTACGCTCTAGAAATCGCCGGCGCGGTGCAGTGGCGCTACCTTTCGCCGAATACAACAGGCTCCGTTCAGGTCCACAGCGACAACCCCGCGGCGACCAACGAAACCGTGCAGCCGGGGGATTTGAAGGTCATTGGCCGCGCCCGGCTCCGGATTTCCACACTCTGATCCGTATTTTTTTGCCTGTCGTGTAACCATTTCGGAAACACCTCTTGCAAAACGTACCAAATCGGTTACGATCCTGATACGCAGAAGGATCGCTAGACCGATGGCCCAGTTGCCCCTGGTTGTATTTTCCCATCACGCCTCGCGGTCATGTGTTGAGTATCTGCGTGCTCCCGGCCGGGCTGGTGTGACCCCCCGCACCATTCGCCCGCACCAGCTCGGCCGGGTTCTCCCAATCTAAGCAGCACTGCACCCCGCGACCGCTTTGTCGCGCCCATTGTGTTGCCAAAATGGTTTCACGTGTAACACAAAAAGGAAACAAACGGATGACGGCGGACCAATATGCATGGTGGCGTCAGGCCCTGAAACTGGCGGGCGGATATCGCGAGCTGACCCACGATCAGTTACTCCTGCTCGCCCCTTCGGCCGACAGCCCGGAGTCAGGATTTTTCAGGAACCGTCCGTTCAAGGATGCGCCCCTGGTTCCCGTTGCCATCTGGCGCGACCCGGCGGGCAATGTCATCTGCCTGCAGGGTGGTAGGGAAGCGGAGGCCGACAAGGTCTGGAACTATGCTTGCCGCAACCCGATCAGTGAAGCGCTCTATCATTCGGTGGTGGCCGGCGAGCCATGGCCCGACGAGCCTCCGTCGGTTTCGAAGGAACACAACCTCCCGCCCAGAACCGGCGACCTCCACAAGGACCTCACGGCTGAACTTGCGGCCGAGAAGGAAACCGTCGAGGGCTTCCTGAAAAAGCCGATCAGCACCCAAGAGCAGGCCGATCAGGCGGGCGTGTGGGCAAAGCGGCTCTCCGGCATCGCCAACAGGGCGGACGAACAATTCAACGTCGAGAAGCGTCCTTGGCTCGATGGCGGCAACGCGGTCGACGACAAATGGCGCGATCTGCGCACCGATGCCAAGGACCTCGCCAAGAAGCTGAAAAAGCATGGGGAGGCGTGGCTAAAAGAACTCGACCGGCAGGAGCAGGATCGCCAGCGCAAGGCCCGCGAGGAAGCTGACCGCATCCAGCGCGACGCCCAAGCGGCTGCGCAGCGGGCGGCCGACGCCGCGCGCGCCGCCGAGGAGGAGAAGGCCCAGCGCGAAGCCGACACCTACCCCGGCATCGCGACTTCATTCGCAGAGGAGAGCGAGCAGGAGGCACGACGGCTCGAGGCCGAGGCCGAGGCCAAGCGGCTGAGCGAGCGCGCCGTGGAAGCTGCACGCGAGGCCCAAGCCCGTCCGGTCTTCGCCGGCAGGACCGGCGCCAAGATGTCCCTGCACACCTATTGGGTCGCGAACATCACCGATTACGACGCGCTGGTCATGGCCCTGAAAGACGAGCCCGAGGTGCGGGAGGCGGTCGAGAAAATCGCCAACCGCATCGCGCGCAACAAAGACGCGGCCGTGCCAGCCGGCATGGAGCGGGTTCCAGACAAGAGGGCAGCATGAGCGATCAGAAGATCGTCGCCGTGAAATTCGGCGAGAGCGAAAAGACCTACGACTATTTCGCCGGCGCTTTCGACGTCGCCGTCGGGCAGCGAGTGATGGTCCCCGTGCGCGGCCGCGAGGCCAGCGTCACGATCGCCGAGGTCAAGGACCATTCCGACGCGGCGAAGCTCACGATCCTGCGCCTAGACGTGCGCACTGATGAGCAGCGCGCGGCCAAACATCCTAACGGCCAGCACATGTGGTCGCCCGACGGGACGCTGCTCAACGAGAACGGCAAGCGGTCAGTCTTCGACGACGTGGACCGTTAGCCATGAGCCTGGTCCGCGTTGCCATCGTCATTTTCTGGCTTCCCGTGATGTTCAGCGCCGCTTGCAGGCGGCTCTTCCGCGAAGTCCCCGCCGCCTTCTGGTTCGCCTGGAACGACATGCGCATCGAGCAGGAAGAAATGCGCCGGACGTGGCGCGCCAATAGCTTCAACCCCGAGGATCGGAAATGAACGAACGGGCACAGGTGCCGGCCCTTATGGTCGGCGGCGCGATCAGCGCCATCATCCCTCAGTCGATCGAGGAAACGTGGCGTCTCGCCACCATGATCGTCGAGGCCGGTCTGGCGCCACAGGCGCTTGTCGGCCGCGAGCCGGCTGATGATGCCGGCGACGACGCCTGGAAGCGTTGGGGCAAGAAGGGCACCAGCGCGGTGGCCATCGTCATCATGTCCGGCGCGGAGCTCGGCCTGCCACCCATGGTTTCGCTGCGCTCCTTTACCGTCATAGGCGGCAAGCCGGCGCTTTACGGCGACGGTCTAATCAACGTCGTTCGAAAGTCCGGCCGGGCGAAATCGCTGGAGCTGGGCTATCTGCGCGACGCGACGAAGGAAGCGCTCCTCAATCTCGGCCTCCACAAGGACGTGGTGGCAGGCATGAACACCGTCGACGAACGCACCATCGGCTGGTGCAAGGCGGTGCGCGCCGACACTGGCGAAATGAAGGTCGTGGCCTACTCGGTTGCCGATGCCAAGCAGGCCGGCCTTTGGGACGAGCGCCCGACCCGTCGCGGCACCACCTGGATCGACGGCAAGAAGGTGTGGGGCGACGTCCCCAACGATTCCTCCTGGTTCCGCCATCCCAAGCGGATGAAGCAATGGCGCGCTGCCGGTTTCTGTCTGCGCGAGCTATTTGGCGACGTGCTCGGCGGTGTCCGCGACGAGTTCGAGGCCCGCGAGATCGCCGGCGATCTGATTGAGCACGACGAGGACGAACCTGCACCCAAGGCGAGGCTCACCCCGCCATCGCCGCCACCGGTGCCGAGCCTCGACGCCATCGACCCTATCCCCGACAACGGCTTCGACAAGGACGTCGAGGGCATGCACGATGGAGCCGAAGCTGCCGAGGAGGAGAAGCCAGAGGCCTTCGACTACGGCAAATTCTTCGAGGATTTCCAGATCGCCCTGCAGGGCGCGAAGTCCGCCGCGGCCGTGGAGGAAATCTGGACCGAGTTCGATGTCGAGGCTCAATTCCACGACGACGAGAGCAGCCGCGATCTCGCTGACAAGATCAAGGCGCGGCGGCTGGCTGCGCTCACTCCGCCGAGCGCGGCCTGATCATGGCCGGCCGGATCGCATTCCTCCCCGACCACGGCGCCCAGGTGCTCGGTCCGCCCGAGAACTGGCGGCCGCGCGCGCTCAGCGTCCGCGAGAAGCTTGAGATCGTCGTGCGCCAAGGGGGCAAGGAGCCCGGCGGCGCGCGGCTCAACCCGCTCGAAGGGGTCCAGTTCGACCACGACCCGGCGCTGCAACGGCGACGCTGGAACCCGGAAGCCCAAGACACCATCCCGCCGTCTTGCTGCCTGGAGAACATCGTCGCGCTGAACAAGCCGACGCATGGGGTCAAAACGCCGGTCGACCAGCGCGAGATCGCGAAGACGAAGCGACTCGAGGGGCGCGCCCGGAAGGGCAAGCCGAAACGAAAGATTCCCAGCCGGCCATTCCCGAAGCTCCAAAGAGGTTTTCGATGACCAGCATCCGCGACCTCTCCTACGAGCACCAGATGGTGATCGAGTGATGAAGAGCCAACTCATCATCGCCTTGGTCCGCCGGCTCGGCAACAAAGTCGAGATGCCGGTGGCCGAGATCGATTCCACCGGCTCTTCGAACCTCACCATGAAGGTGGTGGACGGGGTGTTCACCTTCGAAGTGGTGAATAAGCGATGACCAGCGAACCGGATCCGCGCAACGCGGCCTGCAAAGGCGCGGCCACCAGGTCGACCCGCTTCGGCATGGATCACATGGAGGAGTGCCGGGCGTGCCACATGGAGGTGGCCTGGGGTCTCGTGAACCCTTCATCGGCTTCAAGGCGAGCTGCGGCCTCATACCCTTCACACCAGACGTCGACGAGGAGACTGACCATGCCTAACGAAGTATCGCACCCGCCCAGGATCTCGGACCTCCAGCTGCGCATTGCTCAGGCGCAGACGGAAGCGAAGATGGATTTGCTGGAGCGCGCGAACGTATCCCTGACCTCCCAACTGATGACGATCTTCGACGGCATCAGCCGCAACGAGCAAGTCGAGCTGATCTATCCGAACGGCGAGGTGGTGCTGATCACCAAGGCGCGCAAGCGCGATCGCAGCGAGGGCGGCGAGTGATGCCGATCATCTCGGTATATGTCGACGAGCTGACCGCAGCTCGCATGAAGGCCATTTCGGCAGAGAAAGGCCGGACGGTCGAAGATCTCGCTGAGTGCGCCGTCGCCGAAGCCGCGCTGGACTATTACCGGCTTGCGCCGGCCGCATCGGATCCTGGTCGCGCAGACGGCGGCGCAAACATCATCACCACGCATACCAACATCGCAGGCTCGTGATGAGCACGTTCTTCCTGGCCGTCGGCTTCATCCTCATGATCAGCGCCTGCGCACGGCGCGCCTATCTCGATATCACCGGCCGCTGGGTGCCGGTTGAGGGTTATGTCCTCGGCGCCGTCATCTCGTTCATCGGGGCGCTTCTGATCCTGATCGGCATTCTGCTGACGGCGGCGCCTTGATGGAGACTGCAGTTGGACATGTCCAAACGCAACTTTCGCCCGACGAGGCGTTGGCGAAGCTTTATGGCCTGCTGACGGCGAAGAACGCGCCGAAGCCGGGAAGCTTCACCAGCCTCAACGCGGACCAGAAGCGGGAATATTTCCGGCTCTCCCGGCAGCGTAGCCGGGCCAGGATGCGCGCCGCGTCGACGGTCGTTGCAAGCGCAGCCAACATCAATCAGGCGCTCTCCGACGCGGCGCTAATGATCCTCGCCACCGACGCGCCCGGCGCCGACCAGGTGCGCAAGGTGCTGCAGACGATTTTCGAGCAGAGGCCGGGTGTCCCGATCTCGGTCGAGAACCGGGCCAAGCAAGGCAGACTGAAACCCAAGCTGATCGCCAGGAGCGAATGATGGATGACCTTCCGACGCTGGCTCTCTCGGTGCGCCAGCCCTGGGCGCACTGCCTCATGATGAGCTGGAAGCCGGTCGAAAACCGGTCCTGGCGCGCGGGCAACCCGGGCCTGAAATTCCGCGGCGACTTCGCGATCCATGCTTCGACCGGCATGACGCGTGACGAATACCAGGACTGCGCTGGTCTCTGCCGGGCTCTCGGTTTCCAATGCCCGCCGCCGGCCGAGCTGGCGCGCGGCGGCATCGTCGGAGTCGGCACCGTCGTCGACATCGTGACCGAGTTCGATAGCCCGTGGTTTTTCGGCCCGAAGGGGCTGATCGTTGCCGACGCGCGACCGGTCGAGTTCATCCCGGTCGGCGGCCAGCTCGGGTTTTTCGACTGGAAGCGCCTCCTACCATTCGCCCAGAGGGGCAAGCCCGTCGTGCCGGCGAAATGGATGCTGCCGCAGCCACCGAAGACCGCCGCCCCCGCAACGCCCACAACGCAAGGATCGCTCCTATGAATGACATTCGGGAATTGAAACGCGACCAGCTCCTCGCCGAGATCGGTCCCGACGTCGTTACGGCCGAGATGCTGGCCGAGCGAGTCGGCATCTGCACCCGCACAGTATATCGCTACGTGCAGCAGTTACGCGCGGCTGGCCACAAGATCCTGTCCGGACCTGGGTTCGGCTACCTGAGACTCGAGCGGCGAAACTGAAATGTTCTTCATCGACTGCTGGTCGGTCGGCCTCGACGAGATTCCGCGAAAGCAGATCACCCCCGAGCGCATCCTGACGATCCTCCAGCGGGAGGGCCGTTTCAGCAATTTCGAAGCCACAGCAAACCAGGTGATCGCGCGAGCGATTACCGCGATCGTCAATAGCAATCTCGTCGAGACTTATAGGCCGGCGAGCCTCAAAGGGAGCGACGGGTACCCATGGACCTATGTTCGTCTCACCGAGGCAGGGCTGCGCGTCATCGGCGCCGACGCGCCGAGACCTGATCACAAATAGGCTCAAGCACTCGTGATCCGCCTTTGTTGCGCGGTTCAAGTAAGGGATCGACCCGCAACTGGTGTCGAATAACATCCTCCATGAAATCTTACGTCATCAACCTGGACCGCAGCCCGGGCAGAATGCAGCACATGGCTGACCGCCTCAACTCGATCGGAGCAGCCTTTGAACGAGTTCCGGCGGTGGACGGGCGGCTGCTCACCGATGCCGAAATTTCGGACGTGTATAGGCCCATCCCCGGGGCAGCTCCGATGACGCCGGAAGAGGTGGGGTGCTTCCTCAGCCACCGCAAATGCTGGGAGCGGATCGCGTCGGGCCCGGACCCATACGGCTGCGTTTTCGAAGACGACATGTTGATATCAGCGCGGGCGGGTCTGTTTTTGGTTGGGGAGGCCAGTTGGATTCCTGGCGACGCGGACCTCGTCAAAGTCGAGACAGTCGTCGGAAGGGTGTGGCTAGACCGCACCGTACTTGCGCTTCGCGATGGCTTCGAACTGGCGCGCCTACGGAGCTTCTCCTTTGGGTGCGGAGGATACATACTTTCGAAGCCGGCGGCCGAGCGCCTTCTAGCGCTGACGCGAGTATTCTCGGATGCGGTCGACCATGTGGCGTTCAACCCCGCATGCGGAATTGCCGACGGTCTGAAATCCTATCAGATGATCCCGGCTCTGAGCGTTCAGACGCAGAGCTTATATCCCAAGGGTTCCCCTCTGATCGAAGTGCCGGCGCTCGCTGCGCATAGCGATCCTCGCTTTCCCGGAAACTTGATGGAAAAGCCCTGGCTGCAGCGAAAGGTGTTGCAGGCGCTCCGGCGCCTGGGACACAGGGTGCGCCGACATTGGCGAACCGTGATCCTGTTTGCGGATCAGCCAGGTGCTTTCGGGCCCGAGACCTAATCAAAAATAATCGGCTTTTTTGCTTGACTTCTTTGTAACCAAAATGGTTACTCTAAGAACCGAACTGGTAGCAAAGAGAACCATCAATGAGCAGTTTGCCCGCAATAGTGGTCGCCGGTCTCGGCCGATGCGGGACATCATTGATGATGCAGATGCTCTATGCCGGCGGCGTTCCCTGTGTCGGCGAATGGCCCGCTTTTGAAGGCAGCGCCAGCATGTTCCGCAGCTTCGACCCGAGCGCGTTCGCCGCGCTTCGGGGCCAAGCCATCAAGCTCATAGCGCCGGCCGAACACCCCGTCTTCGACTTGCCCAAGCACATCGTCATCTGGCTCGATCGGGAACCGCACGAGCAGGCCAAGTCGCAGTTGAAGATGGTCTCCGCCATGTTTAGCGGCGTCGCGACAAACCGCAGAAGCATCCGCTCGATGGTCGCAGGCATCCGGAGCGAGAGGCCATTGAACATGGCGGCGGTCGGAGCCAAGAGCCGCTGCCCGACCCTCGTCATGTCATTCGAGCGGCTGCTGACGCAGCCGGCCCAAGCGGCGGAGACAATCGCCGCCTTCCTGCAACAGCACGGCTACGAGCAGGTGAACGTCGCGGCCATGCGCCGGCAGATCCGCCGCCGCTCCCCCACCTGCTACCCCGGCATGATGGAGATTGATCTCCTCGAGACGCCGGCACCAATAGGGCACGCGCGCCCGTCACCAGGTCGACCCGAGGCGATCTGACCTCGACGACACAACCCCTACCACGGAGAGTAAGCATGGAAGACAAGAACTTCATCGAGCTGACGGCCTCGATCGTCTCAGCCTATGTCGGAAACAACCCGGTACCGGCCACGCAGCTACCCGACCTGATCGCCAGCGTTCACGGCGCTGTCCGCAAGCTCGACGCCCCGACGATCGTCAGCGAGGCCGCTCCGAAAGAGCCGGCCGTCAATCCCAAGAAGTCGGTCCATCCCGATTTCATCATCTGCCTGGAAGACGGGCTGAAATTCAAATCGCTCAAGCGGCATCTGATGACCGACCACGGCCTCACGCCCGACGCCTACCGCGCGAAGTGGGGGTTGCCAGCGGATTACCCGATGGTGGCGCCGAACTATTCCGCCGCGCGGTCGCAGTTGGCGAAAGCCTCTGGCCTCGGCCGCCATCCCAAGGCGACCGTGCGCCCGATCCGCAGCCGCTCTCACAGCCGCGTCTCGGTCAACTAGGCGCGCCGTGAAAGTCGCCGCCGTCATTGAGCGACTTGCGAAGGGCGATTCCCTTCGCCTCGGCTTCTCCAGTGGCCAGAGGCGATGGTGGTTCGAAGGGCCTTACCAGGTCGTGCCCGAGCATGTTGTTCACGCGGCGGTGCGCGACGGGGCTGTCGCCGTCATCGAGGCGGGCGACAGCCTCTTCGGCTTCACCGGAAATTCGCAGACCTGGTTGGTCGAGGAGCGTTCCCATGGCCAGTGATCCATGGGCCAGCTACGATGCCTGGAAGACGACGCCGCCCGATTGGGTGATGCCCTTTCACATCCGTCGCTACGCGGACGAAACCCGTTGGCGAATGCACCGCGACCTCCGCCGCCGTCCGTTCTTCGACAGCGACGAGTCCGAATACGAATACCTTTGCGAGGAATGGGATGAGCTGGCGCGCATCGATGCTCATGAGCGCGCGCCGGAGAAAGGCGATTTCGAGGAGATGGCCGCGACCGGGAAGAACGCATGAACGACCAGCCGCCCGAGGTGCTTACCGTTTCGCAGACGCCGGAATACTGGTCTTCGCGTTTTCACGACAAAGGGTTGCGTATGTCCGCCAGGTCGTTGCGCGAGAAGGCAATCAAAGCGGGCCTTTGCTACTGTGTCGACAAGCAGGTGCTGATCTCGCCGCGGCAGATCGATGAGTTGTTTTTATGGGGTAATGCGTCATGCCGCTCACCATCTATAAGCGCGGCCGGTTCTGGTGGCTCACGGGCTCGGTCCCGACCCGACAAGGCGAGCAGCGCGTACACGAGAGCACTGGCGAAACTGACGAAGTCAAAGCGAACAAGGTCCGTCTGAATCGCGAGGTCCGCGCGCAGCAGGAAATGGATCTCGACCCGAAGGACCTCTTCACCTTCGCCCAAGCCGTCGAGGCCTATCTGGAAGCCGGCAAGAGCGAGAGCTACATCCAAAAGCTGCTTGAACATTTCGGCGACACCAGGATCTCGGACATGACAGGATCGGGCGTGCGCGCCGCCGCCAAGGTGCTGTACCCCGGCGCGGCCTACACGACATGGAACCGGCAGGTGATCATCCCGACCCGAGCCGTCATCAATCTCAGTGCCGACGACGGCAAATGTCGGGAAGTGGTGATCAAGGGGTTCAAGAAATCGGACAAAGACGTGCGTCGGCCGAGCACCCCGCCGAAGCGCGCCGTCGACCGTTCCTACATCGACACATTCCGGGAGCACAGCGACGACCCCCGGATCAGCGCCTTGATGCTCTTCATTTACCAGACCGGCGCCCGCGTCTCTGAGGCGATCGCGCTTGAAGACGACTCCCCCGACGTCGACCTGGTGAACCGCAAGGTCATTTTCCGCGACACCAAGAATGGCGAAGACGGTGAGGCCGATCTGACGGTCGAGATGGTCTACGAGATCCAGGAACTCCGCCAGTGGAAGCGGGAACGTTTGGCCGCATGGGAGGTCCGCGTACCCTGGAAGAATAGGCGCTCAGGCCCACGCCACAACGGCCGTGCCGCTAAGAAGCCCAACACACGCTTGTTCGGCTATATCCAGCGCGGTTCGGTCTACAAGGACATCAGGCGCATCTGCGCCAAGGCCGGCATCCCTTATCTCGGAACCCATCAGCCAGGCCGCCACAGCTTCGCGACCGAGATGATTGTGATGAACGGCGTTGACGTCGCTACCACGGCCGCAAAGGGCCGTTGGAAGACGAAGAAGCTACTCATGGAAAACTATACCCACGCCAAAAAGGGCAAGGGCGTCATCGACAAAGTGTTCGGGAAAAAGAAGCCGCGCCGGCCAGCCAACGAGGGGCAACAATCGAAGCGCCGGAAAGCGGAAGGAGAATGAGAAGGCGATGCCACCAGCCTTGGACTGTTGAGCGAGCAACCGTTGTGGGGTAAACCATTGCCGAATGCGGTAAGCCATCACTTCGCGACCCAGCCATGGTGAACTTGGAAGACCTCTACCGGATCCTGAGGACCGGCCATGTGCAGGCGCAGGGGATTGTCGACACGATTCCCGTTCCGTTGCTGGTTTTGGACGCAGCCTTGTGCATCCAGAGCGCCAACCGGGCCTTCTTCCGAACTTTCCAAGTCCAGCGCGACGACACGATTGGGAGGCAGATTTACGATCTTGGCGACGGTCAGTGGAATATTCCCGAGCTGCGTCGCCTCCTCTCGGACGTGATCCCGAAGAGTACAGCCGTCATCGATTACCAAGTGGATCACGATTTCCTTGGGGTGGGACAGCGGACGATGCTCGTCACGGCGCGGACCATTTTCAATCCCGACAACTTGGGCACCACCATGTTGTTGTCATTCGTGGACGCAACTTCCAGAACGCGCAGAGAGGCCGAGATAGAAATTCTGATCGGCGAGCTTCGGCATCGAATGAAGAACATCCTTGGATTGGTGCGGGCGCTCGCAAATCACACCAAAGCTGCAGGCGTCTCGGGGGAGGCTTTTCGAGACGCGTTTCTCGGCAGGTTGACCGCCATTACAGAGGCAAATGATCAGGGGTTCATCGGTGGCGCGGATGGCAGCCTTGAAGCTTTGGTAGAACGCACGCTGAAGCCCTTCCAAGCGAGCCCTCAATCCATACAGATCGAGAGCGGGACAGAGGTCCATCTGGATACCAAGCAATTGGTGTCTCTCGGGCTTGCCCTGCATGAGCTGGCGACCAACGCCCTCAAGTACGGGGCGCTCTCGACGGCAGGCGGGCAGGTCCAGTTGCGTTGGACGGTCGAGGACAAGAACCTGTTGCGGCTGAACTGGACGGAACGCGGTGGCCCGAAGGTAACCCCGCCTTCTTCCACCGGTTACGGGACCCAGCTCCTTCAATTCGCCTTGGCATATGATCTCGGCGGCCAAGTGGAACAAAGCTATCGAGCCTCGGGTTTGGAGGTGGAGATGGCTATCCCGCTGAAAAAGGCGGTCCAACCCAATTGAAGGCAGGTGCAAAAAACCGTCCTGATCGTGGAAGATGAATTTCTGATCGCGATGGACCTCAAGGCGATGCTTGAGCGTCGCGATTGGCGTGTCATGGGTCCGGTTCCCAGTGTCGCTGCGGCCCTGAAGCTATTGGAAATCGAGGTGCCCTCCGTCGCGTTGCTCGACGTGAATTTGGGGGACGAACTGGTCACTCCCGTCGCGGAAAAACTGCGCAGTCTCCAGGTGCCATTCGCCGTTGCGAGTGCTTACGACCGGGCGGACCTTTTTGGAGGGGCAGTTTTAGCCGGCGCGCCGAACGTTGGTAAGCCGACCCAAGAAGCGCGTCTGGTGACAGCGCTGGTGGGATTGTTGGAGTCCCCTGAGTCCTGACGTACTTGCCAGCTGGTTACAACGAAACCAGATCGGCACCGAGACCTTACACCACTCGCAAAGCGGCCAGGCGATAACGGATTGATTTTGCTGCGAAAACAGCTTTGGTGTCAAATTGGTTACTCCCTTACCAAGGGAGTGCTCTACCACTGAGCTACCGCAGCCTGCGATGGCGGCGCTTCTGCCATATCGAACCGGTAAGCGCAAGGCCAAGAAAAACCCAAAGCGTCGCATGCGATTCTTGCCAACAATTATGCGGCTCGAAGCGGCATGCGCGGCTGATCCACAGGCCTAAAGCGCGTCGCGATCTTTCAGATTCGCTCCATACGCTTTAGGTTTTTGATTTTACGCATGTCTTTATCCCGAAACCGGTTCCCACTTTCGGGAGACATGCTTTAAACCCGCCCGACCTCCAGCTTTCATGACATCGCCAGGCCAAAATGCTACCCATTGCGGAATCGCAGCCGGCTGACCACCGGTCAGGGGTTGGACGATGGGCGAGAAGACAAATCCACCGAAAAAGGGCGAAGCCGCGCGCAAGGAACGGTTGGCCGAGGCGCTGCGCGCCAATCTGCAGAAGCGCAAGGCGCAGACGCGCTCGCGGCGCGCGGGCGATGCCGATCAGCGGTCGGAAGGGTTGCCGGCTGCTGGAAAAATGCACAAGGACTGACCAAATCAGCCACACTGCCCGGCCATAGTCGGTCCGGTTTTAGGAAAATCCTATTTCTTGAACCAGGCCGGCCAATGGTCTAAGCCGGGCATACTCAACCGATTGAAGCGGCCTGTTCGGGCCGAGGGGACATTTTCTTATGGATCGCATCAGAATTGTCGGCGGCAACGAGCTGGCCGGTACCATTCCGATCTCGGGCGCCAAGAACGCGGCATTGCCGCTGATGATCGCGGCGCTGCTCACTGACGACACGCTGACGCTCGAAAACGTGCCGCATCTGGCCGATGTGGAGCAGTTGATCCGCATCCTCGGCAATCACGGCGTCGACTATTCCGTCAACGGCCGGCGCGAGAGCCAACAGAAAGGCTATTCGCGCACCATCAATTTTTCGGCCCGCAACATCGTCGACACCACCGCGCCTTACGAGCTGGTGTCGAAGATGCGCGCCTCTTTCTGGGTTATCGGCCCGCTGCTTGCCCGCATGGGCGAGGCCAAGGTGTCGCTGCCCGGCGGCTGCGCCATCGGCACGCGCCCGGTCGACCTGTTCCTCGAAGGCCTGCAGGCGCTGGACGCCGAGCTCGACGTCGACAATGGCTATGTCGTGGCCAAGACCCGGAACGGCCGCCTCCACGGCAATCGGTACGTGTTTCCGAAAGTGTCGGTCGGCGCCACCCACGTCTTGATGATGGCGGCCTCGCTCGCCAAGGGCGAGACGGTGCTGGAAAATGCCGCGCGCGAGCCGGAAATCGTCAATCTCGCCGAGTGCCTGATCGCCATGGGCGCCAAGATCCACGGCGCCGGCACCTCGACCATCACCATCCAGGGCGTCGAGGCGCTGTCGGGTGCCCGCGTGCGCGTCATTCCGGACCGCATCGAGACCGGCACCTATGCCATGGCGGTGGCGATGACAGGCGGCGACGTGATGCTGGAAGGTGCACGGCCCGACCTGTTGCAGACGGCGCTCGACGTTCTCGTCGAGACCGGCGCCGAGATCACGCCGACCAATGAAGGCATCCGCGTCAAGCGCAACGGCGCCGGCATTGCGCCGGTCGACGTGACCACTGCCCCCTTCCCCGCTTTCCCCACCGACCTGCAGGCGCAGTTCATGGGCCTGATGACGATGGCCAAGGGCAAGTCGCGCATCACCGAGACAATCTTCGAGAACCGCTTCATGCATGTGCAGGAGCTCGCGCGCCTCGGCGCCCACATCACGCTTTCCGGCCAGACGGCGATCGTCGACGGCGTCGCCAGGCTCAAGGGCGCTCCCGTGATGGCGACCGACCTGCGCGCCTCGGTGTCGCTCGTCATTGCCGGCCTTGCGGCCGAAGGCGAGACCACAGTCAACCGCGTCTACCACCTCGACCGCGGCTTCGAGCGGCTGGAAGAGAAGCTCTCCGGCTGCGGCGCGGTGATCGAGCGCATTTCGGGCTGACGCTTCACGGCAATTTTCGCGGGCGGTTGCGCCAGCAGCGAAGACCGCATAACAGAACGTTGAATTGTCAACGTTCAGGTGCGCATTCCGCATGGCAGCTCTCAAGCTCATCGCGCTCGACGACCAGGATCTGAGCATCGTCTCGGCGCATGTCCAGGACGCCGTGATGAAGGTCTCCGACCTCGAATATCTGCCGGCGGCCAAGCGGTTCGTGCTGACCATGAACCGCTTCGTCTGGGAAGCGAAATCCGGTCTGTTCCGCCAGCATAACGAACGGCGGCAGAGCGTTCTGCATTTCGACCGCGTGCTCGGCGCCAAGACCAGCGGCATCCCGCGCGACAAGCCGGCCGAGGTGCTGTCGCTGCTGGCGGTCAGCTTCATCGCTATCAGCAAGCCGGCCGGCATCATCGAATTGGTGTTTTCGGGCGGCGGCACCATCATGCTCGACGTCGAATGCGTCGAGGCGCGGCTTGCCGATGTCGGCGGCTCCTGGGAAGCCTCCTCGCGCCCCGTGCACAGAGGCTAAAACGCAATGGCCATCACGCTCCGCCAGCAGGACGCCGATTTCGAGCAGCGCTTTTCAGCTTTCCTCACCACCAAGCGTGAGGTGTCGGCCGATGTCGAGGCCGTGGTGCGCGACATCATCGCCAGCGTGCGCGCCGAGGGCGACAAGGCGCTGATCGACTACACGCGTAAGTTCGACAAAGCCGATCTCGGCGCGCTCGGCATCGCCGTGTCGAAGGACGACATCGCCACGGCCTATGCAGCGGCCGATCCGGCGACCGTCGAGGCGCTCACATTCGCCCGCGACCGTATCCGCTCGCATCATGAGCGGCAAAAGCCCAAGGACGACCGCTACACGGATGCCGCCGGCGTCGAGCTCGGCTCGCGCTGGACGGCGATTGAAGCCGTCGGCCTCTATGTGCCGGGCGGCACGGCGAGCTACCCGAGTTCAGTGCTGATGAACGCCGTGCCGGCCAAAGTCGCCGGCGTCGAGCGCATCGTCATCGTCGTGCCGGCCTCGGGCGGCGTTATCAACCCGCTGGTGCTGGTGGCCGCCGATCTTGCCGGCGTTTCCGAGATCTACCGCGTCGGCGGCGCGCAGGCCGTTGCAGCGCTTGCCTACGGGACCGAGACGATCAGGCCGGTCGCCAAGATCGTCGGACCGGGCAATGCGTATGTCGCGGCGGCGAAGCGCCAGGTGTTCGGCACCGTCGGCATTGACATGATCGCCGGGCCGTCGGAAGTGCTGGTTGTGGCCGATGCCGACAACGATCCGGACTGGATCGCGGCCGACCTTTTGGCGCAGGCCGAGCATGATGTTTCGGCCCAGTCGATCCTCATCACCGACGACGCAGAATTCGGCAAGGCGGTCGAGCAGGCGGTCGAACGCCAGCTGAAAGTTCTGCCGCGCGCCGAGACGGCGGCGGCAAGCTGGCGCGATTTCGGCGCCGTCATCCTGGTGCCGACGCTCGACGCCTCGCTGCCGCTGGTCGACAGGATCGCTGCAGAACATGTCGAGCTCGCCTTCGACGATGCCGAGGCATTCCTTGCCAGAATGCGCAACGCAGGCGCCGTCTTTATCGGCCGGCACACCCCGGAAGTGATCGGCGATTATGTCGGCGGCTCCAACCATGTTTTGCCGACGGCACGCTCGGCGCGCTTCTCGTCGGGACTGTCCGTGCTCGATTTCGTCAAGCGCAGCTCGATCCTGAAGCTCGGCCCGGAGCAGCTCAAGGCGCTGGCGCCCGCCGCGATCGCGCTCGCCAGGGCCGAAGGGCTCGACGCGCATGCCCGCTCGGTGGCGATCAGGCTGCACATGTAGCGATGGCCGGCCACCACCAAACCTGCGACAGGCTGATCGACGTCGAGCTCGACGAATCGATCGGACGTTCGACGCCCGACGTCGAGCACGAGCGGGCCGTGGCGATCTTCGACCTCATCGAGGAGAACAGCTTTCGGCCGGTCAATGATGACGGCGCAGGCCCTTACAAGCTCAAGCTTTCGCTGGCGGAGTCGCGCCTGGTCTTTGCGGTCAGCCGCGAGAACGGCGCCGAGGTGGTCACCCACATCCTGTCGCTGACGCCGCTGAGGCGCATCGTCAAGGACTATTACCTGATCTGCGAAAGCTATTACGAGGCCATCCGGTCCTCGACGCCGAGCCATATCGAGGCGATCGACATGGGCCGGCGCGGCCTGCATAATGAGGGCTCGCAGACGCTGATGGACCGGCTCGCCGGCAAGATCGAGATCGACTTCGACACGGCGCGCCGGCTGTTCACGCTGGTCTGCGTGCTGCACTGGCGGGGCTAATCCTGGCCACGTTGCCGCATTCCGTCCTGTTCCTGTGCGGCATGAATGCCGTGCGCTCGCCGATCGCGGAACAATTGGCGCGCCGCATGCTGCCCTCCACCACCTTCGTCGCTTCGGCCGGCGTGCGCGCCGGCGAACGCGACCCCTTCGTCGATGCCGTGCTCGCCGAAGAAGGCCTCTCGCTTGGCGAGCGCCAGCCCAGGACGCTGGGGGATTTGGAGGACGATTATTTCGACCTGATCGTAACGCTGGCGCCGGAGGCGCACCATGCCGCGCTCGAGCTCACCCGCTCGCTCGCCATCGAGGTCGAATACTGGCCGATGCCCGATCCAACCGACACAGGCGGGACGCGCGAGCACATCATGGCTGCCTATCGCGACGTGCGAGAGCGGCTGAAAGCGCGCATAAGCCGGCGTTTTCCGCTTCCGGACGCAGAAAACGGTTCGGATTAAGCATGTTCACAAGCGGGCGATTATCATATAGGTTCCGCCGCAAATTCCGGCTCGATCAGAGCATGATGTCGTCCGAAAACCGCTTCACACTTTTCGGCATCATGCTCTAGGCGCCGGAACGCAATCCAAGCAAAGGTATCGAATGCCGAAGGAAGAAGTCCTCGAATTTCCGGGCGTGGTCACGGAACTGCTGCCCAATGCGATGTTCCGGGTGAAGCTCGAAAACGAGCACGAGATCATCGCCCACACGGCCGGCCGCATGCGCAAGAACCGCATCCGCGTGCTGACCGGCGACAAGGTCCTGGTCGAGATGACGCCATACGACCTGACCAAGGGTCGCATCACCTACCGTTTCAAGTAACAGTTCGGCGCGAAGCGCGATGAGCATCCTGCAGAAGCTCGTGCTTGCCTCGGGGTCGCCGCGCCGCATCGAACTCTTGCAGCAGGCCGGCATCGAACCGGACCGCGTGCTGCCCGCCGATGTCGACGAGACGCCGCTGCGCGCCGAGCATCCGCGCTCGCTGGCCAAGCGTCTTTCCAAGGACAAGGCCGAGAAGGCGCTTATCTCGCTGAAAAGCGAGGAAGACTATGGACCGGCCTTCATCCTGGCCGCCGACACGGTGGTGGCGGTGGGGCGGCGTATCCTGCCCAAGGCCGAGACGATCGACGACGCCATCAATTGCCTCGGCCTGCTTTCCGGCCGCTCGCACCGGGTCTATTCCGGCATCTGCCTGATTACGCCCGGCGGCAAGCTGCGGCAGCGGCTGGTCGAGACCCGCGTTCGCTTCAAGCGGCTGCCGCGCGAGGAGATCGACGCCTATATCGCGTCGGGCGAATGGCGCGGCAAGGCCGGCGGCTACGCCGTGCAAGGGTTGGCCGGCTCCTTCGTCGTCAAGCTGGTCGGCTCCTATACCAACGTGGTCGGCCTGCCGCTTTACGAGAGCGTGGCGCTGCTTTCCGGCGAAGGCTTCAAGGCGCACCAGAACTGGCACGCCGCGCGCTCATGAGCATGGTCTACACATGAGTTCGGACGACAAGGTAACGCCGCTGAGGCCGAAGCGGCCCTGCCCCGAATGCGGCAAACCCTCCTCGCGCGAGCATTACCCGTTCTGCTCGGCGCGCTGCAAGGACATCGACCTCAATCGCTGGCTGAAGGGCGCCTATGTCATCCCCGGCCGTGACGGGGAAGAGGAAGAGGACGACGCGCCTAAGCCAAGCCCCTCGCCCGAGGGCGAGGATTGAGCGGCGGCCGCTGTTTTCCAGCGATTTTTCTTATCGGACAAGCCGGCGCCTAGGCTAAGTGCCTGTTATCACGCAATTCAGGAGCTGGAAAGAGCCGCGCAGTTTTCCGGGAATTGCGCCTGTTTTTACGCAATTCCGGGGCGGAAAACCGCCGCACACTTTTCCTGGAATTGCTCTGGACAGCCAAGATACCCGTGCTATAACCCACGCGCTTTCAAGGGGCGCCGCCTGGTGCCTTCGCGAAACCGGCGGGCGCCCCCGTTAGCCGGCACAGGCCCAGATAGCTCAGTTGGTAGAGCAGCGGACTGAAAATCCGCGTGTCGGTGGTTCGAATCCGCCTCTGGGCACCAACCTCTTTCCCCACGCATGAAAATGCGACGGCCCGCACCACGTAGCTCTTTCAAGGCAGGCCGTAAGCGTCCAGACTTCGGTTAAACAAATCTCTGGTGGTGGATCGCTGCTGTTTCCTTATATTCGAAGGCGACTTACCCAAGGCGGTGCCAGAGGTGTTAGTGCTCTGCATGGAGACCTGGGTATCTCAACCTTGATGAGACATCCACCGAAGTGGGCCTCCGGGTTGAGCTGGCTCCCGGCCCGTTGCGGGAGGTAGCGCAGGCTTTCCGGGCCGCGGAGGCCAAGGACGCAGCCCTCACGCACTATCTCCGCGCCAGCTCTCCGCCAACCTCTCGCCGTCGCCTGTTCTTGCAATTTCTTTGCGCATGTCCTTCCGCTCAGCGGCCCTTGTTGTTCGAAGCCAAGCTCGGCCAGGCTGCGAACAGTTCGCGGGTGTAAGGTTGTCGAGGCGATGCGAACAACGATCCAACCTCGCCGCCCTCAACCACCCTGCCTGCGCGCATCACGATGGCATTTTCCGCGATCAGCCGCACCACCGCTAGATTGTGGCTGATGACGACCAGCGTGATGTTTTCGGCGCGCCTGATGTCCTGCAAAAGGTTGAGCAGATCGCCCTGAACGGAGACGTCTAGGCCGGCGGTCGGCTCGTCCGCGATGAGGACGGAGGGCTTCATCAAGAGCGCGCGAGCGATCGCCACCCGCCTCGCCTGCCCGCCACTGATCTCATGCGGGTATTTGTCGATGACACTGTCGGGCAGGCCGAGCCGTTTCAGGATGACGAGCAGGCGCTCATGCGTCGCCGCATGCGGCTCTTTCAGCACCGTGCCGACCTCGTTCATCAGCGTACGAATGCGGCTGCGCGGCGACAACGAGGCGGCTGGGTCCTGGAAGATCGGCTGGACGACGAGGGCGCGCTGCCTGAGCGCGGCGTGTCCCTGCTGCAAAGGAGTGCCGAGGATGCGGATTTCGCCCGCGTCCAGTCGCTGCAAGCCGAGCATGGCCCGCATCAGTGTCGTCTTGCCGGATCCGGATTCGCCGACGATGCCGAAGCATGTCCCCTGCGGGATCGAAACCGAGACGCTCTCCAGCGCCGCCGTCTCGCCGAAGCGCAGCCGCGCGTCAAGAACTGTGATCGCGTCGGTCATGGCGTCACCAGCCGAAGACAGCGGGCGCCATGCGCCGCGTTACCGGCAACGGGATAGTCGCCGGGAACCACCTTCGCGCAATCCGCGAACGAGACGTCGCAGCGGCCGTTGAAGATGCAGCCGGGCGGCCGCCGGCGTGGATCGGGCAATTCCCCGGCAATGACGGTGAAGCGGTTCTGCGCGGCATCGGCATGGCGCTCGCGGTCGATCGGGATCTCGCAATCGAACAGCATGCGCGTATAGGGATGGCCGGGCCGACGCTGGACGTCCCGCACCGAACCGCTTTCCAGCCGTTCGCCGGCGTAAAGCACCGCAATGCGGTCGCAATGCTCGGTGACCAGTCCCAGACTGTGCGTGATCAGAAGCACCGCACAGCCGATGCGATCACGCAGACCGATGATTTCGCGCATAATCTGCGCCTCGACCGTGACATCGAGGGCCGTGGTCGGTTCGTCGGCGATCAGCAATGCCGGTTCGGACAGCAGCGCCATGGCGATCACCACGCGCTGGCGCATGCCGCCAGAGAGTTCATGCGGATACTGGTTCATCCGCTGCTTCGGATTGCTGAGCTTCACCTTCGCAAGCGCATCCTCGGCCCGCGCGATCCGGGTCTTGCGGTCGCTGTCGGGCGCGCGCCGGCGCAGCACCTCGATCAGTTGCGTGCCGATGGTGAAAACCGGGTTGAGCGACAACATTGGGTCCTGAAAGATCATCGCCATGCCCCGACCGCGCAAGGGCGCCGTCGCATTAGGCTTGGTCAGGTCGAACTCCCTGCCTTCGATGATGGCGGTGCCTGAGGTCACCGTGGCATTGTTGGCGAGCAGGCCCATCAGCGCGAAGGCGACCGTCGATTTGCCGCTGCCGGATTCGCCGACAAGTCCGAGCATCTCGCCCTTCTGAATGTCCAGCGACACGTTGCGCAATGCGTGCGCCGTGCCGATCGGCAGATTGTAGTCGACCGAGAGAGATTGCGCAGCGACTGGTCCCGGCAGACCAGGTCGACGATATCGTCGATGGCATCGCGGCCCTCATCGACGGCTTCTTCTGGCAGAATGCCGGTGAGTATGAAGAAGAGGATCTTGAGCGCGCGCGCAGGATCTGCTGGCGCTATGTCTGCCTGCAGATACCCGGCATCGAGCTTTGAGGGCTTTCAACACAACCCAGAAGCGGCTTGCGAGGCTCCGAACTGTCCCTCAGAGGACCGGCACCGATCGATATGTGATCCTGTCCATTCACCCCCTATTGCCAGTCAGGGTGAGACTAATTTCCCAATCTTCTGTTTGTGCTGGTCGGAAGAGATCTTGTACTACACGATGAGAAGTTCTCGACGTTGAGCCAGAATTGGAGCCATGCTGAACACCTAGCCTGATCATTTGTGGCAATTCAGCCAACCCGGTCGCGTCTAAGTTCAATTGGTTGCCATGAGCCGAGAAATCCTCTGGACATCACTATTGCTTGCCGTGCTGGTTGCCAGCGCAATGGTAGGCGCTTTCTTGCGAGTGAGGCTTCCCGCGCCGCATCGCAGCAGCGAATCGGTCGATTTCTTGCGTAACGTGACAGCGCTCTTGGTCACCTTTGCCGCTCTCGTCATGAGCTTGCTTCTGGCCTCGGAAACCAGCTCCTACAATTCGGCCTATCGTGACCGAAACAATTACGCCGCAGCTCTCACGCAGCTCGACGGCTGCATGCAAGACTACGGCTCCGAGCTTGCCGAGCAACGCCAACAGCTGCATGGCTACACAGCCGCGGTCATTGCCAGCACATGGCCCCAAGAGCCCAGGCCGGAAGGAGTTGCGTATCCCGACACGTCCAACTTTCCGCTCGTCGGCGAGGCTTCAGCGCTCACAGGGATTATGCGCGGAATCGGGCTTTCGCTAGCGGCATTGCAACCGCAGGATTCGCTGCATCAGTCGGTCGCAATTCGGTGCAAGGAGATTTTCTCCAACGTCACGGCTTCGCGTTGGGCTGTTATCGAAGACGCCCGGGGAACGGTTTCCGAGCCATTTGCTGGCGTACTGACGTTTTGGCTGACATTGATGTTCCTGAGTTTTGGCCTCCAGGCCCCGCGAAACTCATTGTCAATCTTCGTCATGGCAATCGCCGTCGTCTCTGTCGCGAGCGTGATGTTCGTGATTCTCGACCTTGACCTGCCTTATGGCGGCATTTTTGGAATCCCAAGTACCTCGATGCGCCTTGCACTCGCCGACATGTTGCGCTGACTAACACGCCAGCGTCTCCTGCGGTCCTCGGCGCGCCCATTCTACGCCGGTGAGAGCCCATAGCATCATCTGAGCGCCGGCAACGGACAGTCGATGGCGGTGGACCAGAAGTCGAACCTGACCCGCAGGACCGGTCGTTTATGTAGCTCCAACACGATTATGAGGATGCGCCTTCGTCAGGAGGCGTCGAGTAAGCACGTCTTATAGACCGAGCGTTTCGTCCAGCCAGTCGTACATGCGTGCATTCGAGAAGCGACCTGCACCGGCCTCACAATGAGCGCCAGCACCGTCATGAATACTGAAGCTCATCAGCATCTTGTCGCAGGTCAAATGCTGGTAGAGCTGTTCCGGTTGCCCCTTGAAAAAGAGATCCCCTTCCGCATCGCATACCAGGGTCGGACAACGGATCCGCTCGGCAATACCACCATCCAGCGTGAAGGCGAGCGCCTTGTGAAGGTACTCACTTGGGCTGGATGCACCGAAGCACCACATGCCGTGCGTGATTGACCAACGAGCCACGGGAGACTTCTCCATGGCTATCTGCAGGACCTCATCGACACGCGAAGATGCTCCCGATTTCAGCGCGCCGAGCGCAGCATTGCGCTGCGCCTCAGGCAGGCCTGCGAAGTAAGGCGCGGCGTAGTCGTACACGCCGTCATTCGCGATTAGGGCTGCGATACGATGCTCGAAAGCGGCAGCACGGGGCGCGAGATACCCGCCCATGCTGTCGCCTCGAAGGGCGATTCGCTTTGGGTCAACGCCGGGCAGACCCAGCACAAAGTCAACCACCGGCGTTAGGACCTTCTCCCAGTCCGGCCGAAAAGTCAGGCCTTCCCGGTGCAGCGGTCCGGATTGTCCCGGTCCATCAAAGCAAAGAACGTGGTAGCCGCGCTCGACCGCCGCACGCGCACCGCTCCAATGCTTCTCCTCGGCTGAACCGTCAAAGCCAGTATGAAGGATGAGCAGCGGACGAACCTTACTGTCGACCCGATGAAAATAACCAGGAAGGGTCGTTTTCTCGTAGGGAATTTCAACAGGCTCGATAGGAACTTCATACAATGCGGCGGCGGCTTTGTAACAAGCGACCGAACATTCATATGCCCTAATAACACGCGGGTCCTTCGGATTTGCGTGCAGGAAGAATTCCGAGGACCGGTAGTAGCTGCATGCGCGAAGATAGCTGTCGCGGGCACTGACGCGATGGTTTCGCCGGAGCTGTCCGTCGGCTTCGAGCGCAATACGATCAGCGATGCCATTCCACTGCTGGTACCAGCTCTCATAATCTCCCGCCCTTATTCGAGCGCTGGTTGCCAGCACTTCGCCAAAAGAAGCGGCACCATATTCGTCGGCACCGAACATGCGAACCGTTTCGAACCAGAACTGTGCGTCAGTGGGGAAAAGAAACTGGGTCGGGGAACGGGGTTCAGAAGATTGGGAACTCTCGGTCATGACTTCGCTCCTTTGGCCCAGCATACCGGAACACGTTCCGCTGCTGGTGTGGTCAGGTGACTAGCGCCAGGCGGCCCGCCAGGACGCGTTGATCCGTATCCGAACAGCGTTCTGACTGTCGGATCTGGGCGCCTGCCCGCCCCATCCTTCGATAACGAACGAGATTTCCGCGACCTTCCCCGCAGGTCGGCGTGATGGGGCGGAATCGATCCGTGGCGCCCCAAGACCGTCAGCCTTCGTCCTCGCGCCGAACGCGACGACCGCACTGCTGGAGATGATCAGAAAGCCTCGACGGTCCAGCATATGATGCTCCATCTCACATTCCAGCCGGGCTTGGCCGAAGCCTTGTGTGAAAGTCCGGTTGCCCGGCCGACCGAGCCGCCCGTAAGACCAGGTTGTAGGCGCGGGTGGTTTGGCGGTTGGAATAGTTCAGGAGCGCAAGTTCGAAGGCTCGAGCCGGATCCGCCCCACCCGCCAGATAAAATTCGGCGCCATGATCAGCGAAGGCCAGGAGATGTCTCTCTAGAAGCGCTTCGAACCCGCTTCGGGCGGCTGTCATAAAGGTTTCGGCACCTGCGGGATCTTCCGTTGCCTCCGCCACTTCCGATAGGCGCCAATGGACTTCGGGGTCGCTGCTCGAAAGCGCGGCGCGCAACATACATTCCGCCTCGTTGGTCTGCCCTTCGGCCAGCAGGATCTCCGCCAGATGCACCCTGGCTTTCACATAACATGGCAGATAGTGGAGGGCGGCCCTGTACCATTGAGCGGCGCGTCGGCGCAGGGTTCCGTACGACGCTCTCCCCACAGCACTCCGAGTTCGAAGCAAGCCCAGGCAAGCGCAAACGGCGATATCTCCCCGTATTCCCGGAGAGCGCGAAGAAAGGTCTGTTCAGCCGCATCGAATTCGCCCAAATCGGCAAGCAGTGCTCCGAGCGGAACCAACTCCTCCCAGAGTCCGGTCCGGACGGCGCGCTCGCGCCGCCTCGACAGAAGCCGCTCCATGTCGGTACCGGTAGCTTGGTCGATCGCCAAGGAGAGTCCCTCTACGCTCTCTGGCAGCGCCCCAAGCGCCTCTCCTCGCGCCAGGGCTGCTCTTGCGTCGCCAAATCGGTGAGTGGCGCTCGCCACCTGTGCAAGCACCATCCATGTCTCCGCCGCCTCGGGGTCTACTCGTAGAAGTTCATTCGCGAGTGTCTCCATACGATCAAAGGCGCTCGTGTCGCCGCAAAACTGGGCTGTGAGCAACTCCTGATCCAGGAGCGCAGCGGCCGCGGCAGACTGGGTTGGTGTTCGCCAGAACCGGGCCCAGCCATGAAGGCGAGCGCCCTCGAGATTGTGCGCGGCTATCGAGCCATGCGTCGCTTGCTTAAGATCAATCATGGACCAACAGTCTGCTCAAGGTGCAGCCGAGCCGAAACGCGCCTTCAAGCCTTCCAGACCGACCTTTTCCAAAGTGGTGACAATCGCCTTCACGACAGCATCCGGCTGCCCATCCGCCCAATACTGGATACGCCACTGCACCGAACAGCCAGTTCCGTGCGGCTTCACGTCGAGCATCCCTGTGTAGTCCGCGGCCGGGATCCCGCTGATCAAGGAATAGCCATAGGACCTTTGACCAGGATCCATCGATTCCAAGCGCTCCACGATACGCTTTCCGTCAACCGTTTCGATTGTGCGCACCTGCCCAATGCCGGTACCGGCAGTGTCTATGTGGGCAATCAATGGATGCCACATGCCACCGAAGTCGCCTATCAACGCCCATACCGGTTCGGGCGATGCCAGCAGGTTCACAGTGGTGACCACGGTCTGCAGTTGCGCATTGGGCGAAGCTAGGTAGGGAAAGGATTTGCTGGCAGCTTTGGTGGCGCTTGCCGCACCGCCCTGCATGAAAGGACCTCGGTCTCGGTTCACCAACCAGGTGAGCAAGATATCGAAATCATGCGTGTCGATAGTCCGGCCGCCGCCGGTCTCATAGGCGGCGCCATTGAGCGTACTCTTTTCAATTTCGAGAAAGCTCGTGTCCGTAATCGGTTTATGCACATCGAACAGCAAGAAGTCATCGAGGAACACCTCGACGCTTGCCGCTATTTCCTCGGAGCTCCAGTCGGCCTTGCCGTCACGCATGTCGTAATTTTCCAGACTGTCCTTCAGCCGCCGTCGGAAAATCGGTTTGAATTCTTCGCGGATTGCAAACGGGGTCTGCTGATTCCACAGGTCACGGAGATCATCTGCTTCGACTAATCCCGGATTGTTCAGCCGCAGATTGGTTTGTTCCGGCCGGCCGATCCAATCGAACCGATGGGGGTTTAGATTAAGCAGACCCGGCGGTGACGGCACCGGAGTTGTCTCGGCCACCGCGGCGAACAATGAGCCGCTCTGCGGGTTTAGAACGCGCTGCGTATCGAACTCGAGGACAATCGACAGAACATTGTCGTGCTGCAGCAGATTCGGACATGTCGTCAACGAGTCCTTGCCTACGACCCAGGCGAGCAGAAAAGGATCCGACCGTAAGCCGGCAAAAATTCGGAAGACGCCATCGTCTGTTTTCGCGCCATCCTCGTCATCAACGGCGAAACGCAGTTGCTGGCCGCCTGGCAAGGTGCAGGTGCCGTGCTGCACCGGTCTGCCATCCGGTCCAGGCTCAAGGACTTCAAATCGGCAAGTGAAGCGGTACTCATCGGACGACGTCCGGAATTTCGACGCTGCGCCAAGTCCCACAACGGCAGCGGGACGAATCGATAAGGTATAATCGCACGCATTCGAGAATAAAGCTGTGGCTCCGGCGGAAGGAAACGCATTCACCGCAAACACCATACGGGGCGGATCTTCCGGGCTCGTGAAGGCGAATAGATCGGTAAGATCAACAGATGGATCTCCGATCTGCCGTGGGCCATCGATATGATCCGACATAGATTGTTTCCGTTGCGATTGCGCCCGAAGAAGTAACAAGGTACTCTTGGAAGACTATAAATACTATGCCTCTCAAACGATTAAAGCCATCCCGTGGAAACCCGATCGCGCGAAGCCACGACAACGCCACTTTCGGAATCAAAAGCGGAGGCCAGATGAAACGCAGGCTCCAATGTCTTTTAATCGCGGCGGCCACACTGTCGGCTTCATCAATCACCTTCGCGCTGAGCGACACGCCAGCCCGGTCGGTCAGTCTCGATCAGAACATCGACCAGGCGACGCTGCATCGCTTCTATTTCACGGATCAAGGCACGCGCCTCATTCCTGCAGCCTGGCTCGACGCGCTCAAAGATGCAGACGGGGACCGGATCATGGATCCGGAAGCGCTGAGCGCTTTGGGTTTTTTATACGACGGCGTTAAGGACGACGCCAAAAATCCTTACGGCTGGCCAATTGGTTTCACAGTCAGCGATCCGGCTAGGACCGGCGGAATCCCCATTGCTGGTCTTTCGTGTGCTGCGTGCCACACCGGTCAAATTGAATACCGGGGAACGTCGGTCCGGATCGATGGCGGCCAATCCATGATCGATCTGGCAGGCTTTGCCGGACGCGTGCTGGGAGCAGTTTCTGCCCTGGCTCACGACAAGGCACGCTTTGTAGAATTCCGAAACGATGCAGTGAAGTCCGGTTACCCGGCAGACCGGATCGACAGAGACCTCGAAGAGGCCGTGGAGGCATTCAAGTCGCTCGGCGGCGGTCCCTCCTTCTATGAGCTGCACACGGTTGGAGCCGGCCGCGGGCGATACGATGCTGTGCAAGGCATCAGCAATCAAGTTTTCGGAGGTGATCTAGGCGTACCGTCCAACTCACAACCGCTCGACGCGCCTGTGACCTACCCGCAGCTCTGGGACATATGGCGTTTGAGCTGGCTGCAGTTCAACGGTTTCCTGCCTCCAAACTCGACCTCGCGCAACATCGGAGAAGCACTCGGCGTGCGTGCCAGGACGAACATCATCGATCCCCACACCGGCGAGCTTAATCCGGAGCCGTTGCGCTGGAAGACCTCCGTTCAGCTCGACAACCTCCTTTGGATGGAAAAGACCCTCGAGCGCTTGACAGCTCCCACCTGGCCAACGGAAGTCCTCGGTCCGATCGACGAAGCGAAGGCTGCTAAAGGGCGCGACCTTTTCGTCGATCATTGCGCCGGTTGTCACCAGATCAGGGAAACCCCGGACGGGCTATGGGATGTCGTTGTCGTGCCACTTAGCAAGATCGGGACCGATCCCAACCAAGCTACGCATTGGGCCGGGCGCACTTATGACGCCAGCAAGCTGGGAATGAGCAAAAACGCGACAGCGGTCGAGCTCGACGTTGCCATAAACGCGATACGTCGGCAGCTCTACGCGGATTTCAACACACCCAAAGAAGAGCAGGAGGCCGACGTCCAATTTCACGCGCCTTGCGGCTACAAGGCCAGGCCGCTGATAGGAGTATGGGCAACACCGCCTTTCCTTCACAATGGCTCTGTACGGACGGTGTTCGATCTTCTGAGCGATACCCGGCCGGCCCGCTTTCGATTCGGCAGCCGCGAGTACGACCCGGCCCACCTGGGCTATACCGAAGACGATGCGCCAGGGTCGATGATGTTGGAGACTTCGATTGCCGGCAACCTGAACACAGGCCATTGGTGGACGGATGACACGCAACGCGCCGGACGGATTGGTCCAAAGCTCAGTGACGATGATAAATATGCATTGATCGAATATTTGAAATCGGCGAACTACGAGAATTATCCACGGACCAAAGTCGACAAGGGTCGTGGCTTGCCTTGCGAGGACGACAAGGATTGGGCCAAGCGGGCTGCTGCGCCTTAGAACCGCGGGCACGCCCCGTAATTCTTGAGATGATACAACACCTGACTGGAACTGATGCGGGCCAACACCGGCATCAAGCGTGTCAGCTTTAGGTTGGGTCGGCACCTTTGGTTCGGCTACGCGCTTTACGGTCGTGCTCGTCGGCTTGGTTTAGCTCTCCATCAGATGGAAGCTTCAGAAACGCCGAGCATACGCAATCGATGCATGGCTGCCAGCATGAAACCGGCGGCGATTAGGAGCAGACCGAATGCGATTAATGGAAGGGGAATAAACACTCCGGCCAGCGCACCGCCGATCATCGCACTCAGCGATTCCGCGCCTACCTGCAGCGCCTGGTTGTTGCCCATGACGCGGCCTTGACGTTCGGCCGAAACCGCATTGGCGAGTAGTGTGGGGCAGGAAGCAAGCGCAAGCGTTCCCATGAAGGTTGCCAGCCCGCCGGTAATCCAGATGGACGAGAGCTCGGCCGGCAAGGTCACCGACATCATAGCCAGTCCCGCCGCGACCGCGGCTGCGACGGCCAGCCGATGAAGGCCGAAGAATTTTGCAAGGGGAGCCATCGCCCCAAAACTGGCGATCGCCGAAATAACTGCCAGGCCGGAATAGATCAGCGTCGTCTGGTCGACGGTGGTATGCCAGCGATCCACCATGTAGACGAGCACCATTCGGAAATAGCCGAACAGACCGAGATAGATCAGAAAGTTGATCAGATAGAGCAGCCGGATCGGACGGTCTGTGAAAACCGTGCCGAGATTGGTGAGAGCCGCGAACGCCTTGAACTGCCGGTCTGCGCCCGGCGGCAGCGTCTCGCGGAAGCTGAGCCAGGTCCAAAGCACGGTTACGGCAAGCAATGGCACCATCAGCCAGAAAGGCAAGCTCCAGCCGAGGTAGAGCGCCAGCTGGCCGCCGGCAACCGGGCCGGCGATATAGCCTAGACTTGATGAGGAATAGACCCAGGCGAACAGGCGCGGACGCTCGTCTGGTCCGGTCACGTCCGATATGGCGCTCTGGGCAATCGCGATGTTGGACTCGGCCAGGCCGCCGACTAGACAGCCAGCAGCGAGCATCGCGAGCGAACGCCACTCAATGCCAAGGGAGATCAGGACGTAGGCGGCCATCGTGACGAACAGGGAGACCAGGAGCACAGGCCTGCGGCCATAACGGTCAGACAGGGCGCCGATGACCGGTGATCCCAGGAACTGGCCGAGGGGATAAACCGCCAAGAGCATGCCTAGCACCATGCTTCGCCGCTCGGCTGTTGTACCGGGGTCGAGAAAGCCGTTGTCTCCCATCAGCATTGGGATGAACAGCGTGATCATGAGCGAATAGCCGCAGAACCCGATGAAGGTCACCAGGTAGAGCGGTAACAACGCCCTGAGCTCGACGTCCTGCTTCATTGGCTCTCTCCCCTCGTGATCACGCTGCTCACTTGGAATGCTGGCTCGAAAGCCCGCTCATCCCAAATCGTCAAGTTAGTCCTTCGTTTTCATCCCGGACGACAGGAAAGCACCATCCGAAGCTACCATTGAATGGGCCGCTGGTCGCCCGGCGGTCGCCGGGGCCAATTACGTCCTCGACCCAGCAATGGTGCTCAAGCCTTGTAGAGCGACGCCATGCTCTCATGAAGCTTCATGGCGAGCGGCGAGGCGGCGTAAGCATCGGTGACGACCTCGATGTAGACACCGCTGTCTGCCTTGCCGGCTTGCTCCAACGCTTCGTCGAATTCCGCGCAGGTGGTGACGCGGGCCGTGAACCAGCCGTCGCAGCCAAGCGCATGCGGCAGCTCCGTGTAGCGCCATGGGGCGATGTCGTTGTAGGCGATCTCCGGATCCTTGCAGAGCAGCCGCTCGATCAGGTAGCCGTCATTGTTGAGCACGAAGACGACCGGCTTCAGCCCCAGCCGGCCGAACTGGCCGATCTCCTGCGCGGTAAGCTGGTGCGAACCGTCGCCGGTGACCAGCACGACCCGGCGGCCGGGTGCGGCCGCAGCGGCGCCCACGGCGGCGGGCGTCGCCCAGCCGATCGAGCCCCAGAGCGTCTGGTTATGGAAGGTAGCGCCCTTCGGTATCAGCGCGAAACCAAGACCCATCGAGGCCGTGCCCGTCTCGCCGATCACGATGTCGTCGGGCTTCAGAAACTCGGCCCAGCGTGGATAAAGCGCCTCCACGGTGATCGGATCATTGCCCTTGCCCGATTTGGCGCCGAGCGAGACGGCGGGAATGCGCCTCCAGTTGCGCTTCGTCAGCTTTTTCGACAGCGCCTCAAGCGCGTTCCCCAGCTCGACATTGCCGTAGGTCTTGCCGCCGACATGGACATGATGATGGCCGATGGAGATAGTCCTGGCTGGGTCGAGGCGAGCGGTGAAGGCGCCGGTGTTGAAGTCGGACGCCAGCGTGCCGATAGCCAGCACCTGGTCGCACTCCTCGACGAAGCCGCGCACCTCTTCGCTCATAATCGCCCCGTCATACATGCCTATGAAGCCCGCCTGCTGCTCATCGAGCACGGACTTGTCCATGAACATGGTGGCGAAGGGCAGGCCAGACTTGTCGATGACCGCTTGCATCGCAGCCTTGAGGCCGCTGCGCGCAATCAGGATGCCTGGCAGCACGCAGGCCGTCTCGGCCTTGTCGAGTGCGGCCACGATCGCTGCGACGGCTGCTTCGAGTGCTTCGGCATTGCTTCCAGGTGCACGGATCGGCTCGGCCGAGCCCAGCACCGGCTGGTTGGCATAATCGGCAGGGAAAACCATGTAGACCGGCCGGCGGTGGAATAGCGCTTCGGCGATCAGCCGCTCGGTCTCATAGGCAACATTTTGCGGAGTCATGACCGCATGGGCGCAGACCACCGGCTCGCTCATGCGGTGGAACAGATCATATTCGCCGTTGCCCAGCGTGTGATGCATGGCCCGGCGGGACGTCTGCACGGCCATGCCCGGTGCCCCGACCAGGTGGAAGATCGGCAGGTGCTCGGCATAGGCGCCGGCAATGCCATTGATGGCGCTGAGCTCGCCGACGCCATAGGTGGTGCAGAGCGCTGCCATGCCCTTGATGCGGGCATAGCCGTCAGCGGCGTAAGCCGCGTTGAGCTCGTTGGCGCAGCCGATCCAGCGCATGGCGGGATCGTTGCAGATGGCGTCGTTGACCGGGAAGGCGTAGTCGCCCGGAACGCCGAAGACATCGGAAATGCCGATCGCCTTGAGACGCTCGAGCACGTGCTGGATTACAGTGAGGGTCATTGCTGCCTCCTTTGACGGAATGTTGCTGGCCACCGAACAGGTCCTGCTCATCGACCCAGGCCGAGATGTTCGGACGTTCGACTGATGGCCAGGGCTTTCCGAGCGCTGGCTGTTGTCCCTGGCGAAGAATTCCGTCTCCCATGACCAGGATGCCCGTCGGATAGAACTGAAGCTGCGGATGGCACTCCTCATAGAGCCGATGCGCCGCAATGGATGAGCGAGGCTGCTGCCGCAGCCTCGTCCATCCTGCTGACGACGGGCGCAAAGGCACGTCGACAGCTGAATCGAACAGAGACTTGTCATCATCATCAGTAAGATTCCGTACGCTGCGCTTGCGATGCATTCCCACCGCCGGCGCCTCCAGCAGTGGATCCAGCTCACTGCAATCTTTTCACAGATGGCGGAGCGCTAGGCCAGGTTTGTTCTGACTACACAATACTATCTTCCCACCGCAAGTCATGTCTGCGATCATGGGCATACGCCGATAAGCATTTTGAGTTATGGATCAAGAGCAACAACGCTATCTATCTTCAGATGCAACGGTCGAGCGGACCTTCCGCGCTCTGTAAACAAACGCGTCGGAAGGACATCCGCCTGGCGCGAAGTGCGCGATCACTACAATTCTAACAATGGAGACTAGCCATGCAAAGACTCATCGACATGTTGCTCATGGCCTTTCGCTATACTTTTCTCTTCTCGGCCGGACTGATCTCGACGGCAGGAGCGAATGCCGCCTCCTTCGACTGTCAACACGCGCTTCTGCCGGCTGAACAGGCCATCTGCTCCAATGCCAATCTCAGCAGACTCGATGAACAGACCGCCGGCATGTACTTCATCATCACGGGAAGCGGCGCGCCGGCGGCAACTGTCTCGCAGGCGAAGACTGCGCAAAGCCAGTTCCTCCGCCGTCGCAACGCCTGCGGTGCGAATGTGGACTGCCTCGTCAGCGCCTACACGGACCAGATGATGTACCTCAAGAACGTCAAGAGCAATCTGGGACTTTAGTGTCGCGGCGGGACCAGGGGCCGAGCAGAAAGGCTTCAGGCCGAGCGGGACGGATGTTCAAAATCGTTGCGCGACTTCGATTCACCGGAACGGAAAATGAGGATTGCGAGATGAAGCTGCTTTTCATTTCCATGGCCAATAGGCGGCCAGCCGTTATCGTCCTTGCCTTGTGTCTGTTGCTGGCTGGCAATCTCGCTGCGCGAGCGCAGGACGCGTTTTATGAGGCTTCGCCGCAAGAGGTCCTGGGACCCCCTGGAACCATTATCCGGCAAGAGCGGCTGTTCGTTGGCCTTTTCCTTTCGGCGAAAGCCTACCGCGTGCTCTACAGATCGACCGGGCTCAAGGGCGAACCGATCGCAGTCTCCGGCACGATCGTGGTTCCGACGGGAGCAGCGCCCGCCGGCGGAAGGCCGATTCTGGCCTGGGCGCATCCGACCTCGGGCATTGTTCCGCGCTGCGCGCCATCGCTCGCGTTGTTCAAGTTCCAGCAGATCCAAGGTCTCCGGGATATGGTAAGGCACGGCTACATCGTCACGGCGACCGACTATCCCGGGCTCGGCACGCCCGGTCCCCATCCTTATCTCGTTGGAATGAGCGAAGGCCGCGCGGTGCTCGATTCTCTGCGTGCGGCTCGAAACCTATCGGACGCGGAGGCCGGATCGCAGGTTGCAGTCTGGGGGCACTCGCAAGGCGGCCAAGCCGTCCTCTACGCCGGCCTTTTGGTCAAGCGATATGCGCCAGAGCTGCGCCTGGTCGGGGTTGCCGCGGCTGCGCCGGCGACTGATCTCGGAACCCTGCTGCGCGATGATTTCGCGACGCCGGGCGGCAAAAACCTTCTCGCCATGACGTTGTGGTCCTGGGCACGTGTCTTCGGCGCGCCCATCGACAAAGTCGTTCTTCCAGCAGCTCGGCCCGTGGTCAACCGCCTCGCTGAGGATTGCATAGAGTCGCCCATCGACATCAAGCCGCGGGCCGAGATCGGCAAAGAGCTTCAGCAGCGCTTTCTGCGGGTCAAGAATCTAACCAGCCTGCAACCGTGGCGGTCGCTGCTTGCCCAGAACACAATCGGCATTCTGCCCAGCAACATCCCGATTTTTCTGGCACAGGGTGAGGCCGACACCACCGTCGATCCCGCGGTGACCCAACACTACGCAAAGCGGCTTTGTGCAGCCGGCAGCCCGGTCCAATTGGTGATGATGCCGAAAGTCGGACACGCACTCGCTGCCGATAGAAGTGCGAAAGCGGCGGTCCAATGGATATCCGAGCGATTCACGGGCGGACCCCCGCCGAACAACTGCGGGAGCTGACCGCAGTCCAACTGGTTTGCACAAACTCGTGTAAGCAAATAGGAGCACTCCATTGAGCTCTGTCGTCCTCGGGGGAATCGTTTTCCTTTGCCTGTTCGGAGCCGCATGGTTTGGCATGTTGCTTAGGCCCCGCCTTCCGGAGCACCATCTAAGCACCGACTCCAAGGATACGATCAGGCTCGCCACCGCGATCGTAGGAACGCTTTCGGCGCTCGCTCTCGGCCTGCTGATCGCTTCGGCAAAGTCCGATTACGACGATGCCGACGCGGAACTTCGTACGTCGGTCGGCCACGTTGTGCTGCTTGACCGTGTCATGGCGCATTATGGCCCCGAGACCCAGGAAGCGCGTCGCTTGCTTCGCAAGCTCGTCGTGGCGCGGCTCAACCAAACCTGGACCAACACGGACAACCAGGGTTCAGCCGACGACGCGTCGGTTTTCGATGCCGGGGTCGAGCCCGTGCAGGACCTGCTCCGGGCACTGTCGCCGGGAACCGATGGCCAGCGCTGGCTGCAATCGCGGGCACTCGAAGTCAGCGGTCAAATTGCCGAGGCTCACTGGATGCACATGGACGCCGGGAGCGAAGGGCTACCATGGCCCTTCGTAACCATATTGGTGTTCTGGTTGGCCGTCCTGTTCGCCACATTCGGTCTTTTGGCGCCACGCAACATGACGGTCGGGCTCACCTTGTTCATCTGCGCGCTGTCGGTTGCAGGGGCGGTTTTTCTGATCGTCGATATGGCGAATCCTTATCTCGGACTGATCTATATTGGCGACGCTCCTCTGCGAAGTGCCTTGGTGCAGCTCGGACGGTAGTGCACCGCGAAGATCGGGCGGAACCCACCTCGCAATATGAACCTGATCCGCCTCAATTTCGTCCAACGGGGCGAGGTATTTTTGTTGGTATCTGAGAACCTGTCGATATCGAAGCACCAACAGGGGGTCCTATAAACGGCTCTCTCCGACGTGAAATGCTGTACGGTTCGCGTCCAGTTCCAGAAGGCCGCGGCGAAGGCGCCGAGCCTGACCGCTTTTCCTGGAATTGCCCTAGATCACCGCTTCCTCAAGGAACGGCTCGTTGCGCGGGATTCTTTCATAGCAGAACGGCGACAGGTCGAGCGTCTGGAAGGCGCCGTGGACGATCAGCTCCGAGACCGCCCGGCCCACCGCCGGCGACTGCTGCAGGCCGTGGCCCGAAAAACCGTTGGCGAACATGAAGTTCTTCACCTCAGGGTGGAAGCCGACGATGCCGTTGTGGTCGAGTATGTTGTATTCGTAGTGGCCGGTCCAGCTGGTCTGAACTTTCAAGGCGTCGAAGGCGGGGATGCGGTGCCAGAGCGCCGGCCATATGTAATCGTCGAATTCCTCGAAATGCATTTCGAAGTCGTCATAGTCGGCCGGGCCGTCGCCCTGCGGCGTGTTGCCGGTGAGGAAAAGCTCGCCTTCGGGACGCACGAAGGTGCCGGAAAGGTCGATGACGTTCGGCATGCGGCCGGGGATCGGATTGGCGCTGGCGAAAACGAAGCTGTAGCGTTTGTACGGCGCGACCGGAATGGACAGCCCGGCCATGGCTGCGACCTGCTGCGCGCGTGGACCTGCCGCGTTGACCAGCGTTCCGCAGGCGACCGTCTCGCCCGTCGCCAAGCGCGCCGAGACGACCCGCCCGTCAACGACGTCCAGTCCCGTCACGGCATTGTCGATATATTCGACCCCGCTGCCGCGCGCGGCGCGGCGGAAGCCGTTCAGCAGGCCCATGGAATCGAACCAGCCCTCTTCGCGGGAGCCCCAGGAGCCGCCGCCGAGATCCTCGACATTGAGCCACGGAAAACGCTCCTTCAGCGGACCCGGTTCGAGAAAGACCGTATGAGCGCCGAGGCTGCGCTGCAGCTCGACCCGCTCCTTGGCCGCTTCCACGCCTTCAGGCGAGCAGCAATAGAGATAACCGTGTTCCTTGAAGCCAAGATCGGGCGCCGGCTCATCCGTGTAGAACGGCGCCATCCGCTCCTGGAAGGTTCGGATGATCTCGATGCCGAACTGGCTGATCTTCACATTGATCGGATTGGAATATTGCTGGCGGATCGCGCTGGTGGAGAGCGCGGTCGAGGAGAACTCGTAGCTCGAGTCGCGCTCGACCACGAGAACCGAGGCGCGGTTGCCCAGAGCCTGGCTGAGCCAATAGGCGGCCGACGAGCCGATGACGGCGCCGCCGACGATGATGATATCATAGGCGTTGCGCGACGGGGCCTTGTAAGGGGGTATCGCCACTTCTGTACTCCGCTCTACTGGTTGAACGAGGCGATCAGAGCATCCGAACCCCGCGCCAGCAGACCGAGGTCGGAGCCGACCGCAACCATCGTGAAGCCGTCGGCGAGATAGCGGTCGGCATCGGCCTTCACCGGAGCCAGGATGCCGCTGGCCTTGCCTGCCGACGCAGCGGCTTTGCGAACGGACGATATCGCCTGCTGCACGTGCGCGGCGCCGGGATTGCCCATCGCGCCCATATTGGTGGAAAGGTCGCCCGGCCCGACGAAGAGAACATCTACCCCGTCGACCGCCGCGATCTCGAAGGCGTTGGCGACACCAGTCTCGTCCTCGACCTGCACGGCAAGCAGCTGCTGTTCGCGCGCTTTTGCATGATAGCCGGCGATGCGGCCGAAGGCGTTGGCGCGGTGGCCGACCGAAAAGCCGCGGAAGCCGCCGGGAGCATAGGTCATGGCCGCGACGATGGAGCGCGCCTGGTCGGCTGTGCGCACATTCGGGATCATCAGGCTGCGAGCGCCGACATCCAGCGCTTGTTTCATGAGATTCGCATCGTCCGACGGCAACCGTACCACCGCCTCACAGGGGAACGCCGCCGCGACCTGAAGCTGCGCCATGATGCTGCGCAGATCGTTCGGGCTGTGCTCGCCGTCGACCAGCAGCCAGCCCGCTCCGGAGCCTGCAACGACCTCGGTGGTGAGCGCGGAGGCCAGCGAGCACCAGATGCCGATATGAGCCCGGCCGGCCAGAACGGCCGCCTTCAGCGAATTGACCCGCTCCTGCATTTTGCGATGGACCTCCAGCGAAAAGAAGATGCATTGAAATTTGTATGATGTCCTATATCATATGCCTCAAGTGAGCTGCAAGGTGCTCCGACGCTGTACGGGAGTGGATATGAAAATTGGCTTCATCGGGCTTGGCGTCATGGGCGCGCCGATGGCGCGGCATCTCGCCGATGCCGGGCATGAGATCGTCACTGTCCTGAACCGCTCCCCTCTTCCAGAGGACCTGAAAGCAACGGTCGTCGCCTCCCCCGCCGAGGTGGCGCGGATGTCCGAGATCGTCATCACCATGCTGCCCGACACGCCTGACGTGGAACGCGTCCTGCTCGGGCAGAACGGCGTTCTGGAAGGGCTGTCAGCCGGCAAGCTGGTGATCGACATGAGCTCGATCAGCCCGATCGCCACGGCCGAGCTCGCGGCAAAGATCAGGGAAGCAGGCGCCGGCTATCTCGATGCGCCGGTCTCCGGCGGCGAGGTCGGCGCCAAGGCGGCGAGCCTGACCATCATGGTCGGCGGGCCGGTTGCGGAGTTCGAGCAGGCGCTGCCGATCTTCGAAAAGCTCGGCAAGAACATCACGCTGATCGGTGAGCAGAACGGCGCGGGCCAGACTTGCAAGATCGCCAACCAGATCATCGTCGCTCTGAACATCGAGGCCGTCGCCGAAGCGCTGGTCTTTGCCGGCAAGGCCGGTTGCGACCCGGCCAGGGTGCGCAGTGCGCTGATGGGCGGCTTTGCCTCCTCGCGCGTGCTCGAGGTGCATGGCGAGCGCATGATCGCCCGCAGCTTCGCGCCGGGTTTTCGTATCCGGCTGCACCAGAAGGACCTCAATCTCGCGCTGGAAAGCGCGCGGGCGCTCGGCGTCGCCCTGCCAGGCACGGCAACGGCGCAGCAGCTGATGAATGCCTGTTCGGCCCGGGCGGGCGGCGCGGAAGCCGACCATTCGTCGCTCGTGCGGGCTCTCGAAATTCTGAGCGACCACGAACTCTCAAACGGAAAGGAATAACCGATGCGCGGAACCGGCAAGGCCGACGTCTTCGTCATGCTGGCCCATCCCGTGGGCCATGCGAAGAGCCCCGGTATCTTCAACGAAATCTTCGAGCAGAAGGGGCTCGACAGCCTGATGGTGCCGTTGAGCTGCCGTCCGGAGGACTTCGATACTTTTTGGGCCGGCATCACGGCGGCGGAAAACATCCGCGGCGTGATCATTTCGGTGCCGTACAAGGTCCCGGTCTACCACAAATGCGCGGCTGCCCATGACCGCGCCGCGCGCGTGCGGAGCGCGAATTCCGTGCGCCGGCAGGCTGACGGCAGCTGGTATGCCGACAATTTCGACGGCGTCGGCTTCATCGACGGATTGAAGGCGGGCGGGCACCAGATCGCCGGCAAGCGTATCCTCCAGGTCGGCGCCGGCGGCGCGGGCGCCTCGCTGACCTACTGTCTTGCCGAAGAAGGCGCGGCGGAAATCCGTTTGACCGATATCGACAGGGAACGCGCGCAAAAACTCGCTGCGCTGGTCAATGAGGCTTTTCCCAACTGCCGCATCGAGGTGGGAGAGCCCGATCCATCCGGCATGGACATGGCGATCAACGCCACGCCGTCCGGGCTGAAGGCCGGCGATCCATTGCCGATGGATGTGAGCAAGCTGACGCCGCAGATGACGATCGTCGACATCATCATGGAGCCGGCCGAGACGCCGCTGCTCAAGGCGGCGAAGGCGATCGGCTGCCGCATCCAGCCGGGCCGGCCGATGATGGATTTCCAGGTCGAGGCCATGGCCGCATTCTTCGACATCGAACGGAAGGACCGCCGCAATGGCTGACGTATCGACCGCCGTCGTCATCGGCGGCACGTCCGGCATCGGCCGCGCGATCGCCGAGCGCTTCGCCGAGGATGGATATCACGTGGTCGTCGCCGGCCGAGACACCGTTCGTGGCAAGGAAGCGGCGAGCGCGTGCGAGAGCATAGGCGCGCCACGCGCGCCCTTCGTCCAGACCGATATCGGCGATCCCGCCTCGGTAGAAGCGCTGGCGCAAGCCGTCGGCGATGCCTTCGGCACGCCGCATGTCGTGGTCAATTGCGCCGGCATCCTGCAGAGCGGCAAGCATGTGCTCGACCAGGACCTCGCCGAAGACGAGCAGATGTGGCGCATCAACTATCGCGGCACGCTGCTTGGCTGTCAGGTATTTGGGCGGCTGATGTCGGCCGCCGGGCGCGGCGCGATCCTCAATGTCGGGTCGCTCGCCTCTTTCGCGCCGCTGTCGCTTCCTGCTTACACGCCTGGCAAGCATGCGGTGCTGGCCCTCACCCAGATCCTGGCCGCGGAGCTCGGCCCGCATGGGGTTCGCGTCAACGCCGTGGCGCCCGGCTACACGCTGTCGGACGGGCTGAAGGCGAAGATCGCCAAGGGCGAACGTAACCCCGAAGCGATCCAGGCCACGACCGCACTGCGCCGCTTCGTCGAACCTCGCGATGTCGCCGAGGCGGCCTTGTTCCTCTGCTCGGACCGCGCGGCCTCGATCACGGGCGTCACGCTGCCCGTCGATGCCGGCTGGCTCGTCCAGGCGCCTTACGCGCAATATTTGCAAGGCAATCCCATCCGGCAGACGCCGGCAATCTGAAAGGCATATCGTGAGCGATATCCAGCGTTTCGACTTCGACACCCGCATCCATCACGGCGTCATCCACAACGGCACGCTCTACCTCACCGGCCAAGTGGCGAGACCGGGCCAGTCCGCGGCCGACCAGATGCGCGAGGTGCTCGGCAAGATCGATGGTCTGCTTGCCAAGGCCGGCACCGACAAGACCCGTATCCTGCATGTCCAGATGTGGCTGGACGACGTGCGGGATTTCGATGAAGTAAACACGGTGTGGGACGCCTGGATGCCGAAGGAGCATGCGCCGGCGCGCTCTTCCGGCGAAGGACGGATGACCAAGCCCGGCATGCTGGTCGAACTGATCGTCACCGCGGCGGTTTGAACCGTCTTGCCGGTTCGGGCATCATCCCGAATCTGAACCTGAACGGAAGGACCTCAATGACGAAGCGCAAGCCGCTTTCCACCGTGGTGGCGGAGAGCCTGGCCGAAAAGATCCGCTCCGGTGAATTGCAGCCCGGGGCGCAATTGCCGACCGAAGCGGAGCTTTGCGCCGAATATGATGTCAGCCGCACCGTGGTGCGCGAGGCGGTGGCGCGCCTGCGTTCGGAGGGTATGGTGGTGCCGCAGCAGGGACGCGGCATGTTCGTCAGCGAAACGCCGACCCCGCGCAATTTTTCGATCCCCGACGAGGCGCTGCGCACCCTGCCGGAGACCATCGCTTTGCTCGAGCTCAGGCTGAGTGTGGAAGTGGAATCGGCAGGGCTCTGTGCCGAACGGCGGACCGACAAGGAGGCCAGCAATATCCGATCAATGATGGAGCAGATCGATGCGCAGCAGGCGGATCCCGCCGCCGTCCAGATTCACTACGACTATGATTTCCACCTCGCGATCGCCAAGGCGGCGCGCAACGAGTTCATCCACGGCTTCCTCGCCTATCTCGGGCCGATGATCGTGCCGCGTTTCCAACTCGGCTATGTCGTCGAGCCGGCGCTCAAGGACAGCTATTACGCGCGCATCCACAGCGAGCACAAAGCCATCGTCGACGCCATCGAAAGGCAGGACGGCGCCAAGGCCCGGCAAGCCATGCGCAAGCATCTGCAAAACAGCTTGGGTCGCGTGCGCGCGCTGGCGAAGGCGTCGGGGATAGAGGCGACCGACGCCGAGCAAAAGGCCGCCGCGGCTTCGCTGTTCACGAGGATGAAAAGGCCGCCCCCGACAGGGGATAGGCCTCGATCCTGAACACGCAAACCGTCACGGGGTTGCGAAAGCCATGTTTTGCTTCGCCTGGCCGCCGGATTCTGCTCTCTCGCCGTTAAAGGCACTGTTTTTCTTCGGTTTGCGGCCTCGCGGATCACGCGTGCAGCACGGAACGTTTCGGGCGGCGAAAACCGTTTCGAAAGTTTATCTTTCCTTTTTGCTGCTTTTCTTGGTTTCGCGGCATCGGCCCAACCCGCAAACTGAGCATCAAGCAACCGGGGAAGCCCTACGTGACGACAGCCTTCATCACAGGTGCGACGAGCGGCATAGGGCGCGCCATGGCGGTCGCCTTGAGCGATGCCGGCTACGAGGTCTATGCGGTCGGACGCAGCAAGGCGGCGCTTAAAGAACTGCAGGCCGAGCGCCCGGGCATCGTGCCGATCGCCGTCGATGTCACCGATCGCGAAGCACTGGAATCGGTGTTGGCGGGCCTCACCATCGACGTCTTGATCAACAATGCCGGCATCATGCCGCCGCTCGGCAATTTCGCCGACATGAAAATCGCCGACATCGACACAACGCTCGAGGTGAACCTCAGCGCGGCGATCCTGCTCACCCGGCTCGTCGTGCCGCAGATGCGCGAGAGGCAGTCCGGCCACATATTGTTCACCGGTTCGGTCGCGGGCCACGCCGCATTCTCCAACATTGCCGTCTATGCCGCCACCAAGGCGGCCATCTCCGGTTTTGCCGGCGCGCTGCGCGCCGACCTCTCCCCATCCGGTATCCGCGTCACCGAGATCGTCGCCGGCCGTGTCGAGACGCAGCTCTACAACGACATCCTCGACACCAAGGCGCGCGAAGCCATGTACGCCAGCAAAGTGGTGCAGCCGGATGACGTGGCCAGGATGGTCGTCGGCGTGCTCGCGCTCCCCGCATGGGCCGACGTTACCCGTTTCGACATCATGCCGACCTGGCCGACCTCGCCGAGCGGCACCAAGTAGGGAACACTGGAATGAAAGACCTTTCCGTTCTGATCGTTGGCGGCGGCGCCGGCCTCGGCGCCCTTCTCGCCCGCATGGCCGTGGAGGCCGGGGCGGCAAAGATCGGCATCATCGACATCAACAAGGAAGCCGCCGACAGCGCGCTCGAGCCGGCAAAGGCCAAGGGTCTGCCGACCGCGGCCGCGGCTTGCGACATCCAGGTCGGCCCGCAGTGCCACGCAGCCTTCGACGCCATTGCATCGAAGTTGGGGCGCATCGACACGCTGATCAATTGCGCCGCGATCTACCCTCGCCGTCCGCTCCTCGAGATCACTGACGCCGAATGGGATGCCTCCAACGGCATCAACATCAAGGGCACCTACCACATGATGGTAGCCGCCGTTCGCCACATGCAGGCTCAAGAGCCGAAAGCCCAGGTGCGCGGGCGGATCGTCAACCTGACCTCCGTCGACGCCTTCAAGGCGCATCCGCAGAACGCGCATTACGCGGCCACCAAGGCCGCCGTCGTCAGCCTGACGCGCTCCTTCGCCCATTACGTCGCCGAGGACGGGATCCTGGTGAATTCCGTCGCCCCTGCCGGCATGGCCACCGAGAAAGCGAAGGCGCTCGGCTTCCTCGAGGAACTGGCCAAGGCGAGCCCTCTGGGCCGCGGCGCCGAGCCGACGGAAATCGCCGAATGGGTGCTCATGACCGGCGGGCCCAAGAACACCTACATGACCGGCGAAAACGTAATCGTTTCAGGTGGTTACATCTACGCCTGACCAACATCGCCAGCCGGGCGCGACTGATGGCCAGCAGTGCATGACCGACGGAGTCTCGAACGAAAGGAGGCGGAATTCACCATGACCGGCAAGCTTCGCCTTCCTTCGCTCAACGCTCTGCGCGTCTTCCACGCGGTCGTGCAGCACAAGAGCTTCCGCCAGGCCGCGGATGAGCTGCTGGTGACGCCGCAGGCCGTCGGCCAGCAGATCAAGCTCCTGGAAGACACGCTGCAGGTCACTTTATTCGAGCGCAAGGGGCGTTCGATCGAATTGACGGAGTCGGCGATCCTGCTCTCGCACTACGTCAAGGCCGGTTTCGACGAATTCTCCGAAGGCGTGCGCCGCGTCACCAAGTCCAACTACCGCGATCGCATCAACCTCAATGCCAGCCCCTATTTCGCCACGCATTATCTGCTGCCGAGGCTTTCGCTCTTCCGCGAGATCCTGCCGGGCGCGGACCTTCGCCTGACCACGATGGTGGACCTGCCCGACTTCGGGCGCGACGACATCGATATGACCGTGCAGTGGGGCTACGGCAACTGGCCCGACTACGAGACCACGCTGCTTGTTCCGGACCCGAAGATCATCTGCTGCACGCCGGCAATCGGCGAAAAGATCAAGTCGGCGCAGGATCTGACGCGGTTCACGCTGCTCGATACCGTCAAGTCGAAGCGTCTCTGGCCGGACATCTTGCGCCATCTCGCCGTCGAGCTCACGGAAGGTGATCGGAGCATCGGCTTCGACGATGCGGCGACCATGCGCCGCGCGACCCTGCAGGGCATCGGCATCGGCCTCGTCTCCGTCATCGACGCCGAGGAAGACCTGAAGTCGGGTGCGCTGGTTGCGCCGCTTGGGCGCGACGCTCTTTCCGACATGAAGCCCGAGGAGGTCCCGGGCTTCTACCTCGTCATGCCGCGCGGCCATCTGCGCGTAAAGGCGGTCGCCGCCCTGCATCGCTGGCTCGTCCAGCAGGATTGGGGAAGCGACCTCAAGCTTTTGCCGAAACCGATCCCGCTCACCGACTAGGAGCGGGTCGGCAACCGGGGTCCGAACCTGTTTCGGACCTCCAACAACAAGAACAAACGAACCTCAACAGTGGAGACAACCGACATGAAAATTATCAAATGGGGGGCCGCAGCCATGGCCCTGGGCCTCGTTCATATGGCTGCGCCGGCCGAGGCCGCCGGCGGCAAGACGCTGGAGACCGTGAAGGCGCGCGGCGTTCTGAACTGCACCGGCCATGACGGCTCCTATCTCGGCTTTGCCGAAGTGGACGACAAGGGCAACTGGAAGGGCATGGACATCGACCTTTGCAGGGCGGTAGCGACCGCCGTGTTCGGCGACCCGGCGAAGCTGAAGGTCGTGCCGATCAGCTGGGCGCAGCGCTGGCCATCGCTCCAGTCGGGCGACGTCGACATCATCATCAAGGCGTCCGGCGGCACGCTCAGCCGCGACACCGAGCTCGGCCTGCAATTCTCGATGTCCTACTATCTCGGCACGACCAAGGTGATGGCGCACAAGGAGCTCAATCTGAAATCGCTCAAGGATGCCAATGGCGGCACGATCTGCATTCCCGCCGGCACCTCGCAGGAGCAGCAGGTCGCCGCCTATGCCCAGAAGCTCGGCATCAAGCTCGAGCCGGTGCTGATCGAAAAGACCGAGGAGCTCGAGCAGGCCTATTTCTCCGGCCGCTGCGATCTCTATGCGCAGTGGGGGCCGACACTCGCCATCGCCCGCATCGCCAAGAGCAAGGTCGAGGATCATGTGATCCTTCCCGACGTGCTCGCCGTCGAGCCCGAGGTGATGATCATGCGCCAGGGCGACGACAACTGGGTCGACATCGCCAACTGGACGTTGAGCACGCTGATCTTCGCCGAGCAGGAAGGCATCACCTCCAAGAATGTCGACGAGATCAAGGCCAAGCCGACCTCGCCGCAGGTAGCCAAATTCCTCGGCGTCACGCCCGGCATGGGCAAGGGCCTCGGCCTTTCCGACGACTGGGCCTACAACGTCATCAAGAAGGTCGGCAATTACGGCGAGATCTTCGATCGCGATCTCGGCAAGGACTCGCCCTACAAGATGGATCGCGAGCTGACCAATTTGTGGAGCAATGGCGGCGTCCTGTTCCCGCTGGTGATCGATTGACCCCCTGGTGATCGACTGATCCGTTCCTAACGCATCCGCTTTGAGCTCCGCCCGGCTGCCTGCCCGGCGGAGCCGGCGCCAATTCGGGAATATCCTGATGGTCAGCCTGCTGAGAAATCAGAAGGTCCGCAACACGCTGTTGCAGGTCCTTTTCGTCGGCTCACTTGCCGCAATGGTTCTTGCCTGCGTGATGATCGCCAGGCGCAACCTCGCCGAGCAAGGCATCACCTCCGGCTTCGACTTCCTGTTCAAGTCGACGGGCTGGGACGTGAACTTCTCGCTGCTGCCGGCCACCGCGAACGATCCCTATTGGTGGTTCTTCCTGATCGGCATCATCAACACCCTGTTCCTCGGAACCACCGGCCTTGTCCTGGCAACGATCGTCGGCACGATTGTGGGCCTGGCGCGGACCTCGTCCAACGAACTGGCGCGGCTGCTCGGCCGCACCTATGTCGACATCTTCCGCAACATCCCGCTGATCCTGCAGGTCTTCTTCTGGTATGCGGTCATCACGCATCTGCCGACGCCGCGCGCCGCGCATGAGGCTTTCGGCATGCTGCTGACCAGCCGTGGTCTCTACGTGCCTATTCCCAATGTCGGCGGAACGGCGCTGGCCGCAGCGATGCTTGCCGTCATCGCGGCAATCGCCCTGCCGGTCTGGCTTGGCCGGACACCCCGCCTCAATCAGCCGTTTGGCGAACGCTCCATTATCCAGCTCGCCGGCGCGGCGGCGGCACTGGCCTGCGCCGCCGTCATTCTCGCGGTCGGCCGCCTGCCGGATCTGCCGCTGCTCGACTTCCCCGCCTTGCAGGGCCTCAATCTCAAGGGAGGCATGCGCATTCCGCCGGAATTTTCCGCGCTGGCCATCGCCATCGCCATCTATGGGGGCTCCTACATCGCCGAGATCGTGCGCGGCGGCTTCAAGGCGGTCGGCAAGGGTCAGATGGAAGCGGCGCTGTCGTTGGGCCTGAGCCCCTGGCGCGTCTTCACGCTGGTCAGGCTGCCGCTGGCGCTGCGCGCCATGCTGCCGATCCTCGCCAACCAGTATGTCTGGCTGATGAAGGCAACCACGATGGGCATTGCAGTGGGCTTCACCGATTTCTTCATGATCGTGGCGCTGACGATCAACCACTCGGGCCAGACGCTCGAGGTGATCGGCATTCTGATGGCCGGCTTCCTCGCCATCAATCTCAGCCTCGCCGCGGTGTTCAACCGCATCAACAAGGCCATCGCCCTCAAGGGCAATCAACTGAGGGGATGACAGAGATGGAGATGATCGTTGTCGCTCCCCCTGCCCCGGGCAGGCTCGAAGATCTGAAGCGCCGCTTCTTCGCGACACCGCTTCAGGCGCTGCTGTCGTTGATATCCCTGACGCTCATGGCCTTCATCGTCTGGAAATTGCTCGACTGGGCCGTCTTCTCGGCCGTGTTCACGACTGGCGGCGGGCCCGAGGCCTGCCAGGCGGCGGCCGGCGCCTGCTGGTCGGTCATCGCCGCCCGGTGGCGGATCATCCTGTTCGGCCTCTATCCTTTCGAGGAGCAATGGCGCTCGGCGCTTGCCTGCGTCAGCGTGGTGGTCATGACAGTGCTGAGCTGCATGCCGGCCTTCTGGACCGGCCGCCGCATCGCCCTCGTCTGGAGCGCAGGAACAGGCCTCTACTACGTGCTGATGAAGGGCGGCGTGCTCGGCCTGCCCTATGTCGGCGAGGAGGCCTGGGGCGGGCTGGCGCTCACCCTCTTCATTTTCGTCACCACTTGCCTGATCGGCTTCCCGCTGGCGATCTGCCTGGCGCTGCTGCGCCGCTCGGACCTGCCCTGGATATCGCGCACCACCGGTCTCATCATCGATGGCGTCCGCTCGCTTCCGCTGATCTCGATCCTTTTCACATTTGCCGTGGTTCTGCCTTTCGCCCTGCCGCAATGGCTGCAGGGCGACAAACTCTACCGGGTGATCCTGGGTTCCGCCCTGTTCTTCTCCGCCTATCAGGCCGAGATCGTGCGCGGCGGCATGCAGGGTGTTCCGGCAGGACAGGAAGAAGCCGCCATGGCGCTCGGCATGAGTTATTGGCAGCGCATCGGACGCATCGTGTTGCCGCAGGCGATGCGCAACGCATTGCCCGCGACGATCAACCAGTTCGTCATCTCGTTCAAGGAAACCTCGCTGGTGGTGATCGTCGGCTTCTTCGAAATCCTGGCCTCCGGCAACGCCGCCTACGGCACCGGCGAATGGCGCTTCGCCTATGTCGAGGTCTATGCCTTCATCGCCTTCATCTATTTCGTCTTCGTCTTCAGCCTGTCCCGCTACGGCGCTTACCTCGAGCGCCGCATGTCGGTCGGCGAACGGTAGGAGACGCGCATGGATTCGACGCTCTCATCCGGCCCGGCCGTCCGCATCGAAGGCCTCGACAAACATTACGGGTCATTCCACGCGTTGCGGAAGATAAACCTCTCCGTCGAGCGCGGCGAAAAGATCGTCATCTGCGGTCCGTCCGGCTCCGGCAAATCCACGCTGATCCGCTGTATCAACCGGCTCGAACAGCATGACGGCGGCCGCGTAACGGTACTTGGCACCGAGCTCAACGACGATGTCGCCAACATCGACGGGATCCGGCGCGAGGTCGGCATGGTGTTCCAGCATTTCAACCTGTTCCCGCACATGACGGTGCTTGAGAACTGCATGATCGCGCCGATGATCGTGCGCAAGCGGCCGCGCGCGGAAGCCGAGACGACGGCCAGGCGCTTTCTGGAGAAGGTCCGAATCCCCGAGCAGGCGATGAAGTTCCCGAGCCAGCTTTCCGGCGGCCAGCAGCAGCGAGTCGCGATCGCCCGCGCGCTTTGCATGCAGCCGCAGATCATGCTGTTCGACGAGCCGACCTCGGCGCTCGACCCGGAGATGATCGCGGAGGTGCTGGACGTCATGGTGACGCTCGCTTCCGAGGGCATGACGATGATCTGCGTCACCCACGAAATGGGCTTCGCCCGCCGCGTCGCCGACCGCGTCATCTTCATGGACGGCGGCGAGATCGTCGAGGAGGCGCCGCCGGAGGCGTTCTTCACCTCTTGCCGGAACGAGCGCACGCGGCAATTCCTGTCGCAGGTGCTGGGTCATTGAGCCAGGCGCCGCTGCTGTCTATACGCGGCGTGTCACATATCGCAGGTACGCAATGACCGGCCCCGTCACCGCTTTGCGCGAGATTCTCGGACCGAAAGGCTGGCTTTCGGGCACCGATGCCGAGCCTTATCATCGCGACTGGCTGAACCGCTATGGCGTCGCGCCTTTGGGCGTTGCCAGGCCCGCGAACACGGCCGAAGTTGCGGCGGTCGTCAAGGCTTGCCGGCAGGCAGGATTGGCAGTCGTACCGCAAGGCGGCAACACCGGCCTGTGCGGCGGCGCCGTCGCCGAGCAGGCAAACGCGGTGATCGTTTCGCTGTCGCGCATGACGGCAATCGGCGAGCCGGATCCGGAGAGCGGCTCGATCGCGGTCGAGGCAGGCGTCGTCCTCGCCTCCCTGCACGAGGCGCTGGAGCCGCACGGCCTGATGTTCCCGATGCATCTGGGAGCCGAAGGCAGCGCCAGGATCGGCGGCCTGATCGGCACCAATGCCGGCGGCAGCCAAGCATTCCGGTACGGCATGATGCAGGATCTGGTCCTAGGCCTCGAGGTCGTCATGGCGGACGGCACGGTGTGGGACGGAATGCGCGCGGTGCAGAAGGACAATGCCGGCTATCAGCTGCGCAAGCTGTTCTGCGGTTCGGAAGGCACGCTCGGCATCGTGACGCGCGCGATCCTCAGGATCCATCCCACGCCAAAGCAGCAGGCGAGCGCGCTGCTGGTGATGTCCGACTTCGCCGCCGCCGTGTCGTTCGGTGCCTTTCTGCGCGGCGAGGCCGGAGAATTCCTGGCGGGCCTCGAATTCTTTTCGGATGTCGGCCTGACGCTCGCCCTCAAGCATCTTCCAGACCTCGCCTATCCGTTGGAGACGCGCGGCGAGGCCTATCTGCTTGTCGAGATGGCGTCGGGCTCGACGCGCGTTCCCCTCGACGACATCCTGGCTTCGGCGCTGGAATGGGGCATGGAGCAAGGCCTGGTCGTGGATGGCGCGCTGGCCAGTTCGGGCGCGCAGCGGGCGCAGTTCTGGCGGTTGCGCGAGGAGCAGCCGGAGGGACAGCGGCTGGAGGGCGAGCAGCTCAAGCACGACATCTCCGTGCCGCCGGGCGCGATCGCGCGTTTCATCGAGGCGGGCGCGAAACTATGCCACGACATTGTTCCGGGCGTGCGGATCAACCCGTTCGGCCATCTCGGCGACGGAAATATCCATTACAATCTGTCGCCGCCGGAAGGCCGCGCCGATTTCGACGGCAAGGCCGGAGCATTCGCCGAGACGCTGGCCGCTTTGGCCACCGACATGGGCGGCAGCTTTGCTGCCGAGCATGGGCTCGGCCGCGCCAAGATCGCCATGGCCGACCGCAATCGCAGTTCCGCCGAGCGCACTCTCATGGCGCAGCTCAAGCGCGCATTCGATCCGCAAGGCACGATGAACCCCGGTGTTTTGGTGCGGATTTCATAGAAAAGAAAAACTTTCGAATGGACCGCATTTCTTGATTTCGCGCCGGCCGGCCACAGTGCAGGTATAAATCCGAAAGGCGGGCTCGGTTGGCTTGCCGCCGCTTAAGAGGATGTCGAAGCATGGTCCGCAATGGCGGTCGCCTTCTTGTCGAGTGCCTGATCGCCCTGGGCGCGACCAAGAGCTTCGGCGTACCCGGCGAAAGCTATCTCGCCGTTCTCGACGCGCTGCACGACACGCGTGGAAAGCTGGACTATGTGCTTTGCCGCAATGAAGGCGGCGCTGCCTTCATGGCCTCCGCGTACGGCAAGCTGACGGGCACGCCGGGCATCTGCTTCGTGACGCGGGGGCCTGGCGTCACCAACGCCAGCATCGGCGTGCATACTGCGATGCAGGACAGTTCGCCGATGATCCTGTTCGTCGGCCAGGTTGGCACCGACATGAAGGGCCGAGAAGCCTTCCAGGAAATCGACTACCGGGCAGTGTATGGAACGGTCGCAAAATGGGCGGTGGAGATCGACGACGTCAAGCGCCTCCCGGAGATCGTGGCGCGGGCCTGGACCACGGCCCTGACCGGAAGGCCCGGCCCCGTCGTGGTCGCGTTGCCGGAAGACATGCTGACCACCGCGACCGAATCCGTGCCGCTGAGCGGTCCCGCAGCGATTTTCGAAGCCGCGCCGGCACAGGAGGCGACTGCTGCTGCGCTCAAGATGTTGGCGGCGGCCGAGAGGCCTGTCCTGCTCATGGGCGGCGCCAACTGGACGGCGGACGGACGCGCCGCGCTCAAGGCCTTCGCCGAAGCCTCCGACATCCCGGTCGTCGCCGCCTTCCGCTATCAGGACCAGTTCGACAACCATTCGCCGGTCTTCGTCGGCGAGGCCGGCGTCGGCATGGTGCCGCATGTGGAGAACCTGATCCGCGACGCGGACGTGATCCTCGCCGTCAATGTCCGCTTCGGCGAGATGACGACGGACGGTTACACGCTGCTCTCCGTGCCCGTGCCGCGCCAGAAGCTGATCCATGTGCACGGCTCCGACCGCGAGATCGGCAAGATCTACGTGCCCGCGATCGGCGTCCATGCCGGCCCGAATGCTTTCGCCAAGGCGCTGACGCCGGTGAAGGGTGGCTGGGCCGAGTGGCGCGCTGCGGCGCGCAAGGCCTATGAGGGAACGTTTGCCGCGCCGGTGCAGCCCGGTCCCGTAGACATGGTCGCGGTCAGCGCCTGGCTGCGCGAGACCTTGCCGGCCGACGTCATCCTCACCAACGGCGCCGGCAATTTCACGGTGTGGCCGAACAAGTTCTTCAAGTTCGGGCCTGAGGCCCGGCTGCTCGCGCCGCAGTCCGGCGCCATGGGCTACGGCCTGCCGGCGGCAATCGCCGCCAAGGTCGCTTATCCGAAGCGCACGGTCGTCTGCTTTGCCGGCGACGGCGACTTCCAGATGAACTGCCAGGAACTCGGCACCGCCATCCAGGCGGGCGCTCAGCCGATCGTGCTGATCATCAACAACGGCATCTATGGCACCATCCGTGCGCATCAGGAACGCAACTATCCGGCTCGCGTCTCCGGCACCTCGCTCGAGAACCCCGACTTCGTGACGCTGGCGAAGGCTTACGGCTTCCACGCGGAGCGCGTCGAGGCCACCGGCGATTTCGCGGCGGCATTCGAGCGCGCGCTGCAATCCGCGACCGGCGCCGTCCTCGACATCGCCATCTCACCCGAAGCGCTGACGCCTCGCCAGACCCTTTCCCAGATGCGCGACGCCGCGCTCGCTTCCCAGAAAGCCAAGGCATGACCTCCAGATCAGACGACATCCGCCTTGGCGCCGACATCGGCGGCACCTTCACCGACATCGCCCTCGATGTCAGGGGAACGATATTCTCGACCAAGGTTCTGACGAACTATTCGGCGCCCGAGCAGGCGATCCTGGATGGCATCGACGTCGTCATCCGCGATGCCGGGATTTCGGCGGCCGAGATAGGCATCATCATCCACGGCACGACGCTCGCCACCAACGCGCTGATCGAGCGGCGCGGGGCCAGGACGGCCCTGATCACGACCGAAGGTTTTCGCGACGTGATCGAGATGCGGACGGAAAACCGCTTCGAGCAATATGACCTTAACTTGCAGCTGCCAACACCGCTGATCCCGCGCGAGGACCGCTTCACGGTCAAGGGCCGCATAGGCGCGGAAGGCCAGGAACTGCAGCCGCTCGACGAAGCTGCGCTTGAGGAGATCGCCGACCGCATCGCTGCCGGCAATTTCGGCTCGGTGGCGATCGGCTTCATCCACGCTTACGCCAACCCGGACCATGAGCGCCGCGCGCGCGAAATGCTTGCTCGCAAGCTTAGAATCCCGATCTCGATCAGCGCCGAGGTCTCGCCGCAGATGCGCGAGTTCGAGCGCTTCAACACGGTCTGCGCCAATGCCTATGTGCGGCCGCAGATGGCCGACTATCTCGCCCGCCTGCAGACGCGGCTGAAGGACATGGCCGCCGAATGCCCCGTCTTCATGATCCACTCCGGCGGCGGCCTGATCTCGGTGGAAACCGCTTCGGAATTCCCTGTGCGGCTGGTCGAGTCCGGACCCGCGGGCGGCGCCATTTTCGCAGCCGACATCGCTAAGCGCTTCGGACTGGAAAAGGTCGTCTCCTACGACATGGGCGGAACCACTGCCAAGATCTGCCTGATCGAGGACTATGCGCCGCGCACCGCGCGGACCTTCGAAGTGGCGCGCACCTACCGCTTCTCGAAAGGCTCGGGCATGCCGATCTCGATCCCCGTCATCGAGATGATCGAGATCGGCGCCGGCGGCGGCTCCATCGCCTGGGTCGACGCCATGGGCCGCATCCAGACCGGGCCCGAGAGCGCGGGATCGGAGCCGGGCCCGGCCTGCTACGGCCGCGGCGGCAGCCGCCCGGCAATCACTGACGCGGACCTCGTGCTCGGCAAGCTCGATCCACACAATTTCGCCGGCGGCGCGATCAGGCTCGATACGGCTGCATCCGAACAGGCCATCCTGCGCGAGGTCGGCGAGCGCCTGTCGCTCAACGCCATGGCGACCGCCTTCGGCATCTGCGAGGTGGTAGACGAGAACATGGCCAACGCCGCGCGCGTCCACGCCGTCGAGAACGGCAAGAACATTTCCGACAATCTGATGATCGCCTTTGGCGGCGCCGCGCCGCTTCACGCGGCAAGGCTGTGCGAAAAGCTCGGCATCGACCAGTGCATCGTGCCGCGCGGCGCCGGCGTCGGGTCGGCGATCGGTTTCCTCAAGGCCCCGTTCGGCTACGAAGCGCTGGCCTCGAAGCTGACGCGCCTGTCGCAATTTAAGCCGGCCGAGGTCAACGCCCTGCTCGCCGATCTCAAAGCCTCCGCTGAAGGCTTTGTGCGCACCGGCGCCAGCGGCCAGATCGTCTGCGAGATCACCGCCTTCATGCGCTATGCCGGCCAGGGCTGGGAAATCCCCGTGCCGGTGGCCGATGCGCCATTCGGCGACGATGCCGTCGCCAAGCTCAAGGAGCTGTTCGAAGAGAGCTACCAGCGCTTCTTCGGCCGCGCCATCGACGGGCTCGACGGGCTGGAGATCGAGATCGTTACCTGGTCGGTGAAGGCAACGGATGTTCGGCCTGCGGTTGCGCGGCACGAGCTCACCATGGGCAAGAAGACCAGCCAACCGACAACGACCCGCGAGGTGTTCGATCCGGTCAGCGGCGCGCCGCGCAGCTATGGCATCGCCGAGCGCGACACGCTTTGCACGGGCGATCGTGTGGCGGGCCCGGCCGTCATCGTCGAGCGCGAGACATCGACCGTCGTCACCACCAGCTTCGATGCCGTCATCCAGAGCGACGGCGCGATCCTCCTGATCCGCAAAGGCAGCCAGGCATGAGCGATATTGGCGAAATCCGCATGCAGGTCATGTGGAACCGGTTGATCTCGGTGGTCGAGGAGCAGGCGCTGACCTTGCTGCGCACCGCCTTCTCGACCTCGGTGCGCGAGTCCGGCGATCTGTCGGCCGGCGTGTTCGATCCGCGCGGCCAGATGCTGGCGCAGGCCGTCACCGGCACGCCCGGTCACGTCAACACCATGGCCGAGGCCGTGCTGCATTTCATGAACGCGATCCCGCGCGAGGAGATGTTCGAGGGCGACACCTATGTCACCAACGATCCTTGGCTGGGCACCGGCCATCTGCACGACATCACAATGGTATCGCCGTCCTTCCTCAACGGCGAGCTCGTCGCCTTCTTCGCCTGCACGGCGCATGTCGTCGATGTCGGCGGCCGCGGCTTCGGCGCCGACGGCAAGTCGGTCTATGAGGAAGGCATCCAGATCCCGATCATGAAGTTCGCGGAGAAGGGCAAGGTCAATCTCGACCTGGTCAGGATCCTGCGCGCCAATGTCCGCGAGCCCAATCAGGTGGTCGGCGATTTCTATTCGTTGGCCGCCTGCAACGAGGTCGGTCATCGGCGTCTCGTCGACATGATGAAGGAGATCGGCCTCACTTCGCTCGACGGTCTCGGCGGCTTCATCTTCTCGCGCACCCGCGACGCCATGCTCGAACGCATCGGGGCGCTGCCCAAGGGAAGCTGGTCGAATGAGCTCGTGACCGACGGCTACGACGAGCCCGTTAAGCTCGCGGCTACGGTTTCGGTGCGCGACGACCATGTCGAGGTCGACTTCACCGGCACCGATCCGATGAGCCGCTGGGGCATCAACTGCCCGATCATCTACAGCAAGGCCTATGCCTGCTACGCGCTGAAATGCATGGTGGCGCCCGACATTCCGAACAATGCCGCCTCGCTCGCCTTCTTCACCGTGTCCTCGCCCGTCAACATCCTCAATGCCGTGCGGCCGGCGCCGGTGGCGCTCAGGCACATCTTCGGCCACATGGTTCCCGACCTGGTGCTTGGCGCGTTCGCCAAGGCGCTGCCCGGCAGGATCCTTGCCGAAGGCGCCGGCGCGCTGTGGAACATCCACATTTCGGCACGCCCCGTCGCCGGTGGCTCCGGCCGTCGCGCCGAAGTGCTGATGTTCAACTCGGGCGGCATGGGTGCCCGCCCCGAGCTCGACGGCTTGTCGGCGACGGCCTTCCCGTCTGGCGTGCACACGATGCCGATCGAGGCGACGGAGCACACCGGTCCGATCGTCATCTGGCGCAAGGAGCTGCGGCCCAATTCCGGCGGCGACGGCGAATTCCGCGGCGGCCTGGGCCAAATCATCGAGATCGCCGCGACCGACGGCCACGAGTTCGACTTCTCGGCCATGTTCGACCGCGTCAACCATCCGCCGCGCGGACGCAATGGCGGCAAGTCCGGCGTCGCCGGCGTGGTCAAGTTGGATGACGGCACGAAGATGCGCCCCAAGGGCTGGCAGCATGTGCCCGCCGGCCGGCGGCTAATATTGGAGCTGCCGGGCGGCGGCGGCTATGGCGATCCGGCCAAGCGCAGCGCCGCCGCGCGGGCCAACGACCGATCCAAGGGCTACATTTCGGAGAACGATTGATGAGCTATGTTGCCTCGCGCCTGTCGGTGGTGAAACCCTCCGCATCGATGGCGGCTTCGCAGGCCGCCAAGGCGCTGCGCGCCAAGGGCGTGGACGTGATCGATCTCGGGCTGGGCGAGCCCGATTTTCCGACTCCGCTCCACATCATCGACGCCGCCCATTTCGCGGCGAAGGCCGGCCAGACGCTCTACACCGCTGCCGCCGGTACGCCCGAAGTGCGTGAAGCGATAGCGGGAAAATTCCGCCGCGAGAACGGGCTGGACTACACGGCCGACGATATCGTGGTGGCCAACGGCGCCAAGCAGATCATCTTCAACGCGCTGATGGCCACGCTGGAGACTGGCGACGAAACGATCCTGCCGGCGCCCTATTTCGTCTCCTATCCCGAGATGGTGAAGCTGCTCGGCGGCACGCCTGTCGTCGTCGAATGTCCAGAAACCACTGGCTTTCGGCTAACGCCCGCATTGCTTGAGGAGGCCATCACGCCGAGGACGAAGTGGCTCTTCCTCAACATGCCGGGCAATCCATCCGGCGCGGTGTATTCAGAATCCGATCTCAAGGCGCTGGGCGCGGTGCTGGCCAAGCACCCGCATGTGCTTGTCCTCTCCGACGAGATCTACGAGCACATCCTCTTCGACGGGCGCGAGTTCGTTTCCTTCGGCAAGGCATGTCCCGAACTCAAGCACCGCACGCTGATCGTCAACGGCGTCTCGAAATCCTATGCGATGACCGGCTGGCGCGTCGGCTACGCGGCAGGACCCGCACCGCTCGTCAAGGCGATGTCGACGATCCAGAGCCAGTCCTGCACCTCGGTGTGCTCGATCGCGCAGGCCGCCACCGTCGCCGCGCTTAACGGGCCGCAGGACGAGGTGGCGCGCTTCCGCCAGGCCTTCGAGAGGCGTCGCGACCTGGTCGTCGACGGCATCAGGAAGATCAACGGCCTGACGCTGTCGCCGCCGGAGGGCGCCTTCTACGCCTATATCGGCTGCGCCAGCCTGATCGGCCGCAAGACGCCCAAAGGCGTCGTTCTGGAGGACGATGCGGCCGTGGCCAACTATCTTCTGAGCGAAGGCCGGGTGGCGTCGGTGCCCGGCGTCGCCTATGGACTGTCGCCCTTTTTCCGCATCTCGACTGCGACCAGCGAAGAGGTGCTGAGCGAAGCGATCGCGCGCATCAACGCCGCGGTCGCGCACGTGGAGTAAACGAATGCCGCATTACGAACGTATCCTGATCACCGGCGCCGCTGGCCGGCTCGGCTCGCAACTGCGCAAGGGGCTGGTGCCGCTGGCAAGGACAATCCGCCTGGCAGGGCGTGAGCCGTTCGGCGATCTCGCGCCGCACGAGGAGGAAGCGGTCTTCGACCTCGCCGACATGGAGGCGACCATCGCGGCGACCAAGGACTGTGACGCGATCGTGCATTTCGGCGGCGCGCCGCTCGAATGCGAATGGCAGACCATCCTCGATTCCAGCATCCGCGGCTCCTACCACATCTATGAAGGGGCCCGGAAACACGGCGTGAAGCGCGTCATCTACGCCTCCTCGGTGCATGCCATCGGCTATCACGAGATCGAGGCGCATATCGGCGTCGACGCACCGGTGCGCCCCGACAGCCTCTATGGCGTGTCGAAGAATTTCGTCGAAAGCCTCAGCCGGCTCTATTGGGACAAGTTCGGCATCGAGACCGTGTGCCTGCGCATCTTCTCGTCCTTCCCCGAGCCGGCCGATCGGCGCATGCTGTGGTCATACCTCTCCTTCGCCGACTGCGTGCGGCTGGTCGAGGCGTCGCTGACCGCGCCGCGCGTCGGCCATACGATCTCCTTCGGCATTTCCAACAACAAGCTGAAGATGGTCGACAACAGCGGCGCCGACCATCTGGGCTTTGTCCCGCAGGACAGCGCCGAACCATTCCGTACCGCCATCGAGGCGAAGACCCCTGTTCCCGATCCGAACAAACCGTCGGTGAAATATCTCGGCGGCTGGTTCTGCGAGCTTGGACATCCTGACGACAAGCCGGCGTGACGATCAGGCTTGAGCTATAATTGGCGACGCTGCTTCACGTCGCCGTTCGGCTCAACATCACGAAACGACGGACGTCGGACGTGCGACCAGATCGTCAAGGCGTCCAAATAGCGGCTTCCAATGCGGCATCGCCAAATGCCGCTCGAGGTCGTCCTTCGAGCGCCAGTTCTCGTAGAACATGAACACGCAAGGATCGGCCGGATCGACATGACGGTGCCGATCATACATGCATTTCAAGCCTCGCTTTGAGTCCGGCTCCAGTTTGACGCCGATGACGAACTGTCGGTTTCGCCGGGCCGTTGGTGATCCTGCCGGATCTCGCCATTTGGCATATGGACGTCATATGCGCGCCAGGCTGGAAGGACGGCTCGCTTTGGCCATTGCGTTCCAGAACGATCTCGATTACGTTGTTGAACGATCGTTCAACAGTGCATTCGAGATGCCGCCATGCCGTGCAACCCTCGTTACGAAATCCTGTTCGAGCCGGTAAGAATAGGGCCTGTCACCGCGCCGAACCGCTTCTATCAGGTGCCGCATGCTAGCGGGATGACAAACGCGCTGCCGCGCGTTCGCGCGGCGTTTCGCGAAGCCAAGGCCGAAGGCGGATGGGGCGTGATCTGCACGGGTGCTTGCTCGATCGATCCGACTTCGGACGATGCGCCGCTGCCTTTCGCGACGCTGTGGGACGACAACGACATCCGCGCTCACGCGCTGATGACGGAAGCCGTGCACCGCCATGGATCGCTTGCCGGCGTGGAGCTATGGCATGGCGGCGCTTCGGTGATGAACCGCACAAGCCGCCTGCCGCCGCTGTCGCCATCCGGCATTCCGTGGATGGCCACGCATGTCGGCTTCATGGGCAATCTGAGGCCGAAGACGATGGACAAGGCCGACATCCGCGAGGTGCTGAGATGCCAGGCCGAAGCGGCACGCAAGGCGCGCACGGCCGGCTTCGACATCGTCTATGTCTATGCCGGGATGGGCTATCTCGGCTACGAGTTCCTGCTGCCGGAATACAATCATCGCGTCGACGAATATGGCGGCTCGATCGGGAACCGTGTCCGCTTCGTGCGCGAGATGATCGAGGTGACGAAGGACGCCGTGGGCAAGGATTGCGGTGTCGCGCTTCGTGTCAGCCTTGAGGAGCTGCGCGGCCGGCCTGGCCGCAACCAGCCCTCGGAAGCCCATGAGCTGATCGAACTTTTGGCCGACCTGCCCGACCTGTTCGACGTCAAGATGGACTCCAGCCCGACCGATTGCTCGGCGTCGCGCTTCACCGGCGAAGGCAGCCACGAGCCGGTGATCGATTTCGTCAAGTCGCTGACGAAGAAGCCGGTGGTCGGCGTCGGGCGCTTCACCTCGCCGGACACGATGGTGTCGCAGATCCGGCGCGGCGTGCTCGACCTCATCGGCGGCGCGCGGCCGTCGATCGCCGATCCCTTCCTGCCGGCCAAGATCCGCGAGGGCCGCGAGGCCGAGATCCGCGAATGCATCGGCTGCAACATCTGCATTTCGAGCTGGCACGACGGCGTGCCGGTGCGCTGCACCCAGAATCCGACCGCCGGCGAGGAGTGGCGGCGCGGCTGGCATCCCGAGCGCGCCGGGCGCGCCGACAGGCCCGAACGCATCCTCATTGTCGGCGGCGGACCGGCCGGGCTCGAATGCGCCATGACACTCGGCCGCCGCGGCCACGAGGTGATGCTTGCCGACGCCAGCCGCGGCTTCGGCGGACGGCTGACCTTCGAGAAGACATTGCCAGGGCTGTCGGCCTGGAATCGTGTCGTCGAATACCGCCTCGGCCGCATCGGCGAGATGAGCAATGTCTCGCTCTATCCCGAAAGCGCGCTCGGCGCCGACGAGATCATCGACCTGGCGCCGGAGCGCGTGGTGCTGGCGACCGGCGCGCGCTGGACGAACATGCTCTATTCCTCGATGGAGATCCCCGTCGGCCGTCTCGACCATGCGGACGTGCTCACACCCGACGACATCGCCGCCGGCAAGCTTCCTGAAGGGCCGACGCTGGTCTTCGATTTCGACAATTACTACATGGGCGGCGTCCTCACCGAGCATCTGGCCGCGCAAGGCATTCCGGTCAACTATGCGACACCGTCCGGCCAAGCGTCGGGATGGACCATCATGACCAACGAGCTGCCGCTGGTGCACCGGGCGCTGGCGCGCCGCAACGTGCCGGTGACGACGCTGCATCTGCTGAAATCCTTCGATGGCGAGACGGCAACACTGGCGCATCTGTTCACTGGCGAAGAGAACCGCATCGCCTGCCGCTCGGTGCTGATCGTCGGCCTGCGATTGCCGCGAAACGAGTTGTTCGAAGCGCTGAGCGAAAGAGCGGACGTGCTCGCGGCGGCGGGCATCCGGAGCGTCGATCGCGTCGGCGACACGCTGGCGCCCGGCGCCATCGCCCATGCGGTGCATAGCGGCCACAAGCTGGCACGCGAAATCGGCGAGAAGCTTCGCTGGCGGCCTTACCGCCGCGACACGCCGATCGTCGATGCGGCAGCGGATTTCGAGATGCGAACGGCAGCCGAATAGAGCAATTCCAGGAAAAGTGCGAACGGGTTTTCCGTTCGGAATTGCGTCAACAAGGAGGTCCAGAAAGCCATGGAGCGTATCGCCGCACGTCGCAGGCCCGGTCGCCCCCAGCGCGAGGTGGCCGGCATCGCGCAACGGTCGTGGAAGCAGCTGACGCGGCCCTACGCGCCGATCGAGGTCCTGTCGGCCGACCAGGTGCAGGCTATCCACGAAATGGGCCTCACCATCCTCGAGGAGATCGGCATGCGCGTGCTGCAGCCGCGGGCGCGCCAGCTCTATCGAGCGGCCGGCTGCACCGTCGACGAAGGCGAGATGCGCGTGCGCTTCGACCGCGCCATGGTGATGGAACGCGTCGCCATGGCACCCTCATCCTTCGAGCTGCGCGCCCGCAACCCTCAGAAGAACGTCAAGGTCGGCGGGCGGCACTGCATCCTGTCGTCGGTCGGCGGGCCGGCCTATGTCATGGACAATGACCGCGGCCGTCGCCCCGGCTCCTATGCCGAGATGTGCGACTATCTGAAGCTCATCCAGTCCTTCAACGTGCTGCACCAGGAAGGCGGCGGGCCGTTCGAACCGCTCGACCTGCATCAGAACACCCGGCACCTCGACCTCTACTATGCCGAGATCACTTTGCTCGACAAGAACTGGCAGCCGCAGGCGCTTGGTCACGGCCGCGCCGTCGACGCGCTGGAGATGGTGGCGATCTCGCTCGGCACGACGCGCGAAAATCTGGCGCGCGAGATGCCGGTGTTCACCGGCATCATCAACACCAATTCACCGCTGCAGCTCGACGAGCCGATGGCCGAAGGGCTGATCGCATTGGCCGAGCACGGCCAGGTTAACGTCATCACGCCGTTCACGCTGGCCGGAGCTATGAGCCCGGTGACGCTTGCCGGCGCGCTGTCGCAGCAGCATGCCGAGGCGCTGGCTGGCATCGTGCTGACGCAGATCGTCCGTCCCGGCGTGCCGGTGATGTATGGGGGCTTCACCTCCAATGTCGACATGAAGACCGGAGCGCCGGCCTTCGGCACGCCGGAATATACGCAGGCCGCGCAGATCACCGGGCAGCTCTGCCGGCTGATCGGCGTGCCGTTCCGCTCCAGCAACGTCACCGCCGCCAATGCGGTCGACGCGCAAGCGGCTTACGAGAGCGCGATGTCCTTGTGGGGCTGCCTGATGGGCGGCGCCAATCTGGTGCTGCACGCGGCCGGCTGGCTCGGCGGCGGCCTGACCGCTTCGTTCGAGAAACTGGTGATCGATGTCGAGATGCTGCAGATGATGTCGGCCTATTTCGATCCGCCCGTCGTCGACATCGACACGCTGGCGCTGGACGCTGTGCGCGAGGTCGGGCCGGCCGGGCATTTCTTCGGCGCCGCACATACCATGCAGCGCTATGAGCGCGCCTTCTATTCGCCGCTGGTGTCCAATTGGGACAACTATGACACCTGGATGGAACGCGGCCAGATCACCGCGCGTGAACGGGCCAACGTGATCTGGAAACGCATGGTCGCTGAATATGAGCAGCCGCCGATCGATCCCGGCATCGACGAGGCGCTGCGCGACTATATGGAGCGGCGCAAGCGCGAAGGCGGATCGCCCTTGAACTGAGGGGCAACCTTCGAGGGAGAAGCAGGGAGGACTGGCCGGGGCACTCCCCTGAAAAATATCTCAGTCTCGCTACATGCCCGACCGCTCGGCGGCGGCCGCGTCATCCGACATCGCAATGCGCGTTCCGGGCCTGACGACAGCGGGATCGTGGCTCTTGCGGGCGAACACTTCCCGCACCAGCGGCGCGAAGAAGTTCAGTGGCCGTGTCGGATAATCCGGATCGAAGCTCGACTGGTCCCACTTCTCGCAGAACTCGGCGCAGTCGTCGAAATAGGCGTTGTCCCTGAACGCATCCCGCTTGTGCGGATTCGCACCGACATGCGCGCCATAGTAGATCAGCTGGAAATCGCCATGCTTTTCCACCACCCAGGCGCATTGCTCGCGTACGAATGGACGCAAGATGGCGGCCGCGTATTCGTCGTGATTGTAGGGCGCGTAGATGTCGCCGATGTCATGCAGGAGCGCCGACACCACCCAGTCGATATCGGCGCCGGCATTCCAGGCGCGCGTGGCGGCCTGCAGCGAATGGCCGAGTCGCGTCACCTTGTAGCCCGATACCGATTTGTCGAGTTCGACCATCGCCGCCAGCAGCCGGTCGGCCGTGCCGGCGGCGTATTCGGTCTCATGTTCGGTCAGGAAGGCATAGTCCTCGCGGTCGCCATCCTTCATCTGGGTGAACTTCACGGTTTCCATTGTCGAAACTCCAAAGTTTACGGCACATTGCGGTCAGCGGCGTATTTCGAGATAGAGGTCGTCGCCGTCGACATGAACGGGAAAGGTGCGCGCCCTGAGCTTCTCGTCGACAAGGCATTTGCCTGACCGGATGTCGAACTCCCATCCGTGCCAGGCGCAGCGAATGAGCTCTCCGGCGCGCTCATAGATGAATTCCGTCTTGTCGGTTTGCCGATTGGTGCCCGATACCGGCCCCTCGCATAGATTGCCCGCCCGATGGGGGCAGATGTTGAGCAGCGCGGCATAGCCATCCTCGAGCTGGAATATGCCGACGCGGATGCGGCCGATGGTGACGATCCTGGGTTTGCCTACAGCGACGTCGGCGGCCTTGCAGGCAAAGGTCCGCGCCGCCGCGGTTGTTGCGGCGCTCATCAGGCGACCCTCACGGCTGCCGCTGGAGCCTCGATGCGCTTGTAGACCTCCAACGCATTCAGCCCCATGATCTTGTCGCGCCAGCCCGATGGGATGTGCAGATTGGTCGGCGCGTCAAAGTCCCAGTGCGGGTAGTCGGAGGCGAAAAGCAGCGTGTTCTGGCCGTCCATGTGCTCCAGCGTTTCCCACAGATGCCTGACGTTCTGGGGTTGCTCCAACGGCTGGGTGCTGAAGCGGATGTTGCGGCGGCAATATTCCGACGGCAGCATCTTCAGCCACGGCGTCTCCTTTCGCAGCGCCTTGAAGTTGGCATCAAGCCGCCACATCAGCGAAGGCACCCACGACACGCCGCACTCGATCACGACGAAATAGAGGTCGGGATATTTTTCGAACACGCCGTTGGAGATCATGCTGACCACATGGGTCATCGCCGGCTGGCTGAGCAAGGCGTGCGTTTCCCAATAATAGGCGGTCGGGCCGCTGGCGACCGCGTTGTGGTTGACGCCGCCTTGCCCGCCGAAATGGATGGCGAAGGGCAGCCCGACCTCGGCGCAGGCTTCGTGGATCGGATTGTAGAAGGGATCGCCATAGGGGCGTTGCGAGCCGTGGCTCGCCAGGACCTGGACAATGTCCTTGTGGCGGCCGAGACGCCGGATCTCGGCCGCGGCGCCATGGGGATCGGTCGGCGAAATGATGATCGATCCCTTGAAGCGGCTATCCTTCGGCAGCCACCAGTCGATCATGTAGTCATTGTAGGCTTTCACCAGTGCGTTGGCATAGTGGTAGTTGGCAAGAGTCGAGGCTTCCAAGGGCTCGTCGGCGGTGAGGATCGCAACATCGATGTCGTAGAGATCGAGGTGCCTCTCCTTCATGATCAGGTAATTGTCCTCCTCGGTCTCCGGGCGGATGTCGTGCCTCGAGAACCCTTCCGGGTGCAGCCACGGACGGTGACCATGCGGGAAGCTTCCCCTGGGCCCGGGCTTCTCGCCGCGCATCAGGAAATCGCACCAGTAGGGTTCGAGATAGGGCAGCAACACCTCGGCGCTGGACCAGTAATTGTGAACGTCGGTGTCGACGATGAACATGGATGTCTTGCCTGCCATTGGGTGGGACGAGAGTTGCGGCAAACCTGCGCTTCCAAGGCAGCGCCGGCAACGCAGCCAGCGGCGGGACGTTAATCGAAGAATCCGATTACCCGTTGTCGGACCGGCCCGAAAAGCGTTAGCCATGAGAGAATTGCTGGCGCTGGATAGCCGAGATGCAGATTGAACTCTTGGACACATTCCTGGACCTGATCGAAAGCCGCAACTTCAACAGGACGGCGGAGCGCCTTGGCATCACCCAGTCCACCGTTTCGAGCCGCATCCGCACGCTCGAGACACTGCTGGACAAGCAGCTCTTCATCCGGGGCAAGAGCGGCACGGAGCCGACCGTCGCCGGCCTGAGATTCGAGGAGCATGCGCGCGCGGTCAGGCTGCGCTGGCTCGACGCCCGCCGCGAAATCCAGGCGGTCGGCCAGTTCGACCGGCTGATCCGCATCGGCATCCAGTTCGAGCTTTATGAGCGCGTGCTGGAAGGATGGCTGGAATGGGTGCGGGCGACGCTGCCCAAATTGGCGATCTACGTCGAGATCGACTACTCCAACCAGATGATCCTCGATCTCACAACCGGCAGCCTCGATCTGGCGGTGCTCTATTCGCCGCAGCACCTCCCGGACATGCATTACGAGCAGATCGCCGAGGAGAATTTCGTCATGGTATCGACGCGCGGCCTTACCTTCGGCGCAGTCACGCCGGCCGACTATATCCGGGCCAACTACTCGGCCTTCTTCAACCGGGCCCACAGGCAGATGCTGCCGGAGCTTGAGAACACCCCCGTCTCGACCGGAAATGGCGGCGCCGTCGCCTATCTCCTGCGGAGCCGGGGCGGGACCGCTTTCGTCACCGAGACGGTGGCGACCAGATTGCGGCAGGAGGGCGTGGCGGAGTTCGTCGCCGATGCGCCGAAGATTTCACATCCCATCTATTCGGCCGTTCATGTCAGGCACCATCATTCCCACACCCATGTTCGCCTGCTCAAGGCGCTCAAGCAGATGACCGGATAGCCGCTGTCCAAGAAGCAAGAAAGGTTGAGGCAGCCTTACTCAGCAAGGTGCAAAGCAGCGCTGCTCTCACATTCAACTGTCCCGCAGCGGTCCGACCTGCGCTTCGAGCATCTCGAACCCTGCCGCCTCCGCCGCCTGCGGCGTCACCACGCTTTCGTCGAGGCACCATTCGAGCCAGAGCCCGTCGACCAGCGCAATGAAATTGCGCGCCAGCGCGGAAGCGTCGACCTGCCTTCCACGCTCAACAGCAACCGCCGCGATGTCTTCGGCAAGTTCCGCGCGGTAAGCGTCGTAGAGCTCGCGATGCGCCGCCTTGAGCCGAGCGTTGACGGCGATCTCACCCCACAAGGACAGCCAGATCAGCAGGTTCTCGCGGCTGAAATATTCCGGCGCGAAGTTGGACCGCACCAGAGCAGCCAGCGCGGCCTCCGGGGGCCAGCCGGACGCCTCAGCGCGGCGGCGCTTGGCTTCGTCGATCTGGTTGTTAACGCTGGCATAGAGCGAGGACTTGTAGACTTCGACCAGCAGCCCATCGAGGCTTTCGAAGTGATGGTTGATAAGCCCGCGCGAGACGCCGGCCTCCTTGCAGATGCGATCTATGGTGAACGCGCCGATGCCGCCGACAGACAAGCACCGCGCCGCCGCGTCGATCAGCATGGAGCGGCGCACATCCGCCTGCTCGCGGCTGAAGCGCGGCGGCGCCTTCTTCGCGCCGCGCTTCCTTTTTGCATCTTCCGGTTGGGCTTGCGTCATGCAACCCAGCTAATGGATTGCGCCCGTCCTGTCCATCGAGCGATCACGCCGTCTTCTTGAATAGCACAGGATTGGGGTGACCGTCCGGATAGATGACGGGTTCGAATGCGGTCCTATGAATCGCGACCAGCGGCTGGTGGCAGATGAAGACGAAACCGCCGGACTGCTCCATCAAATCCTCCATGCGGTTGGACAAGGCGATGCGCTTGGCCTCGTCGCTTTCGGCAATCAGTTGCTGATAGCAGGTCTCGAATTCGGGACTGTCGAAGCCGGACCAATTGTAGGCGCCGATCTGGTCGGGGCGGAACCAAACCAGGTTCTCGGACGGATCGACGCCGCCGGCGAAATCCATCAGCGCCAGGTCGATGTTCTTATAGCCGTCGCCTTGCGTCTTGTCGCCGACGCCCCAGAAGGCGGCTTCGTCGTAAGGCTGGATCTCGACCTTGATGCCGGCCTGCTCGAGGCTCGCCTGGATGATCTGCGCGGTCGCCGTGCGGATCGAATCGTTCATCACCGTCAACGTCAACGACAAGTCGCTGACGCCTGCCTCGGCGAGCAGGGCGGCGGACTTTTCGTAATCGGGCGCCGCGATCAGATTGCTCGGGCGCGCGAATTTCGTGCCGGGCTGGACGACGCCGGTGGAGCGCTTGGTGAGATCGTCATAGACGCCGGTCAGGATCTGCCCGACGTCGACGCCGTACTGCACGGCTTGCCGCACCTTCAGATCCTTGAGGCGCGGGCTCAGCATGTTGATCGTCAGCCAGACATAGCGGGTCGACTGCGCCTCGATGAGGCTGGTGTTGGCGGGCGGTTTGGCCTTCACGGCCTTGGTCGCCGAAATGGCGATCTTGGTGTAGTCGAAGGCATCGGCCTCGTAGGCCAATTGCGCCGCCTGATCGTCGGCGACGACATAGATCTCCACCTTGCCGAAATCCGGCTTCGGTCCCGGCCAGTCCGGATTGGCCGTCAGCGTAACCTTCTGTTTCTGCTGCCAGTCCGAGAAGAGATAGGGACCGCAGGCCGCCGGCGGCTCGGTGGTGAATTTTCCGCCGGCCTTCTCGGTGCCGGCGCGGCTGATGATGTGGCCGCCATAGTAAGGCAGGCTGGTGACGAAGATCGGCTGGTACGGGTCCTTGAGGTGGATGATACCGGATCTGGCGTCGACGACCTCGACACGGTCCAGCTTTTCGAACTGATAAGCCCAGGGCGACGACAGGTTCGGGTCGGCTATACGCTCGTAGGAGAATTTCACGTCTTCGGCGGTGACCGGACCAAGACCGTTCGACCATTTCAGCCCATCGATCAGGGTGAAGGCGATGGTTTTCGGATCCTTCAGCTCGAGTTTCTCCGCTCCCCAGAGCGACCATGGCGAACCTTGCCTGAGATCGCTGAGGCGGTTCAGCGACACATAAATGCCGCGCATCATGACATCTTCGATGCCACCGATCATGAAGGCGGGATCAAGCGTCTGCAGATCGCCTTCCATGCGGATGCGCAGCGTGTCGCCGGCCGCCGCCCAGGCAAAGCCCGGCTTCATCGCCAGGCCGGCGCCCAGCACGCCGGCGGCTTTCAGGAATGCACGTCTGTCCATTGTCCATTTCGTCATTTCAGTTTCCCCTTTGGTTTGCGAAAGCGCGTAAGACGGCTTCCCGTTCTTGCCCGCCGGTCTGCAGCGGGAAATGGCAGCGCACCATGCGGCCGGCCCCCATCGGCCGATAGACCGGCGCCTCGGTCTTGCAGCGGGATTGCACGAGGGGACAGCGCGTGTGGAACTCGCAGCCGGAAGGTCGCCGGAACACGCTCGGAATTTCGCCGGTGACGGCAGGGTTGTGGCTGCGCCGGCGCGGATCGGGAATCGGCTCGGAGCGGATCAGTGTCGCGGTATAGGGATGCGATGGGGCTGAGAACACCTCTTGCGTCGGTCCCGTCTCGACGAGCCGCCCCAGATACATGATGGCCAGCCGATCGCTGACATGGCGGATCATCGCCAGATTGTGGGTGACGATCATGGCGGCGAAGCCGAGCTCGCGCTTGAGCTCGCCGATCAGGTTGAGCACATCGCCCTGCACCGACACATCGAGCCCGGCGGTCGGCTCGTCGGCAAGCAGCAGATGCGGCTTCATCGCAAGCGCCCGCGCAACGCCGACGCGACGAGCCTGCCCGCCCGACAATTCATGCGGAAAGCGGTCGACGAAGGAGGCGGGCAAGCCGACCAGCGCCAGCAGCGCCTTTGCCGCCGCGCGCCGATCCGGCATCGGCAGTCCCTGGATGACCTGCGGTTCGGTGAGCAGCGTGCCGACGCGCAGGCGCGGGCTGAGCGAGGCGACCGGATCTTGGAACATCATCGCCGAGCGCCGGCGCATGGCGCGAAAGTCGGACTGCGTCGCGACCTGCCTCCCCTCGAACACGATACGACCGGCTGCCGCCCGGATGAGGCCGAGGATGGTGCGGGCCAGCGTCGTCTTGCCGGAGCCGGATTCACCGACCAGCCCAAGCGTCTCGGCCGGCATGAGCGACAGCGTGACGCCGTCGACGACGTTGAAGCCGGACAACGGGAACGGGTTGATCAGCCGGTCGAGCAGGCTGCCGCGCACGAAGCTGACCGAGAGGTCCTCGACGGCAAGCAGCGGGCTCATGGCGTCACCGCGTGGCAGCGGGCGGCATGGCATGCGGTGAGCCTCGTCAGAGGTGGCGCGATGGAGCCGCATGGCGCGAAGGCGCGATCGCAGCGCGGCGCGTAAACGCATCCCGGTAGTGGTTGGGTCAGGCTCGGCAACGACCCTGGAATGGTCGGCAGCCTGTCCAGCCGATCATGGAAGCGGGCGGGATCGCAGGCAAGCAGCGCCTGGGTATAGGGATGACGCGGATCGTGGAAGATCGCGTCGACCTCGCCGCCCTCGACCACCTCGCCGGCATACATGACATAGACGCGGTCGCAGAGCTCGGCGATGACGCCGAGATGATGCGAGACGACGATGATGATGCCGTTATATTCGCGCCTGAGCCCGCGCAGCAGATGGATGATCTGCGCCTCCATGGTGACGTCGAGCGCGGTTGTCGGCTCATCGGCGATGAGCAGGCCGGGATCGGTCAGCAAGGCGGCGGCGATCGCCACGCGCTGGCGCATGCCGCCGGAAAGCTCGTGCGGATAACTCTGCATGCGCCGTTCGGCATCGGCGATGCCGACGCGACCGAGCATGGTGGCGATGCGGGCCCGTTTCTGCGCGCGGCTGAGATCCTTACGGTGGTGCTGGAAGTCGACGAGCTGGTCGCCGATGGTCAGCACCGGGTTGAACGCCGTCATCGGGTCCTGGCCGACCAGCGCGATCTCGTCGCCGCGCAGTAGCCGCTGGCGATGCGCATCAAGCTTTGTCAGGTCGACGCCGTTGTATCGGATCGATCCGGCGATGCGGGCGTTCGCCGGCAAGAGATTTGCCAGAGCGGTGACCAAAGTGGACTTGCCGCAGCCGCTCTCACCGACAATGCCGATGACCTCGCCGGGATGTGCCTCGATATCGACATGGCGAAGAGCGTGCACGCTGCCATGCGGTGTTTCGTAGCGGACGCTGAGACCGCTGGCCGCGAGCGAGCCGCTCATGCCGGCCTCCGCAGTTGCAGGCGCGGATCGAGATAGTCGCGCAGGCCCTCGCCGAGAAAGGTGAAGCCGAGCGTCGCCAGCACCAGCGGCAGCCCGCCGAAGATCACCATGAAGGGTGCCGAGCGGATGCTGGTGTAGCCGTCGTAGAGGATCGAGCCCCAGGACGGCGTCGGCGGGCGCACGCCGAGGCCGAGGAAGCTCAAGCCGGCCTCCACCATGATGACGACCGGAATGTCCATCGACAAAAGGATGATCAGCGGACCGACGACATTGGGCAGGAGGTGGATGAAGATGATGCGCGAAGCGCTCGCGTCGAGCAGGCGCTCGGCAAGGATGTAGTCACTGTTCTTCAGCGCCAGCGTCTGGGCCCGGATGAGCCGCGCATAGCTTGGGAAGGACGTCGCGGCGATGACGATGATCAGCGTGCCGGTGCCGGCGCCGAGCACGGTGATGATGGCAAGCGCGAACATGATCATCGGCAGCGAATTCATGCTGTCGAAGGTCAGCACCAGCATGGCGTCGAGCCAGCGCGGACCATAGCCGGCGATGAGGCCGAGCAGCAGGCCGATGGCGCCGGCGATGGCCACCGAGACCATGGCGATGGTGAGTGCCGTGCGCGCGCCGTAGATGACGCGCGACAAGAGATCGCGGCCGAGATGATCGGTGCCGAACCAGTGCTCCGCCGATGGCGGCTGCAGCTTGTGCAGCACATCGATCTTGACCGGCGAATAGGGCGCCAGCCAGGGCGCGAAGAGCGCGGTGACAAGGAAGCCGGCGACCAGGACCAGTGCCACGCGGGTGAAGGGGTCGGCAAGCAGTGCGTGTAGCAGGACAAGCCGTTGTCGATCGGGCGCGGATGGAGAGGCCTCAGCCACGGAAGACATCACGGACCCTCGGATCGAGCCGCGCGATGAGAAGATCGGCGGCGATGGTGATGGAGACATAGATGGCGGTCATGATCAGCACCGTGCCCATGACGACCGGATAATTGCGGGTGCTGACGGCGTCGGTGATCAGCTTGCCGATGCCGGGCCTGGCGAACACCGCCTCGACGAAGACGGCGCTGGATAGGATGCTGCCGAGGCCGACCGCGACCAGCGAGATGGTCGGGATGATGGCGATGCGCAGCGCATATTTGGAGACGATCTTCCACTCCGGCAAACCAAATGAGCGCGCGGTACGGATATGGGGCTCGCCCATCACCTCCATCATCGAGGCGCGCACCATGCGGGCGATATAGCCGACCCAGCCGAGGGCGATCGCGGCGGCCGGCATGACGAGCGCCCTGGCCTGGCTGAAGAAATCTCCGGCCTCGCCCGCCCCGATGGCCGGCAGCCAGCGCAGCGTGACGGCGAAGAGCAGCAGCGAGTAGATGGCGACGACGAAGGACGGCACGGCGATGACACCGACCGAGAGCACGCCGATGGCGGCATCGGCGGCCGTGCCGCGCCGCATCACCGACAGGCAGCCGAGCGGCACGCCGATCAGGAGCGCCACGGCGAGCGCCGTCAGCCCCAGGACAAGCGTGTTCGGCAACGCTTCCAGAACCAGAGTGGAAACGGGCCGGTTCGACCAGACGTCGTAGCCGAGATTGCCGGTCAGCGCGTTGCGGAAGAATTCGACGATCTGCCACCAGACCGGCTGGTCGAGCCCCATGCGCTCGATCAGCAGCCGCTTCAGTTCCGGCGTGGCGCGCGGACCGAGCGCCACGGTTGCCGGATCGCCCGGGACCAGGAAGACGGCCGCATACATGGCGACCATGACAAGGACGAGGATCAGGAGACCGAGACCGATGCGCTTCACCGCATATGCGAGCATGGCCTCCTCCCTGTCCCTCAGGCGAAATCGCGCCTGATGCGCCGTGTCGCCGAGGCGCTGTGGACGAGCTTGCCCCGTTCTCGGGCTTCAAGACGCCAACTCAGGTTGAAATGCGTTTCATCAGCCGTGAGCTCGGTCACCGCGCGCGCTTCGGTGTCGGCGTCGGCGCTGGCAATCGCCCATCGATACTCGGTGACGAGCTTTGCCGAGAGCGGATCGCCGCTGCTGATGCTCATCGTGTCGCTGTTGGCGGAAGACACGGTGATGGCGCGATCGTCGTAGCGCCTGCTTCCATGGTCCGAGGTCAAGGCGATGATCTGCAGGCCTGAGCCGACATCGTCGGTGACGATGCGACGGTCGAAGCCTTCGTCCAGCGTCGTGGTCGGGACCGGCGGCGCGGTTTCGGCCGGCTCGAAGCGGACGTCGCGGTCATGCGGCGACGGGGGTCGCACCGGAAGAACGAGCTTGCTGTCGCCGCTCGCGACCGACAGCAGCGAAAGTTTCGGTTGCGGCCACAGGATCGGCCAATGCTGGTTGGCCAGCGCCAGCCGGACGCGGTGCCCCTTGGGTATGGTGCGGGCGAAATCGTTGAGCTTGAGCCTGACGCGGAACGGCGTTCCGATCGGACAGGGCGTCGGATGCTCGTGGCTGTCGCGATGGCTGAGGTTGAGCACGCCATAGGTCATCAGCGCCGAAGTGCCGTCGGGATAGACGTCGCAAAGACGGGCGGCAAGGTTGACATGCGGCTGATCGACGCTGACGAGCAGATCGAGCTCGGGCGCACCGAGCAGCGTCAGATCATCGTTGAGCGGCAAAGTGTCGAAGCATAGCGCCAGGCCGTCCTCGCGGCGCTGGTCGATGGGCATGTCGGGGCATGAACCGCCATAGCCGCCCCAACGGCCGCAGTCGCGGCCGGCGATGGCGGGAGAGCATACCGACAGCGTGGCGCCCGGTGCGGGTTGGCCGCCCAGTCCGCCGGCGTTCAGATGCAAGACGCGGCGCTCGATGCGCGGCGACGGCCATTGGTCCTCGGCCGCCCAACTGCCGGCATGATCCGGGAGGTAGAAAGGCTGCGGCCGCTCCTCGCCGGTGATCCAGACCCGGTAGAGCGGCTCGTCCATGATGCCCGTGTCTTCGCCGCAAAGCCAATGACGCCACCAGCGCAGCGCCTCCTGCAGATAGCCGATCAGCGGACCCGGCGCGCCGCGACACGGATAGGCATGCGACCACGGTCCGACGATGCCGAGCTTCGGCCCCGGCAGGTGTTCCAGAAGGCGCGGCACGAAGTTCGAATAGCTGTCCTCCCAGCCGCAGACGGCCATGACGGCGCATTCGATCGCGGCATGATCCTCGCAGACCGAACCCTGCCGCCAATAGTCGTCGCGACGCTGGTGGGCGAGCCAGATTTCCGACAGCGAGCGTGTCGCTTCCAGACGGCTCATCCACATGGCGCGCCAGGCATCGCCGACAATCTGCGGGTCGGGCGCCATCGCCTTCTTCACCAGCATGAAGTTCGACCACATTTCCTGCTCGGTCAGCAACGCGCCGCCCATATAGTGGATGTCGTCGGCATAGCGATCGTCGGTGGCGCAATTGGCGATGATGGCCTTCAGCGCCGGCGGGCGGCGCGCCGCGACCTGCAGCGCGTTGAAGCCACCCCAGGAAATGCCGGTCATGCCGACATTGCCGTTGCACCAGGATTGCGCCGCCAGATGGGCGATGATCTCACAGGCGTCCTCCTGCTCGCGGGGCAGATATTCGTCGGCCAGGTCGCCGTCGGAATCACCGGAGCCGCGGATGTCGATGCGGGCGCAGGCGATGCCGTGGCCGGCAAGCCAGGGGTGGATGTCGATGTCGCGGGCAACGGTGCCGTCGCGGCGCCGGTAAGGCACCATTTCGACCACCACGGGCACCTTGGTGTCGATGCGCGGGCGCCACACCGTGGCGGCGATTCGCGTGCCGTCAGCCAGCGCGATCCAATATGGATCGATGGTTTCGACGGCAAAGGGAAACTCGGTCCGTAGCACGGTGGGCGCTCGTCAAATGCCTTGTTGAACGTTCGTACAACAAGAGCATTCCGGATGCAATCCCGTTTGAGGCATTTCCGATCCAGAGCGCAGGGAAACCGCATTCAGCCATCCGGACCCACACGGAATCCGCGTTCAGGCAACAGCTGTCCGACGTCTGCAATGAGGCGCCAAGCTGCCATTTGCGTCGGACCTGAGTGCTCGTCATAGTGGGCGCGGAGGCCATGCGATCTGAATTGAAGCGATCGCGAATGGCGGGGCCGGTCAGCCGGGGCTTTTCAGCAGCATCTTTTCGGCGAAAGCCTCGACCTCGCCTGCGCGCGGTTTCTTGCCGGTATGCGTGAGCAGGTAGGCCGGCGTCAGGAAAAGACGATTGCTGACCGGCTCGACGATCTCGAGCGAATAATAGCCGATCTGCGTGAAATAGAGCACGCGCGCCCGCACGAACGCTTCCGTATCCGCATAACCATGCCGCGAGAACATCGCCCGGATGGCGTCGACCCGCGCATCGTCTTCCTCGTTGACGATCCGATGCACTTTTGCCGACTGGCGCGACCAGGCGCGCACGGCGAAATCCAGCCGCGGATTGAACAGCGCTTCATCCAGCCAGCACTCGAAGACGTTGAGCACGGCCTGTGTGATCGACACGGCCGGTCTGCCGGCCTGTTCGACGACGAAACGGGTGTTGTTGTTGCGCCAGTAGTCCAGCAACTGGTCGAGCAGGTCCTGGCGGCTTTTGAAGTACCAGTAGAAACTGGACCGGGAGACGTTCAGCTTCTGCCCGAGCGCAAGCACGCGCACCGCCTCCACGCCCTCGGAGATCAACGTCTCCAGCGCGAGCTTCATCCAGTCCTCGCGCGTCACCTTGGTGTTGCCGATCAGACCGGGCCGCCGCACGACTTCATCAGCATTGGAATCGGAGAACATAGCGGGCCGGCCAAGTTTTGAACGCCGGCTAGATAGACCTGAAACCACCCCGCTACAATACTTGCACCTGTTCGAGCCACTCCCAGAGATAGGGGGCAAGGCCCCGGTCGACATGGAGACGCGCCCGATCGGGGTTGCCGAACCGGTAGAAGAGAGCGCCGACGCCGGCAAAAAGGATCGAAGCCGAGCGGCTTGCCGCTCCCGGATCGAGCGCCGTGCCCCTGGCGATCAGGCGCTCCAGGTCCGACCCCTCGATCTCGAACACATGCAGTGCCGCATCCATGGCCGTGACCGCGAAACCGGCCGGGTGCCAGCCGGCGGCAATGGGAAACGGCTGTTCCCCGACCGCAAGAAGGCGGTCGCGCGCGATCCGCACCATATATTTGTCGCCGCTGGCGATCGCGCCGGCGCCGACGCCTTCGCCGGCAAGCCTTGACGCCTTCGACCAGGCAACGAGGTCGCCGCTGACCAGCAACTGGTTCAGCCCGCCAAGCGTCCGCACGCTGACGCCGCCTTTGTTGAGCGTGGACGTGGCCCAGTCGGGCGCCGCCGGCCATTTTTCGGCAAGATTACGCATGGAGCCGCCTCCCTTCCGGGTCGAAGGCGCAAGGCGCGACGATCTTCGCCTGCCGCACGACGCCGAGATGCTGAACGTCGATGGTTTCGCCGTGCCGCGCGGCGCCCCGTTCGATGAGCGCGAGCGCAACCGGGCGTCCCAGGGTCGGGCTCTGGTAGCTGGAGGTGACGAAACCGATGCGTCTGAGGCGGCCGTCTCGTTTCTCCACGCCATGCGCGCCGGTCGCCAGCGGCGCCTCGCCTTCGCGCAGCGCAAGGCCGACGAGCTGATTGCGGTCCTTGCTGTTTCCAGCTTCCGTGAAAAGCGAGCGCCGGCCGACGAACTCGCTGGCGCGTTTGGTCCGTGGTCCGGCGACGCCCAGATCGTGCGGCATGGTGGTGCCGTCGGTGTCCTTGCCGATGACGATGTAGCCCTTCTCGGCGCGCAGGATCATCAGCGATTCAAGTCCCAGCAGCACGGCGTCGAAGGCGCGGCCCTCCTGCTGCATCCTTGCCCAGAGCGCCTCCGCCCGATCGGCGCGGATGGAGATTTCGTAGCTGCGATCGCCGGTGAAGGAAACCCTGGCGATGCGCACCTCGTCGCCGGCAAAGCGGCCGGCGGCGACCGCCATATGCGGCAGGCTGGCATCGTCCAGCGCTGCACCCAGATCGAGCGCTTCGACGACCTGGCGCGCATTCGGGCCCGAAACGGTCAAAGTGGCGTATTGCGCGGTGGCGTTGTGGATATAGACCGCATCGCGGTCAAAGCGGTCCTGCCGCCATTCTTCGAGGCGCGCGTGGACCGCGGCGACATGCGACGACGAGCAGGAGACGATGAAGCGATGCTCGTCCAGGCGGACCAGGACGCCATCATCGAAGACGACGCCATTTTCCGACAGCATGAAGCCGTAGCGGCAATGGCCCGGCTTCAGGGTCGACATGGTGTTGTAATAGATGAAATCGACAAACTCGGCGGCGCGCGGGCCGATCACCTCGATCTTGCCGAGCGTCGAGCCGTCGAAAAGCGCGACCGACTGCCGGGCGCGCCGTGCCTCGTCCTGGATCGAGGCGCCGGCTTCGCCGCCGCCATAATAGGCGGGCCTCAGCCAACCGCCATATTCCTGGAACACCCCGCCGGCGGCGCGATGGCTTGCCTCCAGCGGCAGGCGGCGGACCGGGGCGTGCATGCTGCCCCGGCGCGCCCCTGCAAGGCTGGCGAAGGGAACAGGCGTGAAGGGCGGCCGGTAGGTCGTGGTGCCGACTTCCGCGATGCCGCGTCCGGTGATGTCCGCCAGCAGCGCCAGACCGTTGAGGTTCGAGGTCTTGCCCTGGTCGGTCGCCATGCCGAGCGTGGTGTAGCGCTTCAGGTGCTCGACCGAGACGAAGTTCTCCCGCGCCGCGAGCTCGACGTCCTTGGCGGTGACGTCGCTCTGGTAGTCGATCCAGACGCGACCCTTGGCCTTGGGCTTTGGCCACAGGCTGACGACGCCCAATGTTGCTTCCGCTCCAGTGCCGCGAGGCGCCGGCGACAACGATCCGAAGTCGCCGGCGGCCGCGGCGCCGCTGGCCAAAGCGTCAGAAAGCGAGACCGTGCCGGCCACGGCGCCGGCGACGCCGATCCCATCAATGGCTTCGCCGGGAATGAAGGCCGCAAGCTCGTCGCTCCAGGCGAGCTTGCCTTTCGCCTGCGAGAACAGGTGCACGGTGGGTGTCCAGCCGCCGGAGACGAGAACGCAATCGACGCCAAGCGTCGTGCCATCGTCCAGCAGGACACCCTGGACGGCGTTGCGCCCGCGCGCCGCGACAACCGTCCGGCCGGCCAGAATACGAATGCCGGCTTTCGCTTGCGCACCGCCGTCGCGCCGGCAATCGACTACCGTCACCAAAGCGCCGGCCGCGGCCAACGCCAAGGCCGGCTCATAGGCGCTGTCGTTGTTGGTCACGACGACGATTTCCCGGCCGACAAGGACGCCATGACGGCGCAGGTAGCTGAGCGCGGCATCGGCGGACAGGATTCCGGGCAGGTCGTTGTTGGCGAACGGCACGGGCCGTTCGATCGCGCCCGTCGCCAGCACGATGCGACCGGGCCGCACGCGCCAAAGCGTGTCCGGCCGGCCGTCGGAGTGGCGTTGGTTGAGCGCGACCAGATTGTGGTCGTAAAGGCCGAAAGCGGTCGTCTCGCTCAGCACGAGCTGTCCGCCGCTCTTCAGCCTGGCAACCGTCGCCTCGACCCACGCCTTGCCCTCGACGCCATCGACTTCGCCGGCGCGATGGCGCAGCGACCCGCCGGGATGCATCCTGTCGTCGGCCACGACGACCGAGTGCCCGGCCGCCGCCGCGCTGGCCGCCGCGGCAAGGCCGGCGGGGCCGGCGCCGACCACCAGGACGTCGCAATGATGGTTGACCTGGTCCGAGACCTGGCGCGGCTGCCAGTCGCTGTCGACGACGCCAAGTCCGGCCATGGCGCGGATGCGCGGCTCGAACAGGTGCCAGTCCGGCCACATGAAGGTCTTGTAGTAGAAGGCGGCCGGCAGGAAGCGCGCGAAGCGGTCCAGAACCGCGTTGCGGTCGTTCTCGGCCGTCGGCGAAGCGTTGACGCTCCTGACCTTGATGCCGTCTGCGGCCTGCACGGTCGTGGCGCGCGCATTCGGCACCCGGCCGACCGCGCTCTCGACATCGACCAACGCGTTGGGTTCCTCGACACCGGAGCCCCACACGCCGCGCGGCCTATGGTATTTGAAGCTGCGGCCGACCACGGCCTGGCCGCTCGCGAGCAAGGCGGAGGCGATCGTGTCGCCCGCAAAACCTTCCACGCGCCTGCCGTCGAAGGTGAAGCTCAGCGGACGGCTGCGGTCGATGTCGCTGCCGCCGGTGGCGAGACGGGAAGCGCTCATCGTCCGTGCTCCGCTTCGCCGAGCAAGGAAGAGCTCGACACCTTGTGATCGACGCTGTCGCGGCTCATCGCGAAGAACTCACCGCAGGTCAGATGAACCCAGATCTCCCGGGTCGGTCCCTTCGGATTGTCGCGCATGTGGAGATAACCGGCCCAGCGCTCGGCGGTCACCTCGCTGCCGTCGGGCCTAAGATTGCCGGCCTCGCCGCCATAGTGAAATTCGCTTTCTTCGCGCGGCCCGCAGAACGGGCAGGGAAAGAGCTGCATCTTTTCTATACCTTCAATGGGCGATGCCGGAGCCGGCGGCTTCGTCGATCAGCCGGCCGCGGGCGAAGCGGTCGAGATCGAAGGGCCGGCTGATGTCGTGATGGCTGCCGGTGGCAAGCAGATGGGCAAGCAGGGTGCCGCCTGCGGGGATCGCCTTGAAGCCGCCCGTGCCCCAGCCGCAATTGAGGAAAAGGCCGGGCAGCGGCGATTCGCCGATGATGGGCGAGGAATCCGGGACGACGTCGACGATGCCGGCCCATTGCCGCATCATCTTCAACTGGCCGAAGATCGGAAACATTTCGAGCATACCGGCGATCACGCCTTCCAGCACCGGCAGGTTGCCGCGCTGGCCGTAGGACGGGATGCGGTCGAGCGCGCCGCCGATCACCAGTTCGCCCTTGTCCGACTGGCTGACATAGACGCCCGTATCCGGCGAGATCACCACCGTGTCTATGATCGGCTTGACCGGTTCGGACACGCAGGCCTGCAGCGCGTAGGAATTGACCGGCAACCGGAATCCCGCTTTGGCCGCCAGCACCGACGAATGGCCGGCGACCGCCATGCCCGTACGCTCGGCCCGGATTGCGCCGCGCGAGGTGACGACGCCGCGGCAGCGCCCATTCTCGATAATGAAGTCGGTAATCTCGCAGTTCTGGATGATGTCGACGCCGAGACGGCTCGCCGCGCGTGCGTAGCCCCAGGCGACGGCGTCGTGGCGGGCGGTGCCGCCGCTCGGCTGCCAGGTGCCGCCATAGACCGGGAAGCGGGCATCCGGGCTGAAATTGTAGATCGGCACGACGCGGCGCACGTCCTCGACCGAGAACAATTCGCAATCGATGCCGTTGACCTGGATGGCGTTGACCGACCGGGCGGCGGTCTCCATTCCGGCTTCGCTGTGCGCAAGGGTCAGAATGCCGCGCGCCGAAAACATCACATTATAGTTCAGGTCCGTCGATAGCGTCTTGTAGAGGCTGTGGGCCAGCCCGTAGATCGCAGCGCTTTCAGGATAGAAATAGTTCGAACGCACCACCGTCGTGTTGCGGCCGGTATTGCCGCCGCCGATCCAGCCCTTTTCCAGGAGCGCGACGTTGGTGATGCCGTGATTTTTGGCGAGATAATAGGCGGTGGCGAGGCCGTGCCCGCCGCCGCCGATGATAATCGCGTCATAGCGCGGTTTTGGATCGGGAGAGCGCCAGGCCTTTTCCCAACCGGTCTGGCCGGCGATGCCTTCCTTGAAGAGCGAAAGCGCCGAATACTGTCTCGTCATGCGCCCAAACCGCCGTCACAGGCCGGAGATATCGCCCCACCGCAAGGGCTTGGCCGCCGTGTCTCCAGCTCGAATATGCGCATCGATTGCCCCTTAGGATACCTGCTTTGCCATTGGCGCCGAACATCCAAAAGCAGCGCTAAGCGCGTATCTAGCGCGAATGTACACCTGTGTCCATTCAAAGCGTAACACGTTGCGTGCCGCGTTTCACAGATTTTGGGCCACTTGGTCCAACGAGACCGATAAGAGTCGGCACGCTGATACGGCGAAGTCGTCGAACCTAATCGCTCACACTTTTCTTGGAATTGGTCTAGATCGGGAAATCTTTATGAAGGCATCGCGCTTTTAGGCGGTCGGCGGCTGATGACGAACTGGTTCGGCAATAGGCGAGCGAACCGTCGGAGGGAGTGGAGAGATCTGACATGGCATTCGACATCGTTGAGGCCGCGCAGGCGCTGGTGCGCGGCCATCGAGACAACACGCGGTTCGCGACGATCCAGGGATTGTCGGACCTAGCCTCCGCCTACAAAGTGCAGGATGCCTATGTCGGGTCGATCATCGGCGACGATCAAATAGCCGGTTACAAGATCGGCCTGACCTCGCACAGCATGCAGAGCATGTGCGGAATCGACCATCCTGTAGCCGGTTCCATTTTCGGGCGGCGGGTTATGCACAGCGGAGCAAAGCTCTCGTTGAGAGACTACGGTCATCTCGGCCTGGAATTCGAGATCTGCGCCCGGCTCGGCCGCGATCTCGCGCCGCGCGCCGCATCCTATACGCGCGAGGAGGTCGCCGTCGCGGTCGACGGCGTCTGCGCGGCGGTCGAGGTCGTGGACGATCGCCATGCCGATTATTCGGTGCTGGACGTGCGATCGCTGGTCGCCGACAATTCGTGGAATGCCGGCGTGGTGCTGGGCAAATTCGTCGCCCCGCCGGCCGCGCTCGAGAAGGTCGAGGCAATCGTCTACGAGGACGGCGTCGAGATCGGCAGAGGGATCGGCGCCGATGCGCTCGGTCACCCGTATGAGCCGCTGGCCTGGCTGGCCGACCATCTCAGCGCTTCCGGCAGGGGTATGAAGGCCGGCGACATCGTCATGACGGGCAGCATCGTGCGCACGCGCTTCCCCGACAAAGCGTTTTCCTATCGGTTCGACATTGCCGGTCTTGGCAGCGTCGAGGTCAGCGGCGCCTGAGGCGCGGCATTATCGGAGAGAACGGATGGATCTTGGATTGAAAGGCAGGAAGGCACTCGTGCTGGGCGCGTCGAAGGGACTCGGCCGCGCCGTGGCCAAGGAGTTGCTGGACGAGGGCGCGCGCGTGGCGATCTGCGCCCGAACCGCCGCGACATTGGAACAGACCGCCCGCGAGATCGGCGCGACGGCACTCGTCTGCGACCTGGCGAAGCCGGGCGCGGCGACGCAACTGGTTGAGAGAGCCAAGGCGACGCTGGGCGCGCCGGACATCGTGGTGGTCAACACCGGCGGCCCGCCCACCGCGCCCTTCGACGAGCTCACCATCGAGCAATGGCGCGCCGCCTTCGACAACCTGTTCATGAGCGCGGTGGAGATCGTGCGGGCGGTGCTGCCTTCGATGCGCGAGAAGAAATGGGGCCGCGTGCTGTTCGTAACCTCCATCGCCGCGAAGGAGCCGATCAACCGCTTCGCCCTTTCCAACTCGCTGCGCGCCGGCATCCACGGGCTGGTCAACACGCTGAGCAAGGAAGAAGGAGCCAACGGCATCACCTTCAACGCGCTGATGCCGGGCTATACGCTGACCGAGAGGCTGGCGGATGCGAAGCTCGATCTCGAAAAAGTGAGCCAGGCCATACCGGCCAGGCGCATCGGCCGTCCCGAAGAGTTCGCGGCGCTGGCAGCCTTCCTCGCCTCCGACCGCGCCTCCTACATCACCGGCCAGGCCGTTGCCTGCGACGGCGGCGCGCTCTGGTCCATCTGAGGACGGCTTCCCTCACCGTGGAGGCCTATTCGAACGAGTAGGTAAATCCTTCCGCCGAGGCGCCCACGGTGACTTTTGCCATCTTCTTGCCCTCGAGCGAGCGGTTGAGCACACCGCGGCTCAGCTCCGGCAGCAACGTGTTGGTCAAGATGGCGTCGATCATGCGGCCGCCGGATTCGATCTCGGTGCAGCGCGCCTTGACCAGGTCCATCACGCCGTCGCCGATCACCAGCTCGGCGTCATTGGTGGCCTTGAGGCGGCGCGCGATCTTGCCGAACTGGTGACGGGCAATCGCCTCGATCATGGAATCCGACAACGGATAGTAGGGTATCGTGACGACGCGGCCGAGGAAGGCGGCCGGGAAGACCTTCAGCAACGGGGCGCGCAACGCGGCGTCGAGGTCATCGATGCCGGTCCGCACCGTGCCGTTCTTCGTGCGATCCATGATGACGTCCGAACCGACATTCGAGGTGAGCAGGATCAGCGTGTTCTTGAAGTCGATGCGGCGGCCTTCGCTGTCGTCCATCATACCCTTGTCGAAGACCTGGAAGAATATTTCGTGCACGTCGGGATGCGCTTTCTCGACCTCGTCGAGCAGGATGACCGAATAGGGCTTCCTGCGGACGGCCTCAGTCAGGATGCCGCCCTTGCCGTAGCCGACATAGCCGGGCGGCGCGCCCTTCAGCGTCGAGACGGTGTGCGCTTCCTGGAACTCCGACATGTTGATCGAGATCAGGTTCTGCTCGCCGCCGTAAAGCGTCTCGGCCAGCGCCAGCGCGGTCTCGGTCTTGCCGACGCCGGAGGGGCCGCAAAGCAGGAAGACGCCGACCGGCTTTTCCGGCGCGCCGAGGCCGGCGCGGCTGGTCTGCACGCGCCTGGCGATCATCTCCATCGCATGGTCCTGGCCGACCACGCGCTCGGACAGGGTCACGGCGAGCTTGAGCGCCTTTTCGGTCTGGCTGGAGAGCATGCGTCCGGTCGGAATGCCGGTCCAATCCTGCACCACGGCGGCGACCGCATTGCGGTCGACCGACGGCAGGATGAGCGGTGTCTCGCCTTGCGCGGTGGCAAGCTCGGCCATCAGCTCGCGCAACCGCGCGAGGTCGGCAGCGGCTTCATCCGCCGGCTCGGCTGAAGTTGTTTCGGCCTTCGCACCCTTGGCCCCATTACCTTTTGAGGCCTTGGCTTTCTTGGTCTCGTCAGCCTTGCTCTCGCCAATCTTGCTTTCGGAAGCCTTTTGCTCGGGCGCCTTTTCCGCGCTCTCCGCATTCGCCGTCTCCGCAGTGGCCTCTTCGTCCGCTGCCTCGTCGAGCGGTACGCCCTCGCCACGCAATTTTGCGCGCAGCTCAAGTATCTCAGTGACCAGCGCCTTTTCCCGGTCCCAGCGCGCCTGGGCGGCGGCCAAGGTCGTCTCGGTTTCCGCCAGCCCGGCATCGACACGGGCCTGCCGGTCGGCGACGTCGATACCGATCGCCGCCTCGCGGCCAATGATGCCGCTCTCGACCTCCAGCGCCTGGCGGCGGCGCAGGATGTCCTCGACTTCGGCCGGCGTCGCATGCTGCGAGACCGCGACGCGGGCGCAGGCGGTGTCGAGCAGGCTGACGGCTTTGTCCGGCAGTTGCCTGGCGGGGATATAGCGATGCGAAAGCGAGACCGCCGCCTCGATCGCCTCGTCCAGGATCTGCACCTTGTGGTGCTGCTCCAAGACGCCCGCGACGCCGCGCAGCATCAGCACGGCCACCGCTTCCGATGGTTCCTCGATCTTGACCACCTGGAAGCGGCGGGTGAGCGCCGGGTCCTTCTCGATATGCTGCTTGTACTCGGCCCAGGTCGTGGCCGCGATGGTGCGCAGCTCGCCGCGCGCCAATGCCGGTTTCAAGAGATTGGCGGCATCGCCGGTGCCGGCCGCGCCGCCGGCGCCGATCAGCGTATGCGCCTCGTCGATGAACAGGATGATCGGCACCTCGGAGGCCTGGACCTCGTCGATGACTGCCTTAAGCCGCTTCTCGAACTCGCCCTTGACGCTGGCGCCGGCCTGCATCAGCCCAACATCGAGCATGCGCACGCTGACATTCTGCAGCGTCGGCGGCACGTCGCCCTGCGTGATGCGCAGCGCAAATCCTTCGACGACCGCCGTCTTGCCGACGCCGGCCTCGCCGGTCAGGATCGGGTTGTTTTGGCGGCGTCGCATCAGGATATCGACGATCTGCCTTATTTCCGGATCGCGGCCGACGACCGGATCGATCTTGCCGTCGCGGGCGCGCTGGGTGAGATCTGTGGCGTATTTGGCTAAAGCCGAATCCCCGCCCGGACCGCGCTTCATCGGCGTCTCAGTGGCGGGCTCGACGGGAGGTGAGCCGGCTTCGAGCGAGCCTTCGGTGACATCGGCGAAGCGGGAAATCACTCCATCCGCGTCGACCTTGTCGAACTCGGCGCTGATCTTGGAGACCAAGCCCTCCAGCGCCGGTGTTTTCAGGCAGGCAAGCAGGATATGGGCACTGCGCACCTCCTCGACGCCGAACTCCAGCGTCGCCAGGTTCCAGCCCTCCTGGATGGCGTGAAAGATGTGATCGGAGAATTCCTCTACCGAGGTGGCGCCGTAGGGCAGCTTGTCGATGGCACGGGTCATGTCGGCCGTCAGCCGGCTGGCATCGATGCCGGCGTCGGCCAGGATCATCTGCACGTCCGAGCGCTCGGACAGCACCAGCTGCTGGATGAAATGGGCGAGCTCGACATAGGGATTGCCGCGCAGCTTGGCGGTGTCGGCCGCGGCCTTGAAGGCGCGCACGCCCGTGGCGTTGAGCTTGGCGACCAGTTCCTTACGCTTGAAGCTCTGCGATGACCGGCGCTGTTCCATCGAACCTGCTCCTGCAATCTGCCGACCGTACCCTGCCATATAAGCGGCTGCTTGACAAAGCCGTGTGACGGATAGGGCGTTTGATCCATCCGGGCGGCACCGCCCAGTTACACAAGCCTTGCAAACTCGTGGCCAACAAACACGATTGCTGTCCGGGCTATGCGAGCCATTTCACATACCGGGTCCGACAATCGCGCAATGGGTTTCGCCGAAGAGAACGGTCGCGTTTAGCTTCCGTTAGTTTTTGTGCAGATGCTCAATTGTCGTCGCATGAGCCCAGTGATAACGTTACGTCACATAGGGGTCTCAGGGCCGCTGGCTGGGGGTTAGTGTGATTGATCTCGCACTCTGGCTGAATCCTCTGAACGGTGAGAATCCGTCGGGAGAGGACTTGCGCAACGACCCGGCCTTTCATGAGCTGGAGCGCCTGACAGAGCCTCAGCTCAAGGTTGTCCATGACGGCAACGGCAAGCCCACCTCGCAATCCAGTCCGGTCGACTGGGTGGCGGTGCTCGAAAAGGCCGAAGAGTTGCGCTCCCGCGGCAGGGACCTGCGCCTGCTGGTCATCGTCGCGCGGGCCTTGGCAAACGAAGAAGGGCTGGCGGGTCTCGCCCAGGGCCTGACGCTTATCGCCGGGACTTTCGAGCAGCATTGGGACACGATGCATCCGGCGCTGCGGGCGAACGCGCCGCCGCGCGAAGCGGCCTTGCGGCGCATCAATGCGCTTCTCGACCTCCAGAACGCCCAGCAAGGCCTGCTGGCGAACCTGCGCGAGAAGATCTTCTTTTCGCCGCGCCAAGTCGGACCGATCAGCGGACGCGATCTGGAACAGGGCGCGCTCGACGAGCGCCTCATGCTGCAGGAAGCGGCCTCGGGGCTGAACGCCGCCGAAAAGGGGGCCTTGGTAAGCGCGCACAACCACTTGCTGAACCGGGTGCGCGCCGGATGCGCGGCACAAATCGATCAGGCCGGCGAGGCGATGACGTCGCTGCTGGGCGACGCGCATGCCGCGATCGCCGCCCTCGACGCCGTGGACGCCGCGCTCAACGCCCGTATCGAAGGCCATGGCGCCACCGTCCCGGAATTGAAGAAGTTCCTGCAGCGTTTGCTGACGACGCTGGAGCGGAATTCCGGTGCCGCCGGCACGGCGAACGGTGCCGCGAAGCCCGCTCCGCAAGCGGTAGCGGAACCAGCAATGCCCGCCCGCAACGGTCATGGAGCCGAGACGATGGCAAGTGTGGCAAGCCCCATGGAAGCGAGCGCCGGTCTGCCGGATCGGATCAACTCGCGCGACGAAGTCGTCAAATGCCTCGACCTCGTCGTCGCCTTCTACGACCGCACCGAACCGTCCAGCCCCATCCCGCATCTCGCCCGGCGCGTGCGCCGGATGGTGCACATGGATTTCGTGGAACTGATGGAAGATCTCGCCCCGTCGGGGCTGAAGGAATTCCGGCTGCTCGCCGGTGTCCCCGATCCCAAGAAGCCCGTCCAGAAGGATGAAAGGTAGAAAAGCATGCCAGCAGAGAGCAAAGCGAAGGTCATCGAAAGAAACCGCGCGCCGCGCGTGCAGATCGCCTACGACGTCGAAACCTACGGCAGCCCGACGACGATCGAACTGCCGTTCGTCATGGCCGTGATGGCCGACCTTGCCGGCGCATCGCAGACCAAGGAAGCGTCGAAGTCGGTCCTCGATCGCAACTTCGTCGAAACCGACGCCAACCGGTTCCCGAAATTCATGGAAGCGATGGGGCCGCGGGTGAAGGCGCGGGTGAAGAACACCCTGCCGCAGCCCGAAGGCCAGGAGCGTGAGGAAGAGCTGGCGATCGATCTTACCTTCTCCAAGATGGGCGACTTCGCGCCCGACAAAATCGCCGAGCAGGTCCCGCAACTGGCCGAGATCCTGAAGATGCGCCGGCAGCTCGAGGAGCTGCTCGGCTTCATGGACGGCCGCGTCGACGCCGAAAAGCGCATCGCGCAGCTTCTGAACAACGAGCCGCTGCTGAGCAAGATCGCCAGCCAGGCGATGGATGACGGCAAGGGCGAGGAGTAAGTCATGGCCGAACAGCAAAAAACCGCAGTCGCCACCGCCGAAGCGGAAGCGATAGATCTCGGCGAGTTCAGCGGACTCCTTGAAAAGGATTTCAAGGTCAAGAAGGACGACAGTGAGAAGCTGCAGCAGCTGGTGCGCAACCTGGCGCTTGCCGCGCAATCGCGCTCCGAGACCACGACCATCTCGTCCAATGCGATCAAGTCGATCAAGTCGCTGATCGCCGGCATCGACAAGATGCTGACGACGCAGGTCAACGAGATCCTGCATGCGCCGGAAGTGCGCGAGATGGAAGGCACGTGGCGCGGCCTCTGGTACCTGGTCAACAACACCGAGACGGATACCAAGCTGAAGATTCGGGTGATGAACATCTCCAAGGAGCAGCTGGCCGACACGCTGGAAGACTATGAAGGCCAGATGTGGGACCAGAGCCCGATCTTCAAGAAGGTCTATACGGACGAGTATTCGATGCTGGGCGGCGAGCCGATCGGCTGCATCATCGGCGCCTACGAATTCTCTAACCACCCGCGCGACGTTGGCCTGCTGCGCAACATTTCCGGCGTCTGCGCCTCGGCGCACACGCCGTTCATCGCGGCCGCCTCGCCGCGGCTGTTCCGCATGGACAGCTGGCAGGAACTGCCCAACCCGCAGGACCTGCAGATGATCGTGAACAACCCGGCCTATGCCTCCTGGCAGTCGCTGCGCGAAAGCGAGGACGCCCGCTATATCGGGCTCACCATGCCGCGCGTGCTGGCGCGCCTGCCCTACGGCTCCGAAACCGTTCCGGTGAAGGGTTTCACCTTCGAGGAAGAGGTGGGCGGCGACCACAACAAATATGTCTGGATGAACGCCGCCTTCCCGATGGGCGTCAATATCAACCGCAGCCACAAGCTCTATGGTTGGGGCACGCAGATCCGCGGCGTCGAGAATGGCGGCACGGTGCTCAACCTGCCGGTGCACGCCTTCCCGACCGACGACGGCTCCATCGCGATGAAGTGCCCGACCGAGGTCGCCATCGACGACCGGCGCGAGGCGGAATTGGCCAAGCTCGGCCTGATGCCGATCCTACACCGCAAGAACACCGACCTCGCGGCCTTCATCGGCGCGCATTCCCTGCAGGACGACGAGACGCGCGCCGGCCGCCTGGTCGATCCGGACGCGCAGGCGAATGAACGGCTTTCCGCCAACCTGCCTTACCTCTTCCCGGTGTCGCGCTTCGCGCACTACCTCAAGGCGATCGCACGCGACAAGATCGGCTCGTTCAAGGAACGCAGCGATATGGAGATCTGGTTGACCGAATGGATCAACCGGTACGTGCTGGCCAACCCTGCCTTTGCCGACGACAAAGCGCGCGCCAAGCGCCCGCTTGCCGCGGCCGAGGTCCAGGTCGACAGCGTCGAGGGCCGGCCCGGTTACTACAATGCCCGTTTCTATCTGCGTCCGCACTACCAGCTGGAAGGCATCAACGCCTCGCTCCGGCTGGTGTCGGAACTGCCGTCGGTGAAGGGCTGAAATCGTTAAGCAAAGTCATCCTGTTTCGTAGCGGTGGAGAAAGACAATGCCAGACAGAACCGATTCGCCTTCGATGAAGATCGACGGCTTCCTGAAAGTCCCGGACATCAAGGGCCCGAGCAAGCGCGACGGCCATGAAGACGAAATCGAGATCCATGGCGTCGATTACAAAATGATCGCGCCCTACGACCCCAACTCGCTTTCGCGGCGCGGCCGCGTGTCGATGGGAATGATCAAGTTCCTCAAGCATTACGACAAGTCGTCGCCCTATCTGAAGAAGGCGCTGTTCGAGAACAAGGCGCTCGACGAGGTGGTGTTCTCGGCCCGTCGCACCATCGACGGCGAGACCAGCGATTATCTGGTCGTGACGCTCACCGACGCCTCGATCATGGAATACGACATGCGCCAGGACGCCAACGAGTCGGACCTGATCGAGGAAGAGGTCAGCTTCGCCTACAAGAAGATCAAGTTCGTCTACGACAAGGACGACGAGATCGAAATGGACGTCTATGTCGGCAAGTGAGGCCAAGCGGCCTGGCGCAAAAGCGCAGCTCGCCGGCAGCTCGCGGGCGAAGCGCGAGGCGGTCCAGCCCTCCCTTTGGGACCGCCTCGTCAACGATCTGCCCGGGCTGACCTCGGAGATCTATGGGTTGCGCCGTCTGCTGGACGAAGAGCTCGGCGCCGATCGCGTCGACGCTCTTCTTGGAGGCAGCGCGCGCGCCATCGATGCCGATGCCGAACTCACATCCGAGCAGAAACGACGGCTGCACAGGCTCATCTTCCAGACTGAGCATCGCGCCGAGATCGAAAGCCGCGGCGTGGTGGTGTCAGCGCGCGTGCTCAGGGAAGCGGTCCGGCGCGACATAGAGGCCCTGTTCAACACCGAGCGCTTCGAATCCGTGCCGATGCTTTCAGACGCCGAGCACGAACAGCCTTTGGACGAGCTGCCGCCGCTCGGCGATTTTCCGGAGGTGCGCCGCAGCGTCGTCAATTACGGCGTGCCGTCCTTTTCGGGCCGCTCGTCGCGGGATTTCGACCGCGATACCCTGGCGCGCGAGATCCGCGCGGTGCTCGCCACCTTCGAGCCGCGTCTCAAGGAAAGCGCCACGACCGTCAACGTCACGCTCGGCGACAAAAGCATCGGCCTCAAGATCGAGATCGATGCCGTGCTGATCATGACGCCGACGCCGGAACGCATGCGGCTGCGCACCACGATCAATCTCGACAACGGCCTGGCGCGAACCGAATTCCGGGAGACCTGAGATGGATCGGGTCTTCGTCGAGTATTACGAAGAGGAACTGACCCATATCCGTGCGCTGGCCGCGGAATTCGCCGACATGCATCCGGCGGTCGCGCGCAACCTTTCCCTCGACACCGTCCCTTGCCCCGATCCCTATGTCGAGCGGCTGCTCGACGGCGTGGCTTTCCTTGCCGCTCGCACGCGGCTTAAGCTCGACGCAGAGCGCTCGCGCTTCTCGCGTGCCGTGCTCGACGTGCTTTATCCCGACCTGGTGACCCCGGCTCCGGCAACGGCAATGGCCGTGCTGAAACCTGGACAGCAGGTGCAGTCGATGATCGCCGGCCATTCCGTCGCGCGCGGCACGCGGCTGGTCTCCGGCCTGCATCCAGGGCTTTCGACGCGCTCGACCTTCACCACCGCGCAAGAGGTCACGCTGTGGCCGATCGCGATCAATTCGGTCAGCTACTTTCAGGACCGCAGCGCGCTGGCTGCCGCCGGAATCGCGCCGGTCGGTGGCGTGCGCGGCGAAGCGGCGTTCCGCATCACGCTCGCGCGAACCGGAAAAGGCAAGCTCAGCGAATTGTCGCTCGACCGTCTCGACCTCTATTTCGCCGGGCGCACCAAGGCGCCTCTGATCTTCGACGCGATCTTCGGCGCCTGTTCGGCCGTCGGCGCGCGGGCGGAAGGCAAGTCCAATCCGCTCACCGCTCTGCCCGAACCCGAAATGATCGGGATCCACGACGATGAAGCGCTGATGCCGCGCACGCGGCCGACCTTCGAGGGATACCGGCTGCTGCGCGAATATTTCATGATCCCCGAGCGCTTCCACTATGTGCGCGTCGCCGGCCTGCAGCCCGTGGTGCGCAAATGCGATGGGGGAATGGAGATCATCTTCCTGTTCCGGCGTCCGGTGCCGGAACTCGCCGATATGGCGGCGGCCGATTTCGAGCTGTTCGTGACGCCGATCATCAATCTCTTCGAACGCGAGTGCAACGTCATCGAGATCGATCCGCGCCGGACTCGCCAGGTGCTGCACGCCGACCGCACCCGGGCGCGCGACTTCGAGATCTTCCGCGTCACCCGGGTGGAAGACGCCGACGCCGAAGGCAGCGAGGCGGTAATCCCAGAACTGTTCAGCCTCGGGCAGAACCGGGGCAGCGGCTGGGTCTATTCGACGGAGCGGCGCCCGCGCCGGGCGACGGAAGACGAGCGCCGCGACGGCCTGACCCGCACCTCCTACACCGGCGACGATGTCTTTATCGCCGTCTCACGCCCGGCGGGAAGCCCGGCGAACCGGCCGCTCAAGCGGCTGGACGTGATGGCGCTCTGCACCAACCGCGATCTGCCGATCCTGGACGACACGCCGACGCTGACGCTGGAGACCGCCGATCCTGTGGAAGCGGTGCGGCTGCTCGGCGCGCTGCGGCCGCCGCAGCCGGCGATCCCGGCAGCGCTGCCGGCCGGCGCCGAAGGCGAATCCCGTGCCGACAATCTCGCCTGGCGGCTGGTGGCGCAGCTCTCGCTCAATTTCCTCAGCCTCGCCAAGGAAGGCCGCGGCGTCGATCCGCTGCACGCCCTGCTCGACCTCTATGCCGACCGGGGCGATCCGAGCCTTGCCCGCAACGTGCATTCGATCACCCGCATCGATTCCCGCCCGGTGATCGAGCGGCTGCAGATCGACGGGCCGATGTGTTTCGGCCGCGGCACGGAGGTGACGCTGCATGTCGACCAGTCTGTGCTGGCGGGCCAAAGCACGCTGCTGCTTTCGGCTCTGCTGGCGCGGCTGTTCGCCCGCCATGCCGGGATAAATGGTTTCGTGCGGACGCGTACGCGGCTGCTGCAGAAGCAGGAGGATGTGCCATGGCCAATGACGCCCGGCAATCGCTACCTGATCTAGTGCAGCCTGCCCTAACCGAAGCGGAGTCACTGTCGGAGGAGTATGATTTCTTCGAGCTGCTGCGCCGCCTGGAGCAGCGACGCGGGCTGTTCGGGCACTCCGGAACCGCGGACCGCGAGCCGGCAAGGCTCGGCCAGCATGTGCGGCTGAGCTTCTCGGCCAGGGACGTGATCAAATTCCAGGATGCGGGCGAAAAGGCTCCGGCGCGGGTGACCATCGCCAATCTCGGCCTGCTCGGGCCGGAAGGTCCGATGCCGCTGCATCTGACGCGCTGGGTGCTCGACCGGCTGTCGCAGCGCTGGTTCACCGGCGCCGGCGCCGAGCAGACCAGCGACACGACCTTCGTCGACTTCGTCAACATCCTGCAGCATCGCATGATCGCGCTCTATTACCGCGCATGGGCGGATGCGCATCCGGCGGTGCAGGTCGAACGTTCGGTCGGCGGACGCGTGCGCGCCATGCTGGAGGCGATGGCCGGGATCGGCCTCCCCGGCACGCAGGATCCCGAGCTCGACACGGTGCGGCTGCGCCAGGCCGGATCGCTGGCCAACCAGATCGACGGCGCGGAGCGGCTGACGCTGTTCCTCGCCACCGCCTTCAAGGTGCCGGTTGAGATCAAGGAATTCGTCGCCGCCTGGATCACCATTCCGAAGGCGCTGCAGAGCCAAGTCGGCAAGGCCTATGCGGCGCTGGGCGGCGGAGCAACGATCGGCCCCCGCGTCTTCAGCCGGCAGAGCCGGATCGAATTGCGCGTCGGTCCGCTCAGCCTCGACGACTTCAAGTCGTTCCTGCCCGGCGAACGGCGCCTTGGCCTGTTCAAGAAGGCGGTGCGCGACATGATCGGCGAGGCGCTCGACGTCGATCTCAGGATCGTGCTCGCACGCGACGCCGTGCCACCTCCGAAGATGGGAACCATCCAGCTCGGCCGAACCTCCTGGCTTTCACGCCCCGCCGAAAAGGGCGACGCCGACGATCTCAGACTGCGCACCATCGTCGGCTGGCGGCCGGACATGGCGGAGGCAGCCTGATGAGCCTGCTTTTGACCCTGGAACAAGGCCCACGCTCGCAAGTGGTGAGGCAGACCCGGTTGGACGAGGGCGAGTTGGTGATCGGCCGCAGCGCCGATGCCGGCTGGCAGATCGACGATCCGGACATGTTTGTCTCGCGCGCCCATTGCAAGATCAGTGGCGGGCGTGACGGCTACTACGTCACCGACACGTCGAGCAGCGGATTGTTCATCGACGATTCCGACAGCCCGCTCGGGGCCGGCAGGTCGACACGGCTGCAAAGCGGCATGCGGCTGCGCATGGGCGACTATGTGCTCCATGTCGAGGTCCAGCCAAGCGCCGGCCACACGTCGATCGGTCAGGCGCCGATCGCCAACACCGCGCCGGCATGGTCATCGCCGCAATCGTGGACGCCAGCCAGCATCGGCGGCGACGATTTCTTCTCGGCCAAGGTCGAGGAGGAGCCGCGGCCGCCGCGCCCGGCCGAGTTGCCGGACCCGTTCGAGCAGCCTGTGCCCGGAGCCTATGATCGCGCCTCGAACCAGCGCAGCTCGCCCGCCTTCGACGATCCGTTCAGCCTCGATCCGGTAGCGACGCCGGCCTCGGACGAAGGCCCCGCCGCCGGCCGGTCGGATCCGTTCGGCTTCGGCGACATGCCGTCGCGCAACGATTTGCCCGAGCCCGCGCCGAAACCGTCCGGCTTCGACGATTTCAGCTTCGGGCCGGCCACGGCGCCCGCTTCCGCCAACAGTGCCGATCCAACTGGCCGGGTCGAACGGCCGGCCGGGAAGCCGAAAGCCGTTCGTCCATGGGAGATACCGGCGCAGGCAGCCGGACCCGCTGCACCCTCGCCTCGCCCCGTCTCCAAACCGTCACGCCCGATATCGGCAGCGCCGAGCGACATGGCGTTGCGCGCCGCCTTCCTGCGCGGCATCGGCATCGAGGAGGCCGATTTTCCCGGACGCGACCCGATCGCCGAAATGGAAAAGTTCGGGCGCGAATACAGGCTGATGCTCGATGGTCTGATGCAGCTCTTGCGCAAGCGCGCCGAGGAAAAAGGAAGCGCGCGCGTCGCCCAGACTATGGTCGGCGCCTCCGAGGTCAACCCGCTCAAATTCCTGCCGACGGTCGAGGATGTGATCGTCACCATCATCTCGGAACGCAGCCCGGGCTTCCTCTCCGGCGAGGCGGCGATCGCCGACGCGGTGAAGGATCTCGCGCAGCATCACGTGCGCGCCTGGCGCGGCGTGCAGGCAGCGCTTCGGCGCATGATCGACCGTTTCGATCCGGCCGCGATCGAGGAAGAGCTAAAGTCCAATTCCACAATCGGCAATCTGCTCGCCGGCGGGCGTAACGCCAAGCTTTGGGAGCTTTACCAGAAACGCCATCGCGACATCGCCCAGAGCGCGGAATCGAGCTTCCTGGGGGAGATCGGCGCAGACTTCAGGGACGCATATGAAGAGGAGTAGGGACATGATCGACAGACGGGAATTCATCGTTGCCCTTGGCGCAACGGGGCTGCTTGCGGCTTGCCAGAGCGGCCCGCCGAAACCATCGGTCATCACGGTCAATGTGACCGGTGGCGCCGGCATGAACCCGGGACCGGGTGGCGGCGACAGGCCGGTGACCGTGCTGGTGATGCGGCTTGCCAGCACCGGCAAGTTCAACTCGGCCGACTATTTCGCGCTGCAGGGCGATGCCGGCTCGGCGCTCGGCGCCGACCTGATCGGCTCCGACGCGATCTCGGTCGCGCCGGGCAAGACGGCGGCCAAGACCATCACGGTCGAGCCGAACGCGACAGCGCTCGGCTTCGTGGCGCTGATCCGCGAACCGGGCGGACGCAACTGGCGTACGACCAAGTCCGTTTCGCCGGGGTCGAAATTCACCATCAACGTCAGCCTCGGCAAGGGCGGCATATCCGCCTAGCAAACCGACCACAGGACAGTGCAGAGAGCAGTGGCATGAGCGACGCAAACAGGGTGCTGTGGTCGGAGGGCCTGTTTCTCAGGACCCAGCATTTCCAGCAGCAGGACCGGTTCTTCGAGGGAATGGTGCGCGGCGCCTTGCAGGCCGGCCAGCTCCACACGTTCGGTTTCCAGCAGCTGACGCTCGACCAGTCGCTGCTCGACGCCGGCCAGGTGTCGATCGTGTCCGCCCGGGGCATCTTCCCGGACGGCACGCCCTTCTCCATCCCGGAACTTATGGACGCGCCGAAGCCGTTGCCGGTCACGGCCGACACCGGCGCCGGGCCGGTGCTGGTGGCGCTGCCGCTGGAGCCGCCCGGCGGCGTCGGCTTCGATCCGGCGCATGCCCAATCGACCGGCGCGCGCTACCACGGCAAGATCGTCCCGGTGCGCGATGCCGTGCAGGGCGGCGCCGATCCGGAAGAGATCGAAATCGCCCGGCCGCAGGCGGTGCTGCTGGCGCCCGGCAAATCGGTCGGCGGCTACACGGCGCTGCCGGTCGCCGACATCAAGGGCGTGCGCGCCGATGGCGGCGTCTCGCTCGACGAGAGCTTCCTGCCGCCGACACTGATCACCGGCGCCGTGCATTGGTACCGGCAATTGCTGCAGGAGGTCGTCACCGGCCTCGACCAGATCGCCGAGGCGCATGGCAAGATGGTGATGGGCGGGGCCGGCCGCAGCGTCGAAGATTTGCTGATGCTGCACCTCGCCAATGCCGCGCGGCCGCGGCTTGCGCATATGCTGGCTCAGGACGTCTTCCATCCGGCCGAGCTCTATCTCGAGCTTGCCTGCCTCGCCGGCGAGATGGCCACTTACGGCTCGAGCTCGCGGCGGCTCGGCGAATTGCCGGCCTACGACCACATGGCGCCCGGCCCGGCCTATATGGCGCTGGCGGATGCCTTGCGTTCGCTCATCCTTAGCCTGCGCTACATCGAGCCGAAGTCGCGCGCGCTGCCGGTCATGCGGCACGCGACCAACGTGTGGAAGGTGCGCATCGATAATCCGAAGCTTCTGGTCGCCAGCCGCATCGTCATCCGTGTCGGCTCCGAGCTCTCGGAAGACGCGCTGCGCAAAATCTTCGTCAACCAGGCGACGGTCGGCTCGGCGGACCAGTTCGAAGGACTGTGGAAGTCGCGTCTGCCGGGCATTCCGCTGAAGCCGTTGCATTCGCAGCCGCGCGAGATCCCCTATGACGGCGACCGGCTGTGCCTGGAGCTCGACCAGAAGAGCGAGCATTGGGCCTCGCTGCTCGACGCCCCCGGCTTCGTCATCGGCGTTTCCGGCGTGCTGCCGAGCGAGCCGCAGGTCGACTGCTATTCGGTGAACAGGTGAGGCCATGAGCCGGGATGATCCTTTCGGACTGTCGGAGGATCGCGAACGCACACGCATCCGGCTGACGGGTGCCGTGCCCCGGCCGATGGCGCCGCTGGCGCCGGGCGCGCCGGTCAAACGCGCGCGCGCCCATCCCAATGCGCTGATCAACATCTTCGCGCCGCTGCTCGAATTCGCGCCGGAGCTTGAAAGCGCGCTGGCGCCGGAGAACCCGGAGGTGATGCGCACGCGCCTGCTCGACGAGCTGGTGCGGGCGCGCGATGCCGCTGTTGCCGCGGGCTCCTCGCTGGAGCGCGCGGACCAGGCCGCATGGGCCGTGGCGGCGCTGCTCGACGACCTTGCGCTCAACACGCCATGGGGCGGCGCCAGCGCCTGGCCGCGACAGCCGCTTGTGGTGATGTTGCGCGGCGACGTCGATGCCGGCACCCAGTTCTTCACGCGCCTCGACGAGCTGGAGCGGCATCCCAACCGCGACCGCGAGATGCTGGAACTGCAATATTACTGCCTGGCGCTCGGCTTCCGCGGCAAATACCGCGTGCCCGGCCGCGCCGGCGACCGGTCGCTCAATGCCGTGCGCGTGGCGGCGGCACGCTTCCTGCGCAACGCCGACGCGGAGGACGCGCCGCTGTCGCCGAACTGGAAAGGCGTGATCGCCTCCGACGAGCCGCAGCGCTTCATCGTGCCGATCTGGGTGATGGCGCTTGCCGCGGTCGTCGTTGCCGCGGCTGCCTATATCGGCTTGTCGATGGGCCTGAGCAGCCAGGCGGTCGAGCTCTCCGCACTCGTGCGCACGCTGCCGCCGGCTTCGCGCGGCGACGTCACCCGCGCCGCGCCCAAGCAGGACGCGCCCGCGCCTGAGCCGCAGCCGGTCGATTTCGCGCTGCTGCCGGAGTTCAAGGCCGAGGCGCCGGACAACCTCAAAGGAGCGCTCAGCGGCACCGAGAGCGTGTCGCTCGCCAAGCTGGTCATCCAGTCCTCCAGTCCCGAGCTCTTCCAATCCTCCCGACCGACGCTGACGGAAGGCTACGAGCCGCTGATCGAGTCGATCGCCAAGGTGATCCTGGACAACAAGGAGCTGATCGGAAAGATCACCGTTGTCGGCCATACCGACAATGTGCGCCTGCAAAAGTCCAACCCGCTGGCCAGCAATCAGCGTCTGTCAGAAGCGCGCGCCGAAACCATAGCCAAGCTTCTGGTGCAGGCCGGCGTGCCGCAGGAGAGCATCTCTTCCGAGGGCCGCGCCGAAACCGATCCGGTGGCGGACAACTCGACACGCGAGGGCCGCGCGCTCAACCGGCGGGTCGAGGTTCTGGTCGAGAAGAGGCTCTGAGATGTTCATCCTGCGCTTCCTCTGGGCCGTCATCACCTCGCGTTTTCTCTGGACGCTGATCGGCATAGCGCTGCTCTCGCTGCTGATCTGGGTGTTCGGCCCGATTGTGCAGGTCGGCCCTTACGCCCCGTTCGAATCCGACAATGTGCGCATCGCCATCATCGCAGGGCTGATCATCCTGTGGCTGATCTGGCTGATCATCGCGCAGCGCCGCGCGATCCGTGCCAACCGCATGTTCGTTGCCGAGATCGCGGCGCCTGTCCAGGAAAAGCAGCTCACGCCCGGCGAGGAAAGCGTCGCGGCGGTCGGCGCCAAATTCAGCGAGGTGATGGCCGAGCTCAAGCGGCGCAAGCTCGGCGGCAGAAAATTCCTGCGCGAGATGCCCTGGTATGTGATCGTCGGTCCGCCGGCCACCGGCAAGACCACGGCATTGCGCCAGTCCGGCCTCAATTTCCCGATCGACCTCACCGACGATCTGCAGGGCGTCGGCGGCACGCGCAATTGCGACTGGTTCTTCTCCGAAAACGCGGTTCTGATCGATACCGCCGGCCGCTACGTCCAGCAGGAGAGCCAGCCCGATGTCGACGCGGCGGAGTGGCTTGGGTTCCTCGACCTTTTGAAGAAGCACCGCGGCCGCCGCGCGCTCAACGGCGTCATCGTCGCGCTGTCGATCGATGTGCTCTCGGAAGGCGACGAGGCTATCAAGGCGCATGGCAGAAAAATCCGCCGCCGGCTGGCGGAGCTGAACGACCGGCTCGAGATCCGCCTGCCCGTCTATCTGATGCTGACTAAGGCCGACCTGATCAAGGGCTTCGAAGCTTTTTTTGGCGGCTTGTCGACGACGGCGCGAGAGCAGGTGTGGGGAACCACTTTCCCGCTCGACGCCCGGGTCAATGCCGGCACGATCCAGACGGAGCTTGCCCGGCTTGCCGCCGAACTGGAGCGGCGGCTGGTGCCACGGCTGGAAGACGAGGACAAGCTCGGCCAGCGCGCCGAGATCTTCCGTTTCCCGGCGCAGCTGGCGAGCCTTTCCGAGCCGATCCAGGTGCTGGTCGAGGCGATGTTCGGCGAGAGCCGCTACGAAGAAGCCGCCTGGCTGCGCGGCCTTTATCTGACCTCGGCGACGCAGGAAGGCGCGCCGATCGACCGGCTGACCGCGGCGCTCTCCTCATCCTTCGGGCTGCCGCCGCGCCGTGCCATGCCGGCGTCGCGCGTCGAGAAGCGCAGCTTCTTCCTCAGGAACCTCCTGACCGAGGTGATCTTCAAGGAGGCCGGCCTCGGCACATTCGATCCGCTGGCGCAGCGCCGCCGCGCCTGGATCTGGCGCGGGGCGGCGGCCGCCTGCGCGCTCGCGGCGTTGCTCGCCGGCGGACTGTTCACCTGGTCCTATCTCGACAACCGCAACGCCATCACCGAACAGGCCGGCCAGTTCGAGGCATTGCAGCAGCCGCTGACCGACGTCGCCGCCATGCCGGCCGCGGTCGAGCAGCCGACCATGGACGGCGCGCTGGCGGCGATGGACGCTGTGGCGGCCGCCAGAACCGCTCCGCCGGATGCGGTCCACAATCTGCTCGGTCCGACCGCTTCCGCCGAGCTGGTGCGCGCGCAGGCCGACACCTACGACCATGCGCTGCGCAATGTGCTCGAGCCGCATATGGTCGCGTTGCTGGAGGCCACGATGTGGCGGCAGATCCGCGATCCGGATTTCATGCTCGGCGCGCTGAAGACCTACCGCATGATGACCGGCCTGTCGCAGATGGACACCGATTTCGTGCAGAACTGGTGGGTGAACAGCCTGCCGCAATTCGCGCCGGCCGCGCCCTTCCCGACCGCCGATGCCGAGGAGCACCAGCTTGCCGCGATCCGCCGCATGGCGGTCGACGACAGCTACATCGCGCCTGACAAGGAGCTGGTCGCCGAGGCGCTGAAGACGGTCTGCACGATCTCGCTGCCGGAGCGCGCCTACAAGCAGCTTCTGGCTGACCCCGAAGTGGCAGCCGTCAAGGAATGGGTGCCGGCCAATTTCGCCGGACCGAACGGCGCCAAGGTGTTCGCGCGCCGCTCCGACAAGACGCTGCGCGTCGGCGTGCCAGGCCCCTACACCTATGCCGGCTTCCACGACGCGATCCTCGATCGGGTCGAGGATGTGGCGGGACAGGCGGCGCTCGACCGCGCCGTGTTTGCCGGCGGCTGTTCGGAGAATTCGGAGACCTCGGTGTCCGCGCTGTCGGAAGATATCCTGAAGCTCTACTACGACGACTATATCGCGCAGTGGGACAGTTTCCTGCGCGACATGCGGCTGGCGCCCCTGACCGACCTCAACGTCGCCAGCGAGAACCTCAAGGACCTTTCCAGCGCCGACTCCGCGCTGAAGCGCCTGCTGACGGCGGTGGTGCAGGAGACCGACCTGACCCGATCCGACGACGCGGCGGCCGACGACAAGGACGGCGGCGCCGCCAAGACCGGTTCGAAGCTGCTAAGCAAGCTCGGCAAATTGGGCAAGGTGGTAAAGACGGGCGCGAAACTGCTGCCCCGCGCGGGCTCGGCCGATCAGGTCGATATGACCGGCAGTTTGGTGGCCGAGCATTTCAAGCCGCTCAAGGGCACGATCGCCCAGGTCGACGGCCAGCCGCCGGCGCTCGACGCGGCCGTCGTGGCGCTGACGGCGCTGTCCAATGTGCTGCAGACGGTGACTGCCAATCCCGATCCGCAGGATGCCATCAAGAAGCAGGGCGGGCTGGCCGAACTGACAGGTGCGGTCGCGAGACAGGCGCAGATCCTGCCCTCGCCGATCAACGACTGGCTGGGCGGCATTGCCGGCGACACCAGCGGCCTGTCGCAGAAGGCCGTCACCAACGAGCTAAACGCCATCTGGCGCGCCGACATCCTGCCCTTCTGCCAGGCCGCGCTCAACAACCGCTATCCGTTCAGCCCCGACAGCGCGGTCGACGTCAATGTGCGCGACTTCCAGCGCCTGTTCGGGCCGACCGGACTGATCGACGCCTTCACCAACGACCATCTGATCAACTATGTCGACACCGCCAGCGAGCCATGGAAATGGCGTGCCGATTTCGGCCTCGACCCGGCGGCGCTGGCGGCCTTCGAGCAAGCGCGCCACATCCGCGACGATCTCTTCCCCGGCGGTACCGGGCCGGTGATGAATTTCACCCTGGAGCCTAAGGACCTGTCGCCCAATGTGGCGCGGGTGACGCTCAACCTCGATGGCCAGAACCTCGTCTACTACAACAACGCGACGAGGCCGCAGCCGATGACATGGCCCGGCAAGGACGGCACCGGCGTGATATCGCTCGCCTTCCAGCCGGTCGACGGCTCGCCCGAAGTGATGCTCAACGAGACCGGCAGCTGGGCGTGGCTGAGAATGCTGCGCGGCGGCCGCTTCGCCGCGACCAAGCTCACCGACGTCTACAGCCTGCGGCTCGGCACCAAGGGAATGTGGGCCGATTTCGAACTCAAGGCGGCCAGCGTCGAGAACCCCTACACGCTCGAAATGTTCAAGAAGTTCACATGTCCACCGCAGATATGAATGTACCCGGCTTCTACGGCAAGATGCCCGCCGCCGGCGATTTCGTGACGCGGCGGTTGCCAGGCGATTTCGTGCGCATGTGGGACCGCTGGCTGGCGCAGCACATCGTGCCGCTGTTCGACCTTGAAACCTGGCCGGCGGAGACCGCGTTGCGCTTCCTAGCGGGCCCAGCCTCGTTCGGCGCCTCGATGGGCATCGTCGTGCAAAGCGCCGACAGGATTGGCCGCCGGTTTCCCCTGAGCGTCGTCGTGCGGCTCACCGAGGCGTCTCTCACGCTGGCCTATGCGGACGGTTGGTTCGACAGCATCGAGGAAGCGGCCTTCGCCACGCGACGGGGCGAGCTGACGCCCGACGAACTGGATGCGGCGCTGGCCGCACTGCCCGTTCCGCCTATCGACGGTGAGGGCGATGTCATCGACGATCTTGTCATGTGGACGGCGCATACGGATATTTTCGACGTCGATCCACAGGCGCCGCAGCCGACACTAGAGCAGATCTTCGCCGCGAGTTGGGAGACCAGCTGATGCAGATCTGGAACCAGATGGGCTATCCGCACCAGTTCACCATGGGCATGGACAAGGCCGGCCACGAGTGGCTGGTCGTGGTGGTGAAGGGCACCTTCGATTTTCCGACGAAGCCGGGCGGACTGGTGCAGAAATCGGCCGAGCAGGTGCCGCTGGTGATGGCCGACACGCACACCGGCGTGCCGGGCTATTCGGCGACGCTGTGGGAGACGGATTTCGCTTTCCGCAAGCCGCGCTGCGATGTTATAGCCAATGGCTGCGCCTATGCGCCGGGAGGGCGCCCGGCCGAGCGCGTGCCGGTCGGCATCAAAGTCGGCAACTGGTCAAAGCTGTTCGAGGTCGTCGGTCACCGAGAGTGGCGCGCCATCGGACCGGTGTTCACCGCGACGGCGCCGCAGCCCTTCCTGAAACTGCCAATCTCTTATGACCTTGCCTGGGGCGGCGTCGACCGGCTCGACCCCGAGGACCAGTTGCCCGCCAGCTACAAACACAACCCGGTCGGCACCGGCTGGTCGCGCACCAGGAACCAGCGCTTCATCCCAGGCTTGCGCCTGCCGAACACGCAAGCGGTGGATGAGGAAGTCCGCTCACCCTTCGGCGACTACAAGCCGATGAGCTTCGGGCCGATGGGCCGCGGCTGGCCGGGCCGTATCGAATATGGCGGCACCTACGACCAGAACTGGATCGACAATGTCTTCCCTTTTCTGCCTGAGGATTTCGATGAGCGCTATTTCCAGATGGCGCCACCCGACCAGCAGATCGATCACCCGCGTGGCGGCGAGGACGTGGTGTTAGTCAATCTGACGCCTGAGGGGCGCGTGAGCTTCCGGCTGCCCAACACGGCGCTGCCGCTGACGCTGTTCAAGGACAGCGACAAGTCGCTGGAGGCGACGATCCATCCAGACACTGTCCTATTTGATCTGGAGAACCGTCGCTTCTCGCTTGTATGGCGCGCTTCGCAACGCATTCATAGGTCCATCCTCGATTTTTCGGAATGCTGGGTTGGCCCACCCACGGAGTCGATGCTGCGTGCGCACGCAGCAGGCAAGGAGTATGTCCGTGCAGAGGGAACCGCGCCTGAGGAGGTCGAGGACGCATGAGCGCCAGACTCGACATCGCCTCGGTCGGCATGGTGACCGCCGTTGGTCTCGACGCGCCTTCGGCTTGCGCGGCCATGCGTGCTCGGCTCGACGGTTTCCAAGAGACGAGTTTCGTGTCAGGCGCCGATACTCTGATCGGTGCGCCCGTGCCGTTGCCCCGAAGCTGGATTGGCGAGAAGCGTATGGCACACCTCGCTGCAGCAGCGATTTCTGAAGCCTTTGAAGCCGTGCCACAGGCGCGCGGCAATACTGCCCTCATCCTCTGTCTTGCCGAGGAAGATCGCCCCGGCCGGCCGGTTGATGATGGCCTGCGCTTGCTACACAGTGTTGCGGAGATCACCGAAATTCAACCCAATATGCGTTCCCGTATCGTCGCGCATGGTCGACCTTCCGGGCATATCGCACTCGATCAGGCGTGCAGGATAATGGCATCGGGCGAAGTGCCCTATGTGATGATTGCAGGCGTCGACAGCTACCTCACCGCGCCTGCCATCGCTTACTATCTCGGCGAAAATCGCCTGCTCGCCGCCGACAATCCAAACGGATTTATTCCGGGTGAGGCCGCCGCCGCCGTCTTGTGCGCGCGCTCGCGCGGTGACGGCCTGCGCCTCTTCGGACTTGGTTTGGCGCGTGAACCGGCAACAATCTACAATTCCGAGGACCTGCCATTGCGTGCGGACGGAATGACTTCGGCCTACAGCACTGCGTTTAAAGAAACCGGCATCGAGATGAACCGGCTTGGCTATCGGATAGCTGACCTCATTGGCGAGCAATACTGGTTCAAGCAGAGCGCCTTGGCCAGCCTCAGATTGCTGCGTGGCCGCCACGATTTTCAAGACATCTGGTCCCCTGGCGAGTCCCTCGGCAATATTGGCGCGGCGGTGGTTCCGCTAATGGTCGGCATGGCTTGGATGGCAGCGCGGAAGGGATACGCCGCGGGAAATCCCGTTCTGATTGAGGCATCTAACGATGCCGGTGCCTGCGGGGCGGCAATCCTCGCTGCGAGGGCAGCCTGATGACTGTCTACGCGAATGGTCTGGAGATTGCCTGCAAAGCACAGGCGAACAAGGTGATTGCTGCCTTTCCAGACGTTTGTTTCACGCCGCCTGAAAATCCGGCAACGCCACCGGGCGTGCCTATTCCATACCCTTCGTTCGGACTCGATTCCGATACCGATAACGGGACGGGGACCGTCAAAATCGGCGGTAAAACCATCACCCAGAAAAATAAGTCATACTATACCAAGACCAGTGGTACCGAGGCCGGGTGTGCTGCGAAGAAGGGCGTAATCACCTCGGTCAACACCGGCAAGGAGTATGCCGTAGCCTGGTCGAGCGACGTCAAGGCTGACGGTGAACCGGTCAGCCGCATGACCGATCTGTCAACCAACAATCACGCCTCGCCGACCGGCAACGCGCCGCCTTGGCCGAAGATCGGAAAGTTGAAAATCGGCCGGCAGTCGTGTGCGTCGATCTTGGCGAAGCTCGGCATGAAGGTGCACCGCTACGGCGACGCCAGCAAGGAATGCGCGTCCAACCAACAATCGGACCATATCCTACAAAACGCCTGTTTCCAGAATTCACGTGGAGGGCAGGCCATTAGCACAACACCGGGCTACACTATGAACGATGCCCCCTGCGTGTGCCTTGAAGACGCTACCGATCCGAACACCGAGCATGGCCGCAAAACCGCAGCGCAAGGCGAGTGGGCTAAGGCACAACGCGCAAAAGGCACGAACCCCAGCTACGAGGAAGTTCGGGAAGCCAATATGGAGGCCATGAAAAAGGCCAAGAACATCCCGGATGGGCCAAGGGGTAAGGAGCACCCGGCCATCGAGTGCCTGAGAATGATTTGCGACATTCACTTCAAGGCAATGATGAGCGGCCCAGAAAGCAAGAAAGACGACACCCAGGCGCGCGCGCCCGCGACCGGCAAATTCAAGCCAAGTCCCACGAGTACGGTTCGCAGAGGACGCTAAGGAGACATGGTATGGCTGATTACAGCGTAACGGTAAATGGCACGGTTGTGGCCGATGACGGGACCATTTCTTCCGCCGTCGCATACTATGACGGTGAAAGTTTCTACTCGTTCGTCATCTCCGAATCCGATGTGGCAAGCGACGACAATCAGACCGAACGACTTTACGAAAAGCCGTGTTGGTTCACAGACATATGGCGTTCCAACTCCGGTCGTTTGTACGTGTGCGATGACAATGGCGTGGTGCATTCGGGCTCAGGGACCGAATGGGCGGAAGCCCAGGTCTCGCCCCGCCACCTGAATACGGTCTGGGGTTTCGACGACAACAGCATCTATGCCGGAGGATCGGAGGGAGTTGTTTATCGCTGGGACGGCATCCGCTGGTCCGCTGCCAGTCCCGCGCTCGGCAACACCATTCTTTGCATAGCTGGGTCGTCGTCCAACGATCTTTACGTATCTGGCGAAGGTGCACTTTTCTGGCACTACGACGGCAGGCAGTGGGCCCAAATCCAGCTGCCCACCAACGCGATCTTGGTTGGACTGTTGGTACTGTCCTCGAGCGATGTCCTCGTCTCGGGCAGCGCAGGGACTTTGTTTCGCGGCTCTGGCCTTAACTGGACCGATGTCTCCCAGCGAGGCCGAGACTTCTACAAAATGGCGTTCTACCGAAAAAAAATCCACATTGCGGGCGGTGGGCAAGGAGTGTTCATATTCGATGGAGCAACGGTTTCCAACCTGAAGGATAGTTTCCCCGTCTATCGGCTTTCATCCAATGGCTCGTACCTTGCGCTGGCGGGCGGGAACTCCGCTGTTAGATACAATGGCTCGGACTGGGACGGCCCAGATTATACTTGACGGTTCGAATGAGATTGCGTGTCTGGCTTCGGCTTCGCAGCCAGATAGGTGCGCACCCTGGCAAGATCGAGTTCGGCAACCGGCAATGCTTCTTTGACCGAGAGCATGCGCACGACGAACAATTCCCCGGCTTCGGGATATTCGGCGTAGCGCTCGTTTGCGATCTCGATGCCGACCTCGCCAGCGACTCGTAGCCCGTCAAGATGTGCTTCCAGGCGCTCGACGAGTCGGGCAAGCCGCTCCTCGTCCATGTCCGGGTTCCTTCCGGGGTTGAGGAGGTTATGGTCGTATATTGTCCAGAGGAACGCAGCCATCTCTGCGTGCTGGCGGATAATTTCGCGAAGGACGGGTGCCGGCATCAGTTCAAATTGACCGAGCCGCCGCGGATGCGATTGGCGGCGCTTGCATGGCTTGTGACGTAGGTGCCGCGGATTGTGATGTGCCCGTCCTTCTCCATGACAATGGTCGCTTTGCCGCAACGAAGCTCGAGGCGCTCATTTGCCGTGATCCGCATCTGCTCACCGTCGCGGATGATGTGGGGGATATTTGATCGTTGCTGAGGATCGATGATGCGCCCGACAATCAGCGGTCGACCGAGATCTCCGTCCTGGAACAGCAACGCCACCTCCGCGCCGATCATATCCGACGTGAGTTCTGCGAGGCTGCGCGCCGCAACGGCTGTCTCCCGCGGGTTTCCCGGAAAGACGACAAGCGGCCCGCCCTCGTCGAAACCCAGGAATAGGCCGATTACCACACCTTCAATGCGCTCGACTGTCTTGGTCATCGAAACCCCTCAGTTCTGCTTTATCTCCGAGCCCTTCATGGTGATGTCGCTCGATGCCTTTATGTTGATCTTGCCCGATCCGCTCACCGAAATGTCCTTGCCGGAGATGGAGATCGTGCCATCCTTCTTCATCGCGATCGCTGCCGAGCCGCAAGTGATGGTGATGGCGTCGCCGGCTTCAATGACGAGGGCCTTGCCGACCTTGATAGCTCCGTCCTCGCCGACCTCCACGAGGCTGCCCTTGGCTATTTTCAAAGCCCGCGAACCGCCCACATCGGTCGCATCGTCCTCCGCGATCTTCGCATCACGTCCCTTGCCGATCTCGGAGGTATGCGCTCCGCCTATCTTGAAGCTCTGATTTGCACCGACGTCCACTGATTGGTTCGAACCCACCGTCCAGCTGTCATCTGCCCCAATGCTATGGCTTTGCGCCGTCCCAACAGTCACACTCCGCGACGCACCAATCGTGTTCGTCTGCGAGGCGCCAACCGTTCGCGCTTCCGCAGCCCCCACCGTGTCGACGCGCGCGACACCCACCGTGACTGTCTGATTGAGCCCCACGGTCTGCGAGTGGTTCGCATCGATATTCTCGGTCGAGTTGGCGACCACATGGATCGTCTCGTTTGCCATCACCGTCAACGAGCGGTTCGCGCCCACCGTTTCCGTATCGTTCGATCCGATATTCGTCGTTTGGTCGACGCCGATCTTGACCGTCTTGTTGTTGCCGACGTCCTCGTCGAGGTTGTGGCCGACGGAGTGCTTGGCGTCGTGGTCGATGCGGTCGGACTGGTCGTGCTGGACCGTCTTGTTGCGGTCGTGCTTGATCAGCAGGTGATGGTCCTTCTGCGCCTGGAAGTTGACGAGCTCGGAGCCGGCCTTGTCCTCGAACATCAGCTCGTTGTAACCGCCGCCGCCTTTGGAGGAATTCGACTTCCAGCCGGATTGCGTGGCGTTGCCCGGCAGCCCATAGGGCGGCATCTGGGCGGCGTTGTAGACGCGGCCGGTGATGATCGGCAGATCCGGATCGCCTTCGATGAAGTCGACGATGACCTCCTGGCCGATGCGCGGGATCTGGATGAAACCCCAGTTGCTGCCGGCCCAGGTCTGCGAGACGCGCACGAAGCAGGACGAGTTCTGGTCCTTCTTGCCGAGGCGGTCCCAGTGGAACTGCACCTTCACCCGGGCATACTTGTCGGTGAAAATCTCCTCGCCCGACGGGCCGACAACGGTCGCGGTCTGCGGGCCGCGCATGATCGGCCGCGGCGTGATGCGCGGCGGGCGATAAGGCAGTTTGGTCGGCGCCACGCCGAGCACCACCTTGAAATTCTCGCTATGGGCCTCGTTTTGGGTCCGGTAGCCCGGATCGAACAGCCTGTATTCGGCGCTGACCACAAGATAGTCCTGGTTCTGGTCGTCGCGCGGAAAGCTCTCCAGCGTGAACTTGCAGCCGGAAAAAAGGCCGCGCACCGTGCCGACCGCCGTGCTGTGCTGGTGCACGGCCTGAAGCTCCTCGCGGCGGATCGCAGCGATCTTGTCGCCGCGCCCGACATCGAGATGGGCGCCTGGCTGGCGATAGTTCTCGCCCGAGGCCTCCTTATGGGCGAAAGGCTGGGCGGATTTCGCCATCAGATCGGCGCCAGGCTTTTCGAAATCATAGTCGGTATGGGCATAGGCGCCCGGCCGAACCGCGCTGCCCGGAATCCATTCGGTGATGTATTCCACGTCGCGCCGCGAGGCCTGGCCCTCGAAGTTGTAAAGCACCTTCTCGTAGCCGGGCGCCGGCTTCAGCTTGCTCATCGCGTCGCAAAGGATGAGCGTGTGCTTGCCCTCGTCATGCTCGAAGAAATAGAAGATGCCCTCGTGCTCGAGCAGCCGCTGCACGAAATCGAGATTGCTCTCGTCGTATTGGACGCAATATTCGCGCGAGGGATAAGACCCCTGCAGCCGCTTCTCGAATTTGGCGATGCCATATTTCGAGAAGATCTTCTCGACGATCTCCACCGCCGTCATGTTCTGGAAGATGCGGCAATCGGTGGTGTTTCCGAGGAACCATAGCCATGGCCTGACGGTGGCCTCGTAGAAGGCCAGCCGGTCCTCGATGCGGGTCAGCTTGAAGTCCGACACGAGGCCGCTGAACCAGCGCTTCGGATCGGATTCGCCCTCGACCGAAACGGCGCCGCCCAGCATCTTCAGCGGGTCGATGTCGCAGTTCTTCGAGACGAAGCCGACCGTATAGGCAAAGCAGCGGCTGATCTCATCCCGGCCGATGAGATGGGTGAAGGTCAGGTCGGCGCCAGCCGGCGTCTGCACAACCGTGGCGCGTTCGTTCGGCATGGTCGTGCCCCTCCTGGACGCGGCCGCCAGTATGATGGATTGAAGCCCCCGCTATGTTAACCGCATCACGTTCGGGAACTTTTCACGCCCACCGCACCGGACCGCTTTCAGCCTAGCACATGTTTGGCGGCGGCCAAATAACAGCTGTGGCTAAACAGGCCTATGCGCCGGTGTGAAACCCTCCTCTCCCGCCGCGCTCGCACGCTGCTAGAATGCCAAAGCAATTCCTGGATGGTACGTTGGCGTTTCTGCCCGGAATTGCGGAAAAGATAAGCATTTGTTGACCAAGTTCGGCGACGCTTGCGGATGTTCATCTCGCTCCAGATCAGCAATGTCGACAGGCTGCCGGCCGGCACCGCCGCCAGCTATGCCGCCCGCGACCGCAGCTTCGAGATCGGCCGCGAGAATTGCGACTGGACGTTGTCCGATCCGGACAAGTTCATCTCGGGCCGGCACTGCGAGGTCCGCTACCAGGCGGGTTCGTTCTGGCTCTACGACCTTTCGCGCAACGGCACCTTCGTCAACGGTTCGAGCCAGCGCATGAGCGGGCCGCACCGGCTGGCCCAGGGCGACCGGCTGCTGATCGGCCGCTATGTCGTCGGCGTTTCAATCGAAGACGAACGGGCCGCGGCCGGACGTGCGCAGACCAGGACCGGGTCGACGCAGCGCGAGCTGCCGCCCTCGACCGGCCGCCCGCTGGACCCCGGCCATGAGCGGTTCTTCAGTCCGGCGGAACAGCGCCCGACCGGGACGGCGCCCGTCTCGACATCCTCGGCTTTGCAACAGCCGGGTCCAGCAGCCCTACCCAATCGGCCCGCGGAAGCGGACGCGATCCTGCGGGAAATCGCCAGGGCGGCCGGCATCGCGCCGGACCTCCTGCAGGCGCGCGACCCGCACGACGTCGCGGCCGAGATCGGCGCGGTGCTGAGGACCACGGTCGAGCAGCTGTCCCTGCTGCTCAAGGCGCGCGCGGCGGCTAAGGTGCTCGCCAAGAGCGCGCATCGCACGATGATCGGCGCCGAGGACAACAACCCGCTGAAATTCGTGCCGGGCACCGACGACATATTGGAGATCATGTTCGCCAAGCGCAGGGCGGGCTATCTCGATGCCAGGCGCAGCCTCGAGGATGCGTTCCGAGACCTGAAGGCGCACGAGATCGCGACCTATGCCGCCATGCAGGCGGCGCTGTCGCGGCTGCTCGACGACCTGTCGCCGGAGGCGATCGCCAAAAAAATCCCACCGGCTTCCTTCTCGTCCAGGAAGAGCCAGGCCTGGGACGCGCTCGTCGCGACATGGCGGAGGATGGAGGACGAGCACGAGAACGGCATGCTGGATGTCTTCCTCGCCTATTTCGCCGAAGCCTACGCCAAAGCCGACAAGCAGAAATAGACTCAGAGGCACCGACTGCGCCCGCCATATGTGACGGGTCTCACAGAAGAAGCCGCCCCTTCGAGCATCTTGCTTTCCGATTTCAATCGGCGGCCCCGTTTCAATTGGGTATCCGGGCGACTAGAATGCACAAGGACGCTTGCCCGGCGGGCAAAGCGGCGCGGCTTGGGGCGTGTGCAGCAATGTCATGTTTCAGCGAGATGAGCCTTTCCACGCGGCCCGCCGCCGAGGCTCAGCCTGAAACGCGTTTTCCATGGCGAAGGCATGTTTGTCGCGCCGCGACGATGGATCGTCGCCAATGAGTTCGAAGGGCGATCCCTCCAAGCCTGCGGACAAGACCGTCATCCGCGCAGCGCGGCCGAAGCAGAAGCCGCTTGCGGTTCCCGAGAGGTCCGGTCCCGAAGGCGCACGGCCTGCTCCATCGCCTTCCCGCGAAGCGACAGTGTTCGACCCCGGCGGTGGCCGGCAGATGCCAACCGGCTGGTCGTCCGGAACCGTGCTTTTCCAGGAGCCGACCCCGGGAGCGGTCGCGAATGCGGCGCCGGGGGTGCAGCAGGATGCCCTGCTCGACGCCGCCGGCGGCGTGAGATACGCCGCGGCCAATCCGATCCTTGCCGCCGCGGCCCCGCTGTTGATGCTCTTCGGCCAATTGCGGCTGATGCCGGTCGAACGGCAAGCAGCGACCCTGGCGGAGCGTATCGCCGACGCGATCGAGACCTTCGACCGCGCGATCGCCAAAGCCGGCGTAGCCGAGGAAGACGCGCGGATCGCCAAGTTCGCCCTTTGCGAAACCGCCGACGATCTTGTCGGCAATCTGCCATGGCCGAGCAAGGATACTTGGCTTCAGCATAGCCTGGTGGCGCAGGTCTTCCACACTCAACCGACCGGCGCCGGCTTCTACGAGGCGCTCAACAATATCCTTGCCAGGCCGGAAGCGCATTACGACCTGCTTGAGCTGATGCATGCCTGCCTGTCACTGGGTTTCGAGGGGCAGTATCGCGGGCTGGCCAAAGAGCGAAACACGCTCGAATACGTCCGGCGCGACGTCTACGACACACTGCGTTATTTCAAGCCGCGCGCCGGCGACGACGTCTCGCCGCGCTGGCAAGGCATGGCGGCGGCGTTGCCGAAGCCAAGGGCGCGGCTGCCGCTCTGGGCGGTCGCGGCCGCCGCGGCGACGCTGGTGACAGCGGCCTTCTTCGGATTGCGGGTGCTGATCACCGACGAAGGCGACGCGACCGCCGGCGAATTGCTGGCGCTCAATCCCTCGACGCCCGTCACCATCGAACGCGCCAGCGTGGCGGCGCCCACTGAGCCGGCGCAAGCCAGCCCGCCACCGCCCGCGGTCCCAGATACCGCCCAGATCGACCGCATCCGCGCCACGCTTGCCAAGGCGATCGCCGGCGGCGGACTGAGCGTCGGCGAGAAGGGCGAATTCATCGTCGTCGAGATCAACAACCAGCTCTTGTTTGCATCCGGCCAGGCGGAAGTGAAACCGCAGTTCCAGCCGGTCGCCGCCGACATCGCCACGGCGCTCAACGCTGAACCCGGGCCGATCCGGATCGTCGGCCACACCGACAATGTGAAGCCGAAGAAGTCGAGCACGTTCAAATCGAATTTCGATCTTTCCGTCGCTCGCGCCAAGGCCGTCCAGGCGATGATGGCCATGCAATTGAAGGACCCGACGCGCCTCAGTGCCGACGGCAAGGGCGAGGACGAGCCGGTCGCCGACAATGGCACGGCGGACGGCCGCGCCAAGAACCGCCGCGTCGACGTGATGATCCCGAAACAGGAGACCTTGCAGACCAGCGCGGAGAACGGCGGCTGATGCGCTGGTTGCTGAGGATCTTCAGCTTGGTTGCGCTCGCCGGTTTCTCGGCGGCGCTCTGGTATGCCGGGCCGTTGATCCGCTTTGCCGATACGCACCCGCTTGGGCCCGTGTGGCTCAGGGCCACGATCATCGGCGCCACCGTTGCGGTGCTCGCGACGTTTTACGGGCTCCGCTTCTGGTGGCGGCGCAAAGCCCAAAAGGCGCTCGAAACGGCCATAGTGCGCGGCGACGACCGCAACGACGATTCCCAGGTACTGGAAGCGCGCATGAGCGAAGCCATCGCGACGCTGAAGCGGACGAGCGGCAAGCGCAATTTCCTCTATGACATTCCCTGGTACATCATCATCGGCCCGCCAGGCGCCGGCAAGACGACCGCGCTGGTCAATTCCGGGCTGAAGTTCCCGCTTGCCGGCTCCGGCAACGCGCAGCCGGTGGCCGGCGTCGGCGGCACGCGGTCCTGCGACTGGTGGTTCACCGACCAGGCGGTGCTGATCGATACGGCCGGCCGCTACACCACGCACGAGTCGGACCGCGAGCGCGACAAGGCGAGCTGGCTCGCCTTCCTGGGACTGCTCAAGAAACACCGCACCCGGCAGCCGATCAATGGCGTCATCCTCGCCATCAGCCTCGCCGACCTGATCGGCTTCGACGACCGGCAGCTCGACGCGCATGTCACCGAGATCAGAAGCCGCCTGCGCGAATTGCACGAGACGCTGAAGATCCAGTTCCCGGTCTATCTGCTCTTCACCAAGGCCGATCTCGTCTCCGGTTTCATGGATTATTTCGGCGATTTCGACGAGGCGCGAAGACGCAAGGTATGGGGCGCGACATTCCAGACCGCCGACCGCACCAAAAACATGGCCGGCGAAGCGCCGGCGGAATTCGACGGGCTGGCGAAGCGGCTCGCCGAAGAAATCGCCGACCGCCTGCAGGAAGAACCAGACCCGGTGGCGCGGATCGCGCTGTTCGGTTTTCCTGCCCAGTTCGGCGCGCTGAAGGACCGCATAATGCAGTTCGTCGGCAGCCTGTTCGACACATCGCGCAGCCAGGTCAATGTCAGCCTGCGCGGGCTCTATTTCTCGTCGGGCACCCAGGAAGGCACGCCCTTCGACCAGGTGCTGGGCGCGATCGGCCGCAGTTTCGGCAGTGCTTCGCAAGCGCATCTCTCCGGCTCCGGCAAAAGCTTCTTCCTGCACGACCTGCTGACCAAAGTGATCTTCCCGGAATCGGGCTGGGTGTCCTTCGACCGGGCGGCCGAACGCCGCGTCCGGCTCGCAAGGTTCGGCAGCCTGGCCGCGATCGCGCTGGCAGCCGTGGCGGCGCTCGGCGTGCTTGGCCTCAGCTTCTTCGCCAACAAGCAGCTGATCGCCTCTACAAGGCAGGCCATGGCGCATTATCGCGACAGCGCCGATAGCCTGCTCAAGAGCACGACGGTGACCGACGTCGACCTCGAAAATGTCATCGGTCCGCTCGACCAGTTGCGCAACCTGCCGGCCGGCTTCGAAAACGGCGACCAGGGAAAGCCGATCGAGGAGACGTTCGGGCTCAGCCAGCGGGAAAGGCTGCTGTCAGCCTCCAAGGCCGCGTACCGGCAGGCGCTGGAACGAACCTTCCGCTCGCGGCTGCTGGTGCAGGCCGAACGGACGATCCAGGCCAGGATGGCCGATCCGGTCGCGCTCTACGAGCCGCTCAAGATCTACCTGATGCTGGGTGGCAAGGCGCCGAAGGTCGACGACGAGCTGATCGTCTCATGGATGAAGCAGGACTGGGAGGAGAACCGGTACCCAGGCGAGAACAACCGCGAAGGCCGCGCGCAGCTCGAAAAGCATCTGCGCGCCATGCTTTCGCTCGACGACGCCTACGATCCGACGTTCGAGCTCAACCAGCCGCTGGTCGAGGCCGCGCAGCGCTCGCTCGGACGCATGAGCCTCGCGGACCGCGCCTCGGCACAGATCAAGTCGGCGGTCTACGCGGCAAAGCTGCAGAATTTCTCCATCGCCACGAAAGCCGGTCCGGAAGCGCAGCTGCTGTTCGAGCGCACGGATGGCAGCGAGTTCGCCGATCTTCAGGTCCCCGGCCTTTACACGCGCGCCGGTTTCAACCGCTTCCTCCTGCCGCAGCTCTCGCGCATCGCGCAGATGCTCGTCGACGACCAATGGGTGCTCGGCGGCGGCGGCGAACAGGGCGGCATCGACCAGGACCTGCCCAGGCTCGGCCCGGAGCTCATCGATCGCTATGGCAAGGAATTCGCCGGCGCCTGGAACGGGGTGCTCGACCAACTGAAGCTCAAGGCGATGCTGAAGGACAAGCCGCAATATCTGGCACTCTCCGCCCTCGCCGCTCCGGACTCGCCTCTCGACAAGCTCTTCACCGCAATCGCCGATGAAACCGCGTTGACCAAGGACGGCTCCGCCGAAGGCGATACCGGCACGGCGCAGCAGGATCCCGCCAGCATGGCCAAGGGCCTCGCCCGCATCGGCCTGCAGATCGCCGGCGGCAAGTCGCAGAGCCGCGCCGGCGCAAGCTCGGCCGTTGCGCAGAATGCCGGCGCGAGCGTCGAGGCGCAGTTCCGCTCGTTCCAGGCATTGGTCAGCGGCAATCCCGGGCGCCGGCCGCTCGATGCGCTGACGCAGAACTTCCACGACATCTTCCAGAGCCTGAAGCTCGCGGCCGATGTCCCCACGCAGAGCGAACGCGTCAACACCAATCTGCAGCTGCAGATCTCGACCTTGCGCGCCAATGTCTCGCGCCTGCCCAAGCCGCTGGCGCGCATGGTCAACGCGGCGGCGGACGAGCTCGAAGGCAATGTCGCCGAAACCTCCGTCGCCAACCTCAACCAGAGCCTCGACCAGACGGTGACGCGCGCCTGCGAGGAGGCGGTCAACGGCCGCTATCCCTTCACCCGCGACGGCACGGACGAGATCTCGATGGCGGATTTCACCAAGCTGTTCGCGCCGGGCGGCCTGATGGACCGTTTCTTTGCGCAGAACCTTGCGCCGCTGATCGACATGACCGGCCAGGAATGGACCTGGAAACAGGACGCGCGCTCCAGCCGCGACCTGGCCAAGTCGACCTTGAAGGCGTTCCAGGCGGCGGCGGAAATCCGAAGCGCCTTCTTCCCTTCCGGCGGCTCGGTGCCCTCGGTCTCGATCACCATCACCCCCACTTCGGTGAACAGCGAAGTCGATAGCGCCGTGCTCGACGTCGACGGCCAGACGGTCCAGAGCGCGCAGGCCGGCAACGCGCCGAGCATCGTGACATGGCCGAGCGGCGCCGCTTCCGGATCGGCGAGCCTCAGCCTCCTGCCGGAAATGCCTGGACGCGAGTCCGCGCTCAAATTCGAAGGGCCGTGGGCGTTGAAGCGGCTTTTCGACAAGGCGACCATCACCGGCGACGGCGCCAGCACCGAGGCGCGTTTCGTAATCGGCGGACGCGATGTCGCCTACACGATCCAGGCCGGCTCGGGGGCCAATCCCTTGCTGCTGCCCGCCTTGTCCGGCTTCAGCTGTCCGAAGGCGTTCTGAGATGGTCGGCTCCAGCCTTCATTTCGGTACTCTAATGTACACGCTTATGGCAGAGTGGCGTGGGCACGCGGCCCATGGCTGGTCACAGAGGACGCCGGCTGAGCGTTTGGTGGCAAATTGAGCACTGTCGCTTTCCCCATCGACAGCTTCGGCGTGAGCCACCAGGGCTGCGTGCGCGATCACAACGAGGACAACTACCTCATCGAACCGCAGACCGGGCTCTGGGTCGTGGCCGACGGCATGGGCGGGCACGAAGCCGGCGAAGTCGCCTCGGCCAGCATCGTCGACCACCTGGCGACGATCGGCATCGCGAGCTCGGCACCGGACCTTCGCGCCCGCTTCGAGGACCGGCTCAGCCGTGCCAACGCCGAGATCCGCGATATATCGCGCTCGCGCGGCATCACCATCGGCTCCACTTTCGCCGCCTTGCTTGCCATGGATGGGCGCTTCGCCTGCCTGTGGGCCGGCGACAGCCGCATCTATCTCGTGCGCAACGGCTCGATCTTCCAGGTTTCGAAGGATCACACCGAGGTGCAGGAATTGCTCGACCGCGGCATGATCAGTGCTGAGGAGGCGCGCAACTGGCCGCGCCGCAATGTGATCACGCATGCGGTCGGCGTCAGCGACGAGCTCGAGATCGATTTCCAGCAGGGCGAGCTGATGGCAGGCGACGTCTTCGTCCTCGGCACCGACGGACTGACCGCGCATGTCAGCGACGCCGAGATCGAGGCAGCGGTCAGGTCCGCCACGCCGCGCACGGCATGCCAGAACCTCTTGGATACGGTGCTCGCGCGCGGCGGTACCGACAATGTGACCATCGTACTCGTGAAGATCGGCAGCGGGCAGAGCGGCGCGCACCATTCGGATCGGTCCGGAGCGGAGGCCGTGGCCAGATGAGCGACAACGACAAGACGCGGATCGCGGCGAATGTCACACATGCCGGGGTCGGCACGCAGCTCAGCGGCATTTATGAGCTCGACGAGAGGATCGCCTCCGGCGGCATGGGCGAGGTCTATCGCGGCCACAACATCCAGACAGGCGATCATGTGGCGATCAAGATCGTGCTGCCCGAATTCGCCCGTGACCAGACGATCCTCTCGCTGTTCCGCAAGGAAGCATCGATCCTCAACCATCTCTCGCACGAAGCGGTGGTGCGCTACCACGTGTTTACGATCGATCCGGGGATCGGCCGCCCCTATCTCGCGATGGAGTTCGTGGACGGCCAATCGCTGTTCGACATCATGCGGCGCGGGCCGACGCCGGGCGAGGATGTGCGGCGGCTTTGCCATCGCCTCGCTTCGGGCTTGAGCGCCGTGCATCAGGCGGGCGCCGTCCACCGCGACCTCTCGCCGGACAACATCATCCTGCCCGGCGGGCGGGTCGAGCGCGCCAAGATCATCGATTTCGGCATCGCGCGCTCGGCGACGGTCGGCGGCGAAACGCTGATCGGCGGCAAATTCGCCGGCAAATACAATTATGTCTCGCCGGAACAGCTCGGCCTCTATGGCGGCGAGGTAAGCGAGCAATCCGATATCTACAGCCTCGGGCTGGTGCTGGCCGCGGCGCTGCGCGGAAAGCCGCTCGACATGAGCGGCTCGCAATATGAGGTCATCGAAAAGCGCCGGAGCGTGCCGGACCTGTCGGATATCGATCCCGATTTCCGCGAGCTCATCGAAGCCATGCTGCAACCGGATCCGCGCGACCGGCCGGCCAGCATGGCCGAGATCGCCAGGGCGACGCGCGGCGAGGATCTCGAGCCGACATTGCCGCCGCCGGTGCCGTTTGGCGCACGCGAGCGCTCCGGCCTGCCGCGCGCCGGCTGGACGGCATTGCCGGACACCAAACCGCAGCCGCCTTTGCCTCAAGGCAAGCCGCGCTTCGTTGAGCATGTGCGCCCAGCATATCTGTCGGAGCCACGCCCCGCGCCGGCTGCTGCTCCGCCCAGTTCGCCCGCGCCGGCTGCGCCCCAAAAGGCCTCCCGGATGCCCGCCTTCGCCGGCGGCGTCGCTGCGCTTGCCGTCCTGGCGGCTGCTGGCCTTTATTTCAGCGGCGTCCTGGCGCCGCCGCCTGTGACGGAAAAATCCAAGCCACTGACGCCGAAGCCGGCCGCCGACGCCAAACCAGTGGCCGAAGCACAGCAACCGGTGTCGCCGAAGCCACCGGCCGCGCCTCAGCCGCAGGCGCCGAAACCTGACAGCGCCGCCACGATAGGGACGGCAAGGCCATCCGCCCAACCGGATGCGGAGGCCAAGACACCGGCCGAGCAGCCGACGCCGCCAGCCACCCAGCCGGAGAGCGAGGCCAAGAGCCAGGCGCATCTCCCACAAATCGAGACCAAACCCGTGCAACTCCCGGCGCAACAGTCGCCGACGCCTGCGCCGGCTCCCCAGCCGGAGGCAGCGGAAAGCCAGAAGCCGGCGCAGGCTGCAAGCGAGCCGGCGGCCAAGGCGCCAGAACCGACCCAGACCGCAAAAAACCAGCCAACGCAGGAAGCTAATCCGCCGGCGGCCAAGCCCAGCGTGAAAGACCTCGTGGACAAGCTTTCCAAGTTGCCCAAGCCGGCGGCTTCCCCGCCCCCGGCTTCACAAAGCCAGGCATCGGCGCAGCCAACCCCTCCACCGGCCGAGCCGAATGCGCAGACCCCGACAGCCAGCCAGCCGGAAACCCCGACCGCGCCAACCCAGCCAGCGCAGCAACCGCAGCCGCCGGCGACCAAGCAGACCAACAACACCGATGTTGCCATCAATGTGCCGAAGCCGGCGCTCCCGTCATTGGAGGAAGACACGGCCAAGTGGAACGACCAGCGCTCCTGGGTACGCGATTTCAGCGGCGGCAGCTGTTTCTACGCGAATGTGACGTCGGGACCCGGCGCCACCCCCGCGATCGAGGGATACGGAACGGCGGTGCAGCCCTTCGAACAATTGCTCAGCGATTTCCAGACGAAGTTCCATGTCGAGCCGGACATCAGCGTGCGCCTCATCACGCTCCCCCAGTGCGGCGTGCCTACCTTCCTTCGCTACCTCGACCGGAGCTCGGCTGCGAAGCCACAGCTTGTGCTGGATCGGACATCTGTCCCGGACGGCTCGCCGGTCAGCGGCGCGCTCTATACGGGCGGCGGGCTGATCTCCAACATCATGCTGATCGATCACAAGGGGGTCGCCTTCAACCTCGATGACCGCATGGTACCGCAAACCGACAAGGTGACCTTCAACATCCCGATCGCCCTTGCGGCCCCGGACAAGGTAGCCGGCAAGGCTGTGCCGCAGATCATGCTGGTGATCACCGGGCCCAAGGACATCCAGGCCGCCATGTTCTCCAGGCCGACACCGGCCTCGGAGCTGTTGCCAAGGATCCTCGAGGAGATCGAGGCCGACGGCTCGCAGTTCTCCGCCACGGCCACCTATTTCCGGCTTGGCGGATAGCATGAACGCCGATGGACCTTCGCCACCCGCGTATCTTGAGCCAGTCCTCGCCACGCAGGCAGCGTAGCCGGCTCCGCTTGCTTTTGCCGGGTCGCGTGACGCTTGCGGCGCTGCTTGGCGCGGCGTTGCTCTCGATGCTTTCTCCCGGCAATGCGCATGCCGAATTCACTGTCTGCAATCAGACGCTCGACGTCGTCAATCTCGCGGTCGGACAGAAAGTCGACAATGCCGACCAGACGGACGGCTGGTGGACCATCGGCGCCAACCAGTGCGTCAACGTCATCCGCGAGGAGCTGACCAACCGCTATATCTACCTCTACGCGACGGACGTTTTCGGCCACGCAATCCTCAATGGATCGACCGAGATGTGCATCGACCGGCGGCGCTTCTCGATCCGCGGCATCGAGGAGTGCTGGCAGCGCGGCCATATCGCGGCGCGCTTCGTCGAGGTCGATACGCTCGAGCAGGTGCGCTGGACCTACTTCCTGACCGGAAGCAGCCCGTGACGCACTCGATCGACACGAGCTTCAAACAGAAGAAGCTGGCGCGCGTGGCCGAGCGCCGGCGCAGGCTCTGGCGCCGGGCGCTTGCCGGCCTTGCCACACTCGCCGTCATTGCCACGGCCACCGGCTTCTACCTGACCAAGGACTATTGGTCGTTCGGCGACGAAGACGAGGAGCTGCATCCGGTCGAAGGCATGGAAGACTTGCCGCCCGACGCCTCGGTCTATGTGCCGGCGATCATCGATCTCGCAGGCGATCCGATGTGGATCACGCTCGCGCCCGATGCGGAGACCGCGACGAAAGGCAAAACAGTCGCGCGCCCGGCCGAGCTCGACAGTTCGGGCGCTTCGCCGCAGATCGAAATTCTGTCCGACGTGATGCTGAGCGCCAGCGAAAAGTTCATGACGACCATCCCGTCGACGCAGGAGGATTTCGCCTTCTTCCAGGCGCAGCGGCAGGCCATTGCCAAGCCTTCGGCAACGGCGCCCGACGTTGCGCAACCGGCCCCATCCGCGCCGGCCGCGGCGCCGGATGGGCAACAGGGCGATCCGCAAGGCGACCTGGAGAACGACCTCCAGGCGGCGCCGGACGAGAGCGACGACGGTTCAGCGCCCAAGGCCGACGCCGACGACCCCGAGGCCGGCTGGGGCGAGACCGTCGATCAGGGGGAAGCGGCGCTCCCGGCCTTCAAGAAAACCGCGATCGAGAACAACACGACCGTTGCGACCGTCACCAGCGAATATCGGCGCTTCGAGGCGACCGAGGACACTTTCGTGAAGGTCCTCAACGACCGCAGCCTGGACAGCGTGGCGCTCGACGCGCACTTCTCAGCCGATGACGCGAAGCTCGCTGGCGAGGCGCTGAAGGCGCTTTTCAATCGCGACGTGCTGGAGTCCGGCTTCGTGGTGGCCATGCGCGGGTTTCGGCCGAACCGCGAGACGACGACCATGTCGCTGATGCAGGTGTCGATCTACGCCAAGAATGTCTATGTCGGCACGCTGACGCGCAATGCGGCCGGCGCCTTCGTGTCGGGCGTCGATCCCTGGCTCCGCGAGGATCTGTTCAACTATTCCGGCACGTCCGACCAGGGCGGGCCGAAGCGGCAATACCGCCTGCTCGACGCGATCTATTCCACGGCCGCGCGCAACAAGGTGCCGACCAGCGTCATCGGCGAGGCGATCATGTATCTGTCGCGCGGACAGGACCTCGACGCCTTCGCCAGCGAGGACCAGCGCCTGGTGCTGATCTACTCGCAGGCGCCGCGCGGCCAAAGCGAGATTTCCGGGCGGGTGCTCTATGTCGGCGTCCAGGGCGCGGAGAAGAGCCTCGACTGTTTCGTCTTCCAGCAGAGCGACGGCCAGTATGCCTGTGTGACCGGCGACGATCAGGTTCGTTCGCTGACCGTCACCAACGGCATGGTCACGCCGGTCGCCGGGGTGATGACCTCGACCTTCGGGCCGCGCAAGCATCCGATCCTCGGCACGGTCCGGATCCATAAGGGCGTCGACTGGGCGGCGCCCGTCGGCACGCCGGTGATGGCCGCCTTCGACGGCGAGATCTCCTTCCAGGGCGATGGCGGCAGCTACGGCAATCTGGTGAAGATCACGCATGCCAACGGCCGCGAGACGCGTTATGCGCATATGCAGAAATTCGCCATCGCCAGCGGCGTCGGCACCAAGGTCAAGGCCGGCGACGTCATCGGCTATATCGGCACCACCGGGCTTTCGACCGGACCTCATTTGCATTTCGAGCTCTACCAGAACGGCGAGGCGATCGACCCGCTGGGGACGGTCACCACGGTCGCCACCGCGGTCTCCGTCAGTTCCGGCGGCACCGGCGATGCCGCGGTCGAGACGCTGACTGACCGGATCGTGCATGTCGAAAGCGGCGGCAGCGCCCGCGCCAAGAATCCGCTTTCCTCGGCAACCGGCGCCGGCCAGTTCATCTCGAAGACCTGGATCCGGATGATGAACACCTATCGGCCCGACCTTGCCCGATCGCTTTCGACCGCCGACCTTTTGGCGCTCCGCTACGACGCGACACTGTCGCGCGAAATGGTGCGCAACCTGGCGCGAGAAGGCGAAGCCTATCTCCGCGCCCGCGGCCACCAGATCACCGCCGGCCGGCTCTATCTTTGCCATTTCCTCGGCATGGAAGGCGCGGCCCAGGTGCTGGCGGCGCCCGGCTCGACGCAACTGAACGCCTTACTCGGGTCGGCCGTCATCCAGGCCAACCCGTTCCTCACCGGCAAGACCGCGAGCTATGTGATCGATTGGGCCGAGCGGAAAATGGGGCAGAAACTGCCGCGCATGGCGACCGATCAGGGCCAGCCGACGACGACCGCCGAAGTCCGGCAGACGTCGCCGGAATTCGAAAAATACAAGCAGGCGATAACGGCGCTGATAGGTTCTATCCAGGATACGCAGGCACCTGGCTAACCGGGGCCTTTCGGTTCACCAAGCAATAGTGTTTTTCGACGCGGCGGGCTGGAACATTTCGGGGGATTCGGCGTTGCCGGCCATGGTCAAAAAGCAATCCAACGACAACGGTTCATACTTCGAATTCGACGTCATGCGCGAAGCGTTCAAGCGCTGGGTCGACGAGGATAAGGTTCCTGAAGAACAATGGCGGCCGCGCGCAACGAAGCTGGTTCGCATCGTAACCGGGGACGATTACGTCGACCCCAACCTGGTCGAATGGATCATGCGTAAAAAGCCCCAGCGCTGAGGGGGATCGGCGCCAGGGCTCATTGGGCATGGACGCTGTACCAGCATGACCGAACATCAGGCTGCGCTAATATCGTAAACGAGTGGTAAATCGCTTCGCGGTCCAGTGCGTTTCACCGTTTCATGGAAACGCGAAACGCCCTATTTCCTTGTTTTGACGCAAGTCCGGACGGAGAACCGCGCACACTTTTCCTGGAATTTCTCTAATGCCGTGGAGGCCTCGGCCGTACAAGATTTCCGTCGACCACGTTGGGCAAATGCGGATGTGTAATCGCCTTGATCGATCCCGTTGTGATCGCGTCGGCGGGCATGAGGATCACCATCTTTCCCTTATGGTGATCTGGCCAAATCGGCTGGGCGGCAAAAAAGAAAACGACCCCGAGAACACATGCCAGCAACAGGGCGGCGAACAGGTTTGCAATGATTTCGCCAAGCTGCATGCGGGCATTTCCTGACAAGGAAACACCCGCCGCTTCGCAGGTCGCGGCGGGTGTTTCTTCTTGCAATCGCAACTGACGATGAAGGGACGATGCTCGCCAGTCTGACATGCCAAATGAAATAGCCGACGGTTTGTTTCAGCCGATAGACCATTGCGCAGCAACATCCGACTTCGGTCGGTATCGAAGGTTGAGGGGCCGAGAATGAAGAGCCACCGACAGTCCCAGACAAGCGGGTGAACGCGGCATCCTTGCCGGCGACACGCCTTGCCAATCAGCTAACCGGCCCCACCGGAGACGGGCAGCGTCCACGGTCTCAGCGCCCATGTGTTCGATGAAGGCCGCGTTGATATTGCGGTGGCGGCGCGCAAGGAACCGATCGAGAATGCAAGCCCGGCCCATCGGCAGGGCTTCCATCAACGTTTCGCTATGAACCGGTCGGCGCCGGCGGCCTATTCCGTCCTGATCCGCATTTCCACCCGGCGGTTGACCGGATCGTAGGGGTTGGCGACGCGCGGGTGCGACTTGCCGAGGCCGATCGCTTCGAGCCGCGCCGGTTCAATGCCGTTGGCTTCGAGGAAGGCGGCCACCGACTGCGCCCTTCGCTGCGACAGGTCCTGATTGTAGCGATCGGTGCCGGTCGCATCGGTGTGACCTTCGACGACGAAGTTGAACGTGCTCAGCCGGTTGTCCTTCAGCGCCTTGGCGAACTCGTCCAGCTCGGCGCGCGCGGTCTGGTCGAGCTGGGCCGAATCCAGGGCGAAATTGATCATCATGTCGAGGCCGGCCTTCTGGGGCGGCGCCTCGTTCTTCGCGGTCTTGCTCTTGCACTCTTCCTCGGTGCCGACGCAGATGCCGCGCGACGCGCCAAGACTACCCTGGCCGGCGAAGAACTTCACGATGTCTTCCGATTTCTGAAGCGGATCGGCGTTAACGTGCGTTGAAAAAAGCACGGCCGCCAATGCCAAGGCTGAGCTGCCCCACCGCATGACCGTCACTCCTGTTAGAACGGGCCTGTTTGAACGGGTTTTCGCTGGCGCGGACTATATCAAATCCCGAAACGATTGTCTGTGAACAAGCGCACGTTGCCGGCGGCTTGCGCCTGATAGAGGTGGAGGCTTGACCGGCGCTCAGCCGCGGGCTTGAGTGTTGTTCTGCCGGTGCTCGGGGTGTGGCGGCCATGGCCAATGAACTCGGATACAGAACGGCGAGGGATCTGTTTCTTGCCTGTCCCGCGATCGCCCGGGACATGAAATCGCCGGCCGCCGCCCAACCTCCGCTGGAATTCTGCCGCGCTTTGCTTGCCGGGCGCGTGCCGGAGGAAGCCGTCACGTTCTGTGCCTATCTCCTGCCCGAGCGCGCCGCGGTCTGGTGGGGGCATGAATGCCTGAGCAATCTTGCCGAGCTCCTTGCCGAAAGGGATCTCGAATTGCTGGCGCTCGTCAATGACTGGGTGGGCGAGCCCGGCAATCCACGTCATCGAGCGGCGCTCAGCAGCGCCGTCGATCCGTCGCCGGCGACGCCGGCTGCATGGATCGCGCTGTCGGCGGCGTGGCGCGACCCGACCTTCGACATGCTGTCGACCGGATTTCCGGCCGCCCACGCCGTCAACGCCGGGATCCTGGCGGGGCTGGCGCGCGTCTCGACAGCGGACCGCTTTGGCGTGCTTTCCGCCTTCGTCGAAATGGGCATCCAGATGGTGGAGATGGAGGCGCAACGCCAATCGATCGACGCGTATTAGAGGAGCATGATCTTTTCCGAAAACCGGTCCCACTTTTCGGGGATCCTGATCTAGGGCAATCGCCCGACAATCATTTGCAGCCGCCTTTCGTCCATATGGCCAGCGCGACCTTGAATTGGGCTATGCTCTGGCCGTCGATCGCCGGACTTGACGGAACGATCGAAGAGGATCACAGCTTGCCGGTGATGTTCCTGATCTATCGTGTTCTTCTTGACCGGACTGGTAGGTGAGCACCGAGGCGGACGGATCGAGCGTCCAGTTGGGCGCGGCGCTCGCGGTCTGCGATCCGAAGAACATGGAACGCCCCGCCAGCCCGATCTCGATACCGGCATGTGGCGCGAGGCATAGAGCAATTGCCCGGCTTGGCGAGCGGTTACGGCGGGCTCGACAAGTGACCCGGCCGGGGCTATCGAATGCTCATCCCCAGCCGCCCCCTCCGCCTCCGCCGCTGCCCCCGCTACCACCTCCTCCGCCCAACGGTGCAATGACGGGCGCGGTTTCGGTCTGAACGGGCTTGATCAGTTTCTTGGCGGTGACCTTCTTGTGCTTGACGACTTTTGGCGCGGTCGTCGTGCGAACGACCTTCGTTCTGTGCTGCGCCGCCGGGGCCGGCTCGACCGTCGGCGTCACGGTCGTGCACCCTGCGAGCGCGAGAGCACCGGATAGAGATGTTGCGACGATTGCGTGTTTCGATGCCCAGCCCACCACATTGCCTCCTTGTGATCAGAACAAGTCCCGGCGCGGATTGGCTTGTTCCCAGACCGCCCTGGCCGTCTTGACCAGTTGATCGTCCAACGAGCCGTCGGCCGAAATCTTCGATTTGAGTTCGCCACGCATCTCTTTCAGAGCCGCTGTCTTCGCCTTTGCCCCGAATTTCGTCAGCGTGGTCCTTGCGTCCGGAATTTCATTGCGAAGGTCGAGCGCGGCCGCGAAGGCAAGGTAGCGCACGGCCACCGCCTGGTCCGCCTTGTCGCCTCTTTGCATCTCCAGCGCCGCGCGATCATACGCGGCCGACTGATCACCGCGGTCGGTCGCTAGCTCGAACAGCCTTTGCGCTTCAGCCAAATCCTGCTGCACGCCGACTCCGTCCCTGTACATGCGTGCAAGGCTGCCGGGGGCATAAGGCTGGCCGAGATCCATCGACTTCTGGAACAGCGAGAGCGCCGTCTTGGGGTCCTTCTCGACTCCCGTGCCGGTAAGATAATTGCGGCCGAGCAGGTTCATCGAATACATGTCCTGCCGCTCGACGCCGGCCTTGAGGAAGGCCACGGCGCGCGCCGGATCGGCAGGCACGCCATTGCGGCCCTCGGTGAAGATCGCGGCGAGATCGTTCATCGCATAGGTATGGCCCATCGCCGCCGCCTTGAGCAGCAGGTCAAGCCCCTTGCCGGTATCGCGGTCGACGCCATAGCCGTTGAACAAGGCGCGGCCCCATGAGGTCATGCCATAGGGGTCGCCCTTGTCGGACGCCGCCGCGTAGAAAGCGTTGGCCTGCTTGCGGTTGGCTGGCATGCCCGTCCCGGTCGCGTTGAGGTACCCGAGCTCAAACACCGCGCGGACGTGTCCTTTGTCGGCAGCCTTCTGGATCGCCTTCTTCGCCTCGTCGACCTTGCCCGCGGCGAGCAGCGCCCGCCCGAGTTCGTAGTGGAAGCGGGCGACATCGGGATAGGTCTTCACCGCCGCCCGGCAGGCCTCCACCGCGCCGGCGCCGATCTCGTTCGGCAACAGGCCTGGGACGACGCCCTGCAGATCCAAGGGTTCGCCTGCCTGCATGTCGCATGGATCGACACTCGGCGAGAGCTTCATCGTCGCCGGCTTCGACGACCCGTTGTCAGCCGTGATTTCGAAGCCGACGATCAACGGTTTTGCGGCGCCGATCTGCGGTTCGTAGCGCAACTGATCGACTTCATCGGCCATCAGGCTCGATTGAGGCGACAAGGTCCGATCCGGCAGGGACAGCGTCCCGGTTGCCGGATAGCTCGCGAGCTTCAGGCTGACGCCTGGATCCTTGGTCGGAACATCCAGCTTCAGCGGCACGGGGCCGACACCGACGGGAATCTTGACGTCGCGGTTCTCGATCGCCTCGGCGGCGCCGGCGATGTGGATGCCGCGCTCCGCCACTTCCTGCTTCTGCTCGGACTCGAGCGAAGCCACGAGCTGCTTGCCCTCGACACCCTCGCCGTTCTTGACCCGGAACACCAATATGCCTTGCGATCCGCCGCCCCATTCGTCATGCGTGGCATAGGCCAGCATATCGACCTGATCCTCGGCGTCGGCGCCCTTCGGCACGTCCATCGCGAGCCGCGGCAAATCCTTGCCCTCTATCGGCTCGCCTGTTGCGACCGGTTTGCCGTCCAGGATCAGACGCCCCAGCGCCGGCGGTCTTTCGATGCTGATGGTGACCGCGCCGCCATCGACGTCGACCGGCACCGGCAGGTCGAGCGCGACAGGTCCGACGCCCGACGGCACGGTCTTTTCCAGCACCGGCGGCAAAGCCGGCCGGCTGGCACGGCGCATCAGCACGACGTCGTCGATCAGCGAGGAATTCTCCCACGGAACCTGCGCGCCCTTGGTGGCTTCGACCACGTCGCGGCGCACGGCCGCCATCACCGAGCGTATCTCCTGATTCGGCGCCAGCGCGCGGCGGGAGAAGGCAGATGAAAACGGGCTGAGATCGCCGGAGCCGTCATAGGCGACCGCCCCTGGCTCGGTGGCAAAGGCAATCAGCGTGTTCAGCGAGCTTTTCACCTGCGCAAGGCCGGTGCCGCCGGCCGCGATCAACTGGTCGCGCAGCCAGTAATCCTTGCGCGGAAACGGGTTGTTGCGACAGGCGTCGAGGATGATCACCTGGATCTTCGATTTGGCGCGCAATTGCTGCAGGACGTCATCGAGCTTGACCGCCTGGACCTCGATATCGGCCGCAGCCTTGAGCGACGCGTCGACCGGGATCAGGAAATTCTCGCCGCCGATCTGAAAACCGTGGCCCGAATAGTAGACGACCGCCAGATCGGCGCCGTCGGCCGCCGCGAGATAATTGCGGAACTCCTTCTCGAACTGGAGCTTGGTCAGGTCCTTGGCGACGAAGACATCGAAGCCGGCCAGCCGGAAGGTGTTCGACACGTCCTCGGCATCCTTGTCGGGATTCTTGAGCGCCGGGATCTCGCGGTATTCGGAATTGCCGATGACAAGGGCAACCCTTCGATCGGCGCAGGCCTGCACTGTCGTGAGGCCCACGAGGATCAAGGCTGCAATCAGCGCGCAGCATCGCAGCATGGCAAAATCCCTAACTGCTATCACCCTGTCGGCCACAGAACGCAGCTTACGACATCGTGGTCTGTTAAAGACTTCACAATCCGCCAAAACGGCAAGGAAACGTGCCTGCGACAGTAAGGCAGGCTGCGCATCCAATGAACCGCTAAAATAACTCAGAGGCCCGGGCGCCGCAATGACCTGGGCAAGCGCTTCCTTGCCTATGCCAAGCGGATCCTCAAAATCCACGATGAAGCGGCTTCGGGAGCCTTTATGCGGACATCGAGATCAAGGTGGTGTCGGCGCCGACTGGCGAACTGCACAATCTGCCGTATGCGCGCCAGGTCGATCGGGCGCTCTTCTCCATTCCGGACGCGAGCGCCCAGGGGTCGTGCCACACGGAAGCGATGGTCTGGGTCGGCAGCAAGCCGACATTGGAGCTGCACGAGTTCGGCGGGACCATGGCGGCGAGCTCGCGGCCAAGCTGGCTGCCAAAACGGTCTTCTTCAACCTTGCGGAACGAAAGTCCATCCCGCTGACGGAGCCTATGCTCGAGCGCCTGAAATCCTGGGGGACAACCGCCGCTTCGGTGACCATGGCGATGGCTGACCGCGCCGGGCGCTCTTTCCGGGGTCAGGCGCCGCTCCACATCGCGTCCGGCACCACCACCAGCTTGCCGACGAAGTCCTTGCCCATGAAGTCGGTCTGGGCGCGGTGAAAGTCCGACAATTTGTAGACGCCGCCGACCAGCGGCTTGATCCTTCCTTCCTCGATGTAGCGGACGATGCGGCGGAAGTCGGCCCGAGTGCCCTGGCTCGAGCCGTGGAGCTGGAGCTGCTTCAGATACATGGTGCGCAGATCGAGCTGCACGACCGGCCCGGCAATGGCGCCCGCCGTGGTGTAGCGGCCTTCGGGCCGCAGGATGCGTAAGAGGTCGTTGAAGATGGCGCCCCCGACCAGGTCGGCGACCACGTCTATGGGTTTGCCGCCGGTGGACTCGCTGACGGCGGCCGGCAGGTCGGCCACGCCGCGCGTGATCACCTTCTCGGCGCCGATGTCGAGCACGGCCTGTTCCTTGCCCTTGCCGACGACGGCATAGGGGATGGCGCCACGCGCCCGCGCCAGTTGCACGATGCCGGAACCGACGCCGCCGGAGGCGCCGGTGACCAGCACCCGTTCGCCGGCCTTCAGCGCGGCACGTTCCAGCATCTGCTCGCCGGTGAGATAGGCGCAGCAGAAGGTGGCGAGCTCGACATCGCTCAAGTCGGTGTCGACGACATGCGCGTTCTCGGCCGGCAGCGCCTGGTACTCGGCATAACCGCCGTCGCGGCCATGGCCCATATAGTCGATGTCGGCCAGCGAATCGTCGTCACGGTTGTAGATGGAGAAGTCGACCATGACGCGTTCGCCGATGCGGTTCGCCGGCACGCCGTCGCCAACGGCGGCGATGGTACCAACCGTGTCAGCGCCCTGGATGCGCGGGAAGGTCAGCGTGTTGCCCTGGCGGCGCCAGGTCGAGACGGCAGCCGCATCCTCCTCGGTGCCATAGGCGCCCTGGCGCACCCAGACATCAGTGTTGTTCATGCCGCAGGCGCTGACCTTGATGAGCACCTCGCCGGCGGCAGGTGCCGGCACCTTCACGTCGGTGCGGTAGACGAGCTTCTCCAGGTCACCATGGCCGGTGAGCAGCACGGCGGCCATGGTGACGGGAACGGTTCTGGTCATGGCGTTCATATCGCTTCTCGGATGTCCTTGTCAGATGCTGGCAAGCACTCTGTTCACGGCGTCGGCGGTCTTGGCGACGATGATGTCCGCCTCCTCGCGAGTCAGGCAGAGCGGCGGCGCGAAGCCGAGGATGTCGCCCTGCGGCATGGCGCGGCCGATGACGCCGCTCGCGGCAAGCGCGGTAGCGATCTGCGGTCCGACCTTCAGCGCCGGATCGAAGAAGACGCGGTCGTCGCGATCCTTCACGAACTCGACCGCGGCCAGCATGCCGTCGCCGCGCACCTCGCCGACATTCCGGTGGCCGCCGACGGCCTTGGCAAGCTCGGCGCGGAAATACGCGCCGGTTTCGCCGGCGTTCCTCACCAGGTCCATCTCGTCGATCAGTTCGAGATTGGCAACGCCGGCGGCAACGCAGATCGGGTGCGCCGAATAGGTCCAGCCATGACCGAGAGAGCCGAGCTTGTCGGAGCCCTTGACCAGCACCTGCCAGACCTTGTCGGAGACGATGACGCCGGAGAGCGGCGCATAGGCCGAGGTCAGGCCCTTGGCGATGGTGATCAGGTCCGGCTTGATGCCGTAATGATCAGAGCCGAACATCGTGCCGAGACGGCCGAAGCCGGTCACCACCTCGTCGGCGACGAGCAGGACGTCGTATTTGTTCAGCACGGCCTGGATCTTTGCCCAATAGCCTGCCGGCGGCGGCACGATACCGCCGGTGCCGAGGATCGGCTCGCCGATGAAGGCGGCGACCGTATCCGGGCCTTCGGCGAGGATCATCTCTTCGAGCTTGTCGGCGCAATATTGCGAGAACTGCTCCTCGCTCATCGAGCGGTCGGCGCGGCGGAAGTAATAGGGCGCCTCGGTGTGCAGGATCGGCGCGCGCGGCAGGTCGAAGGCGTTGTGGAAGAGCTCGAGCCCGGTCAGAGAACCGGTCATGACGCCCGAGCCGTGATAGCCGCGCCAGCGTGAGATGATCTTCTTCTTTTCGGGACGGCCGAGGACGTTGTTGTAATACCAGATCAGCTTGATGTTGGTCTCGTTGGCGTCGGAGCCGGAGAGGCCGAAATAGACCCGGCTCATGCCCTTCGGCGCGCGGTCGATGATCATCTTGGCGAGCGTGATCGAGGCCTCGGTGCCGTGGCCGACATAGGCGTGGTAATAGGCGAGGTTCTTAGCCTGCTCGGCAATCGCGTCGGCGATCTTCTGGCGGCCATAGCCGACATTGACGCAATAGAGGCCGGCAAACGCATCGATGCTCTTCTTGCCGGCGTTGTCCCAGACGGTGACGCCTTCGCCGCCGGCCATGATCCTGGCTGGCGATTCACCGCGCGCGTGCGTGCCCATATGCGTCGAGGGATGGAAGAAGTGGTCGCGATCCCAGGCGGAGAGTTCATTGGATTGTTCGAGCATTTTTGACTCCTTGAAGGCGGTCCGGGCGGCGCTCAGGCCACGTCGAGACAGAGATATTTCAGATCGGTAAAGGCTTCGAGCCCGTGGCGCGAGCCTTCGCGGCCGATGCCGGACTGCTTGACGCCGCCGAAGGGGATCGGCGCGCCGGTGATCTTGACGCGGTTGATCGCGACCATGCCGTAGTCCAGCGCGCGGCCCAGACGCGCCTGCCGGGCGCCATTCTCGGTGACGAGATAGGCGACGAGGCCGTATTCCGTGGCGTTGGCGCGGGCGACGACTTCCGCCTCATCGTCGAAGGGCGTGACTGCGGCGACAGGGCCGAAGGTCTCTTCGCGCATGATCAGAGCTTGGTCCGGCACATCGACGAGCAGCGTCGGCTGGCAGAACAGCGGCCCGGCTGCGTGGCGCTTGCCGCCCACGAGGCAGCGCGCGCCTTGAGCGATTGCGTCGGCGACTTGCTCCTCGACCTTCTTGACCGCGCGCTCATGCATCAGGGGCCCGATATCGGCGTCCGCGGATAGACCGTTGCCGGTACGGAGCTGCTCGATGCCGCGCGCGAAAGCGGCGCAGAAGCGGTCGTAGATCGGCCGCTGCACGTAAATGCGATTGGCGGCGAGACAGTCCTGGCCGGAGGTGGCGAATTTGGCATCGAGCGCGATCGTGACGGCCTTGTCGATATCGGCGTCGTCGAAGACGATCAGCGGCGCGTGGCCGCCGAGCTCCATCACCAGCCGCTTCATGGTCGGCGCGCTCTGCGCGGCGATCAGCCGGCCGACTTCGGTCGAGCCGGTGAAGCTCATGGCGCGGACCCGCGCATCGGCGCACATCGCGCCGACGATGGTTCGCGCATCGCCGGTGACGACGTTGAAGACGCCGGCCGGCAGTCCGGCGCGCTCACCGAGTTCCGCCAGCGCCAGCGCCGACAGCGGGGTTTCCGAAGACGGGTGCGCCACCACCGTGCAGCCGGCGGCGAGGGCCGCGGCCGCCTTGCGGGTGAGCATGGCCGACGGAAAATTCCACGGTGTCACGACGCCGACCACGCCGATCGGCTCACGGCGCACCGACATCTCGGTATTCGGCAGATGGCTGGTGACGCTTTCGGCGTTGAGGCGTTTCGCTTCCTCGGCATACCACTCGACGAAGGAGGCGGCGTAGTCGATCTCGCCCAGCGATTCCTTCAGCGGCTTGCCCTGTTCGAGCGTCATCAGCAGCGCCAGATCGTCCTTGGCGGCGATGATCAGGTCGAACCATTTTCGCAAGATTTTCGAGCGCTCCTGCGGCAGCGCCGAGCGCCAGGCCGGCAGGGCGCGGGAGGCTGCGTCGATCGCTTCAGTCGTCTGCCTGCCATCGAGCGCAGCGACAAAGGCGACGGTTGAGCCGGTGGCGGGGTCGGTGACCTCGAAGCTCGCCGCTCCCTGGCCGGCGGTCCAGTGGCCACCGACATAGCCGAGATCGCGAAGCAGCCGGCGATCGGCGAGGCGGTCGAGTGCGTCGTGGCGGTGGGGGCGAGCGAAATGCGCGGACATCAGTCAGGTCTCCCGGTGCCGAGGCGATGTGGAGAGACTAGTCGTACGATCGAGACAGAGAGGCTGTTTCGACGGTCCGATGTAGAGAGATTGTCTCTGTTGGTCGCTTACCGCAGACGATCTGTCTACATGCGGGCTGAGGCAGGTTTCCCCTCACCCGGATTGCCAACCGAATTGCGAAGGGCAATTCGGGGCAATCCGACCTCTCCCCGAGGGGAGAGGAGAGAGCGAGCGCCGGCGCCTAATCTCTTCTCCCCTCGGGGAGAAGGTGGCCGCGTAGCGGGCTGATGAGGAGCTTCGCTGAGCCTCACCCTTGCCCCGGCAGCAGATCGGCCACCGGCAGCACGGTCTCGTCCTTGACCGTCTTGGTGACGATATAGGTGAAGTAGCGGTCGATGCCGATCTCGCGCTCAAGCAGGCTGTCGACCAGCCGCTGATAGGCGTCGATATCGCGCGCCATGACCTTCAGCACGTAATCGACGCCGCCGCCCACCGACCAGCAGGCGACGATCTCCGGAACGCCGCGCACCACACGCTCGAAACGGTCGAAGTCCGCCTGGCGGTGATTGGCCAGGGTGACCTCCATCAGCACCGTCGCCACCGGCGCGACGGCGCGCATGGCGATCGCGGCGTGATAGCCGGAGACGATGCCGGCCTTCTCCAGCTTGCGCAGCCGCATCCAGCACGGCGTCGGCGACAGGCCGACCTTCTCGGCCAAGGCCAGCTTGGTGATCCGCCCGTCGCGCTGGATGGCGTCGAGAATCCTGAGGTCGATCGGGTCGAGTTTCACTGCCGCCATGCGGGATCCGCCTTTCGTTGCGGACACCATGACGATGCATTATTTCGATTGTCAATTGGACTGATTTCGATCTCTAATAAGTCATGACATTATGGCAGCCAGATCCTGCTCTCATCCGCCGCCCGGCCTATCTTTCGCTGGCCGACCAGTTCGCCCGCGCCATCCATGACGGTCGGCTGGCCAATGGCACGCGGCTGCCGACGCACCGCCGGCTGGCGGACGATCTGAAGCTGTCGGTGCAGACCGTCAGCCGCGCCTATGAGGAACTGATCCGGCGCGGGCTGATTTCGGGCGAGGTCGGCCGCGGCAGCTTCGTGCAGACGCAGCGCCGCGAGCCGGAACCGCCCTATATCCCGGAACGGCTGGGCGAGGTCATCGACCTCTCGATCCTGAAGCCGGTCTGCGAGCCGATGCATCTGGAAAAACTGAAGCAGGCGCTGGGCTGGCTTTCCGAGAACCTGCCGTCGAGCTCGGCGCTGTCGTTCCGGCCGAACATGGTTTTCCCGCGCCACCGCGCGGTCGCCGTCGAATGGCTGAAGCTTTGCGGCCTGGAGGCGTCGCCGCAGAATATCAGCCTGACCAACGGCGCCACCGCCGGCATGACAGTGGCGCTGATGAGCGTGGCGCCGCCCGGCTCCACGGTCGCTACCGAAGCGATCGGCCACCACACGCTGATCCCGCTTGCCCGCTATCTCGGCTTCAACCTGGAAGGCCTGCCGATCGACGGCAACGGGCTGATTCCCGAAGCGCTCGATGATGCCTGCCGCCTCTCGGACATCCGCGCCGTCTTCGTCCAGCCGTCGGTGATCAACCCGACAGCGACCTTGATGGACGCCACAAGGCGCGAGCAGATCGCGGCGGTCGCGCGCAAGCACGACATCGCCATCATCGAAAATGACGTGCTCGGGCCCCTGGTCGAGGGCCGGCCGCCGGCCGTCGCCGCCTTCGCTCCGGAGCGGACACTCTACGTCACCTCCTTCACCAAGATCGTTGTGCCGGGCCTGCGCATCGGCTATCTCGCGGTACCGGACCGCTATGTCGCAGCCGTCGCCAACCGCCATCTCGTCTCGAACTGGATGGCGACGCCGATGGTGGCGGAGATCGCGACGCGCTGGGTGAATGACGGCACGGCTTTTGAGCTGGTCAAATGGCAGCGCGGCGCGCTGAGACGCCGGCAGGAGATCGCCGCGGAAGTGCTCACGGGCGTCGACTATCGCTGCCATCGCGACGGGCTGCATCTATGGCTCGAACTGCCGGGCGACCGTGCCGAGGAGAGCTTTGTCGCGCAGGCGCGCCTGCGCGGGGTGGCGATCGCGCCGGGCACTTCGTTCCGCATCGCGAACACGCCTTGGCATCCCGCGATCCGTATCTCGGTCGGGTCGACCACGGAGGGGGAACTGCGCGCGGGCTTGAGCGTTGTCGCCAAGCTGCTGCTCGGCGATCCGGAGCATCTCCTGCTCGCCATCTGATGCACAAATGGAGCTCAGATTGCCCTGAAATTGTGCCGCGCCGGAAATATTGTCATGATATTATTTTCCCAATTGACATGATTTGGCACGTTTCGCATCGTTAAGGCCATAGGCTTCTCCAGAACGGGGAAATGGATTGCCCGCGCCCATCATCAAAGTCGATGCGATTTCGAAAAGCTTCGGCGCCTTCAAGGTGCTGGACGGACTGTCGATGCAGGTCATGCCGGGCGAGAAGCTGGCGCTGATCGGTCCGTCCGGTTCCGGCAAGACGACGATCCTGCGCATCCTGATGACGCTGGAGAGGATCGACGGCGGCCATATCCAGGTCGATGGCGAGCAGCTCTACCACATGGAGCGCAACGGCCAGCTGCTGCCGGCCGACGAGCGGCACCTGGCCAGGATGCGCCAGAAGATCGGCATGGTCTTCCAGCTCTTCAATCTCTTCCCGCACAAATGCGTCATGGACAATGTGACGCTGGCGCCGATGCTGACCAAGGGCGTCGCGCGCGCCGCCGCCGAGAAGCGGGCGATGGAACTGCTCGATATGGTCGGCCTCGCAGACAAGGCGAAAGCGATGCCGGCGCAGTTGTCCGGCGGCCAGAAGCAGCGCGTGGCGATCGCCCGGGCGCTGGCGCTGTCGCCCAAGATCATGCTGTTCGACGAGGTCACCTCGGCGCTCGACCCTGAGCTCGTCGAGGAGGTGCTCAACGTCATGCGCAAGCTCGCCGCCGAGACCGACATGACGATGCTCCTCGTCACCCATGAGATGGGCTTCGCCCACGACTTTGCCGATCGCGTGCTGTTCTTCGACCGCGGACGGATCGTTGAGGAAGGCAAGCCCGATGAGATTTTCCGCCACCCCAAACAGGAAAGAACGCAGAGCTTCCTGAAGAAGATCATCGCGGCCGGACATCGCGTCTGACCGCTATGCAAACGGGCGACGTAGTCGTCCGCGGGCGACGCAGTCGTCCCAGGGCGGCCCAAGGCCGTCCCGAACCAAGCAACCAAGAAGAGAACAAGGAGTTGGGAACGATGAAGAAACTTGGCATTCTGGCTGGCGTCGCCGGCCTTGCGATCACCACGATGCTGCTGGCCTCCGGCGCGCGGTCGGCGGACGATGCAAAGCTCGAGCAGCTCAAGCAGCAGGGCTTCGCCCGCGTCGCCATCGCCAACGAGCCGCCCTATACGGCGGTTGCGGCGGACGGCAAGGTGTCAGGCGCAGCGCCCGACGTGGCGCGCGAGATCTTCAAGCGCCTCGGCGTCAACGACATCGTCGCCTCGATCTCCGAATATGGCGCCATGATCCCCGGCCTGCAGGCCGGACGCTTCGACGTGGTCACCGCCGGCCTGTTCATGAAGCCGGAACGCTGCGCGGCGGTCGCCTATTCCGAGCCGGTGCTGTGCGATGCCGAGGCGCTCCTGGTGAAGAAGGGCAATCCGAAGGGCTTCAAGAGCTATGCGGACATCGCCAAGGACACATCGGCGACCGTCGGCGCGCCGGGCGGCGGCACCGAGGAGAAGCTGGCGCTGAATGCCGGCGTGCCGCGCGACCGCGTCATCGTCGTGCCGGACGGCCAGAGCGGGCTGAAGATGGTGCAGGACGGCCGTATCGACGCCTATTCGCTGCCGGTGCTGTCGATCAACGACCTGGTCAAGAAGGCCAACGATCCGAACCTCGAAGTGATCGCGCCGGTGCAGGGCGCGCCGGTCTATTGCGACGGGGCGGCCTTCAAGAAGGGCGACGAGGCGCTGCGCGACGCCTATGACCTCGAGCTCGCCAAGATGAAGAAGTCCGGCGAGTTCGCCAAGATCATCGAGCCCTACGGCTTCTCGGCCGCGGCCGCGATGTCGACGACGCGCGAGAAGCTCTGCTCGGCGAAGTAAGGAGCACTTTTTCCTTCTCCCTGTTCGCTGGGAGAAGGTTGGCAAGGGCCGGATAAAGGGCGGCGCCAGAATTTCAAGGTTCGCGCTGCCCCTCATCTGCCTACCCGTCCTTCGCAGCAGCTGCGCTGCAGCTAGGGAGGGTAAACCGGCGTCTCTGCCTCTCTGAGCGGGGCAGATGGCCAAGCACATCAATGTTGGGAAACTTCTAGTTTCATGACCCAGTGGTCCGGCTATCTCGGCCTGATATTGCAGGGAGCGCTTGTCACCATCGAGCTGACGCTGATGGGGTCGGTGCTTGCGCTGATCATGGCCTTCCTTGCCGGCATGGGACGCGTGTCGCGCTTCTTCATCCTGCGCGCGATCGCCACGGCCTATATCGAATTCTTCCGCGGCACCTCGATCTTCGTGCAGCTGTTCTGGGCCTATTTCGTGCTGCCCTTCGCCGGCCTGTCGCTGACGCCACTGCAGGCCGGTGTGCTGGCGCTGGGCTTGAATGTCGGCGCCTATGCGGCGGAGGTCGTGCGCGGCGCCATCCTGTCGGTCGGCCGCGAGCAATATGAGGCCTGCACGGCGCTCAACCTCGGCCGTTGGCAAGGCATGCGTCATGTAATCCTGCCGCAGGCGCTGCTGGTCATGCTGCCGACCTTCGGCAACAACGCGATCGAGCTGCTCAAGGCGACGTCGGTCGTGTCGCTGATCTCGCTCGCCGACCTGACCTTCCAGGCGCAGGTGGTGCGCTCGCAGACCGGTAGCACGCTGATGCCCTTCGCCTCCGTGCTGATCATCTATTTCGCGCTGGCATTGATCATCTCCTGGGGCGTTCGCACGCTGGAGCGCCGCATGTCGCGCGGCCTCGATGGAGTGCGCGTCTGATGGAATGGGATTGGAACTTCGTCCGGGAGATCATGCCGACCCTGATCCAGGGCGTGAAGATCACCATCCTGGCGACTATTCTGGGGTCCATCCTGGCGGCAATCGTGGGGCTCGCGATCGCGCTGGCGCGGCGGTCGGAGAACCGGATCGTGGCGCGCAGCGTCGGCTGGTTCGCCGAGTTCATCCGCGGCACGCCGCTGCTCGTGCAGCTCTATTTCATCTTCTACGTGCTGCCCGATATCGGCATCCTGCTGCCGCCGCTGGTGGCCGGCGTCATCGGGCTTGGCCTGCACTACGGCACGTATACGGCCGAGGTCTATCGAGCCGGGATCGACAATGTGCCGCGCGGCCAATGGGAAGCGGCGAAGGCCTGCAATCTCAACGGCCGCCACACCTGGACGCATATCATCCTGCCGCAGGCGATCCCGCCGATGATCCCGGCCTTGGCCAATTATTTCATCGCCATGTTCAAGGAGACGCCGCTGCTTTCGGCGATCACCGTGCTGGAGCTGATGAACCAGGCCAAGAGCGTCGCAAACACCTACTACCGCTACATCGAGCCGATGACGCTGGTCGGCGCCTTCTTCCTCGTCATCAGCCTCTGCTCCGTGGTGCTGCTGCGCTGGCTGGAGCACCGCTACGGCAGGATCGAAAGATGAAAGTCATGAAAGCATTGCCCGATATCCGCCTCGAAACGGCGCGCCCCACGCTGGACGCGCGTCCGCTGGAAAAGCGCGTCGGACTGATTGCGCTTGCGACCGACCATACCAGCGAAGTGGACTTCCGCCGCATGGTGGCGAGCGAGCGGATCGGCGTCTATGTCGCGCGCATCCCCTACGCCAATCCGACGACGCCGGAGAACTTGCGCAAGATGCAGCCGTCGCTGTCGGCGGGCGCGGCGCTGATCCTGCCGGACGAAATGCTCGATGCCGTGTGCTACTCCTGCACGTCCGCTTCCGTGGTGATCGGCGACGCCGAGATCGAGCAGGCGATCCATGCAGCCAAGCCCGGCGTGCCCGTGGTCACGCCGCCGATGGCCGGCGTGCGCGGCCTGAACGCCTTCGGGGTGAAGCGCATCAGCATCCTCACGCCCTATACCGTCGAGACCAGCCGGCCGATGGCCACCTATTTCGCGGCGCATGGCTTCGACATCCAGAGCTTCTCCTGCCTCGGTTTCGAGGACGACCGCGAAATGGCGCGCATCACGCCGGCGTCTCTGGTCGAACTGGCGCGCAAAGTCATGCATCCGCAGGCCGATGCGCTGTTCGTCTCGTGCACCGCGCTGCGCGCCGCGCTGGCGGTTCCAGGCATGGAGGAGGCAATCGGGCGTCCGGTCGTCACCAGCAACCAGGCCAGCGCCTGGAACTGCCTGCGGCTCTGCGGCGACGACGCGGCGCGACCCGAATTCGGCCGGCTGTGGACGAAGCCGCTGGCGCAGTGAACGAAATGCCCATGACCGAAATGACTGTCGAGCTTCAGCATATTCGCGCCGCGCGCGAACGCATTGCCGGCAAAGTCGACCGGACGCCTTGCGTGATGTCGCAAAGCCTGTCGGACCGCGCGGGCCATCCGGTTCACCTCAAGCTGGAGCATCACCAGACCACCGGTGCCTTCAAGCTGCGCGGCGCCTCCAACGCGATTGCAGCACTGAGCGCGGACGAGAAATCGCGCGGCGTCATTGCCGCCTCGACCGGCAATCACGGCCGGGCGCTGGCTCACGCGGCAAAGCTCGAAGGCATGCGCGCGGTGATCTGCATGTCGCGGCTGGTGCCGGAAAACAAGCTCGACGCGATCCGTCGCCTCGGCGCGGATATCCGCATCATCGGCAACAGCCAGGACGACGCGCAGGAGGAAGTCGACAGGCTGATGGCGGAGGAAGGGCTTGTCATGCTGCCGCCCTTCGACCATCCCGACATCATCGCCGGACAAGGCACGCTCGGGCTGGAAATCATGGAGCAGGTTCCGGATGCGGCAAGCGTGCTGGTGCCGTTGTCCGGCGGCGGGCTGGCGGCTGGCGTGGCGGCGGCCGTCAAAGGCGTGAGCCCGCGCACCAATGTCATCGGCATCTCGATGGCGCGCGGTGCTGCGATGAAAGCCAGCCTCGACGCCGGCCGGCCCGTGCTGGTTGAGGAACTGCCGACACTGGCGGATTCGCTCGGCGGCGGCATCGGGCTCGACAACCGGCTGACCTTTGCCATGTGCCGCAGCCTGCTCGATGACGTGGTCCTCCTTGCCGAGGACGACATCGCCGCCGGCATCCGCTATGCCTATGAAGAGGAGCGCGAGATCGTCGAGGGCGCGGGCGCCGTCAGCATCGGCGCGCTGCTTGCCGGAAGGGTCCAAGTGAGCGGCTCCACGGTTCTCATCCTCTCCGGCCGCAACATCGACATGGGCCTGCACCGCCGCATCATCTGCGGCGAGGCAATCGCGGAGCGCGCAGCATGAGCCTCATGACCATCCTCACTGAAGCTGAGCTGCGCAAGATCGTGACGCTCGATCTGGAAGCGGTCGCCTGCGTCGAGAACGCCTTTCGCGCCTTGGCCACGCTGCCGGTGGCGATGCCGCCAATCTTGAGGCTCGACATTCCCGAGCATCGCGGCGAGGTCGATGTGAAGACCGCCTATGTGCCCGGCATCGACGGCTTCGCGATCAAGATCAGCCCCGGCTTTTTCGACAATCCGAAGCTTGGCCTGCCCAGCGTCAACGGCATGATGGTGCTGCTGTCGGCGAAGACCGGCCTGATCGAGGCGTTGCTGCTCGACAATGGCTATCTGACCGATATCCGCACGGCGGCCGCCGGCGCGGTCGGGGCCAGGCATCTGTCGCGCGAAGATTCCAAGGTCGCGGCGATCTTCGGCGCCGGCGTGCAGGCCGGGCTGCAGCTCGAAGCGCTGCGCCTCGTGCGGCCGATCGAGGAGGCACGCATCTGGGCCCGCGACGCCGCCAAGGCTGAAGCCACAGCCGCGCGCCTGCGAGAAAAGCTGGGCATATTGGTGCGCGCCGAACCGAATGCGGCGAACGCGGCAGCCGGCGCCGACATCATCGTGACCACGACGCCTTCGACCGAACCGCTGATCAAAGCCGGTTTCGTCTTCGCCGGCCAGCATATCACCGCCATGGGCTCGGATGCCGAGCACAAGAACGAGATCGCGCCGGCGATCCTGCGCATGGCCGATGTCTATGTCGCCGACAGCGCCAAGCAGACACGTCGCCTCGGCGAGCTCCACCACGCCATCGATGCGGGCGTTATGGCCGCCGACGCCGAGGTCACCGAACTCGGCCAGATCATCGCCGGGGACAAGCCCGGCCGGCGCTCGGCGAGCGACATCACCATCGCCGACCTCACCGGCACCGGCGTGCAGGACACCGCAATTGCCACGTTAGCCCGCGACCGTGCGCGGGCGGCGAACGCCGGAACGATTTTTGAAAGCTGATACCTGGCCGGAAGCGTGATCCGGAAAAGCGGGAACCCGGTTTCCGAAAAGATCACGCTCAAACAGAAATAGGCCCAACAAACGAGGACGAAGAACAATGCAACCAAATTTGAAATTCTCGCGCGGCGAATATGCGGAGCGCCTTGCCAAGACACGGAAGGCGATGGAGGCCAAAGGCGTCGATCTGCTGATCGTCAGCGATCCTTCCAACATGGCCTGGCTGACTGGCTATGACGGCTGGTCCTTCTATGTGCATCAGGCGGTCATCGTGCCGCCTTCGGGCGAGCCGGTCTGGTACGGCCGCGGCCAGGACGCCAACGGCGCCAAGCGCACCGCCTATCTCGCGCACGACAACATCATCGGCTACGCCGACCACTATGTGCAGTCGACCGAGCGGCATCCAATGGATTACCTCGCCAGCGTGCTTGCCGAGCGCCGCTGGGACAAGCTCAGCATCGGCGTCGAGATGGACAATTACTGGTTCTCCGCCGCTGCCTTCGCCTCGCTGCAGAAGCACCTGCCCAATGCCCGTTTCGTCGACGCCACCGCGCTGGTCAACTGGCAGCGCGCCGTGAAGAGCCCGACCGAGATCGACTATATGCGCAAGGCCGCCCGCATCGTCGAAGCCATGCACAAGCGCATCGTCGACAAGATCGAGGTCGGCATGCGCAAATGCGACCTGGTCGCCGAGATCTACGATGCCGGCACGCGCGGTGTGGAGGGGATCGGCGGCGACTATCCGGCGATCGTCCCGCTCTTGCCTTCGGGCGCCGATGCCTCGGCGCCGCATCTCACCTGGGACGACAAGCCGATGAAGGCGAACGAAGGCACGTTCTTCGAGATCGCCGGCTGCTACAACCGCTACCATTGCCCGCTATCGCGGACCGTCTTCCTCGGCAAGCCGACACAGGCCTTCCTCGACGCCGAGAAGGCGACGCTGGAAGGCATGGAGGCAGGGCTTTCCGCCGCCAAGCCCGGCAACACCTGCGAGGACATCGCCAATGCCTTCTTCGCCGTCCTGAAGAAATACGGCATCGTCAAGGACAACCGCACCGGCTACCCGATCGGTATCTCCTATCCGCCGGACTGGGGCGAGCGTACCATGAGCCTGCGCCCCGGCGACCGCACCGAGCTCAAGCCCGGCATGACTTTCCACTTCATGACCGGCCTGTGGCTGGATACGATGGGGCTGGAGATCACCGAATCGATCCTCATCACCGAGACCGGCGTCGAATGCCTGGCCAATGTGCCGCGCAAGCTTTTCGTGAAGGACTGAGGCCGATGTCCGCTTTGCGTCCGTCGCCGATCACGCCGACTGTCGACTTCGAGCGCGACGGCATCCAGCACGGCTTCCTGCGCCTGCCCTACAGCCGCGACGATTCGGCCTGGGGCTCGGTGATGATCCCGGTCTGCGTCGCGCGAAACGGCAAGGGTTCGACGGCGCTGCTCACCGGCGGCAATCACGGCGATGAGTATGAGGGCCCGCTGGCGCTCTACGATCTCGCCCGTACGCTCGATCCGAAAAATGTCTCCGGCACGGTCATTATCGTGCCGGCGATGAACTATCCGGCCTTCCGCGCCGGCACGCGCACCTCGCCGATCGACAAGGGCAACATGAACCGCTCTTTCCCCGGGCGGCCCGATGGCACGGTGACGGAGAAGATCGCCGACTATTTCCAGCGTGAATTGCTGCCGCGAGCGGACATCGTGTTCGACTTCCATTCCGGCGGCAAGACGCTGGATTTCGTACCCTTCTGCGCCGCGCATACGCTGCCGGACAAGACGCAGGAGAAAAAGGCCTTCGCTGCCGTCGAGGCCTTCTCGGCACCGTTCTCGATGCGCATGACCGAGATCGATGCGGTCGGCATGTATGACACGGCCGCCGAGGAGATGGGCAAGGTCTTCGTCACCACCGAGCTCGGCGGCGGCGGAACCTCGCGCGCTGAGACCGTTCGCATCGCCCGGCGCGGCATCCTCAACGTGCTGCGCCACGCCGGGATCGTCGACGGTGCGGTCGAGAAAGGCAGAACTCAGTGGCTGGACATGCCGTCGGGCGATTGCTTCGCCTTCGCCGAGGAGGACGGGATGATCGAGACCATGGTCGATCTCGGCGAGTCCGTGGAGGACGGCCAAGTGGTCGCGCGTATCTATCCGGTCGGCCGCACCGGCCAGGCGCCGCAGGAAATCAGGGCCAGGATGTCCGGGCTGCTCGCCGCGCGTCACTTCCCCGGCCTGGTCAAGGCCGGCGACTGTGTCTCGGTGCTGGGCGTGGCCGTCGGGTAATCGCCGACGCTCGCCTACTGCACCACGCGCTTCTCGAGCTTGCGGGCGAGTGTGCGCCGGTGCAGGCCGAGCCGGCGCGCGGTCTCGGAGATGTTGAAGCCGGTCTCGACCAGCGTTTCGTGGATGCGCTCCCATTCCAGGTTCTTGATCGAGGTGGGGCGGCTGGTGAGCGGCACCGAAACGTCGCCCTCGGCGCGGCCGAAGGCGGCTTCGATGTCGTCGGTGTTGGCGGGCTTGGCCAAGTAATGGCACGCACCGAGCTTGATCGCCTCGACCGCCGTGGCGATGCTGGCAAATCCCGTCAGCACGACGATGCGCATCGATGGGTTGCGGGCGCTGAGCAACTTGACACATTCGAGCCCGGATCCCGCTCCGAGCTTGAGATCGACGACGGCATAGGCCGGAACGGCCGTTTCCAGCGCGACCAGCAGCGCCTCCCGGTCATGGGAGACCACGACGTCGTAGTCGCGCTTTTCAAAGGAACGTTTGAGCGTCCGCGCGAAAGTCGTGTCGTCCTCGACGATAAACAAGGATCGATCAGATTTCACGACCGCCTCCATTGGTCAGCGCCGCCAGCGGCAGCGAAAGGGTGACGCAGGCGCCCTCGGCCATGTTGCGCGCCGAAACGTCGCCTCCGAGCTTGCGCATGACATTGAACACCAGGAAGAGGCCCAGGCCACCGCCCGGACGCCCCTTGCTCGACATATAGGGCTGGCCGAGCGCGGCCAGAATATCCTTGTCGAAACCCGGTCCGCGATCCTCGACGGAGAGCACCAGCTTCTCATCCTGCCGCTCGGCAGTGATGCCGACCCAATCGTGCGACGCTTCCTGCGCATTGTCGAGCACGTTGAAGATCATTTGTTTCAGTGCCGCGTCGGACACGATCTGTTCGTCCGGCTCGAAACCGTTGCGGTAATCCAGCTTGATAGGCTGGCGGCTGACGCGCCATTCCTGCACCAGATCGTCGAGGAAGTGGCGGATCGTGGTGCGGATCGTGCCCTCGCCCCGCGCCTGGCCGGAAGACATGAGGATGCCCGTGACGATGCTTTTGCAGCGCTCGATCTGCGCCTGCATCTCGGCCACGTCCTCGGAAAGCTCGCGGCTGCGCTTGACGCTGCGCATCTGGCGCCAGTCGGACAGAATGACCGAAATGGTTGCGAGCGGCGTGCCGAGTTCATGCGCGGCGCCTGAGGCCAGCAGGCCCATACGCACGATGTGGTCTTCCTCGGCCGAGCGCTGGCGCAGGTCGGCGAGATAGGCATCGCGTTCGCGCAGGTTGCGGTTGATGCGCATCATGAAGATGACGATCAGGCCGGCCGCAAGCACGAAGCAGATGAACATGCCGCGCAGATGCAGCGCCAGAAGATCGCTGCCGCCGTGATGCGGGATGGCGATCGGCTGGAAGACGAAGATGAGGAAGACAAAACAGGCCGAAGCCGCCACGACTAAGATCCAGGTCGACCACGGCGCCAGGAGCGCGGCCCCAAGCGTGATCTGCAGGAGGTAGAGCGACACGAACGGATTCGAGGCGCCGCCGCTCAGGTAAAGCTGGGTCGTCAGCGCCGCCATGTCGAAGATCAGCGCGACGAAGAGCTGCGCGTTGGAGATGCGGCGATTGCCGCGCAGCGCGAGCAGGCTGAAGATGTTGAGCCCGACGAGGAAAAGCACGACGCCGGCCATCTCGGTGAGCGGCAGCGGGATGGCGAACCAATATTGCGTCACCAGGATGGTCAGCACCTGTCCCGCCACCGCCAGCCAGCGCAACTGGATGAGGAGGAGCAGGTTCTTCCTGTTCGTGACGTCGGCGTTCGAGGCCGAGCCTCCCTGGCCGGTGGGCGGAACCGTCAGGATCGGCTTGCCGTGATGAAACCGCGCGATCGAGATGTTCATCTTGGCGCCTCCCGCTGGCCGCGGCCGGCGAAGATCGGCCTGGCAAGCGCCATCGCCAGCATCCCCGCCAAGGCAAACCAGGTCAAAGCGTAGACAAGGTGGGTGTTGCGAAACTTGACGACGGTGAGCCCGCCGCGCGGCCAGCTATCGGGCCCGGACGCCCCGGCATCGACGAAATAGGGCGCGACGTCGGTCAGGCCGCGCGCCTTGGCGATTGCCGCGACGTCGCGCGAATACCAGCGACCGGCAGCCGGATCGTTGCTGCGCAGGAAACCGCCGCCGGGCTCGCTGATGCGCAACAGCCCGTCGACCGTCGCCGGCGAGGTGGGCGCGGCATTCTCCTGCTCGAACTCCGCCTTGCGCTCCTGCGGGATGAAGCCCCGGTTGACGAGGATCGTGAAACCGTGGTCGTCGCGCATCGGCGTCAGCACCCAATAGCCGCCGCCGAGCTCGGTCACCGCCTGCACCAGCGTGTTGGCGCCTTGAAACTGCCCGGCCAGCCGCACATGGCGGTATTCATAGCCGGCCGCGTTGATATCAGCCCAGGTCCCGGGGCCAGGCGCATCGACGACCGGAGCATGGATGCGCTGCTCGACGCGGGCGATGAGGTCGAGCTTCCAGACCCGCCTTTCCAGCTGCCAGATGCCGAGCCCAAGAAACACCAGGACGCCGAGAAGCCCAACCAGCACCGCCAAGAATCGCGACGCGGAGCCCTTCGAGGTGGCATAAGGGCCAGTGCCTGCCCGGCCGATCATGTCTTTTGCCTCGACTTTGGCCCTCCCCGCGCCCGACACAAGGTTCATGGCATCTCCCGCATCTCATGGAGCCCGGGCATCATGTTGGCGTTGAGGTGGTACATCACCCAGAGCGAGCCGCTCAGCACGATGACGACGAGGATCACCGTGAAGATGAGCGCCAGCATCGACCATCCGCCTTCCGAAGCGGGGTTCATGTGCAGGAAGAAGACCATGTGCACCACGATCTGCACCACCGCGAAGGCCATGATGATGATGGCTGTCGCCTGCTTGTTGTCGATGGCGCCGGTCATAACCATCCAGAACGGGATGGCGGTGAGGATCACCGACAGGACGAAGCCGATCAGGTAGCCCTTCAACGACCCGTGCGCGGCGCCGCCATGCACGAGGTCGTGATCCGCATGATCATGAGCGCTCATCTGAGCATCCCCATCAGATAGACGAAGGTGAAGACGCCGATCCAGACGACGTCGAGGAAGTGCCAGAACATCGAGAGGCACATAAGCCGGCGGCGGTTGGCCTTGATGAGGCCGTATCGCGCCACCTGCACCATCAGCGTCACCATCCAGACGATGCCGAAGGTGACGTGCAGGCCGTGCGTGCCGACCAGCGTGAAGAAGGACGACAGGAAGGCGCTGCGCTGCGGCGTCGCACCCTCCCGGATCATATGCGCGAATTCGTAGAGCTCGATGGAGAGGAACGTCAGGCCGAACAGCATGGTCACGGCAAGCCAGCCCTGCGTCGAGCCGACGCGGCCCTTGTCCATCGTCAGCATGGCAAAGCCATAGGTGATCGAGGACAAGAGCAGCATGGTGGTGTTGACCGCCACCAGACCGAGATCGAACAGGTCCTTCGGCGCCGGGCCGGCCGCGTAATTGCCGCCGAGCACACCGAAGGCCGCGAACAGCATGGCGAAGATCAGGCAGTCGCTCATCAGATAGAGCCAGAAGCCGAGCATGGTGCTGCCGCCCTCGGCGTGCGCATGCTCCTCTTCCAGGTGGAAGACCGGTTCGGCGTCGGCCGTGATCGTCGTCGATGCCATGCTCAAGCCCTAGCCCCCTGAGCGGCGAGGAGCTTGGTCCTCGCCTCTTCCGTTTGCGCGACCTCGGCTGCCGGGATGTCGAAGTCGCGGTGATAGTTGAAGGTGTGGCCGATCGCGGTGGCGATCAGGCAGACGAAGCTCAGCGCCGCCAGCCACCACATGTACCAGATCAGGCCGAAGCCGAGCGCGACGCTGAGCGCGGCGAGGATCACCCCCGTGCCGGTGTTGCTCGGCATGTGGATCGGCCTGAAGCCGGAGAGCGGGCGCCGGTAGCCGGCCTTCTTCATGTCCCACCAGGCGTCGTTGTCGCGGATGATGGGGGTGAAAGCGAAATTGTAGGCCGGCGGCGGCGAAGAGGTCGACCATTCGAGCGTGCGGCCGCCCCAGGGATCGCCGGTGACATCGACCAGCTCGGCCCGCTTGCGGATGGAGACGAAGATCTGCACCAGGAAGGCGGCGATGCCGCAGGCGATCAGCGCCGCGCCGAAGCCGGCAATGACGAACCAGATCTGCAGCGACGGATCGTCGAAGACCCGCATGCGGCGCGTCACGCCCATCAGGCCAAGGATGTAGAGCGGCATGAAGGCGAACCAGAAGCCGAGCACCCAGCACCAGAACGAGACCTTGCCCCAGAACGGGTCGAGCTTGAAGCCGAAGGCCTTCGGCCACCAATAGGCGATGCCGGCGAACAGGCCGAACAGCACGCCGCCGATGATGACGTTATGGAAATGCGCGATCAGGAACAGGCTGTTGTGCAAGACGAAGTCGGCCGGCGGCACCGCAAGCAGCACGCCGGTCATACCGCCGACGACGAAGGTGAGCATGAAGGCCACGGTCCACATCATCGGCAGCTCGAAGCGGATGCGGCCGCGATACATGGTGAAAAGCCAGTTGAATATCTTCGCCCCTGTCGGGATCGAGATGATCATCGTGGTGATGCCGAAGAAGGAATTGACGCTGGCGCCGGAGCCCATGGTGAAGAAGTGGTGCAGCCAGACGAGATACGACAGGATGGTGATGACCACCGTGGCGTAGACCATCGAGGTGTAGCCGAACAGGCGCTTGCCGGAGAAGGTCGAGGTGACCTCGGAGAAGACCCCGAACAGCGGCAGGATGAGGATGTAGACTTCCGGGTGACCCCATATCCAGATGAGGTTCACATACATCATCGGGTTGCCGCCGAAGTCGTTGGTGAAGAAGTTGGTGCCGACATAACGGTCGAGCGCCAAAAGCGTCAACACTGCCGTCAGCACCGGGAAGGAGGCCACGATCAGCACGTTGGTGCAAAGCGAGGTCCAGGTGAAGACGGGCATCCGCATCATCGTCATGCCGGGCGCGCGCATCTTGATGATGGTGCAGATAAGGTTGATGCCGGACAGGGTCGTGCCGACGCCGGCCACCTGCAGCGCCCATATGTAATAATCGACGCCGACGTCAGGACTGTAGTTGATGCCCGAGAGCGGCGGATAAGCCAGCCAGCCGGTGCGGGCGAACTCGCCGACGAACAGCGAGGCCATGACCAGGATGGCGCCGCCGACCGTCATCCAGAAGCTGAAATTGTTGAGGAAGGGAAACGAGACGTCGCGCGCGCCGATCTGCAGCGGCACGACGAAGTTCATCAGCCCGGTAACGAATGGCATCGCCACGAAAAAGATCATGATCACGCCATGGGCGGTGAAGATCTGGTCGTAGTGATGGGCGTTGAGATAGCCCTCTGAGCCGTTGAAGGCGATGGCCTGCTGCAGGCGCATCATGATGGCGTCGGAGAAGCCGCGCAAAAGCATGACGAGGCCGAGCACCATATACATGATGCCGATCTTCTTGTGGTCGACGCTGGTGAACCACTCGCGCCACAGATAGCCCCAAAGCTTGAAATAGGTGACCGCGCCGAGAAGCGCCAAACCGCCGAGCGCCACCACGATGAAGGTGCCGACGACGATCGGCTCGTGCAGCGGCAGCGACTCCCAAGTGAGGCGGCCGAAGATGAATTTGGTCAGCGTGTCAGGCATCCGCCATCCCTCACAATTCGAAGCGCAGCAGGCCGAGCGACGGCGCGCCGGCGTCGGCGCGGCGGCTGCCCGCGCCGGGCGCGAGCAGGCCGGCGCCGCGTAGCGGAGACAGGTCCCGGAGCGGCCAACCGCTGTCATCGTCATTATGGGCCGCGCGCGCAGCGGCGGCGGCTTCCTCCGCCGTGCAGATGCTTGCGACATAGGACGGATCGTTGCCGAACACCGCCCCGCGCCGGGCAAGCTTGTCATATTGCAGCGGCAGGGTGTTGCGCACACCGGCCAGGCCAAGGCCCCCCTTGGCGTCGATCGACATCATCTCGTTCATGCACATCTTTCCGCGCTCGACGCACAGATTGAGGATGGCGCCGTAGAGGTCCGGATCGACGGAGGCATAGTGGTGGACGGGCTCGTTCTCGCTCGGACGTTCGAGCGCGAGATAGGTCTCGCGGCTGAGCGTGGCCTGCGCGCTCTTGCTCTGCGTCACCCACTCGCTGAAGGCCTGGTCGGACAGGCCGTGGAACGCAAAGCGCATGCCGGAGAAGCCGGCGCCGCTGTAATTGGCTGAGAAGCCGGTATAGGTGCCCGGACGGTTGATGACGGCGTGCAGCTTCGTCTCCATGCCCGGCATGGCGTAGATCTGCCCGGCAAGGGCGGGAATGTAGAAGGAGTTCATCACCGTGGACGAGGTGATGCGGAAGTCGATCGGCCGGTTGACCGGCGCGGCGAGTTCGTTGACGGAGGCAATGCCGTAATCCGGATAGATGAAGAGCCATTTCCAATCGAGCGCGACGACCTCGACCCTGAGCGGCTTATGGTTCTGCGTGACCGGCTGTCCAGCCTCGATCCGGTCGATGCGCCGGTAGGGATCGAGCAGATGCGTGCCGAGCCAGGTGAGCGCGCCAAGGCATATGATGATGAGCAGCGGCGCCGCCCAGATCACCAGCTCCAGCTTGGTCGAATGGTCCCAGTCGGGCGTGTAGGTCGCCTTCGGGCTCGATTGCCGGTAACGCCAGGCAAAGAACACGGTCAGCACCATGACGGGCACGATGATGAGCAGCATCAGCAGGGTCGAGATGACGAGCAGGTCGCGCTGCTGCACTGCCACGTCGCCCGCGGGCGCCAGCACGACGAAGTCGCAGCCGCTGAGCAGCACGGCCAGGGGAAACAGGAGCAGGACTCCGGATCGTCTCATCAAACGCTGCCCTCGATGGGCCTGCAGCAGGTCTTTGCAGGTTGCGATGCGATATGGACCAACGGCTACTGCCGCCGGCAGTGCAACGACATTGGACAATTTGTCCAATGCCCAGTCGGGACGGCTTTGACGAGACTGGCCACGCATTATGGAATGACAATCGCATCCCGGACCGGGCACGTCCCGGACGAGCTCGGTGGCAACGGACAAGATGGCTGAAACTTCGACTGCCGAAACTGACAGCAGGCTGATCGGCTCGCATCACGGCCAGGTCAGCGCCGGCGATATCGCCGTCGGTGTGATCATCGGCAGAACGTCGGAGTTCTTCGATTTCTTCGTTTACGCGATCGCTTCCGTGATCGTGTTCCCCAAGCTTGTGTTTCCAACGCACGATCCGCTGGTCGGGACGCTCTATTCCTTCGCCATCTTCGCACTGGCCTTCATCGCGCGCCCGTTCGGCACCGTGCTGTTCATGGCGATCGATCGCGCCTATGGCCGCGGCGCCAAGCTGACGATCGCGCTGTTCCTGCTCGGCACCTCGACGGTCGCCATGGCGTTCCTGCCCTCCTATGAGGATGTCGGCGCAGTCGCCGCCTGGCTGCTGGGGCTTACCCGGTTCCTGCAGGGCCTGGCACTCGGCGGGACATGGGACGGACTGCCCTCGCTTTTGGCGCTGAACGCGCCGCAGAACCGGCGCGGCATCTATGCGATGATCCCGCAGCTCGGCGCGCCGATCGGGCTTATCGTGGCTAGCTCGCTGTTTGCCTTCTTCGTCGCCAACCTCTCGGCCGAAGACTTCTTCGCCTGGGGCTGGCGCTATCCCTTCTTCGTCGCCTTCGCCATCAATGTGGTGGCGCTGTTTGCCAGGCTGCGCATCGTGGTGACGCCCGAATTTTCGAAACTCTACGAGAGCGGCGACCTGCAGCCGACCCGCATCAGGGACATGATCAGCACGGAAGGCCGCAACGTCATCGTCGGCGCCTTCGCGCCGCTGGCGAGCTTCGCCCTGTTCCATATGGTGACGGTGTTTCCGCTGTCCTGGGTGTTCCTGTTCACCAATGAGGGTCCGGAGCGCTTCCTGATGATCGAAGCGGTGAGCGCGCTGTTCGGCATCGCGGCGATCGTCGCGTCGGGTCCGCTGGCCGACCGGGTCGGACGCCGCGCCCTGCTTGGTGGCGGCGCCGTCGCCATCGCCGCTTTCAGCGGCTTTGCCCCGCAGCTTCTCAATGGTGGCACCGTCGGCGAGACGGTGTTCATGGTGCTGGGCTTCATTCTGCTGGGCCTAAGCTTCGGGCAATCCTCGGGAGTCGTGGCGTCGAGCTTCTCGCGTCGGCACCGCTATACCGGCTCGGCGGTGACGTCGGACCTGGCCTGGATGTTCGGCGCCGGCTTCGCGCCGCTTGCCGCGCTGCTGCTGGCCGGCACTTTCGGCCTCATCGCCGCCGGCGCCTATTTGCTTTCGGGCGCCGCCTGCACGCTGATCGCGCTCTGGATCGACAGGCAGGCACGCCAGGCCGACTGAACGGGCAGCGAGCCCGGTTTGCCTGCGCTCAGACCTGGTAGAAATCCCGATACCATTCCACGAAGCGCGGGACGCCGATCTCGATCGGGATCCCGGGCCTGAAGCCGATCACCTCTTCGAGCGAGGTGACGTCGGCATGAGTCGCCGGCACGTCACCCGGCTGGAGCGGCATCAGATTGCGTATGGCCTTGCGCCCAAGCGCTTCTTCCAGCACGTCGATCAGCCGGCTCAGCTCGACGGGCGAGCTGTCGCCGATGTTGTGTATCCTAAACGGCGCATTGCTTGTCGCGGGATCCGGCGCTGCACTTGTCCAATCAGGATTGGGCGTCGCGGGATGCTGCATGACGCGGACGACCCCCTCTACGATGTCGTCGATGTAAGTGAAATCGCGTTGCATGTTGCCATGGTTGAAGACATCGATCGGCTGGCCGGCGAGGATGGCCTTGGTGAAGATGAACAAGGCCATGTCGGGCCGGCCCCACGGACCGTAGACGGTGAAGAAGCGCAAGCCCGTCGTCGGCAGCCCGAACAGATGGCTGTAGGTGTGGGCCATCAGCTCGTTCGCCTTCTTGCTGGCGGCATAGAGGCTGAGGGGATGGTCGGCGGAATCATGGACGGAGAACGGCATGCGCTTGCTGCCGCCATAGATCGAGCTCGACGAAGCATAGACGAGATGGCCGACCGAGGCCTGCCGGCACCCTTCGAGAATGTTGAGGAAGCCGTTGAGATTGCTTTGCGCGTAAGCGTGCGGATTGACCAGCGAATAGCGAACGCCCGCCTGTGCGGCGAGATTGACGACGATCTCCGGCGCGGCCGAGGCAAACACCGCCGAGATGCCATATCGGTCGGCGAGATCGACATGCTCGAAACGAAAATTCGCGAACGCTTTCAGCCGCTCCAGCCGCGCCTGCTTCAGGGCGACATCGTAGTACTCGTTCATGGAATCGAGGCCGACAACCTGCCGGCCTTCGGCGAGCAGCCGGCGGCAGAGGTGAAAGCCTATGAAGCCGGCCGCGCCGGTGACCAGGATCGGCCTGCTCGACGTCAATGCACACCCCTAACCCTGCAGCCTCAGGCCGGTCGAAAACTTGCGCCTTTTATGGCAGGCGGGCGAGGAATTCAACGATGCGCTTTTTGCTGCCGCTCCAACGCAACCCAAGTCATCGGGGCGGCAGTGGTGCCAAAGGCTGCAGGGTTTTCAACATGGCGCAGCGGAAATGTGATCTCAAGCCGACGCTGATATGCCAGCGTGGTCAGCGGTCGAGCCTTTCCGTGCGAAATGAGATTGCGCGCATCGCCCGGATCGAGGATTTGGTTTTCTTGGTGGTCCTCCTTCCTTGGGGCAAACTGCCAGCGGGCTGTCAGGAGGAGAAATGAGAGCACGCGCGGCGACGGTCGGAGACCTGGAAAGTGTTTTCCGAGACCTGTCCAAGCGAATGTCGGACGAGTATGTGGCGGCCGGCAAGGACAGCAAAAGCGCCTATGACAATCTGATGATGAACCTGAAGGAAGGCCGGGCGCATGCGCTCGTGCGGGACGACAGGACGGTGGCGATCATCGCCTGGCATGAGCACGCGGACGCCGCCGATTCGCTGTTTGCAGCGCAGGAGGATTTCTTCAACGCCGCGACGGTCCGCTTCTGCAAGCGGCACATCCGGCATGTCCAGGCGCTTGCCGGCAACCTTCCCATACATTCGCGCAGCTGGCTGGACCGGCCCGACGTCGCGAAATGGTTCCGCGTGATCGGCTATGTCGACCGGGGGCGGGAGAACGGCGCCACACTGTTCGAGCTGCCGCCGGCCGCCAATAGCTGACAAAACCAGGCCGCTCCGAAAACCGGGCGCTTGCGCGAAAATCCGATTGGAAAGATTGTATGCGCGGGCAGCCGGGCAAGCCGGCGTGCCGGACCGGAATGGCTGCTGGAAATCGGGATGCTGCGCGTATGCCTGGTCTTTGTCGCCATAGCCGCCTTGACGGGCCCGTCGGCGGCGGAACTGCGCGCGTCCCATCTTTTCGACCGCCCCGATCTCGCGGCGGCCTATTCCGGCCAATCCGATCTTGTGACCGCATACACAACCGGCATGGCGCGCTACCGGCTTCAATATTCGGGCCAATCGGCCCAGACCGGTCTGGCCGCGCCGCTCGAGCCTCGCCTGCTGCGGCCTGAATTCCAGCAACGGACATGGCGCTCCGCGGACGGCAGCCTGCTGCAAGGTTTCGCGGGCAAGGGCGGCTTTCGGCTGACCGTCGGGAACTGTGTGGCCCGTATCTGCCTGGCCAGCGAGTGCAGCGAAGCCGGCTGGCCGCTCTATGCCTGCAGCGATGGACGCAAGCGGAAAATGTCGGTCAAAACCTTCGTGACGGCGACATTCGACGGCGTCTCCTACCGGCGGCTGAGCGCGCCACAGGAGTGACATTGGACGGCCGCGTCTGCAGCGGATAAGAGGGCGCTGCAAAGCCATCTTGTGCCGAATGGCGGCACAAGTCGCGTGGCATTCGTTCGAGAGCAGCATCTTGGCACGCCAACCCGACCGACGATCCACCGCCACCAAGGTCAGCCTCGCCCGAGCGCTCTCCAAGCTCGGCTTCTGCTCGCGCACGCAGGCCGAGCGTCTCGTCGCCGAGGGGCGCGTGCAGGTCGGCGGCAAGACGGCGCACGATGCCTTGCTGCGCATCGATCCCGACCGCGACCGCATCACCGTCGACGGCGAGCGCGTCGTCGCAGAGCGCAAGGTCTATCTGATGCTCAACAAGCCGCGCGGGCTGGTCACCACCCGCGACGATCCCGAAGGCCGCGGCACGGTCTATGACTGCCTGGAAGGGCTCGACCTGCCCTTCGTGTCGCCGGTCGGCCGGCTCGACAAGGCGAGCGAGGGGCTGCTTTTGCTGAGCAACGACACGCGCTGGGCGAACAGCCTGCTCGACCCAGCCTCGCATGTCGCCAAAACCTATCATGTGCAGATCGCCGCCGCGCCCGACGAGCCGATGCTCGAGCGCTTTCGTCAGGGCGCCGTTATCGACGGCGAGTTGCTCACCGCAAGCTCGATCGCTCTGTTGCGCAGCGGCGGCCGCACCGCTTGGCTGGAGATCGTGCTCGACGAAGGGCGCAACCGGCAGATCCGCAGGCTGCTCGGCGCTTTCGATATCGAGGTGCTGAGGCTGGTCAGGGTGGCAATCGGCGGTCTTCAGCTCGGCGACCTTGCCAAGGGCAAGGCGCGACATCTGACGAGCGAGGAGCGGGCGATGCTAGCGGCGTAAGGCGCGAGGCGTCCCCCTCACCCGGATCGCCAGCCGAATTGCGAAGGGCAATTCGGGGCAATCCGACCTCTCCCCGAAGGGAGAGGAGACGGTTGGCGCTGACCTTCCTCTTCTCCCCGCCGGAGAGAAGGTGGCCGCGAAGCGGCCGGATGAGGGGGAGCCCGCGCTCGCTACTTCTGGTTCCACCGCCGGATGACCGGCTCGGTCAGGTCGTGCTCGTAGCCGAGGATGCTGAGGCTGGCGGTATCGAGCACGAAATGCTCGCCGCCTTCCGGCGGCAGGCCTACCCAGCGCGCCGCGAAAACACGCAGGAAATGCGAGCTGGAGAAGATGAGCACATTGCCGCCGATCGCGCGAAGCGCGGCGACGACGGCGTCGGCGCGGGCGCCGACGTCGGCCGCCGTCTCGCCGTCCGGACAGCCGTCGCGAAACAATTGCCAGCCGGGGCGCTTCGACAGGATTTCCTTGGTGGTCACGCCTTCATAGGCGCCGTAGTCCCATTCCTGCAGGTCCGGCTTTTTCACCGCCTGCTCGGCGAAGCCGGCGAGCCGGCAGGTGTCGAAGGCGCGCTGGGAGGGGCTCGACCAGACCGTCTGGAACGTCAGACCGTTGAGCCGGTCGGCCAGGCCGCGCGCAGCCTCCTCGCCTTTTGCCGTCAGCGGGATGTCTGTGCGGCCCGTATGCCTGCCCGAAAGGCTCCATTCGGTCTCGCCATGACGGACAAGATAGATCTCGGGAAACGCGCTGCTCATCGGCTGCCCTTTCGGCTGAATGTTTCACCGGGAATCCGGCTGGCGCAGCCTATGCGGCGGCCGGCAAAAAGAACAGGCCGCGGCAGAGCCGCGACCTGTCCGGCATCGGGAGGATGCCGGTGGTCTTTCGCAATTCCGAACGGTGCTTAGGCCGGCTGCAGCCCGCCCGATAGCGCGAGATCCGCCTCTTCCGGCAACTGACCGGCCATGGCGGCAGCGAATTGCTTCTGGTCGAGTTCGCCTTCCCAGCGCGCCACGACGATGGTCGCGACCGCATTGCCGACAAAGTTGGTGAGCGCGCGGCATTCCGACATGAACCGGTCGACGCCGAGGATGAGCGCCATGCCGGCGACCGGCACCGACGGCACGACCGAGAGCGTGGCGGCCAAGGTGATGAAGCCGGCGCCGGTGATGCCGGCTGCGCCCTTCGAGCTCAGCATCGCGACGAGCAGAAGCAGGATCTGGTCGCCGAAGGTGAGCGGCGTATCGGTCGCCTGGGCGATGAACAGGGCGGCCAGCGTCATGTAGATGTTGGTGCCGTCGAGATTGAAGGAATAGCCGGTCGGGATGACAAGACCGACCACAGAGCGGTTGCAGCCGGCGCGCTCCATCTTCGCCATCAGGCCGGGAAGCGCGGCCTCCGACGACGAGGTGCCGAGCACCAGCAGCAGCTCTTCCTTGATGTAGCGGATCAGCGCCAGGATCGAGAAGCCGTTATACCATGCGACGGCGCCGAGAACGACGAGCACGAAGAGCAGCGACGTCAGATAGAAGGTGCCGATCAGGAAGGCGAGGTTGGCGATCGCGCCGATGCCGTATTTGCCGACGGTGAAGGCCATGGCGCCGAAAGCGCCGATGGGAGCGGCCTTCATGAGGATGGCGACGAGGCGGAAAACCGGCGCGGTGAGCGCCTGCAGGAAATCGACGACGGGGCGGCCACGCTCGCCGACGAGCGCCAGCGCGATGCCGAACAGTACCGAGAAGAACAGCACCTGCAGGATGTCGCCTTGCGCGAACGCGCCGGTGATGGTGTCGGGGATGATGTTCATCAGGAAGCCGACGACGGTCGAGTCATGCGCCTTCTCGGTGAAGGTCGCCACTTTCGACGGGTCAAGGGTCGCCGGATTGACGTGCATGCCGGCGCCGGGCTGGATGACGTTCGACACGACGAGGCCGACGACGAGCGCCAAGGTCGAGAAGACGAGGAAATAAATCATCGCCTTGCCTGCGACGCGGCCGACCTTGTGCAGGTCCGAAACACCGGCAATGCCGGTCGCGACCGTGAGGAAGATCACCGGCGCGATCACCATCTTGACTAGCTTGATGAAGGCATCGCCAAGCGGTTTCAGCGAGGCGCCGATGTCGGGATAGAAATGGCCAAGCAGGATGCCGGCGGCGATCGCCACCAGGACCTGCACATAGAGATGCCGGTAAAAGGGAACCTTGCCGCGCGGTTCTGCGGCAGCGATTGCTGTCTGCATGATGTCCTCCGTTCGGCCCCCGATCGAGACGCTCGACCTCCCTGGGGGCTGTTGACCTCCACAGCCTCGCGGCTGCTGCGGATGCATTTGCAACGCGCGTGCCAGATGACGCCCGAAGCCTCGGAATGTTGATTTCGGTGGCTTTTTCGGAACTAACGAGGGGCATCTGCCAGAGAATCCGTGCGGTTATCCGCATAGGTCGGATTGTGCTTTGTGCGAAATCATGCACAGATGCGGCATGCTGCAACGCCCTGCCGCCGTCCTCGCCGTGACGCCCGAACTGCTTGCCGGGCGGGCGCGGCGCGCCTGGCTGCTGTTTACGGCGGTGGCGCTGGCGATCATCGCGGTGGCGCTCTATGGCGCAGGCCTCTATGGTCGCTCGACCGAGATCGAAGCGCTGGCAACGCAAGGGCGCACGGACGCCAACCTCAAAGTCGCGCTGCTGCGCGCGGTGCTGGAAAATCCGCGTGCGCTGCCGCTGCTCCTCTCCGAGGACCAGCAGGTGCATGACGCGCTCGCCAAACGCAGTCCTGCCGCGATCGATGTGCTCAATCGCAAGCTCGAAGGGCTCGTGTCCGGCACCAAGGCCTCGGTGCTCTACGTCACCGGCACCGACGGGTTGGCGATCGCTTCCAGCAACTGGCGCGAACCGGTTAGCTTCGTGGGCAACGACTATGGTTTTCGTGCCTATTTCTCGGGCGCGATGCAGACGGGCACGGCCGAATATTTCGCGCTCGGCAACGTCAGCAAACGCCCCGGTCTCTACATCTCGCGCCGCGTCGATGGGCCTTCCGGGCCGCTCGGCGTCGTCGTGGTCAAGATGGAGTTCGACCAGCTCGAGTCCGACTGGCATGAGGCCAACCGCCCGGCCTATGTCAGCGATGCGCATGGCGTGGTGCTGATCACCAGCGTGCCCTCCTGGCGTTTCATGACGATTGCACCGCTGGCCGCTCCGGTCACGGCCGACATCCGCGCCAGTCAGCAATTCGGCGATGCGCCGCTGGTGCCCTTGCCGGTCACGAAGCCGCAGCCGCTGAGCTCCGACGTCGCGCTGGTCCATGCCATCACGCCCGGAGGCAGCGACGCCGAGTATCTGCGGCTTTCGACCGCGGTGCCGTCTACGCCTTGGCGGCTCGACTATCTCGTTCCGGCCGAAGCACCGGTCGCGGCGGCGCAGCGCGAGATGCGGCTGCTTGCGCTTGGCGTGGTGGTGCCGCTCATCGCCTATGCCGCCTATCTGTTGTGGCGCCGGCAGTCCGGCCAGATGCGGATCGCCGCCGAGCAGGCGGCACGCGCCGAGCTCGAGCGCCGGGTCGTCGAGCGCACGCAGGACCTTAGCCTGGCGCGTGACCGGCTGCAGGCCGAGATCGCCGACCACCGCAGCACCGAGGCGAAGCTGCAGGTGATGCAGCAGGAGCTGGTGCAGGCCAACCGGCTTGCCACCCTTGGCCAGGTCGCCGCTGGCGTCGCGCATGAAATCAACCAGCCGGTGGCGACGATCCGCGCCTATGCCGACAATGCACGCGTGTTCCTGGAGCGCAAGCAGAGCGCCTCAGCCGACGAGAACCTTGGCGCCATCGCCGCGCTGACCGAGCGCATCGGCTCGATCACCGAGGAGCTGAAAGCCTTCGCCCGCAAGGGCCGCACCGCGGCCGAGCCCATTGAATTGCGCGGCGTGATCGAAGGCGCCGTGGTGCTACTCAGGAGCCGCTTCGCCGGCCGGCTGGACGCGCTGGCGATTACACTGCCGCCGCCGAAGCTGAAGGTGATGGGCAACCGGCTGCGGCTGGAGCAGGTGCTGATCAATCTGTTCCAGAATGCGCTGGAGGCGCTCGAGGGCCGTGAGGGCGCGCGGGTCGAAGTCTCCGCCACCGAAACCGGCGAAGAGGTGGCGGTGGTCGTTTCCGATAACGGCCCGGGCATACCGCCCGCGATCCTGAAATCCCTGTTCACGCCCTTCAACACCTCCAAGGAAAAAGGCCTCGGGCTCGGCCTGGTCATCTCCAAGGACATCGTCGCCGACTATGGCGGGCGCATCGAGGTGGTGAGCAGCGGCCAGGGCACACGCTTCACCGTCCATCTGTCGAAGGCCGGCGCAGCATGACCAAGGACGATCCCGCACCGGTGATCCTGATCGATGACGACGGCGATCTGCTCAAGGCGACAAGGCAGACGCTGGAGCTTGCCGGCTTTTCGGTGTCGGCCTACGCGGTGGCGAGCGAAGCGCTGGCGGCGCTCGACAAGACTTTCGCCGGCGTGGTTGTCTCGGACATCCGCATGCCGGAGATCGACGGGCTGCAGCTTTTCGACCGCGTCTTGCATCTCGATCCCGACATTCCCGTCATCCTGGTCACCGGCCATGGCGACATCGCCATGGCCGTCAAGGCGATCAAGGACGGCGCTTACGACTTCATCACCAAGCCTTTCGCCGCCGACCGGCTGGCGCAGAGCGTGGCGCGCGCCGCGGAGAAACGCCGGCTGGTGGTGGAAAACCGCGCCTTGCGCGAAGCGGCTGAGCAGGCGCAGGAGGGATTACCGCTGATCGGCCAAACGCCTGCGATGGAGCGGCTGCGCCGGACGCTGAGGCAGATCGCCGACACCGATGTCGACGTGCTGGTCACCGGCGAGACCGGCTCCGGCAAGGAGGTTGTGGCGAACCTGCTGCACCGCTGGAGCCGCCGCGCCAAAGGCAATTTCGTCGCGCTCAACTGCGGCACGCTGCCGGAGACGGTCATCGAAAGCGAGCTGTTCGGCCACGAGCCCGGCGCCTTCACCGGCGCGCAGAAGAAGCGCGTCGGCCGTATCGAGCATTCGAGCGGCGGCACGCTGTTCCTCGACGAGATTGAAAGCATGCCGGCCGCGACGCAGGTGCAGATGCTGCGTGTCTTGGAAATGCGCGAGGTGACGCCGCTCGGCACCAATGAGGTTCGTCCGGTCGATCTGCGCGTCGTCGCCGCCGCCAAGGTCGATCTGGGCGACGCCAGCCAGCGCGGCAATTTTCGCGAGGACCTCTATTACCGGCTCAATGTGGTGACGCTTTCCATTCCGCCGCTGCGCGAGAGGCGGGACGACGTGCCGCTTCTGTTCGGTTACTTCGCCGAGCGGGCCGCCGCCCGCTTCCGGCGCTCCGTGCCGGCGATCTCCACCGCGGTCCAGCGTCATCTGAGGGACCATGACTGGCCTGGCAATGTGCGCGAGCTCGCCCACTTCGCCGAACGCTTCGTGCTCGGGCTCGACAGTGTCGGCGAAAGGCCTTCCCCAGCGGCAATGGAGAGCGACGCCGCGATGCCGTTGCCGGAGCGGCTCGATCGCTATGAGGCCGAGATCATCCGCGAGACGCTTGGTCGCAACGACGGCGATGTCCGCCGCACCATCGAGGCGCTCGGCATCCCGCGCAAGACCTTCTACGACAAGCTGCAGCGGCACGGCATCGTGCGCAGTGATTTTTCCAGATAGGTCAAGGCCAGAGATGGAGCATGATGTCGTCCGAAACCGCTTCGCACCTTTCGGCATCATGCCCTGGAACCGCAACGTCGCTACGCCGTTGAGATCGACCGGTAAACCGTGGCACGCGGGCATCAGCCGGACGGTGAATGCATCGCCGTGGCGGCTTTGCCGGGTTGCGCTCGGCAGGCGTTGATGGTTTGTTGCCGCCCAGCGGAGAATGAATGATGCGCGAATCCCTCGGTCAAGACGAATACGGCTCGACCAGCCCCTTCGATCCGGACGACCTGCCCAATCTCAATGCGATGGGGCCGGCAATGGGCAGCGGCAATGATTTCGAGAAATATGCCGTCGCCGTCATCATCGTCTTCGGCGCGCTGATCATCGGCGGCCTGATGGCCGCCTCCATGTCCTTCGGCCACCGCAACGGCTTCCTGTTCGCGCTTGGCGGCGCCACGGCGGCCTGGATTTCGGGCAATGCGCTGCTGCTCGACCGACCGCGCATCTATGCGCTGTTCGTCGCCATTGCCGCCGTTATGCTGATCGCCTCGACGATCACGCTGGTGACCTGATCAAACGACCCAACTGGTTGCGATAAAACCAACCCGGGTCTCTCCGCATCAGCTGGCCTCTGGCAGCGCTACAGGGGCTTGGGCCTCCCATTCGACCACGTCGGCCTTGATCGGATGGTAAAGCATGGCCTGTTGCTTGAACGCGGTGTGGTCTTCGTGAAAATAAGCCGTCATCGATGGGCGCCAGACGAATGTCCCGGGACCGAGATGGGGGTCCTTCGCTGTATTCAGATAGTTTCGCCTTCTTCGGCGCCAAGGCACGAACGGTCCGGTGCCGCCGATGTCCTCGATCCTGAGACCATGAACGCGCGCAATGGTCGGCACGAGGAATTCGTAGTGCCCGCTCCATTCGCCTGTCGAAAGCGCCTCCTCGTAGACATCAATCAAGCGCCGCGAAACGCGCATGATGGGCATAAATGCTCTCGTGAACCATGATTTCGGGCACGGTCCATTTGCCCAGCCCCAGAATGTCCAGCGCCGATCCCGGCGGCGCGTATTGAGCGTCGTCGCCAGCAAGTCCGCGCCATTGTTTGAAAACTGCTGGAAAAAATCGAGCCACCGGCCGGCAAAGTCGACGTCGTATTCGAGAACCCAGACGAATTCCCGATTCGCGGACTTCGCCAAAGGGAAGAGGACGATGTCCATATAGCCCATCGACAAGTTCCCGGAACTCACGGCTTGCCGCACGCGCACGGAGGTCCGGTCGATCTCGAAGTCTCCTCGTCCTGCGACGAGATCGCTCAGGGTCCACGGATTATAGGCGAACTGCCAGTCAATGATCGCCTCCGTTTCGTGGCGGAGACGATCAAAATGAGCACGTATTCGATCGTTCAGCACATGCGTTATGAAGATTCCTGCCTGCCGGTCACCTGCCGATGGGCCGAGCAATGGCCGCTGAACCGCCGCGAAGCGAAAGGGATTCATCGGCAGGCGATCCTGCGGAAAAGCCGCTTCCATCCCCTGGTCGCTTCCGCGGGTGCGGGCCGCTCGTTATGGAGCCGAAGGGCCAGAGCAGATATGTCCGAGTCTTCCAGCGGGCTAAATTCATAAAGGGCCGGATCGAAGTCCTCGTAGAGATACTGATACTTCAACAATTCGAACGCTCCCGGCTCCATTTTCTCATAGAATTCGAGTTTGCTGGCTCTCTGCTCGCGACTTCGTACAACCCAGTCGAAATGGTAGATGCGGCACTCCGAAGGCGCGTACAAGACGTCAGATTCATTGAACGAGAAGCCCGGCGTGTGGATCTTCTTCTTGAATTTTACAGAATGGACGAGGAACCCTCTAAACTGAAAGTCGTGCGGCGGCAAATTGGGCAACTTCGCAGCGAAAACAGCCATAGAATCGATAACGGCCACAGCGCGGCGCGGAACGGCTATCACTGGTTTGTTTGTCGGCGCCGCAACATCGCGCAGCCAGGTCAGCAAGGCACGTGAGGGAAATTCATCGTCGTCCAACCGGAAAATACGTTTTGCGCGCGAGACGGCTGCAATCTTCGGCAGAATGCCTTCGACATAAGACCTCCCCCACCTGACAGATAGCTTGGTAGCCAAGTCAACTTTACGAAGCACATCTTCCACGTATCTCGGCGATGAACGGCTATCGACGAAATACCGAATTTCAATCCCGAGCCGTCGATATTCTTCGGCAATGATCAGACTGTGCGGCCCCCCGTCACGCGTAGGAACCACCAAAGAAAAACTCTCGCTCATTCATCAACTGCCCCCCAATAGCGCCACCCCAAGGGCGCCCCGGCATATTAAGGCATGGAAGAACAGCGCCCGCTACTGCGCCTCCTGTAATTTTTAGCTGGTCCTCAATAGCCTTGAGTCTAATATCCCAGCGCCTCGCCGGCAGCCGCGCGGCTGTCGATGGCGCCGTTGTACCGCGCACCGCCGCCCTTCCCGATTTCGCCCAGGCTCTTGCCGCCGACAAGGATGCCGGCGGCTTGGCCCCAGGTCTGGTCGCTGAGATCGAGATGGTAGCCCATGCCGGCAAGCAGCTTCTCCGTGTCCGGCGACAGCCCGAACGGTTCGACATAGATCGTGTCCGGCAGCCATTGATGGTGGATGCGCGGCGCATCGATCGCCTGCTGGATGTCCATGCCGTGATCGATGACGTTGACGATCGCCTCCAGCGTGATGGTGATGATGCGCGAGCCGCCCGGGCTGCCTATCACCATGAATGGCTTGCCGTCCTTGGTGACGATCGTCGGGCTCATCGAGGACAAAGGCGTCTTCTTCGGCTGGATGGCGTTGGCCTCGCCCTGGACCAGCCCGTAGAGGTTGGGCACGCCGGGCTTCTGGGTGAAATCGTCCATCTCGTTGTTGAGCAGGATGCCGGTGCCGTCGGCGACGACGCCGGCACCGAAGGAGCCGTTCAGCGTATAGGTGACCGCGACCGCGTTGCCGTCCTTGTCGATGATCGAATAGTGCGTGGTTTCCTTGGACTCGCCGAAGCCTTTCGGCATCAGGTCCTTCGAGACGCCGGCACGAAAAGGGTCGATCTTGTCGCGGATGTCCTTGGCATAGTTCTTTTCGAGCAGTTTCGAGACCGGATTGTCGACGAAATCGGGATCGCCGAGCGCCGAGTTGCGGTCGACATAAGCGTGACGCATGGCTTCGACCATGACGTGGACCGTCTCGGCCGATCCGGGGCCGAGATAGGAGAGCGGATAGCCCTCCAGCACGTTGAGGATCTCGCAGATGATGACGCCGCCCGAGCTCGGCGGCGGCGAGGAGATGATCTCATAGCCACGGTAGTCGCAGGTCACGGGCTTCAGCTCGCGCACGGCATATTGCTCGAAATCGCCCTTGGCGAGGATGCCGCCCTTGGCGCCGCTCGCCTTGACGATTTGATCGGCGATGGCGCCCTTGTAGAAGGCGTCGGGGCCCTTTTCCGAGATCGCCGACAGCGAGGCGGCGAGGTCCGGCTGAACGAGCTTCTCGCCGATGCCATAGGGCTTGCCGTCTTTCTTCAGGAAGATGGCGGCCGCTGCCGGATCCTTTGCCAGACGGTCGGCGCTGCCTGCGAATGAAGCCGCGTCGCCCTGGTTGAGGACGAAACCGTCCCTGGCATAGGCAATCGCCGGAGCCATCAGATCGTGCCTCGACAAGGTCCCGTATTTCTCGCGCGCCATCTCGAAACCGGCGACCGAGCCGGGCACACCGACGGCGAGATAGCCGTCGAGACTGGCGCCCTTGATCGGATTGCCTTGTTTGTCGAGATACATGGTCCGGGTGGCCGCGAGCGGCGCGCGCTCGCGGAAATCGAGGAAGGTCGTGCGGCCGTCCTTCATGCGCACGGTCATGAAGCCGCCGCCGCCGATATTACCGGCATTGGGATAGACCACGGCGAGCGCGTAGCCGACGGCGACCGCGGCATCGACGGCATTGCCGCCCTTCTTCAGCACGTCGACACCGACTTCTGTGGCGAGATGCTGGGCGGTCACCACCATGCCGTGCTCGCCCTTGGCGGGAGCGGGCGATGCGGCGAAGACGATGGTCGACGGCGTGAGGATGATTGCGAGCGAAAGGGTGACGCCGATCAGCGTCCTGCGGGTCAAGGGCATGGCGGTGCTCCTGGCATTGGGGACGCCTAGGAAAGACCGTGGGGGCGAATTAGTCCAATAAACAATTAGAGCAGAGCCCCTCACCCGGATTGCCGAGTCGAATTGCGAGAGCAATTCGGGCAATCCGACCTCACCCCACGGGGAGAGGACTTTGCGCCGGCGCTGATCTCTTCTCCCCTCGGGAGAAGGTCGCCGCGCAGCGGCCGGATGAGGGGGAGTGGCTCTGCCTGTCAGATGATACCGCCGCCGCCACTCGCGACCGCCGGGCGCTCCGCCGCGACCTTCGCGCGGTAGCCGGCTTCGCGATAGGCCGCGACGGGATCGATGGCGCCGCCGGTTCTGAGTCGCGCCATGGCTAGGATCGGCTCGACATCAGTTCGGTAGGCAGTTTTCAGCGTCTGCGTCGCCATCAGCGCATCATTAGCGTCCTGGAAGCCCTCAAGTGCCTTGCGGTCGACCAGCAGCGCCTGCGCGTAGGCGCGCTGCACCTCGACCGCGGACAGCATCAGGCTTTCGATTGGATCGGTGACGTTGTGGCTCTGGTCGAGCATATGGGCGGGATGGAATCCTTTCGCACCGGAAAGCTCGGCATCGACCAGTTCGTTGAAGACGAGGAAGAGGCGATAGGGATCGATCGAACCGGTATCGAGATCGTCGTCGCCATATTTGGAATCGTTGAAGTGGAAGCCGCCCAGCTTGCCGAACTGGATCAGCCGCGACACGATCATCTCGATGTTGACGTTGGGCGCGTGATGGCCGAGGTCGACCAAGCAGAAGGCCTTGTCGCCGAGCTCCCTGGCGATGATGTAATTGGTGCCCCAGTCCTGCACGACGGTCGAATAAAAGGCCGGCTCATACATCTTGTGCTCGGTGAACAGCCGCCAGTCATCCGGCAGGCCGGCATAGATTTCGCGCATGGCGTCGAGGTAGCGCTCGAAGGCCTTTGCGAAATTGACCTGGCCGGGGAAGTTGGAGCCATCGCCGATCCACACCGTGAGCGCCTTCGAGCCCAGCGTCCTGCCGATCTCGATGCATTCGAGATTGTGCTCGACCGCCTGGCGGCGCGTGCCGGCGTCGGCATGCGACAGCGAGCCGAATTTGTAGGAAAGCTTCTGGTCCTTGGCGTCGGAGAAGGTGTTGGAGTTCATGGCATCGAAGCCGAGTCCGAAACGGGAGGCAGCCTGTTTCAGCCGGTTCGGATCGGCCTTGTCCCAGGGGATATGCAGCGAGACGGTCGGCGTCGCCTGCGTCAATTGGCTGATGACGGCGCAGTCCTCGATCTTGTCGAAGATGTCGCGCGGCTCGCCGGGGCCCGGGAAACGGGCAAAGCGCGTGCCGCCGGTGCCGACACCCCAGGACGGGATCGCGACGCCGAATTTCTCGACCTTGTCGCGGATCGCATCGATGGCGATGCCGCGGCGGTCGAGGCGTTCGCCGAGCGAGGCGTAGTCGCGTTCGAGATCGGCCTTGCGCGCAGCGTTATGCTTGGCGATGAGACCGGTTGAGATGATCGTTTCGGACATCGTATCCTCCCCAATATTCGTCGGCGCCGCCCCTCATCCGCCTGCCGGCACCTTCTCCCCGTGAAGGACGGGGAGAAGGGACAAGCTCCGGCGCTGGCGACCCCCTCTCCCCGTTCTTCACGGGGAGAGGGTAAGGTGAGGGGCAGCGCCGCCGTCGATAGTTTACCGCGTAAAGCTTTGCGCGTTGCCGGCGTCGACGTTGACGATGTTGCCGGTCGACTTGGCCGACATGTCCGAAGCGAAGAAATAGATCGCTTCGGCAATGTCTTCCGGGAAGACCGAGCGCTTCAGCATCGAGCGCGAGCGGTAATGCTCCTCGAGGTCGTCGGTCGACATCTTGTAGGCAGCGGCGCGCTGTTCCTTCCACTCGCCGGTCCAGATTTTTGAGCCGCGCAGCACGGCGTCCGGGTTGACGACGTTGACCCTGATCTGCGCTTCCGCGCCCTCCAGCGCCAGGCAGCGGGCGAGATGGATCTCGGCAGCCTTGGCCGTGCAATAGGCAGACGCGTTCGGCGAAGCGGCGAGCCCGTTCTTGGAAGCGACGAAGACGACATTGCCGCCGATCTTCTGCGCGCGGAACAGGCGGAAGGCCTCGCGCGAGACGAGGAAATAGCCGGTGGACAGGATGTCCATGTTCTTGTTCCACAACGCCAACGTGGTCTCTTCGATCGACGCCGAGGAGGCGAGGCCGGCGTTGGAAACCAGGATGTCGATGCCGCCGAATTCGACCGACGTTTCGGCGAAGCCGGAAAGCACTTGATCCTCCGACGTCACGTCGATCCGCACCGGACGGACGAAGTCTTTGCCGTAAGCTTTCGAGAGCTCTTCATTAGCGCTGGCCAAAGCGGCCTCATCGATATCGGCGAGCACCACGCAGGCGCCCTCGCGCAGCAGCCGGTTGGCGGTGGCACGGCCGATCCCGCCGGCGCCGCCGGTGACCAAGGCTATCTGGCCGGCCAGCGCCTTCGGCTTCGGCAAGCGCTGGAGCTTGGCTTCCTCGAGCTGCCAGTATTCGATGTCGAAGGCTTCCTGCGCAGGCAGGCCGACATAGGAAGAGACTGTCGAGGCGCCGCGCATGACATTGATGGCGTTGACATAGAACTCGCCGGAGATGCGCGCCGTCGCCTTGTCGCCAGCAAAGGTGAACATGCCGACGCCGGGCATCAGATAGACGACCGGATTGGGATCGCGGATGGCGGGCGAGTCCGGATGCTTGCAGCTGTCGTAATAAGCCTGATAGCCGACGCGGTATTCGGCGATGTCGTCGGCCAGCCGCGCGATGACGGCGTCGACATCCGGCTTTGCTGGGTCGAACTCGATGACCAGCGGCCGGATCTTGGTGCGCAGGAAATGGTCCGGGCAGGAGGTGCCGAGTGCCGCCAGCGGGCGCAGGTCCTTGGAATTGACGAATTCGAGCACCGCCGGCTGGTCATCGAAATGGCCGAGCTTATGGCTCTTTTCGGAGATCAGGCCGCGGATCCGCGGCATCAGCTTGGCGGCAATAGCGCGGCGCGCCGATGCGTCGAGCGCCTGTACCGCTTCGCCACCGAAGATCGCCTTGCCTTGCGATTTCCGCTCGAACCAGTCGATCGCCTGGTTGATCACCGCAATCGTCGTCTCGTAGCATTCCTTCGGCGTGTCGCCCCAGGTGAACAAGCCGTGGCTTTCCAGCACGACGCCCTTGGCATCTGGATTTTCCAGGCAGAATTTCTCCAGCCACAGGCCGAGCTCGAAGCCTGGCCGCTTCCACGGCAGCCAGCCGATGGCGTCGCCGAAGATCTCCTTCGTGATCGCCTTGGAATCCTTGGCCGCGGCGACCGCGATGATGGCGTCGGGGTGCATGTGGTCGACGCAAGCCTTCGGCACGTAAGCGTGCAGCGGCGTGTCGATGGAGGCCGCGCGCGGGTTAAGATTGAAGGTACAATGAGGCAGGTACCCCACCATCTCGTCCTCGTGCTCGACGCCTCGATAAAGGCCTTTCAGCGCGCGCAGCTTGTCCATGTAGAGGGTGGCGAAACCGTCAAGCTTGATCGAGGCACTGTCGCCGCCCGAGCCCTTGACCCACAGCACCTCGACGTCCTCGCCGGTCAGCGGGTCCTTCTGCCAGATCTTGGAGGAGGTGTTGCCGCCGCCATAATTGGTGACGCGCTTGTCGGACCCCAGTGTGTTCGAGCGATAGACCAGGAGCTCGGGACCGCTCATCCCTTCGGCTTTTGCATCGTCCCAAAGATTGGCGAGGCGCGAGCCGGAGCGCTTGTCGAGCATAGGTATCCTCCCTTGAAGCGCGAACGCCGCGCTCCTCTTTTCTCGCGGCGAATGTCTACGCAAGCGGCCTGCTTGTCAATCACAAACGATCAATATCGATCATATTGCACTGCACAATGAAAATATATGATCGGAAATGATTGACACTGCGTGTTTTCTGGTGCCTGATGCTTGGGCAGGGAGGAACCATGCACGAAAAAGAACGCCACAGGATCATTCTGTCCGCCGTCCAGGAAAAGCCTGTGGTGACGGTGCAGGAGATGGTCGAGTTGACGGACTCCTCCGAGGCGACGATCCGGCGCGACATCGCGGCGCTCCATGTGCAAAAGCGCCTGCGCCGGGTGCGCGGCGGCGCCGAGGCGATCTCGCCGCCGCAGTTCATCGGCCTTGCCGGCCGGCCCTTCTCGGTCAACGAAACGCTGAATGCCGCGCAGAAGCGGGCGATCGCGCGGGAAGCGGTGAACCTTTGCACCGACGGCGAGCCGATCATCATCAATGGCGGCACCACCACTTTCCAGATGGTGCATTTCCTGACCGGCCGCCGCATGCCGATCTTCACCAACTCCTTCCCGATCGCCGAGCACCTGCTCAAGCACTCGAAGAATACGGTGATGCTTTCGGGCGGCACGATCTACCGCGAGCAGAACATAATCCTGTCGCCCTTCGACAATGACGTGACGCGCAATTTCTATGCGCGGCGCATGTTCATGGGCGCGCAGGGGCTGGGGCCGCTCGGGCTGATGGAAGGCGATCCGCTGCTGATCCAGGCTGAGCAGAAATTGATCGACCAGGCAGACGAACTGGTGGTGCTGGTCGATTCCTCGAAATTCCGCATGCGCTCCAGCCTGATCCTGTGCGGGCTGTCGCGCATCGCTACCGTGATCACCGACGACGGCATCGAGGACCGCGAGGCCACGATGCTGGAAACGGCGGGCGTGGCGCTGGTCGTCGCCCGCAGACAGTCAAGCGACAAGGAAGAATCTTCACTGCAGGCCTGAGGGAACTCACGCCCGCAGCGGCGATGGAATGCAACGCTCAAGGGAGGATATTCGATGAGCTTTTTGAAGAAACTGCTGGTTACGGCGGCCTTTTCCGCCGCCATCTTCGTGAATGCCGCCTATGCCGAGAACGTCAAGATCGCGCTGGTGGTGAAGTCGCTCGGCAACGGCTTCTTCGACGCCGCCAACAAGGGCGCTGAGGAAGCGGCCAAGGAACTGGGCGATGTCGACGTGATCTACACCGGCCCGACCAAGGCGACGGCGGAGGCACAGATCGAGGTGATCAACTCGTTGATCGCGCAAAAGGTCAACGCGATCGCCGTTTCGGCCAATGACGCGGACGCGCTGGTGCCGGTGCTGAAGAAGGCGATGGATCGCGGCATTACCGTGATCTCGTGGGACTCGGGCGTCGCCAAGGAAGGCCGCCAGCTCCACCTCAATCCGTCCGACACCAATTTGATCGGCGAGACCATCATCAAGCTCGCCGCAGATTACCTGCCGGAAGGCGGCGACGTCGCCATCCTGTCGGCCTCCTCGACCGCGACGAACCAGAACGCCTGGATCGAGGCCGCCAAGAAGGTGCTGCCGGAGAAGTTCCCCAAGATCAAGCTGGTCGCTACCGTCTATGGCGATGACGACTCGGCCAAGAGCACCGACGAAGCCAAGGGCCTGTTGAAATCCTATCCGAACCTCAAGGCCATCATCGCGCCGACCACGGTCGGTGTCGTTGCCGCCGCGCAGGTGGTGACCGATGAAGGCTTGATCGGCAAGGTCAATGTCACCGGCCTGGCGCTGCCATCCGAGTTCAAGAAGTTCATCGACAACGGCGCTTCGCAGGCTGTTGCGCTGTGGAACCCGATCGACCTCGGCTATTCGGCGATCTACCTCGCCCATGACCTGGCGGTGAAGAAGGAAGAGGCAAAGCCCGGCGCAACGCTGTCGATCGGCCGCGTTGGCAAGGTCACGCTCGACGACACCAACTCGGCTGCGATGGCGCCGCCCTTCCAGTTCGACAAGACCAACATCGAGAAGTTCTCCAAGATCTATTGATCCTTCTCGACTCCAAGCTCATGCGGCGGGACAATTGTCCCGCCGCATCCTCAAACGGACCTTCTCTCAGGGCCTGATACGATATGGACACGACAGCCCAGCGCAAAGCGGAGATAGAGCGGCCCGAGCCCTCTGGCCTCTCCCAAAGCGCCTCTCCGCGCCTGACGCTTTCAGGCATCTCGAAAAGTTTCCCGGGCGTGCGCGCCCTGCACAATGTCAGCCTGTCGCTCTATCCAGGACAGGTGACGGCACTGATCGGCGAGAACGGCGCCGGCAAGTCGACGCTGGTCAAGATCATGACCGGCATCTACCAGCCCGATTCCGGCGAGATCGGCATCGATGGCCAGGCGGCGACGCTGCCCAGCGCGCATGCCGCCTTCGGCCATGGCATCACCGCCATCCATCAGGAGACGGTGCTGTTCGACGACCTCTCGGTCGCCGAAAACATCTTCCTCGGCCACGCTCCTCGCACCCGCTTCGGCACCATCGACTGGCGGACGATGCGGAAAAACGCGCGCGAAGTGCTGGAGACGATGCGCGCTGGCCATATCGACGCCGACACGCGGCTGAAGGACCTCGGCATCGCCAACAAGCACCTCGTAGCTGTCGCCCGCGCGATGTCGATCGACGCGCGCATCGTCATCATGGACGAGCCGACCGCCGCGCTCTCGATGAAGGAGATCGAGGAGCTTTTCCTCTTGATCGAATTCCTGAAGAGCGAAGGCAAGGCGGTGCTCTTCATCAGCCACAAGTTCGACGAGATCTACCGCATCGCCGACCGCTACACCGTCTTCCGCGACGGCGAGATGGTCGGCGAAGGCCTACTCAAGGATACCGGCCAGAACGAGATTGTGCGCATGATGGTCGGCCGCAACGTCGATCACATCTTCCCGCAGCGCGAGCCGAAGATCGGCGCGCCGGTGCTTTCGGTCTCCGGCCTGTCGCATCCGACCGAGTTCGACGACATCGGCTTCGAATTGCGCAAGGGCGAGATCCTCGGCTTTTATGGTCTCGTCGGCGCAGGGCGCAGCGAAGTGATGCAGGCGATCGCCGGTATCACGCGCACCAGCCGAGGTGCGATTTCGCTGGAAGGCAAGACCATCGCACCGAAATCGGCCGCGGACTCGATCGAGGCCGGCATCGTCTATGTGCCGGAAGAGCGCGGCAAGCAGGGCGTGGTGATCGGCCTGCCGATCTTCCAGAACGTGTCCCTGCCTTCGCTTGCGCGCACCTCCAAATCCGGCGTGCTGAGGCTCGCGGAAGAATTCTCGCTCGCCCGCTCCTACACGGAGCGGCTGGATCTGCGCGCCTCATCGCTCAGCCAGGATGTCGGCACGCTTTCCGGCGGCAATCAGCAGAAAGTGGTCATCGCCAAATGGCTGGCGACGACGCCGAAAGTGATCATCCTTGACGAGCCGACCAAGGGCATCGACATCGGCTCGAAGGCGGCCGTGCATGGTTTCATGGCGGAGCTGGTCGCGCAGGGCCTTTCGGTGATCATGGTATCGTCGGAACTGCCCGAGATCCTCGGCATGTCCGACCGCGTCGTGGTCATGCGCGAAGGCCGCATCGCTTCCGTCTACGACAACAAGGGGCTGGATGCCGAGACACTGGTCAGGGCAGCAGCGGGGATCGCGGCATGAAGAACTTCCGCAAATACCGCGAGATCTGGCTGCTTGCCGGCATCGCCGTGCTGATCGGGCTGATCTCGACGCGCTTCCCGGGTTTTGCCGATCCCGCCAATCTGCGCCAGGTGTTTAACGACACGTCGATCCTGATGATCCTGGCGCTGGGACAGATGGTGGTGATCCTGACGCGCTCGATCGACCTGTCGATGGCGTCCAACCTCTGCTTCACCGGCATGGTGGTGGCGATGCTGAACGCCGCGCATCCGGCGATCCCGATCCCGGTGCTGATCGCCATCGCTTTGGCGGTCGGGTTGGTGCTCGGCGCGATCAACGGCTTCCTGGTGTGGCGGCTGAACATTCCTTCGATCGTGGTGACGCTCGGAACGCTCACCATCTATCGCGGCGCGACCTTCGTCGTCTCCGGCGGCGCCTGGGTCAATGCCGACCAGATGAGCCCCGACTTCATCAATTTCCAGCGCGTCGCTTTCCTCGGCCTGCCGGTGCTGTCGTGGATCGCATTGCTGGTGATTGCGCTGTTCTTCCTGGTGATGACGCGCACGCAGATCGGCCGCTCGATCTATGCCATCGGCGTCAACCCGACTGCCTCGGTCTATGCCGGCATCGATGTCGGCCGCACCAAGTTCATCGTCTTCTGCATTTCCGGCATGATCGGCGGGCTCGCTGGATACTTATGGATCTCGCGTTACGTGATCGCCTCGGTCGAGGTGGCCAACGGCTATGAACTCAACATCATCGCCGCCTGCGTCATCGGCGGCGTCTCGATCGCCGGCGGCATCGGCTCGGTCGGCGGCGCGGTATTGGGCGCGCTGTTCCTCGGCATCATCTCCAACGCGCTGCCGGTCATCAACATCTCCCCCTTCTGGCAGATGGCGATCTCGGGCAGCGCCATCATCCTGGCCGTGGTGCTCAACGCGCGCGGCGAGCGCCGGCAGGGCCGCATTATCCTCAGAAAGGCGGAAGCGGCATGACCGACACCCCTCTCCCGCGCCGAATCCCCGACCGGCTCGACAAGCCGCTTTCCTCGGCGATCTTCTCCTGGGAGGCGCTGCTCGTCGTCATCGCGATCCTCATCTTCGTGGTGAACAGCTTCGCTTCGCCCTATTTTCTCGATCCGTGGTCGCTGTCGGACCTGACCTTCAACTTCACGGAAAAAGGGCTGATCGCGCTGGCCATGGCGCTGCTGATCATTTCGGGCGAGATCGACCTCTCCGTTGCCGCCATCGTGGCGCTCGCCTCGACGATGATGGGCATGGCGGTGCAGGCCGGCGCCGGCACGCCGGTGCTGGTGGCGATCGGCATCGTCGTCGGCCTCGGCTGCGGCGCTTTCAACGGGCTGCTCGTCACGCGGCTCGGCCTGCCGTCCATCGTCGTCACCATCGGCACGATGAGCCTGTTTCGCGGCATCGCCTTCATCATCCTGGGGGATCAGGCCTATAAGGGTTATCCGGAGAGCTTCGCCTTCTTCGGCCAAGGCTATGTCTGGTGGGTGTTCTCGTTCGAACTGGTGCTGTTCCTTGTCGCGGCATTGATCTACTGGTTCGTGCTGCATCGCACGAGCTTAGGCCGCCGGGTCTTCGCCATCGGCAACAACCCCGTCGCCTGCCAGTTCTCCGGCGTGCGCGTTGACCGCATCAAGTTCATCCTGTTCTGCCTGACCGGACTGATGTCGGGCATCGCCTCGGTGCTGATCACCTCGCGTCTCGGCTCGACGCGACCGTCGATCGCGCAGGGCTACGAACTCGAGGCGATCACCATGGTGGTGTTGGGCGGGGTCTCGATCCTTGGCGGCGCCGGCAGCATCCTCGGCGTCGTGCTCGCCGCCTTCATCATGGGGCTGGTGACGTTCGGCCTCGGCTTGCTCAACGTGCCCGGCATCGTCATGTCGATCTTCATCGGCCTGCTTCTGATCATCGTCATTGCGCTGCCGATCGTCTGGCGGCGGCTGCGCGAAGGACGCTTCGCGTGATGGAGAAATACGCCTTCAAGATGAAGCTGAACCCCGGCATGAAGGCCGAATACAAGCGCCGCCATGACGAGATTTGGCCCGAGCTGGTCGTGCTGCTGAGAGAGGCCGGCGTCTCCGACTACTCGATCCATCTCGACGAGGAGACCGACATCCTGTTCGGCGTGCTGTGGCGCCCCGATGACCACGGTATGGCCGACCTGCCGAAGCACCCCGTGATGCAGCGCTGGTGGGCGCATATGGCCGATATCATGGAGACAAGGCCCGACAATGAGCCGGTGGCGGTGCCGCTGGAAACAATGTTCCATATGGCATGATCGTCGCCGTCATCGATATCGGCAAGACCAACGCCAAGGTGGCGCTGGTCGATCTCGCGACACTGAGCGAGGTCGCGCTGCGCCGCACGGCAAACGCGCCGGTGCGGCAGGCGCCCTATCCGCATCACGATGTCGAGGCGCTGTGGACGTTCATCCTGAACAGCCTCGCCGATCTCAACCGCGAACGGCGGATTGATGCGATATCGATCACTACGCATGGGGCGACCGGGGCGCTGGTCGACAGAGCCGGCGAACTGGTGCTGCCAGTGCTCGATTACGAATTCGACGGTCCCGATCAACTTGCGGCCGATTATGACGCCGCACGTCCGCCCTTTGCCGAGACCGGCACGCCGCGCCTGCCCATCGGGCTCAATCTCGGGGCGCAGTTCTTCTGGCAGCAGAGGCGCTTCCCGGCGGAATTCGCGCGAGCCGCCGCAATGCTGATGTATCCGCAATACTGGGGGCTTCGGCTGACTGGCGTCGCCGCCAATGAGGTGACGTCGCTCGGCTGCCACACGGATCTGTGGAACCCGTGGTGGGATGACTATTCGTCGCTGGTCGACGGGATGGGCTGGCGCCAGCTGATGCCACCGATGCGGCCGGCGAATGACTGCCTGGGGCCAATCCTGCCAGAGGTTGCGCTGCGGACGAGCCTTGACCCTCAGACCCCCGTATTCTGCGGTCTGCACGATTCCAATGCTTCGCTGCTGCCGCATCTGCTGTCCGACGCGCCGCGCTTTTCGGTCGTCTCGACCGGCACATGGGTAGTATCGATGGCGGTCGGCGGCCGGAAGGTGGAGCTCGATGCGGCGCGCGACACGCTGGTCAATGTCAATGCGCTCGGCGATCCCGTGCCATCGGCGCGCTTCATGGGCGGACGCGAGTTTTCGCTGCTGACCGAGGGCCAGCTACAGGGCTGGAGCGAGGCCGATGTTGCCGCCGTTCTGACGCGGCAGGTCTTGCTGCTGCCTTCCACCCAGCAGGGCTCCGGGCCGTTCCCGCATCGCACCGCGCAATGGCGGAACGCGGACGCCCTAGGCCCCGGCGAACGCTTTGTCGCCATCTCGTTCTATCTGGCGCTGATGACCGCGACTTGCCTGGAACTGATCGGCGGCGACGGGCCGACGACGGTCGAGGGACCTTTCGCGCGCAACCCGCTTTTCATCCGCATGCTGGCGGCAGCGACGAGACGACCGGTCGTTGCGTCGGAAACCTCGACGGGGACCAGCATTGGCGCCGCGCTGCTAGCGTCCGACGGCGCACCCGCAATGAGCAAGGGCGAGCGGACCGAACCGCCGGCCGATCCGGCCTGGGAAGCCTACACACAAGCGTGGCAGAAGAACGCAACCGCGTAGACCAACCGGCTCAGCGCGCCGTCCCGTAAAGCAGCCCCTGCGGATCGATCTGCGGCTTGCGACCGGCGACGACGTCGGCCAGGAACTGCCCTGAGCCGCAGGCCATGGTCCAGCCGACATGGCCGTGGCCGGTGTCGAGATAGAGGTTGCGGTATTTCGCCTGGCCAATCACGGGAACCGAGTTCGGCATCATCGGCCGGAGGCCGGCCCAGAGCACGGCCTTCTTCTCGTCGAAGGCGCCCGGGAAAAGATCCTTGCCGGTTTCCAGGATGGTCCTGAAATCACCCGGCTTGAAGCTGCGGTCGAAACCGGTGAATTCGGCCGTCGAGGACATGCGCAGGCGATTGCCTAGTCTCGAATAGCCGATCAGCCGGTCCTCGTCGGCGCCGCCCATGGTCGGCCCCTTGCTTTCGTCCACCAGGGGAATCGTCGCGGTGTAGCCTTTCACAGGATAGACCGGCAGGTCGATGCCGTAGCGGCGGCCGAGCAGACCGCTTTCCGGTCCCATGGAGATGACAACGGCATCGCCGGTGACTGGGCCGGCCGAGGTCATGACGGCGCGCACTTGGTCGCCCTCGATGTCGAGCCCCTGGATCGTCGTGCCGAACAGGAATTTGACGCCGAGCTTCTCGGCGGCATAGGCGGCGAGCCTGTCGGTGAACTGCTTGGAATCGCCGGTCTGGTCGATCGGCGAATAAATGCCGCCGGCAATCTTTTCCTTCACGCCGGCAAGGCCAGGCTCCAGCTCGACCAGACGCTCGCGGCCGACGATCTCGATCGGCAGGCCGTGCTCGCCCAGATAGCGATAATTGTCCGTGCCGGTGTCGAGGCTCTTTTGCGACCGGAAGAAGTAGAGAATGCCCTTCTTGCGCTCGTCGTAATGGATGCCGGTCTCCTCCGACAGCTGATTGATGCACTCGCGGGAATGGAGCGCGAGCCTGAGCTTGATGTTGGTGTTGGCGCGCAGCCGGGTCACGGTGCATTCGCGCAGGAAGCGCAGGCTCCAGGCATAGAAATAAGGATCGAGGCGCAGCCTGACTTTGATGCCGAGATCGTGGTTCCACAGCCCGCGCAGGAAGGTCTTCAGTGCTGCCGGCGAGGCCCAGGCGGTGGCGTCGCCCGGCGAGACCAGGCCGGCATTCGACTGGCTGGTGCCGCGCGCCGCCGTTTCATGGCGCTCGATCACCGTCACCTCGTGACCGTCCTTAGCCAGATAATAGGCGGCCGCCGTGCCAACCACGCCGGCGCCGAGAACCAGGACCTTCATGCCATCCCCTCAGGATCGAACAGGGCGCCGTGCTTAGACAACACCCTCAACGATCCCATAGCGCGTCCCGGCGCGCCGGACGAGCCCTTGGACCAACAGCTCGGTCTCATCACGCAATTCCGGAGGGGCTACGGCGAAATCACCGAAATCAACCGAATCGCTCAGTTTCGCACCGAGTTCTTGGTCGTCAGAATGCGTTCCCAGGCCAGCGCGTCGTTGACGATCTGGTCGAGATTGTCCCGTTGCGGGGTCCAGCCGAGCTCCTTGCGGGCAAGCTCGGAATTGGCGACCACGGCGGCGGCGTCGCCTGGCCGCCGGTCCCCCATGCGCACATCGAAATCATGGCCGAAGGCGCGGCGCACGCTGTCGATCACCTCGAGCACGGAATAGCCGTGGCTGTAGCCGCAATTGGCGACGAGGCTCGCGCCCCCATCGCGCAGCCGCTGCAGCGCCAGCCGGTGCGCGGCGGCGAGATCGCTGACGTGGATGTAGTCGCGCATGCAGGTACCGTCCGGCGTCGGATAATCGGTGCCGAAGACCTGCATGAAGGGCCGCTTGCCGAGCGCCGTTTCGCAGGCGACCTTGATCAGATGCGTGGCGCCGCGCGTCGACTGTCCGGTGCGGCCCTTGGGATCGGCGCCGGCGACGTTGAAATAGCGCAGCGCCGTGTAGCGGATGTCATGCGCCAGCGCCGCATCGCGCAGCATCCATTCGCTCATCAGCTTGGAGAGGCCGTAAGGCGATTCCGGCGCAAGGCGGGCATCCTCGCGCACCGGCTCCAGCCCGGCGCCGCCATAGACGGCGGCGGTGGAGGAGAAGATGAAGCGCGGCACGCCCTCGCGCACGGCGGTTTCGATCAGCGTGCGGGTCTTGCAGGTGTTGTTCTCGTAATAGCCGAGCGGATCGGCGACCGATTCCGGCACCACGATCGAGCCGGCGAAGTGAATGATGGCATCGACCATGTTCTCGCGGATGATCCGGCCGACCAGGTCGCGGTCGGCGACATCGCCAACGACGAGCTTTGCTTCCGGGGCCACGGCCCATTCGAAGCCGGTGGAGAGCCGGTCGAGCACCACGACACTCTCGCCGGCGTCCAGCAGTTCCCAGACCATATGGCTGCCGATATAGCCGGCACCGCCCGTCACCAAAACCGTCATCATCCACCTCGCTGATCAAGATTTATCGGAAACTGTCTCAACAGCCACCGTGTTGGAAACCCCGCCGCAAGCCCGCTAAAGCGTATGTCGTTCCCCCAAAACCGCTGCACTTTTGGGCGATATGCATTGGCCGCCCTATAATGTTAAGTCCGTAACAGTTCCTCCCGTCCGAGGCATCGTACTGAAACAAAACTGCTTCAAACAGCCGGGAATAGGCCACGATCCGGCGTCGTTAGGAACAGGGCAAGGGCGTGGCATTTTGACCGGTTGGGCGCGGTGGACGCGGCATGGGGCAGTGACTATGATCCGCCGCAAATTTGGGAAGTCGACATGAATTACCAGCGGTTCTTCGAAGACGCGATCGACCAGCTCCACGCCGAGCGTCGCTACCGCGTCTTCGCCGACCTCGAGCGCATGGTGGGCAAGTTCCCGCGCGCCATCTGGCGTTCCAACGGCCGCGCCCAGGAAATCACCGTATGGTGCTCCAACGACTATCTCGGCATGGGCCAGAACGCGGATGTGATCGCCGCCTTCCAGACAGCGGCCGGCAAGATGGGCTCGGGCGCCGGCGGCACCCGCAACATCTCCGGCACGTCCAATCCGCTGGTCGAGCTCGAGCATGAACTCGCCGACCTGCATGACAAGGAAGCGGCGCTGGTGTTCACCTCCGGCTTCGTCTCCAACGAGGCCTCGATCTCGACCATTGCCCGGCTTCTGCCCAACTGCCTGATCATCTCGGACGAGCTGAACCATGCCTCGATGATCGAAGGCGTGCGGCGCTCGGGCGCCGAGAAGAAAATCTTCCGCCACAACGACGTCGCGCATCTGGAAAGCCTGCTGCAGGCCGCCGGACGCGAGCGCGCCAAGCTCATCGTCTTCGAGAGCGTCTATTCGATGGACGGTGACATCGCGCCGATCAAGCAGATCGTCGAGCTCGCCGAACGCCACAACGCCATGACCTATATCGACGAGGTCCATGCGGTGGGCATGTACGGCCCGCGCGGCGGCGGCATCACCGAGCGCGAAGGCCTGGCCGACCGCATCGACGTCATCGAGGGCACCCTGGCCAAGGCCTTCGGCACGCTGGGCGGCTACATCACCGGCACCAGTGCTGTCATCGACGCCGTGCGCTCCTATGCGCCGGGCTTCATCTTCACCACCGCGCTGCCGCCGGCGATTGCAGCGGCGGCCACCACCTCGATCAGGCATCTGAAGCGCTCGCAGGCCGAGCGCGACGCGCAGCAGCGCCAGGCGGCTCGCACCAAGCAGGTGCTTTCCGCCGCGGGCCTGCCCGTGATGGAATCGGCTACCCATATCGTGCCGGTGCTGGTCGGCGATCCCGAGCTTTGCAAGATGGCCAGCGACCGGCTGCTTGGCGTGCACGGCATCTACATCCAGCCGATCAACTATCCGACCGTGCCACGCGGCACCGAGCGGCTGCGCATCACGCCGACGCCGTTCCATTCGGACGCGCTGATCGCCGAATTGCAGGACGCGCTGGTCGAGACCTGGGATGCGCTGGGCATTCCCTATGCTGCATCCGGCCGTCCCGCCGTCGCCAAGACCGACCGAATCATTCCGCTCCTGGTGCCGAAGTCAGGCGGCTGAAGCCGGATTTGAAACTCGCTCCGGCGGCCATCCGACGCGGCTTTCTGCGCTTCCGGTGCTCACGGACCCTGGATGTCCGCTGCGCTCCGGGTCTCGAAATCCGCACCGGCTGACTCACCGGAGCGAGTTTCAAATCCGGCTTCAGTGCAGTTCACACCGTCTTCATCCATTTCGCCAGACGATGCGCGGCTTCCTCGAGCTGATCGAGGCGGCGGTGGAAGCATAGCCTGAGGAAGGCTTCGCCGCCGGGACCAAAGGCGGTGCCCGGCGCCAGGCCGACATTGGCATTGTCGACGATGTCGAAGGCGGCTTTTCGAGCATCGGTGAGGCCGTCGACCCTGAAGAACAGGTAGAAGGCGCCCTGCGGCACGGTGAACCGCGCCTTGCCGGTTTCGCCGAGGATGCCGCAGACGAGGTCGCGGGCGGCATGCGCGCGCTCCACCTGTTCGGCGATGAAGCCGTCGCCATTGTCGAGGGCGGCGACCGCGCCGCGCTGCATGAACTGGGCCACGCCCGAGGTCGAGTACTGGATCAGATTCTCGAACACCTGCTGCAAGGCGGGATGGGTCTTGATCCAGCCGACACGCCAGCCGGTCATCGCCCAATTCTTGGAAAAGCTGTTGACGAAAAGGATACGGTCCTCGGGCGTGGCGACGTCGAGGAAGGACGGCGCGCGGCCATGGCCGTAGTGGAACAGCGCATAGATCTCGTCGGCGATGATCCACAGGCCCTTTTGGCGGGCGAGATCGAGAATCGCCTGCAGCGTCTCCTTGTCGGCGGTCCAGCCCGTCGGGTTGGACGGCGTGTTGATGAACAACAGCTTCGTGCGCGGCGTGATCGCCGACGCGATCTTGTCGACGTCGCAGGACCAGCCATTGCCGGACTGGTCGAGGGTGACCGGCACCGGCACGGCGCCTGCCACGCCGGCGGCCGCGGCGAAATTCGGCCAGGCGGGCGAGAGGTAGATCACCTCGTCGCCGCTGCCGGCGATCGCGTCGATGGCCAGCTGGATGGCATGCATGCCGGATCCGGTGACGATGAACTCCTCCTCGGCGAAGGTTTTGCCGAAATGCCGGGCGTAGTAGCGGGCGAGCGCCTGCCTGAGCGCGGGAATGCCCTTCTGCCAGGTGTAGAAGGTCTCGCCGTCGGCCAGTCCCTTGGCGGCGGCATCGCTGATGAAGGACGGTGTCGGCAGATCACCCTCGCCGGCCCAGAGCGGGATCAGGCCTTCGCGCAGGCGGCCATGATTGATGACGGCGACAATGCCGCTTTCGGGCGCGGCGCGGGCTTCCGCGCGCAAGGTCTCGATAAGGGTCATTGGCAAGATCCGTATTCGTGTTGTGAGCGCTTTTACCAGATCGCCAAACGGAAAACCCCGGCCGCAGGCGGCCGGGGTTTTGGTCCAGAGCGCCGGCTCTGCGTTAGCGCTTGGCGAGCAGATCGCGGATCTCGGTCAGAAGCTGCACGTCGGCAGGCGGCGGCGCTGCGGCAGGAGCCGGCTTCTCGCGCTCCAGCCGCCTGCGCAGATTGTTCACCGCCTTGACCATCAGGAAGATGATGAAGGCCAGGATCAGGAAGTTCAGCACGACGGTGATGAAGGAGCCATAGGCAAAGACCGCGCCCTCTTTCTTGGCATCGGCCAGCGTGGCCGAATGGACGTTCGAGGACAGCCCGAAGAAGTAATTGTTGAAGTCGAGCCCGCCGAAGATCGCGCCCACGATCGGCATGATGATGTCATTGACGAGCGAATCGACGATCTTGCCGAAGGCGGCGCCGATGATGACGCCGACGGCCAAGTCCATCACATTGCCTTTGGAGATGAATTCCTGGAATTCTTTCAGCATTCGTCCCTCCTTGCCGGGCCGCGCTGCCGCCTCACCAGTATCCTTCGGGCGCCGGCCCACGCTCACAATAACAAAACCCTCCGGTTGCAAAACCGGAAAAAAGGCGAAAGCACCGGTTTCTGTTCAGGCAGCGTCATCAAGAAATATGCGCCAAAAGCCGCGATGGACTTGGACCCCAAGCTGTGATTGCGTCGTGATGGCTGGAAGAGAAAAGCCAGCAGGGAGGAAGTGCGGACCGTGCAAGGCTGGTTCGTCGTCATCATCGCGATCGCCTATGTGACGCTGCTTTTCGCCATCGCCAGCGTCGGCGACCGGCGTTCGGTGGCAGCCGGGCTCGGACGGGCCCGGCCCTTCATCTATGCGCTCAGCCTCGCCATCTACTGCACCTCGTGGACCTTCTTCGGCTCGGTCGGCCTGTCCTCCGAGCGCGGCCTCGAATTCCTCGGCATCTATACCGGCCCGGTGCTGGTCTTCGTGTTCGGCTTCCCGCTGCTCAACCGCATGATCCGGCTGGCAAAAAGCGAGAAGATCACCTCGATCGCCGACTTCCTTGGCGCCCGCTACGGCAAGAGCTTCACCGTCGCGGCGATCGCGACGCTGATCGCCACCGTCGGCGCGGTGCCCTATATCGCGCTGCAGCTCAAGGCGATCTCGGGCTCCGTCAGCCTGATGGTCGAGCACTATACCGGCTCGCCGCCCTCTTTCGATCCCTTCGTCAGCGATATCTCGCTGGTGGTGGCGATGCTTTTGGCGCTTTTCGCGGTGCTGTTCGGCACACGTCATGCCGACGCCACGGAACACCAGGACGGACTGGTGCTGGCAGTGGCGGTCGAGACAGTGGTCAAGCTCGCCGCCTTCCTCGCCATCGGCCTGATGGTGACTTTTCTCATCTTCGGCGGCCCGGGCGACATGATGACGACGCTCTCGGGCAACGACCAGGTGCGCAGGGCCATGGGCTATAACACCTCTCTAGCCACCTGGCTGGTGCTGACCGGCTTGAGCGGCTTTGCCATCCTGATGCTGCCGCGGCAGTTCTACGTCACCATCGTCGAGAACCGCAGCGAGGCGGAGCTGCGCACGGCGACCTGGGTGTTCCCGCTCTACCTCGTGGCGATCAACATTTTCGTGCTGCCGATCGCCTTTGCCGGCCTGTCGCTGGTCGGCGGCAAGACAAGCAGCGACCTCTATGTTTTGTCGCTGCCGCTGCTCAGCGGGCATGACCTGCTGGCGATGGCCGCCTTCATCGGCGGCCTGTCGGCGGCGACCGCCATGGTGATCGTCGAGAGCGTCGCGCTCTCGATCATGATCTCCAACGATCTCGTCATCCCGCTGTTCGTCCGGCGCGTGCTCAAGACCAGCTCCTCGGAGAACGAGGACTGGTCGACGCTGATCCTCAATGTGCGCCGCGCCTCGATCTTCATCCTGCTGTTCATCGCCTTCCTCTACTACCGCGAGAGCACCAATAGCGCCCGGCTGTCCTCGATCGGCCTGATGTCGTTTGCTGCGATCGCGCAATTCGCGCCGGCGCTGATCGGCGGCCTGATCTGGCGCCGCGCCAATGGCCGGGGCGCGGCACTCGGCATGGTCGCCGGCATCGCCGTCTGGGGCTACACGCTGCTCCTCCCTTCACTCGTCGGTCCCTCTGCCGACATGGTCGTCCATGGCCTGTTCGGCTTCGAGGCGCTGCGGCCGCAGGCGCTGTTCGGCACGGTCGGCGAGCCGCTGAATCACGGCGTGCTGTGGAGCCTTTCGGTCAATGCGCTGTTTTTCGTCCTCGGCTCCCTCTCCCGCGCATCGGTGCCGCTGGAGCGCATCCAGGCGGCGATCTTCGTGCCGCGCGAGGCCGGCCCGATGCCCAGCCTGCGCCGCTTCCGCACCGCCGTCACCGTCAATGACCTGAAGGACACGATTTCGCGCTATCTCGGCGTCGAGCGCACGGAGCGTTCGTTCCAATCCTTCGAGAGGGACGCGAAAGTCTCCCTGCTCGGCACCGAACAGGCCAGCATGGATGTCATCCGCTTCTCGGAGCAGCTGCTGGCGAGCGCCGTCGGCTCGTCGTCGGCGCGGCTGATCCTGTCGCTGCTCTTCCGCCGCAACGACCGCGATTCCAGGGATGCCTTCAAACTGCTCGACGACGCCACCGAGGCGCTGCAGCACAATCGCGACCTGCTGCAGATCGCGCTCGACCAGATGGAGCAAGGCATCACCGTCTTTGATCGCGATTTCCGGCTGATCTGCTGGAACAGGCAATACCGCCTGCTGTTCGACCTGCCGGACGAGATGGGACAGGTCGGCGTCTCGCTCGACCGGATCCTTCATCACCTCGCCGAGCGCGGCGACATCCCCGCCGACCAGCACGTGACGATGCTCAACCGGCTGACCAGTTTCGCCGGCCCGTGGCAGATGGAGCTGAAGACCAGCGGCCGCATCCTGGAGCTGCGCTCCAATCCGATGCCCGACGGCGGCATCGTCGCCACCTATGCCGACATTTCCGGCCGCGTCGAACAGGATTTGGCGCTGAAGCGGGCCAATGAATCGCTGGAGCAGCGGGTCAAGACCCGCACCATCGAACTCACCCGCGTCAACGAGGAGCTGGCGCAGGCGCAGATGCTGGCCGAGGAAGCCAATCTCGGCAAGACGCGCTTCCTCGCCGCCGCCGGCCACGACATCCTGCAGCCGCTGAACGCCGCCCGGCTCTATTGCGCGTCGCTGATCGAGAAGGCGGGCAAGGGACCAGCGGGCAAGGCCGCGATGAATATCGAGTCCTCGCTGGAATCGGTCGAGACCATCCTCGGCGCGGTGCTCGACATCTCGCGGCTCGACGCCGGCGCCATGAAGCCCGAGAACACCGCTTTCAGCCTCGGCGGACTGCTTGGCCAGATCGGCAATGATTTTCGCCCGCTCGCCGCCGAAAAGAAGCTCGAGCTCACGATCATCCCATCCTCGCTTGGCGTCATGACCGACCGCAACCTTTTGCGCCGGCTGATCCAGAACCTGGTGTCGAACGCCATCAAATACACGCGCAAGGGCCGTATCCTGGTCGGCGTGCGGCGGCGCGGCGAGCTGGCGGAGATCCAGGTGATCGACACCGGCATCGGCATTGCCGGCGACAAGCTCAACACCGTCTTCCACGAATTCACCCGCCTCGACGAAGGCGCGCGCGAGGCCGAGGGGCTCGGGCTTGGCCTTTCGATCGTCGACCGCATCGCCAGGGTGCTGAGGCTAGAGATCCGTATCTACTCCAATCCCGGCAAGGGCACGCGCTTTTCCGTCATCCTGCCGATCGCGGCGGTCGCGGCGCCGCCGCGCGAGGCCGGCAAGGCTCCGGCCCGCTCGGCCTCGACGCTTGCCGGGCTCAATGTGCTTTGCATCGACAACGACGCGCGTATCCTCGACGGCATGCGGCTGCTGCTTGAAGGCTGGGGCTGTCATGTCGAGACGGCTTCGGGATCGGGCGATCTCCTGAAGCCCGGCACGCCGAAGCCGGACCTCGTGCTGGCAGACTATCATCTCGACGGCGGCACCGGGCTCGACGCCATCGCCGCGCTGCGCGCCGCCTACGGCGAGGCCCTTGCCTGCGTGCTGGTCACCGCCGACCGTTCCAACGAGTTGCGCGCTGCCGCCGGCCGGCTGGACATTCCCGTGATCAACAAACCGCTCAAGCCGGCGGTGCTCCGCTCGATGATGGCGCGCGTCAGGCCGCTGGCGCCGGCAGCGGAGTGATCAGCCGACCGGCTGCAGCGGGTCGCCGCCGATCTTCGACAGCTGGATGACCGCCTGGGTGCGGCTGTCGACGCCGAGCTTCTGGAGGATCGCCGAGACATGCGCCTTGATGGTGGCTTCGGAGACGCCGAGCTCATAGGCGATCTGCTTGTTGAGCAGGCCCTCCGCCAGCATGCCGAGCACGCGCGTCTGCTGCGGCGTCAGGGCCTGCAGGCGCTTGATGAGATCGGAGATTTCCGGGTCGCGCTCGATGCCGAGCTCGATGCCGGCGGGCGCCGCGATATCGCCGGCAAGCACCGCCCGCACGGCGGCGCGGATTTCCTCCATGCTGGCCGATTTGGAGATGAAGCCGGAGGCGCCCAGGTCGAGCGCGCGGCGGATGGTGACGGGATCGTCATGCGCCGAGACCACCACCAGCGGCACCGCCGGATGAATGCCGCGCAACGAGATCAGGCCGGAGAGCCCGCTGGCGCCCGGCATCGATAGGTCGAGCAGCACCATGTCGACATCCTCGTTGGCCAGCACCAGCGCCTTGGCGCTTTCGAAATCGCCGGCTTCATGGATGGCGGCAACGTCGCCGATGCCGGCAAGCGCCTCCTTCAACGCGCCGCGAAAAAGCGGATGGTCGTCGGCAATGACGAAAGTGTGGCCCGACGGCAAATAGTCCTCCCCCGATCCCATCATCATTTTCTGCTTCTTGCGGGGACCGGAATGATTATGCGGCGGCGCGGCGCGTTTTCAAGCGGCAAAGGCCGCGGGCCGGGTTTTCCCCAACGGTTGGGCTCCTGTTTTGCGCAATTCCGGGCGGAAGCCGCTATGCACTTTTCCTGGAATTGCTCGCCGGTTCAGGTCTTCTGGTTCAGCTTACCGCCGTCACCGTCCTCTTTGTCCATGTCCTTGACGATATCCTTGAAGGTCCGGAAGAACCGCTCCATGTAGCCCATCGCCTTGTCGAAGTCCTCTTCGCTGGGCAGCTGCGATTCCAGCCGGGCCGACAGTGAGTTCTCGAGCTTGGCGACGCGCGCGTCGAGCGCCTTGACCGAATTGTCCAGCCGGTCGATCTCGTCCTGATAGGCAGCGCGCTCGTCGGCCGCCATCTTGCAGATAAGCTGGCCGGTGCGCTCCTCGCAGATCGACATGGCGCCGGTCCTGGTGTCCATGCGGACATAGCCGTTGGCCGACTTCTCCAAACGGTAGTGGTCGGTCTCCTCGGAATAGGCGGAAGCGGCAACCAGCGAGCAAAGCGCCGCGGGGATCAGGATGTGCTGCAGACGCATATCGTCCTCCATGAGCCAGTGAAGGCGGGCTATCACAGGTTTGCGCCGGAAATGGGGAAGAGTCGAGCTTCAAGCCTTTCCCGCACCTTCGGTTCGGATTATAGCGCGACAATGTCTCAAATTATCTACAAGATCGCGCCTGAGGCGCTGTGGCGCGAAGCCGAAAAGAACGGGCGCTTCACCGGCGCGCCGATCGATATCGCCGACGGTTTCATCCATTTCTCCACCGCCGGCCAGGTTCGCGAGACGGCGGCCAAGCATTTCGCCGGGCAGACGGACCTGCTGCTGATCGCGATCGACGGGGCCAAGCTGGGCGACGCACTGAAATACGAGGTGTCGCGCGGCGGCGCCCTGTTCCCGCATCTCTATGCTCCGCTCGAGCTCGACGCCGTTCTCTGGGTGAAGCCGCTGCCGCTTGGCGCCAGCGGTCACGACTTCCCGTCGCTGGAGGGCGAATGAGGGTGCTCGACCGGATCGGCCAGAAGCTGCTTTTCTCCTTCGATCCGGAAACCGCGCATGGCATGTCGATCGCGGCGCTGCGCTGCGGGCTGCCTGTGGGCGCGGGCGCGCCGCGCGATCCGCGGCTCACGATCAGCCGCTGCGGCCTCGACTTCCCGAACCCGCTCGGCATGGCGGCCGGCTACGACAAGAACGCCGAAGTGCCGGACGCGCTGCTTGGGCTTGGCTTCGGCTTCGCCGAGGTCGGCACCATCACGCCGCTGCCGCAACCGGGCAATCCGAAGCCGCGCATCTTCCGGCTGACGGCGGACGAGGCGGTGATCAACCGGCTGGGCTTCAACAATGAGGGCCATGCGGCGGCCGAAAAGCGGCTTGCAGCGCGCAAGGGGCGGCCGGGTATCGTCGGCGTCAACATCGGGGCCAACAAGGACAGTGCCGACCGGATCGCCGACTATGAGCGCGGCGTCGCCCGCTTCGCTCCCTATGCGAGTTATCTGACCGTCAACATCTCCTCGCCCAACACGCCGGGCCTGCGCAACATGCAGGCGCGCGAGCAGCTCGGCGAATTGCTGTCACGGGTGATGGCTGAGCGCGCCGCGGCTCCGGCCCAGCCGCCCGTCTTCCTCAAGATCGCGCCGGACCTCGTCGAGGCGGAGCTGGAAGACATCGCCGCCGAGATCGCCGAGAAAAAGATCGACGGCGTCATCGTCTCCAACACGACCCTGGCGCGGACCGGATTGCAGAGCTCGGGATCGGTCAATGAAACGGGCGGCCTTTCGGGCAAGCCGCTGTTTGAGCGTTCGACCGCGGTGCTCGCCCGCATGCGGAAGCTGCTCGGCCCGAAGATAGCGATCATCGGCGTCGGCGGCGTCGACTCCACCGAGACGGCGCTGGAGAAAATCCGTGCCGGCGCGGATCTCGTCCAGCTTTACACCGGCATGATCTATGCCGGGCCGGCGCTGCCCGGGCGCATCGTCGCAGGCATGGCGCGCATTGTGGAGAAGGAGCGGGTTGGGTCGATCCGCGATCTGCGCGATTCCGCTTGTGAGCGCTGGGCTGCAAAGCCGATCAGCTGAACGCCGTCCGCACCCTGAGCCTCAGCACCGCAAGCAAGCTCACTCCCCGCACCAGCAGGAAGACATGCAGCGCCGCCCACAGGCCGCTGTTGCCGAAGGCCGGCGCAAGCGCGATGAGCGCGGCGCTGAAGGCGAGGAACGACAAGAGCATCATGTTGCGCATGTCGCGCGACCAGGTGGCGCCGATGAAGACGCCGTCCATCTGGAAGGCGAGCACGCCGCTCAGCGCCGTGAAGGCGGCCCAGGGCAGATAAATGTCGGCGACCGCTCGGACTTCCGGCGAGGTCGTCACCAGCGCCACCAGACTGGTGCCGGCGGTCAGAAGGACAAGCGTGGCGATACCGGCAAGGCCAAAGCCCCAGATCAGTGTCAGTCGCACGGCCTGCCGGAAAGGAGCCGGCGCATGCGCGCCGATGGCGCGGCCGGCCAACTGCTCGGCGGCGGTGGCGAAGCCATCGAGGAAGTAGCCGGCGATCAGGAAGAAATTCATCAGCACGGCGTTGGCGGCAAGCGTCACCGTGCCGAACTGCGCGCCTTGCCTGGTGAACAGCGCGAAGGCGGCAAGCAGCGAGAAGGAGCGGATCATGATGTCGCGGTTGAGCGACAGCATGCGCCGGTAGGCCGGCAGGTCGAGGATGCGCCGGCGCGACGGCCGCTCCAGCTTGCGGAAGCGGCTGAGCACGATGGCAAGGCCGAGCATCATGGCCAGGAACTCGCCCGTAACCGTTGCCCAGGCGACACCGGCAACGCCCCAGCCGAGCTCCAGGCCGAGCAGGAAGCAGAGCGCGATGTTGATGCCGTTGAGCACCGCCTGAAGCATCAGGCCGAGCCCGCCTTCGCCGCGCCCAAGCACGTAGCCCAGTATGGCGTAGTTGATCAGCGAGAAGGGCGCGGCGAGCAGCCTGATGCGGATATAGACCGACATCGCGGCGCTGACGCGCGGCTCGGCGCCCATGAACCATTGGCCGGCGACGGCAAAGAGCGGAGCAAGTGCCGCAAGCACGACGCCCGCGACGACCGCGATCAGCACGGCGCGCCACAGCACCGCCTGCTCTTCCAGCGCATCGCCGCGCCCGAAGGCCTGGGCGACGAGGCCGGTGGTGCCCGAACGCAGGAAGTTGAAGGTGGTGAAGACGACGTCGAAGACCAGCGATCCCGCTGCCAGGCCGCCGAGCAGGGCTGCGTCGCCGAACTGGCCGACCACCGCCGTGTCGACGATGCCGAGCAGCGGCGTCGTCAAATAGGCAAGCGTCATCGGCACGGCGATCGCCAGCACCGAACGGTTGGTGACGACGAAAGACCTGGCGTTGGCTTGAGTCGCATCCAAGGGATTGCTGCCTGGCTGATTGCGGCTTGATCGAGCGCCCGATGTGCCCCAGTTTGCGGGCCGTGCGCAACCACCATCCGCCAAACTGCCAACCGAATTTCCGGGTTGGCGCAGACCTGTCTATCCATGCCGCTGCAGATTGTGCATCACCCCGACTATGACGCCGGCTTCGCCGTCAACCATCGCTTTCCGATGAGCAAATATCCGCTTTTGATGGAAGCCTTGCGCATACGAGGGCTGGCCGTGCCCGGCGCGCTTTCGATGCCGGAGCCGGCACCAGCTGCACGGCTGAAGCTCGCGCACGCGGCCGACTATGTCGACCAGGTGATCGCCTGCCAGGTGCCGGAGAAAATAGAGCGCGAGATCGGCTTTCCCATCGGTCCACGCGTGTCGCTCAGGGCGCAACTCGCCACCGCCGGCACCGTGCTTGCCGCCAGACTGGCACGGAAACACGGCATTGCCTGCAATGCGGCGGGCGGCAGCCATCATGCCAGGCGCGCGCAAGGCGCCGGCTTCTGCACTTTCAACGATGTCGCCGTCGCCGCGCTGGCGCTGCTGGCGGAAGGCGCCGCCGAAAACATTCTGGTCGTTGACCTCGACGTGCATCAGGGCGATGGCACCGCCGACATCTTGAAGGACGAGCCGCGCGCCTTCACCTTTTCCATGCATGGCGAACGCAACTACCCGCTGCGCAAGATCGCCTCCGACCTCGACGTCGCCCTGCCGGACGGGACAGGCGACGACGCCTATCTCGAGCGGCTCGCCGCCATCCTGCCGCAACTCTCCGGGCAAAGGCGTTGGGACATCGTCTTCTACAATGCCGGCGTGGATGTGCATGCCGAGGACAGGCTCGGCCGGCTGGCGCTGACCGACGATGGCCTCGCCGCCCGCGAAGATATGGTCATCGGCCACTTCCGCAAGCGCGGCGTGCCGTTGTGCGGCGTCATCGGCGGCGGCTACTCGACCGACGTGCCGGCGCTGGCCGCACGCCACGCCATATTGTTCGAGGTGGCGTCGCGATATGCGTGATCCTGGCCCCGCTACTTCCTGTAGCTGGCGATCCGAAGCAGGATGAATGCCGGCACGACGATCGCGGCACCGAGCAGGATATAGCCCAGGAAGCGGTCTATGGCGTGGAAGCCGAGGTTCCACAGATCGACGAAGAACTGGCGGATGCCGTAGAGGACGTCCATCGGCGACCAGCCGAAGGCATGCATGACGAGGCCGACGAGGAAGGAGACCACGAGCAGCTTCAGGAACACCCTGAGGGGCGTGTCGCCAAGAAAGCGCGTCAGTGCGGACAAGGCCATTCTCCGGTTCCAGCCGCCCGATTCGGCGGCGCGGCATCAGAGATACGCACTCGGCTGCCTCGCATCAAGCTGACGACATGTGAGAGAGGGCTAGTGCGTTTCACCGTTCCACGGAAGCGGCGAAGCGCACTATCTCTTTGTTTTTACGCAATTCCGGATCGAAGGCGACGGCGATGCCGCCGAGCCCAACCGCTCACACTTTTCCTGGAATTGCTCGAGCGCCTTCAGCGGCCGGCAAGCCGGAAAGCTCCAGCAATTGGCTGAGCGGAGAACCAGCGGGAACGGGGCTGCCGCCGATCCGCTCCTTGAGCGAGTTGTCGAAGAGATGGATGCAGAGCGTGCGCGAGGTCACGATGTCCGCGAGCGAGAGGCCGGGGTCGAGCAACAGCGATACCTGGCCGTAGTGGACCGGATAGAAGACGTCGATGCTCGACGCGTGACCGATGACGCCGGTCTTGCCGGCAAAGACAGGGCCCGAGCATACCCCATCCATAGTGCGAGATATCGATCGGCAGGCCTATCGCCTTGCGCCAACGGTAGCGTCGGCGCTTGCGCTCGCAGAGCCACGGGGCGATGAAATAGGGATCGTCCACCATCTTCAGCGCCTCGCGCAGCATGTCGCTGTCAGCGGGCAATTTCAGCACGGCGCCGTTGAGCTCGATGTCGGTCTGGTAGCCGAAGATGTAATCGACTTGCGGGATCGGCTTCAGGCAGTAGACGTCGCAGTCGACATAGAGGCCCATCCCGGCCTCAAGAATTTTCAACCGGTAGAGGTTGGAGAACAATGAAGGACTGCCGTTGGATCGATAGGTGATGATGCGTTCCCTCGGCATCAATCGCGAGGCGTCGAAAATCTCGACGCCCTTGGGCACATTGCCCGGAACATCATAGCAGTGAAGAAGCACCCGGTGCCCGGCGAGCAGGAATGACCGCAGGCAGGCAGCATGGATTTCGCCAAGCGCGTCGCCGACCCAAAGGGCATTTACGACGGGTTCCATCGGTGTCATGCGGCACGCCCGGCCAGGATCGCGCCGTCCAGCCCGCTGATCGGCCTGGCTTCCCAGCCGATCGGCCGCGCAAAAGCCGTGCCGACGCCCGGATGGATCGCTTTTTCGGAAGGATGAGTATCGGAATAGAGATAGATGATCCGCAAAACGATGCCCCAGACCGCTGCTGCCGCGAGCACCGATGCCTGACAGGCAGCGTCCTCGCCGCAAGCGAAACCCCGACATTTTGTATTCATGTCGAGAGGTTCGGGCAATGCCGCTCATGCTCTCGTCAAGACAGCGACAGGCTTGGTCCGCGGCATGGATGACGCCCGGCTCCGAGAGGAGGCCGGTTGCTCTTACGCAACTCCGGACGGAAGGCTTCGGCGAAGCCGCCGACCCCAATCGCTTTGCCGATTGCTTGAGGCGGCGCCATCATGGTAACGAGGGCGCGCGCGGGTATGATGTAATGGTAGCCTGTCAGCTTCCCAAGCTGAACGCGCGGGTTCGATTCCCGCTACCCGCTCCAGTTCGCGTAAACGTCCAAGCCCTAATTCGACATGCTTCCGTTCACGTGGGCGGCATACTGGGCGCCCGGGTGAAACTCTAAGCCGCTTGAACTACAGCTTGTGGCTGTCGTGCCAGTCGCGAACGTATAAAGAAAGCGGCGAACACACGGCAGCGGATAAGTGCCAGGGATGGGTCTTGCATGATCGTGCAAGACCCATCCCCTCGAGGCTAATTGCGCGACTGAACTACAGCCAGAAGCCGACCCATACGCGCTCACGCCAGCAGCGGCGGCGCCAGCGGCCATGACGCCAGACGCGTCGGCACACTCTTCTCCAGACGCGCCGGCGACGGCGGCGGCGGTGGCGCCGGCGCCAGCGCCAGTCATCATAGTAACCATCCTGAACGAGTTCCGTTTCGGCTGGATCGCTACCCTCGAAAACCGCGTTGTCTGGCTTGTCGAGCTCGTCCAGAATTCCGTTGCCGGCGGGAATCCCGGCGACTGCCTTGCTGGGTCCGGCCAAGCTCGCAAGCGCCGCCGTCCCCGCAACGCCAAGCATTCCAGTCAGAAACAATCGACGTTCCATCAAAACCTCCCGAGCTGTTGAGCATCGGCAGCTCTTCCCTCACCCGCAACGGACTCCAGCGAGCGACCGATCGGTTTGAACGTACAAGTAGCATTCTCGTTCCATTACCCCACTTCCTCGTTCCATCAGCCCACTTCGCGCAGGATGAAGTCGTGCAGCATTTTGGCTGCGGGCGAGAGAACGCGATTCTTGACCGTGATCAGGCTGTAGGGCCGGACTTCGATATCGAACTCGGTCTGGACGACGTCGATGGCGCCGGCCAGCCCGTCGCCACCTTGAATGAACTTGGCAACCTGGATCGAGACCGGCGCGATGGCATCGGACTGCGCCACCATCACCAGGGTGAGCAGCAGCGAGGAGGTGTTGAGGATGCGGTCGGGGAGCGGAATGTCGCGGTTCAAAAAGTTGCTTTCCATTGCCTGGCGCAGCGGCGAGCCGCCGGACTGGAAAACCCAGTCATAGGCTGCCGTGTCTTCCAGCTTCACCGTCTTGCCACTCGCCAGAGGATGGCCGCGACGCACGATGAGGCAGGCCTTCTCGACGCCGATGACGCGCGATTCGAAGAGCCGCGGATTGAGGTCGTCGGGGATGCGGGCGATGATGAAATCGTGGCGCGAGGCGATCAGCTCGCGGGCGAGCACGTTCGAGGTCTCGACCTGCATGGTGATCTCGATGCGCGGGTAGATGCGGCGGATCTCGCGGATCGCCGGCACCGCCAATTCGATCGCCGGCGCCGTCACCGCGCCGAGGAACACCGAGCCGCCCTTGCCGGCCTTGAGCTCGGAAATCTCGCGGTCGGCCTCGCGCATTTCGAGCAGGATCGAGCGGGCACGACGGGCGAGCGCGAGGCCGTAAGGGGTCAGCGTCACGCCGCGTGGCAGCCGCTCGCACAACTTCACGTCGAGCACCGCCTCCATTTCGGCGATCATGCGCGAGGCGGCCGGCTGGGAGATGTTCATGACCTGGGCGGCGGCGCTCACCCGTCCGTGATCGTCCAGCGCGGTGATCATGCGCATGTGGCGAAGGCTGAGGCCGCTGCGCAGCAGCGTCTCGCCATCTCCCGGCAGTTTCCCGTAACCCGCTGATATCGCATCAGGATCGCGCAATGCCGCCATGGGTCGAAGCCTCTCCGCCGGGTTTCTATCTGCCGTTTAAGCCATACCAGTTTCGATATAGCAACCAGCAAAGATCGCATTTGACAGTTATGTCAAAGGAACCCACCCTTCGTGCGTTCCGAGGCGCAGGGGTCGGCAACGAGCAAATTCGTATCGATTGAAACTGCGTCGCGGAGCCGATTGGGAGGATACCGGAGATCGATAAAGCCGACAGTGGCGCGCCAGCGCACCTGCTCGACTGCGCGGCCCGCGAAGCCCCGAGTGTCGCGTCCATCAACCAGGGAGAGTAATCGTGAAGATCATCAAGACGCTGGCCGCCGTGGCGGCCCTTGGCATTGCCGCCATGACCTATTCGGCGCACGCAGCAGACAAGGGTCTCGTCGGCGTGCTGATGCCGACCAAGACCTCGCAGCGCTGGATCAACGACGGCGACGCCGTCAAGTCCCAGCTCGAGAAGCTCGGCTACACGGTCGACCTGCAATATGCGCAGGACGATATCCCGAACCAGCTCAGCCAGCTGGAAAACGAAATCACCAAAGGCCCGAAGGCGCTGATCATCGCTTCGATCGACGGCACCACCATGGCCGACGCGTTGCAGAAGGCCAATGATGCCGGCGTCGTCGTCATCGCCTATGACCGCCTGATCAAGAAGACCCCGAATGTCGACTACTACACCACCTTCGACAATTTCGGCGTCGGCGTTATCCAGGCGAATTCGCTGGTCAAGGGCCTCAAGGAGCGCTTCCCGAACACCAAGCCGTGGAACGTCGAGCTGTTCGGCGGCTCGCCCGACGACAACAACGCCTTCTTCTTCTACAACGGCGCCATGTCGGTCCTGCAGCCGCTGATCGACAACGGTTCGATCAAGATCAAGTCCGGCCAGATGGGCATGGACAAGGTCGGCACGCTGCGCTGGCTCGCCGCCACCGCCCAGGCGCGCATGGACAACCTGCTTTCGGCCAACTACTCCGACGGCAGCCGCGTCGATGGCGTCCTGTCGCCCTATGACGGCCTGTCGCGCGGCATCACCGCCTCGCTGCGCGCCGTCGGTTACGGCACCGATGCCCAGCCCTGGCCGATCGTGACCGGCCAGGACGCCGAGACCGCCTCGGTCAAGCTGATCATCTCGGGCGAGCAGTATTCGACGGTGTTCAAGGACACCCGCGAGTTGGCCAAGTCGACCGTGGAGCTGGTCGACAAGGTGCTCTCCGGCGGCAAGCCTGAGGGCCTCGACACCAAGACCTACAACAACGACGTCAAGGTCGTTCCCTCGATCCTCCTGACGCCGGTTGAGGTCGACAAGTCGAACTATCAGAAGCTGGTCGTCGACTCCGGCTACATCAAGGCCGACGAGCTGAAGTAATCCAGCCTCACAGGAAGGGGTCCTGCGCGACCGCAGGACCCCTTTTCGTTCAGAAACGACCCCGGTATGTTTTTGCCGGCTTCTGTGGCCTCACGCGCCGCAGTATGTTGATTTCGCGCATGAGCCCTTCCGGAACCGGAGCCGGTTCTGGAGCATGCGCCCAGGGAGCAGATCCTGATGGCCTCGACGATTTTGGAGATGCGCGACATCACCAAGACGTTCCCCGGCGTGAAGGCGTTGTCGAACGTCAACCTCAGCGTCGAGGAAGGGGAGATCCACGCCGTCGTCGGCGAGAACGGCGCCGGCAAGTCTACACTGATGAAGGTGCTGTCGGGCGTCTATCCATCCGGCACCTATGATGGCCAGATCATCTTCCGCGGCCAGGAATGCAACTTCAAGGGCATTCACGACAGCGAGCATATCGGCATCGTCATCATCCACCAGGAGCTTGCCCTGGTGCCGATGCTGTCGATCACGGAAAACATCTTTCTCGGCAACGAGCATGCCAGCTACGGCGTCATCGACTGGGACGCCAACGAGACGCGGACGGCCGCCCTGCTCAAGAAGGTCGGGCTCAACGAGGATCCCAAGACGCTGATAACCAATATCGGCGTCGGCAAGCAGCAGCTGGTCGAGATCGCCAAGGCGCTGAGCAAGGAAGTGAAGCTCCTGATCCTCGACGAGCCGACGGCTTCGCTCAGCGAGAAGGACAGCCAGGCGTTGCTCGACCTCCTGCTCGAGTTCAAACGCCAGGGCATGACCTCGATCCTGATCTCGCACAAGCTCAACGAAGTGAGCCGTGTCGCCGACCAGGTGACGGTGATCCGCGACGGGCGCACCATCGAGACCTTGCCCAGGAAGGACATCTCGGAAGACCGCATCATCACCTCGATGGTCGGCCGCTCGCTCGACGATCGCTATCCGCCGCGCGAGCCGCAGATCGGCGAGGTCATCTTCGAAGTGAAGGACTGGTCGGTCTACCATCCGATCCATGCCGAACGGCAGGTGATCAAGAACGTCAATCTCAATGTGCGCAAGGGCGAGGTGGTGGGCATTGCCGGGCTGATGGGCGCCGGCCGCACCGAATTCGCGATGAGCCTGTTCGGCCGCTCCTATGGCCGGCACATCACCGGCGAGGTGCTGCTCAGGGGCAAGCCGCTCGACCTCTCGTCGGTTAGCAAGGCGGTGGAGAACCGCATCGCCTATGTCACCGAGGACCGCAAGACCTACGGCCTCAACCTGATCGACCACATCAAGCACAATGTGACCTTGGCCAATCTCTCCGGCGTTTCCAGCCGCGGCGTCATCGACGACATGCGCGAGATGAGCGTCGCGAACGACTACCGCAAGAAGACGAATATCCGGGCCTCCAGCGTCTACCAGCTGACCGGCAATCTTTCGGGCGGAAACCAACAGAAGGTGGTGCTGTCGAAATGGCTGTTCGCCGATCCGGAAGTTTTGATCCTCGACGAGCCGACGCGCGGCATTGACGTCGGCGCCAAGTACGAAATCTATACGATCATCGCGCGCCTCGCCGCCGAGGGCAAAGCGATCATCGTCATCTCGTCGGAAATGCCCGAACTGCTCGGCATCACCGACCGCATCTATGTCATGAACGAAGGACGCATCGTCGGCGAGATGGCGGCAAGCGACGCCAGCCAGGAAAAAATCATGCGCGCCATCGTTCGGGGAGAAGGAAAAAAAGCATCATGAGCACAGAAAGCGCTCCCGCGCCGCAGAGCGGCGTCGCCGAAGACGTCAAGCAGGGACAGCGCATCGCCGTCTCGGCGCTGACGACGAACCTGCGCGAATACGGCCTGATCATCGCGCTGATCGTCATCATGCTGTTCTTCCAGTACACGACGTCGGGAACGCTGTTCAAACCGGTCAACCTCTCGAACCTGGTGCAGCAGAACTCGTTCATCATCGTGATGGCGCTCGGCATGCTCTTGGTGATCGTCGCCGGCTATATCGATCTCAGCGTGGGATCGGTGGCAGGCTTCATCGGCGCGCTTGCGGCGATGATGATGGTGATCTGGCCGCTCGGCATATTCTCGAATCCGCTGGTGGTGTCGATCGTGTGCCTGATCGTGGGCGCGCTGATCGGCGCGGCGCAAGGCTACTGGATCGCCTATCACCGGATACCGAGCTTCATCGTGACGCTTGCCGGCATGCTGATCTTCCGCGGCATCTGCCAGGCGCTGCTTGGCGGCGGTTCCTCGGTCGGGCCGCTGCCGGACAGCTTCAAGGCGCTGAGCTCGGGCTTCATCCCGGACGTCATCGGTCCGCTGACGCTGATTCCGCCGACGGTCAACGCCGCAGGCAAGACCATCGTCGGCAGCGGCTTGACGCTGCACATGACGACGATCGTGCTCGGCCTGATCGCGGTGCTCGCCTACGCCTATTTCGGCTTCAGGACGCGGCGCAAGCGCGAGCGTCATGGCTATGAGGCGGAGCCCTTCCCGCTGTTCGTGATCAAGACGCTGGTCGGCAGCGCGCTGGCGCTGTTCCTGGTCTTCCAGTTCGCCAGCTACAGGGGCCTGCCGGTCGTATTGCTGGTGATGGGCGTGCTGATCTCGCTGTTCGTCTTCGTCACCAAGCGCATGACCATCGGCCGCCGCATCTATGCGATGGGCGGCAACGCCAAGGCCGCGCAGCTCTCGGGCATCAACACCGAAAGGCTGACGCTGCTCGTCTTCATCAATATGGGCGTGCTCTCGGCGCTGGGCGGCCTGATCATCGCCGCGCGCCTTGGCCAGGCCGTGCCGGCCGCCGGTCTGGGCAGCGAGCTCGACGTCATCGCGGCCGTCTTCATCGGCGGCGCCTCGGCGATGGGCGGCGTCGGCCAGGTGATCGGCGCCGTGGTCGGCGGCTTCATCATGGGCGTGATGAATAACGGCATGTCGATCATGGGCGTCAATGTCGACTGGCAGCAGGTGGTCAAGGGCCTGGTGCTGCTCGGCGCCGTCATCTTCGACGTCTACAACAAGAACAAGGCTTAAGGGCCGGAACAAAGTTCAGGAGGCATACGGGTTCCAGATCGCGAAGCTGCCGACAGCCCGTCGGCATGAAGAAGTCCCGACAAGGACCGGGCTCGCGAGCGCAATCCGGACGAAGAATTTCAACCGTGGCGTGGATCGCTCCACGCCGCGCCGGGTAAGGCTCGCCCGCAGGCAGCCGATAGAAATGAGAGAGGATTGAACATGCTGATCTCCCAGATCCTCGACGACGCCGAGACGATCCGCGTCGTCGCCCGCAATGGCGGCGGCAAGACCAGGGTCATCAACGGCGCGCGCAGCGTCTACTCGCTGGCCATGGAGGCCGCGCGCACCGGCACCGGGCTCGAAGCGCTGATCGAGCGCAAGGGCTATGGCGAGACGATCGATCTCGATGCCGTCTATAAGAGGGGCAGGCTGGTCTCGCCGATCAACCATCCGGACCCGGCGCATCTGCATCTCACCGGCACGGGGCTGACGCATCTCGGCTCCGCGGCGACGCGCGATTCCATGCACAAGAAGCTCAGCGAGGGCGGCGAGGAGGAACTTACCGATTCCATGAAGATGTTCCGCATGGGGCTCGAAGGCGGCAAGCCCGCCAAGGGCCAGGTCGGCGTGCAGCCGGAATGGTTCTACAAGGGCAACGGCACGATGGCGGTGGCGCCCGGCGCGCCGCTGATGTCGCCAGCCTTCGCGCAGGACGGCGGCGAGGAGCCGGAGATCGCCGGCATCTATGTCATCGGCGACGACGGCGCGCCGTTCCGCGTCGGCTTCACGCTGTCCAACGAGTTTTCCGACCACGTGACGGAGCGGGTGAACTATCTGTTCCTCGCCCATTCCAAGCTGCGCAACGCCTCGTTCGGCCCCGAGATACTGATCGGCGACCTGCCGGCCGATATACGCGGCGCGTCGCGCATTTGGCGCGACGGCAAGCTGCTCTGGGAAAAGCCGTTCCTGTCGGGGGAGGCGAACATGTCGCACACCATCGCCAATCTCGAGCACCACCATTTCAAATATTCGGCCTTCCGCCAGCCGGGCGACGTGCATGTGCACATGTTCGGCACCGCGACGCTCTCCTTCGCCGACGGCGTCCGGACGGAGGCGGGCGACACGTTCGAGATCGAGGCGCCGGATTTCGGCCTGCCGCTGCGCAATCCGCTGGAGATCGAAAAGCCGGTGACGGTGGCGGTCAAGGCGCTGTAGGAATGGCCGAGGGGTGTATCGCAGCCGTCTCCCTTCGTCATTCTAGGGCGGAGCAAGGAGCGAAGCGACGCGCGCAGACCCTAGAATCCATGCCGTGACGCCCGAGCACCGCAGCGGCGCAGAACGATCACCAGCCAATTCCGCGAAAGAGCTCGAACCATTCCGGGTTGGCTTTCTCGATGAGCTCGACCTTCCATCGGCGTGGCCAACGCTTCAATGATGTCTCACGCTGAATGGCATCGGCGATGTCGAAGTATTCCTCGTACCAGACCAGACGCTGTACGCCGTAGCGGCTGGTGAAGCTGGAGCCTTGGCCAGTCTTGTGCTCGGGCATGCGACGAGCAAGGTCATTGGTGACACCGATATAGATCGTGCCGCCTTTCTGGCTCGCGGTCATGTACGTAGCCGGTCATCTAGTGATCTTAGCTGGTGCAGTTATCGGCGGCTATTCTGGACCGCTGCATTCTACGGCAAATGCCACGGCATGGATTCTAGGGTCTGCGCGCGTCGCTTCGCTCCTTGCTCCGCCCTAGAATGACGAAGGGATGGGACGGCATCCGTTTGCGCCTGTCCTTCCGGACATCGCTCCCTTGGACCTCACCGCGCTGCCCTGAAATGCTTGGAGAGCTTGAGGCCCTGCGCCTGGTAGTTCGAGCCGAGATCGGTGCCGTAAAGCGCCTGCGGACGCTTCAGCATGTGCTCGTAGACGAGGCGGCCGACGATCTGGCCGTGGTCGAGGATGAAAGGCACCTCGTGGCTGCGCACTTCGAGCACGGCGCGGCTGCCGCTGCCGCCGGCGGCGGAATGGCCGAAGCCCGGATCGAAGAAGCCGGCATAGTGGACGCGGAACTCGCCGACCAGCGGATCGAAGGGCGTCATCTCGGCGGCGTAGAGCGGCGGTACATGCACAGCCTCGCGGCTGACAAGGATGTAGAATTCGTCCGGATCGAGAACCAGCTCGCCCGCACCGCTCTTGTAGATCGGCTCCCAGAAATCGACAACATCCTGCGCGGCGCGCTTGTCGACGTCGACAAGGCCGGTGTGGTGCTTGCCGCGATAGCCGACAAGGCCGTCCTTGTCGCCGTCAAGGTCGATGGAGAGCGCGATGCCGCCGCCGGAAATGTTGGGCGGCTCGGTGGCGACCAGCATCTCGGCGCGATGCAGGTCGCGCAACTCGCTCTCCGAGAGCACCGCATTGCCGGTGCGGAAACGGATCTGCGACAGCCGCGAGCCGGCCCGCACGACGATCGGGAAGGTGCGCGGGCTGACCTCGAGATAGAGCGGCCCCTGATAGCCGGCGGCGATCTTGTCGAACTCGTGGCCGCGGTCGGTCATGACGCGCGTGAAAATATCCAGCCGCCCGGTCGAGCTCTTGGGATTGGCCGAGGCCGAAACGTTCGCCGGCAGCGCCAGGCTTTCGAGCAGCGGCACGATATAGACGCAGCCGGTTTCCAGCACCGCGCCCCGGGTGAGGTCGATCTCGTGCAGCTTCAGCCGCTCGAGCTTGTCGGCGACCAGATGGTCGGGACCCGGCAGGAAGGACGCGCGCACGCGATAGGCTTTGTCGCCGAGCCTCAGATCGAGGCTCGCCGGCTGGATCTGGTCGGTATCGAGCGCGCGCGGCGACTTCAGCGCGTTGGCCTCGAACAGCGCCGCGATATCCTGATCCGGAAGAATGCCTGTCTGCCGCAAAGGCTGGCTCCGTTCACAAGGCCGGGCGAGGACCTGAGCAGGCTCTTGCCGCCCGGCTGGTACAACCCTCTTAATGAAGCCGGCAATTGACGCAAGCGCGGCAGGGGTCTAAAGGGTCGTTATCCCGTGGTGATTTGGCCGGTCGGCTTGCAGCCACGTTAAACAAGTCGCTAAAGGACCGTCGAGCCGCAAGGCTATATGGACCGGTTGCGACTTCGCGGCCGGTTTTTTTGTGTCTGGAAGCAAGGCTATGAGCACCAAGAAGCGCAATTGGAAACCTCAGACGGCACTCGTGCATGGCGGAACGCTGCGTTCGCAATATGGCGAGACCGCCGAGGCGATGTACCTTACCCAGGGCTATGTCTACGAGACGGCCCAGGCGGCGGAAGCCCGCTTCAAGGGCGAGGAGCCGGGCTTCATCTATTCGCGCTACGCCAACCCGACCGTCGACATGTTCGAGAAGCGCATGTGCGCGCTGGAAGGCGCCGAGGATGCCCGCGCCACCGCCTCCGGCATGGCCGCCGTTTCCGCCGCCCTGCTCTGCAGCGTCAAGGCCGGCGACCACATCGTCGCGGCGCGCGCGCTGTTCGGTTCCTGCCGCTGGGTGGTGGAGACGCTGGCGCCGCGCTACGGCATCCAGGCGACGCTCATCGACGGCACCGACATCGCCAATTGGGAAAAGGCGGTAAGGCCGAACACCAAGCTGTTCTTCCTCGAAAGCCCGACCAATCCGACGTTGGAGGTGGTCGACATTGCCGCGGTCGCCAAGCTCGCCAATTCGATCGGCGCGCGCGTCATCGTCGACAATGTCTTCGCCACGCCGCTGCAGCAGAAGCCCTTGCAGCTCGGCGCCCATGTCGTCGTCTATTCGGCGACCAAGCATATAGACGGCCAGGGCCGCTGCCTCGGCGGCGTCATCCTTTCGGACAAGAAGTGGATCGACGAGAACCTGCACGACTATTTCCGCCACACCGGCCCAAGCCTCTCGCCCTTCAACGCCTGGACGCTGCTCAAAGGCCTGGAGACATTGCCGCTGCGCGTGCGTCAGCAGACCGAGAGCGCCGGCAAGATAGCCGATTTCCTCGCCGGCCGACCGGAGATCGCCCGCGTCATCTATCCGGGCCGCGCCGATCATCCGCAGGCGGATGTCGTGAAGAAGCAGATGTCCGGCGGCTCGACATTGATCTGCCTCGACATCAAGGGCGGCAAGCAGGCGGCCTTCGCCTTCCAGAACGCGCTCGACATCGTGCTGATCTCGAACAATCTCGGCGACGCCAAGAGCCTGATCACCCACCCGGCGACGACGACGCACAAGAACCTCAGCGACGACGCGCGGGCCGAACTCGGCATAGGACCGGGTACACTCCGGCTTTCCGTCGGCCTGGAGGACACCGACGATCTGCTGGAGGACATCGAGCAGGCGCTGAGGGCGGCCAAGTAAGAAGCAAGCTGCAAATTGGACAGGAGAACGCGTCAGCCCTGGCTCACGCGATCTCCTCCAGCTCGGTTATCGCCTTGCTGTGGATGGTCATGGCGTTGCCGCGCCACTCGACCGCGCCGCCGAGCCAGCCGCGCGCCCAGATGGCGGGAAGCATGACGTCGCGCACGATCATCGCGGTGATGCTGCGCGGCGACAGGTACCAGCCCTTGGACCGGGCGAGCAGACATTCCGGCACATAGGCGACCGCCAGCACGCAAAGCGCCGTGGCAGGCAGGCCGACGCCGGCGCTTGCCGCCGCGATCAGCGCGAAAATCAGCGGCACGACCGCGCCGGTCAGAATCTCGGGCGCGAAGAAAAGCGGGAAGGTGACGCGACGCAGCCGCGCCCAGCGCGCTTGCCGCGACCAGATTTCGGCGAAGGTGCGCTGGCCCAGCGGCTGCTCGAAGGGCGAGGCGACGAGACGGACGTGAAGGCCAAGTCCATTGACCAGTTTGGTGGCCGCCGCATCCTCGGCGATCTCGGCGGCCAAAGCCTGGATGCCGCCGTTTGCATCGAGCATCGGCTTGTTCCACAACATGCTCTTGCCCTGGGCGAAGCCGAGGCCGAGCACCTCGCCGGCATACTGCCAGCGCGCCTGCAGCGTGTTGAGGAAGGCGCACTCGACTTCAGCCCAAAAACCGTCCGGCCGTGAACCGATCGGCGTCGAGCAGACGAGGCCGGTATCCGGCCGCCAGGCCGCGACCAGATGCTGGACATAGTCCTTGGGCATCAGCACGTTGGAATCGGCGAGGATCACCCAGTCGTGCCGCGCCGCCTGCCAGCCCTTGACGCAGTTGTTGAGCTTGGGATTGGCGCTGATGCGGTCGTCGCCGATCAGGAGCCGCGCCGGAACCTTGGGATGGCGCGCGATCGCCGCATCGATGAGCCTCACTACCGGGTCCTCGGCATGCGCGACGCAGAAGATCAGCTCATAGCGAGGCCAGTCGAGCGAGAAGGCGCGCTGCAGGGTCTCCTGGGTGAACGGCTCGACGCCACGAGAAGGAACGATGATCGAGACCGGTTGCGCGCCGTCGGGCGGCGCAATGACATGCCGCCTTTTCAGCCGCGACGAGGCGAGCAGGATGCTGGCGAGGTTGGAGAGGAGAAGGGCTGAGGAAGCCAGGCCGGCTGCGATAGTCAGTTCCATCGAGATCTGGTCACTCCCGATAGGGCGTTTCACCGTTTGTGGGAAACGGCGACCTGCTCTATCTCTTTGTTTTCAAGCAATTCCAGACGGAAAACCGCTCACAGTTTTCCCGGAATTGCTCTAGGCCGCACGCGGCGGTTTCATCAGTCGACAGAGCGCCCGAGTCGCCCGGCACCGTTTGTGCACACCAACATTGTCATGTGTCACTTAAATGACATTGTTTTTCGGCACGTGCGCTACAAGGCTGGAAGGATGGTCGGCGCTGCGCGTCCAACAGCGAAGCGCGACGAATGTTCCGCGGCGGCAACCGGAGTGGCCCATGTATCGCGCAGTGACGCGCAACATCGAAGTGCTGGTCAGGCCCTTCTATCTGGAGGACCGCTCCGATCCGTCCCAGAACCGCTATGTGTGGGGCTATCAGGTGACGATCGACAACCGCTCCGACGAATTCGTGCAGCTTTTATCGCGCTATTGGCACATCACGGACGGCCAGGGCCGGGTCGAGGAGGTCCGCGGCGCCGGCGTCGTCGGCGATCAGCCGGAACTCAATCCGGGCGACAGCTATCAATACACTTCAGGCTGCCCGCTCTCGACGCCGTCGGGCATCATGGTCGGCCACTACACGATGCGCAACGGCCGGGGCGAGACGTTCGATATCGCCATTCCGGCTTTCTCGCTCGACATGCCGGGAACGAAGAGGACGGTGAATTAGGCGATTGGCTCCCTCTCCCCGTGAAACGGGGAGAAGGAGGAGGCGTTAGTCCGCCGCAAATTCGGCCGGGTCGAAGTCGTATTGCGTCGAGCAGAACTCACAGGCGACATGGATGCCGCCGTCCTCGGTCGACTCCTTGATCTCCTCGGCCGAAAAGCCTTCGAGGATGCCGCGGATCTTGTCGCGTGAGCAGGAGCACTGATCGGCGACCGGCACACTGCTGAAAACCCGCACGCCATGCTCATGGAACAGCCGATAAAGCAGCCGCTCGGCGCCCACCGTCGGGTCGATCAGCTCGGTCGGCTCGATGGTGCCCAGCAGCGCCAGCAATTCCTGCCAGGAATTGTCGGCCGGATGGTCCGTCACCTCGCGGTCGTCGCCGTCGCCGCCCGAAATGTCGGGGATGCGCATGCGCTCCGGCGCCTGCGGCAGGAACTGCGCCAGGATGCCGCCGGCGCGCCACTGCTCGCGCGCGCCGGCGGGTCCGGGCGTCACCAGCTTGGCGACCGACATCTTGATGTCGGTCGGGATCTGCTCCGACTGGCGGAAATAGGTGCGCGCGGCGTCCTCCAGCGAGGTGCCGTCGAGCTGGACGATGCCCTGGTAGCGCTGCATATGCGCGCCCTGGTCGATGGTCAGAGCCAGCACGCCGTTGCCAAGCAGCGCCTGCTGCGAGGTCTCGCCGGCGTCGGTCAGCGCCTGCAGCCGGTCGGCATCGAAGCGCGCATAGGCGCGCAGCGCATGCGGCGTGGTGAAATCGGCCACAAGCATGTCGACCGGACCGTCGGTCCGGGTCTGCAGGATAAACTTGCCCTCGAACTTCAGCGAGGTGCCGAGCAGCACGGTGAGCACGCAGGCTTCCGCCAGCAGGCGGGCGACGGGCTCAGGATAATTGTGGCGGCTCAAGATAGCGTCGAGCATCGGCCCGAGCTGCACGGTGCGGCCGCGCACATCGAGCGGCGCGACCTCGTAGGGCACGACATGATCATCGCCGGCGAAGCCGAATTCACCGAGTTGGGGTTTATGCTCAGCCAAGGTCTGGGTTTCCAACATGACAAAACTCCGGGGCGCAGCCATGCCGCCCTGTGAGCCGCATGCGTCGAAGCGCGTTCAATTTACGTGATGGCCCGCAAATAGGCATCACATATCCCCAGATCAAGTTGACCCCGATCGGACCGGAAGCGGTCAGGTCCGTCCTTCTCAAGCGCCCAAGCACCAGGCCAGCACCGCCTTCTGGGCGTGCAGCCGATTCTCGGCCTCGTCGAACACCACCGAATGCGGCCCGTCGATCACCTCGTCTGTGACCTCCTCGCCGCGATGCGCCGGCAGGCAGTGCATGAACAACGCATCGGGCTTAGCCTTTGCCATCAGCGCCGCATTGACCTGATAGGGCAGGAAGACGTTGTGACCGCGGGCGCGATGTTCCTGGCCCATCGAGACCCAGCTGTCGGTGACGACGCAATCGGCCTGGTCGACGGCTTCCTCGGCGGACTTGGCAAACCGGACCTTGCCTCCATTGGCTTTCGACCAGTCGACATATTTCTCGAAAGGTTCGCTGCCCTCCGGCACCGCGACATTGAGGTTGAAGCGGAACCGCGCCGAGGCTTCGAGCAGCGAATGCAGCACATTGTTGCCGTCGCCGGTCCAGGCGAAGGTCTTGCCGGCCACCGGGCCGCGATGCTGCTCATAGGTCATGATGTCGGCCATGAGCTGGCAGGGATGCGTGTCGTCGGTCAGCCCGTTTATGACCGGAACGGTGGCGTTCTCGGTGAGCTCCAGCAGCCGGTCATGCGAGGTGGTGCGGATCATGATGGCATCGACATAGCGCGACAGCACTTTCGCCGTGTCGGCGATGGTCTCCGAACGGCCGAGCTGCATCTCCGTGCCGGTCAGCATGATGGTCTCGCCGCCAAGCTGGCGCATACCGACATCGAAGGACACGCGCGTGCGCGTCGACGGCTTGTCGAAGATCATGGCCAGCACCTTGCCATCGAGCGGTTTTGAACGCTCGCCCGCCTTGAGCCTGGTCTTTCGCGCCACCGCGTCGTCCAGCATGATGCGCAGGTCCCCCGCGGAAACGGCGGATAGATCGGTGAAGTGGCGGACACTCATCGGCAGGTTCCAGAAATTATTTCGCGGCTTCGGCCGCAATCGCGTCGGTCAGGCCCTTGGCGCCGCCGCGAATGCGCTTCAGCGCCTCGCCGATCTCCTCGTCGGTGACGGTGAGCGGCGGCAGGAGGCGGATGACGTTGTCGCCCGCCGGCACGGCAAGCAGGTGCTGGTCGCGCAGCGCCATGTTCACTTTGGTGTTGGGCATGGCGCATTTCAGCCCGAGCATCAGGCCGGTTCCCCTGATGCCCTCGATGACCTCGGGAAATTCGTCCGCGACCCCAGCCAGCCCCTGTTTCAGAAGCAGCGCCTTGCGCTGCACGTCCTCGAGGAAGCCGTCGGCCAGCACCACGTCGAGCACGGCATTGCCGACCGCCATCGCCAGCGGATTGCCGCCGAAGGTGGTGCCGTGCACGCCGGCCGTCATGCCGGTCGCCGCCTCATCCGTGGCAAGGCAGGCGCCCATCGGGAAGCCGCCGCCGATGCCCTTGGCGATCGCCATCAGGTCGGGCGTGACGCCGGCCCACTCATGCGCGAACAATTTGCCGGTGCGGCCGATGCCGCACTGGACTTCGTCGAAGATCAAAAGCAGGCCGTGCTGGTCGCAAAGCTGGCGCAGTCGCTTCAAGGACTGCGTCGGCACCGGGCGGATGCCGCCCTCGCCCTGCACCGGCTCGATCAGGATTGCCGCGGTCTCCGGCGTGATCGCCTTTTCGGCCGCGTCGATGTCGTCGAATGCGACCTGGTCGAAGCCCTCGACCTTCGGGCCGAAGCCTTCGAGATATTTGTACTGTCCGCCGGCGGCGATCGTCGCCAGCGTGCGGCCATGGAAGGCGCCCTCGAAGGTGATGATGCGAAAACGCTCCGGATGACCGTTGACGAATTGGTAGCGCCTGGCCGTCTTGATGGCGCATTCCAGAGCCTCGGCGCCGGAATTGGTGAAGAACACCTTGTCGGCAAAGGTGGCGTCGACCAGCCGCTCGCCCAGCCGGCGCTGTTCGGGGATCTCGTAGAGATTGGAGACGTGCCAGAGTTTGGCGGCCTGTTCGGTGAGTGCCGCAACCAGATGCGGATGGCTATGGCCCAGCGAATTCACCGCGATGCCGCCCGCGAAGTCGAGATATCGCTCGCCCTTGTCGGTGACCAGCCAGGTCCCCTCCCCGTGATCGAAAGCCAGGGGTGCGCGAGCAAAGGTCTCGTAAAGCGCCGAACCGCTCATTATATGCGTCTCCGGAACCGGAAATCAAAAAAGCCGCCAATGCGGCGGCCTTTGCGGCTTATCATGTTTTTCGGCCATGAAGTCAACGAAAACGTCACGCAGAAGCGCGTGGCAACCCCCTGGCGCCGCGCCGACCCATCAGTGGTCAGGCAAGTTGGGGAAAACCGTAAAAACCGAATCGGTGTTGCCTTTGGGACTCTTGTCACCGAGTCAGCGCATAAGGTATTTGTAGTCGAGAAATAACTATATTTCGTGCGGCGGACCTAAATCACCCGGTACATGTGGTGTCGTTTGCCCGGCGAGAGCCGGATCGGGAAAGGATTCAGGCTGCCGCACGCTTTAGCAGGAGCGCGGTCTCATGAACTGGACTGACGAGCGGGTAGAACTTCTCAGGAAATTGTGGTCGGAGGGTCTGAGCGCCAGCCAGATTGCCGCACAGCTCGGCGGGGTGAGCCGCAACGCCGTCATCGGCAAGGTGCATCGCCTGAAGCTGTCGGGCCGCGGCCGCGCGACAGCAGCGCCGGCGCGCCAGAAGAAGGCGACGCAAGGCGCCTCGATGCAGAAATCGGTGACCCGCGCCGCAAGCGCCACACGCCATGTGACGGTCGGTGCCACCGCGCTGCAGGTGCAGTTCGACGCCGAGCCGGTCGCGCGCCACTATATCCGCCCGGTCGAGAATGTCGTGGTGCCGATCTCGCGCAACCTGCAGCTTGTCGAATTGACCGAACGCACCTGCAAATGGCCGAATGGCGACCCGCTGTCGGAAGACTTCAGCTTCTGCGGCAATGACGCCGCCGAAACGGGGCCGTACTGCAAATATCATTCCCGCGTCGCGTTCCAGCCGGCGGCGGAGCGGCGCAGGGCAAGATAAGGGGAATAGAGGGATAAGGCAGTAGGGGAGTAGGTGAAAAAAGCGCTTCATGCGCGACGTTTCGCCAGTCGATCACTCCCGTATTACCCTACTGCCCTACTGCCCTACTCCCCTACTCCCTTCTCTTCACAGCCACCCGTTCTTCTTGAACCGCCAGTACAGGAGCGCGCAGATCAGCGCGATCACCGCGAGCACAGTCGGATAGCCATATTCCATCTTCAGTTCCGGCATGTCGGTGAAATTCATGCCGTAGATGCCGGCGAAAGCTGTCGGCACCGCCAGGATGGCCGCCCATGAGGCGAGCTTTTTGGAGATGGCGGTTTCCTGGCTTTGTCCGACGAGAAGGCTGGCTTCGAAGGCGAAGGCCAGAACTTCGCGCAGGGAGTCGATCTTTTCCTGCACGGTGCGGATGTGGTCGGTCACGTCGCGAAACAGCGGATGCATGGCGGCATGGATCTGGGGCAGATCGGCGCTGGTCAGCCTGCGGCAAACCTCGACCAGCGGCAGGGCCGCATTGCGCAGCCGCAAGAGATCGCGGCGCAGCATGTACAGCCGTTCGATGTCGGCACCGGTCATCGGCTTCAAAAGCACCTTGTCCTCGATCGCCTCGACCTCGTCCTCGATCTGCTCCAGCACGGGCATGTAATTGTCGACGATGAAATCGAGAATGGCGTAGAGAACGAAATCCTCGCCCTTGGCCAGCGAATGCGGGCAGCTCTCCCAATGCTGGCGCACGGCGGCGTATGAGGTCGAGGGGCCGTGCCGGACGCTGACGATGTAGCCGGTGCCGACGAACAGATGCGTCTCGCCGAAAGTGACCCGGCCGTCGATCAATTGCGCGGTGCGGGCGACGATGAACAGGGCATCACCATATTGCTCGATCTTCGGGCGCTGATGCGGATGCTCGGCGTCCTCGATCGCAAGATCATGCAGGTGGAATTGCGCCTGCACCCTGAGCAGAAGGTCGCGATCTGGTTCGAGCAGGCCGATCCAGACGACATGGCCGGGTTTTGCCGCCCATTCGCCGGCCTGTTCGATGGCGATGTCGGCAACCCGCTTGCCGCCCAGATAAACGCTGGATGCAATGATGCCGGATGTCGGCGAGGCGGGGGTCAGGTTCCGAACTTGTTCCATCGCAAACCTCCCGAGACTGCGACTGACAATCGCTGTGCCTGGTGCAATTCCAGGAAAAGTATGAGCGGTTTTCCGCCCAAATTGCGTAAAAACAAATAGATAGGTCGTTTCGCCGTTTCCATGAAACGGTGAAACGCACCAGAGGAGCTTAGCCTAAATCAGGAAGCCGTTCGAGAGGCGCCCCTTCACTTGACCGGGACCGTGCCGGGAAGCACGACCTTGTCGGTCTGGTCGCCCTTTGGCCGGTCGGCGGGCAGCTGGTCGCCGGTAACAATGTAATAGATCGTCTCGGCGATGTTGGTGGCATGGTCGCCGATGCGCTCGATGTTCTTGGCGCAGAACAGAAGATGCGTGCAGGGCGTGATGTTGCGCGGATCTTCCATCATGTAGGTCAAAAGCTCGCGGAACAACGAGGTGTACATGGCGTCGATCTGGTCGTCCCGGTCGCGCACGAAGCCGATCCTTTCGACCGAGCGCGAGGCATAGACGTCGAGCACTTCCTTGAGCTGCGTCAGCGCCAGGTCGGCAAGGGCCTCCAGACCGCGGAAAAGGCTATTCGGCTGGCGGCCGTCGACCGAGGCAACGCGCTTGGCGACGTTCTTGCCCAAGTCGCCGACACGCTCGATATCGGCCGAGATGCGGATGGCACCGACGATCTCGCGAAGGTCCGTCGCCATCGGCTGGCGCCTAGCGATGATGATGATGGCCTTGTCGTCGATCTCGCGCTGCCCCTCGTCGAGGACGAGATCGTCCTGGATGACCTTCTGGGCCAGGCCGTGATCGACGTTCACCAGGGCCTCCACCGCCTGTTCGACCATGCGCTCCGCATGCCCGCCCATCGCGGCGATGCGCTTCGACAGGTACTTCAGTTCTTCGTCATAGGCACTGACGATATGGACGGACTGCATGGATGTGCCTTCCCGGTTTGTGCCGGCTGGTGCGCTCCCTCAATCCGTCGCTGATACGCGAACCGCATGACAGAAAGAAGAAAATTCCAGTTAGTAACCGATACACGATCAGCGAGCCGGCAAATGAACCGTGAACGCCGCGCCCTTGCCGACCTCCGACTTGATGGACAGTCTTGCGTTATGACGGGTCAATATATGCTTGACGATCGAGAGGCCAAGGCCTGTGCCTTTCTGGGTGCGGCTGTTTTCGACGTCGACGCGGTAGAAGCGCTCGGTGATGCGCGGGATGTGTTCTTCGGCGATGCCCGGACCGTAGTCCCTTATCGTGACGTCGAAGCCCGGCTGTTGGCTATCCCCGCCTTCGGCGACCGATACGGTAACGCGCCCGCCCGACTGGCCGTATTTGCAGGCGTTCTCGAGGAGATTCTCGAAAACCTGGAACAGTTCGTCGCGATCGCCGGAAACGACGAGCGGCCCATTGGCGAACTCCCGCTCGATGACGACGCCGTTCTCGCTGGCCAGCGGTCCGAGCGAATCGATGACGCTGTCGATCGTCTGGCGAAGATCGACCTCGGTGCCCGGCCTCAGATAGGGTTTCATCTCCAGTCGCGACAGCGAGAGCAGATCGTCGATCAGGCGGGCCATGCGGCCGGTCTGGTTCTGCATGATCTGCAGGAACTGGTCGCGGGCCGCCGGATCGTTGCGGGCCGGCCCGCGCAGCGTCTCGATGAAGCCGGCGATCGAGGCGAGCGGCGTGCGCAGCTCGTGGCTGGCATTGGCGATGAAGTCGGCTCGCATGCGGTCGATGCGGCGCGTCTCGCTCTGATCCTTGAAGACCAGCACATAGAGGCCGGTGGCATGGCCGACCGTGGATGCGCTGACGCGGTATGTCCGTTCCACCGGGAGCTTTTCCGTGTAGTCGACCGCGTCGGCGGCGACGTGCCCCGACAGGATGCCATCCAGCAGCGCCTGCATTTCCGGCGCGCGGAATTTCAATGACAGCGACATGCCCGGCGCCAGCCCGCCGAAGGCAGCGAAGGCGGCGGCGTTGGCGTGAACGATGGTGGCGGAATGGTCGAAGATGATCAGCGGATCGGCGACCGCGGCCGCTAGATACTCGCCGGATAGCCTCTGCAGCCCGCTTGCCTCGATCGCTGCTCCCGTATCGGCCGGCTGGCGTCCGGCATCCGTGGGCAGCATCGCCGCGGCCGCCAGCGCGACCAGGGCCAGCACCAGCACATAGACGGAGGCGCCGGCGAAACTATAAACGGCAAGGACCGCGACAACACCCGCGCCAAGCAGCCAGCGGTTGCGCCAAAGCCGCGCCGCCGGGGCCTGTCGCTTGCCGTCCTGCTCCGCGCCCGTCTCTGCCATAGGCCCGCGCCCACCCCGCATCCCGTTCGACGGCCAGCGGCTCGCTGAACCGGCTTGGCGCATGGGACCCTGGAAATCAGGATCGATTTTCGCGAAGGTTCATGCGCAAAATCAAAATGCTACAGCGTCTTGCGCCCCGAATGCGCGCTACGCTGCACAGGCTCCATAGCATGAGTCCGCAAACTGGAAAGGTTCGTCCGGATGAAAAAGGCCAAGGAAACGGCGGAAGCGGTGCCAGCCACGGCACCTATCAAGATCAAGATTGGCGGCAAGGAGCGCGAGTTCGACATCGACAATCCGGTGCTGCCTGACTGGATCGAGGACAATAAGCTCACGGCCGGCGGCTATCCGTACGACAAGAAGATGAAGGGCGAGGACTACGAAGAGGAGCTCGAGCGCCTGCAGATCGAGCTGGTCAAGACGCAAGCCTGGCTGCAGAAGACCGGCAAGCGGGTGATGGCGCTGTTCGAGGGCAGAGACGCGGCCGGCAAGGGCGGCACGATCTTCGTGCTGCGGCAATATATGAACCCGCGCACGGCTCGCAACGTCGCGCTGCCCAAGCCGACCCCGACCGAGGCCGGGCAATGGTACTACCAGCGCTATGTCGACCAATTCCCGACTTCGGGCGAGTTCGTCACCTTCGACCGCTCCTGGTACAATCGCGCCGGCGTCGAGCCGGTCCTGGGGTTCTGCACGCCGGAGCAGCACGAGAAATTCCTCGACGAGACACCGCATTTCGAGCGAATGATCTGCAACGAAGGCATTCATTTCTTCAAATTCTGGCTGAATATCGGCCGCGAAACGCAGCTCGAACGGTTCCACGACCGCCGCTGGTCGCCGCTGAAGAACTGGAAGTTTTCGCCGATCGACATCGCCGGCGTCAGCAAGTGGGACGACTACACCAAGGCGCGCGACCAGATGATCGAACGCACGCACAAGGAGTTCTCGCCCTGGATTGTCGTGCGTGCCAACGACAAGCGCCGCGCCCGGCTCGCGGTAATCCAGCATATCCTGCTTTCCCTGCCCTATGACGGAAGGAACCTCGACGCGGTGGGCAAGCCCGACAAGAAGATCATCTGCGAGGGGCCGGAGTTCCTGAAAGACTAAAGCACTTCACCGTTTCAAGTTTCGCTCGCAATTTTCGTGGAATAGCTCTGGCGTTGTTCTGCCCCGGGAACCGCTGGCTTCCGTTGTTACACGATTCCGGACGGATTACAGCGCCGCGCGCCTTTCGCTTACGCGGCGCTGATGTTGCATGCCGGCCGCTCAGGCGGCCAGGCGCGCGATCCGCTGCAGGCGCTTCAGCGTGGTGTCATCCTGAAGTGCCTGCTGGAACAGCGTGATCTCGTGGTCGATGCGGTCGCACAACACGTCCGTATCGCCCTTGAGCAGGCTGCGCGTCTGGAGCAATGCCGCCGCTGGCTTCTTGGCCAGCTGTTTCGCCCTTGCCAGCGTTGCTTCCTCGGCGCTGCCTTGCGTCACGATCTCGCCGACCAGGCCGAGCGCCTTTGCGTCTTCGGCGCCCAGCGTGTCGCCCAGGCAGAAGAAGCGGAAGGCGCCGGCATAGCCGAGCTTCTGGGGCGCCAGAATGCTGGTCGCCGCGTCGGGCACCAGGCCGAAATCGACGAACGGCACCCTGAAGGTGCTGCCCCTGGAAGCGATCACCATGTCGCAATGGAACAGGATTGTGCAGCCGACGCCGACGGCATCGCCGTCCACACAGGCAAGCACCGGCTTGGGGAAGGTCGCCAACATGCGGAACATGTCGGTGACAGCGGCGATCAGCTCTCGGTGCTTGGTGGCATCCAGGAACTCCGAGAAGTCGCCGCCAAGGCAGAAGCATCCGGCAAGGCCGCGCAGCATCACGACGCGGACCTCGTCATTGACCGCCGCCTCGTGCAAGGTCCTGGCGAGGCTTGCATAGGCATGCCTGTCGAGCACCGGCCGGCCATCGTGCGAGGACACGGTGACGACCAATGTATGGCCACGCAGTTCCGGTTCGGGATGGAAACTCATGACCGCCTCCATCACGACGCCTGCTTCAGGCCGAGCTGACCGGGATAGCCCCGGCTCAGCACCGGCAAGAAGTGATTGCGGCGGGCCCGCACGACCTCGAGCGTATGCTCGGTGAAGGTGAGCAGCGTCGCCACGACCTGCTGGTTGCCATAGGTGCGCTGGTATCCGAGCGGCTTTGCCAGGAAATGCAGTTGCAGCGCTCTGAGCACCCACATCGGCTCGAACTCGATGATGACCTGGTTGACGTTGCGCTTCAGGCCCCATTCGACGAAGCCGGCGATCAGTTCGGTGCCGACCGTTGAGACGCCGCGCTTGCCGTCGCGAAAACCCGGAGCCACGGCGTAGCGGGTGAGTTCCCAGATATTCGGTCCCGAGGGGGATGGCCCCTCGCAGAGATCCGACAACACGTCGGTCAGGAGATGCGGCCGTGTGGTCGGAAGCATGCGCTGGTAACCGGCCAGTTCGCCGTTGCGGATGACGAGGTGATGTTCGGCCTCGTCATGATCGAACTGGTCGATCTCGAGCTGGTCCGGACGATCGAGATCGGTCCATCCCATCTCCTCGACGAAGATCCTGTAGCGCAGGCGATGGACCGCCTCCCAAAGGTCGGGACGTTCCATCAGTTCCTGAGTTGTAAGGGCGAAAAGCATTAGCCGTCTCCTAGGCATAAGAGGAAGATACGGCCGTGATGTCCCTTAAAATATTGCGCGAATGCGCAGGCAAGAATTTCTAGGTCGGCACGGCCGACCTAGCTAATATAGCCGCGCCTAATCGCCTCCGCGACTGCCTGCACGCGGTTGGCTGCGCCCAGTTTGCTCTTGGCGTTAAGAAGGTGTTTCTCGGAAGTGTGTTCCGAGATGCCGAGGATTTGCGAGATCTCCCATTCGGACTTGCCGACGGCGGCCCATTGCAGACACTCCCGCTCACGCGCCGTCAATTCTATGTGATCGATGACCTTCTCGGCCTTGGTGTGCAATTGCATCGCGCGGCCGATCGCATAAGTCGACGCCAGCGAGACCATTCCGAATTCCTGATCCGACAGTTCAACGGATTCGCCGCCCAGCGAGACCATGACGATCTGGCCGTCAAGCGTGACCAGCGGAAAGGCCAAGCCGTCGCGCAGCTTGAACTCGCGGGCATCTCCCATGACTTGGTCGCTGCTCTTGTCGATCACCGCGTTTTTGGAGGCATCCCGCCATTGGAACGGCGCCTGAAGCTGCTTCATGTGACTGACGACCGGATCGTGGTCGACATAGTTGCGCGCCACATAGCGCTCCAGCCATTCGCCCGGCCAATCGCAAAGCATCACGTGCTGTTTCTGCTGGCCGCGCGGGGTGCCCGGCTGCGGCACGGTTCCCGCCATCAATGCGGTCAGGCCGAAGTTCGAGGTGACGCCGAGCAGCCGCTCGCAGACCGCGGCCGCGGTGCCGGCATGCTGCAACTGGTCTATGTATTCCAGAGTTCTGTCAAACAGGCCCATCGCAACATCTACCCCATGTTGCTTCTGCTTTTCGTTACCGACGGTAGATGCCCGAACACCCCTTCCGCATCAACCCCCGCGTCGCAATCTCCTCAGCGAAGCCGGCTTTCCCCTTCCGACACGCACGGTCAATTGCAAACGCGCTAAACCATACGCCTAATTTGACCGCTTGAAATCAAAAACCGTTGTGCCTGCCCCGTTTTCATACGAAAAGCCAAGGAACGGGGACGGGTGCGGAGCCAAATCGTGATCTTGCGGTGGATATTTCTGACCCTGGTGTTCCTCCTGACCGGCGCATCGGCCTTTGCCGGCGCGACTCAAGGTGCGGAACCGCAGGTGCCCGTGCTGTGGGACGCCAAGGAGCGGCTGCCGAAGCCCGACCTCTCCGCGCTGCCGCGGCTGAGATTCCTCACCACCACCGATTTTCCGCCCTTCAACTTCCTCGACGGCTCAGGCCGCCTGTCGGGTTTCCACATCGATCTTGCGCGGGCGATCTGCGCGGAGTTGGGCGTTGTCGACAAATGCCAGGTCCAGGCGTTGCCGTGGAACGAACTGGAGGATGCTCTTCAGAAAGGCGAAGGCGAGGCGATCATCGCCGGCCTCGCCGCAACGCCGGCGAGCCGAGAGAAATACGCCTTCTCGCGCTCCTACATGCAATTCCCGGCGCGCTTCATCATGCCGAAGGCGAAGGCCTTCGCCGAGCCGATCCTCGACAAGCTGCGCAGCAAGCGGGTCGGTGTCATCGGCGGCTCGGCGCATGAGAGAATGCTGCGCGACTACTTCAACACCGTGCAGGTGGTGACCTTCGACACACCGGAGAAACTCTATGCCGACCTCAAGGCCGGCAAGATAGATGCGGCCTTCGGCGATGGCATGCGCTTTGCCTTCTGGCTGGGCGGCTCCGACGCCGCCGGCTGCTGTCGCTTCGCCGGCGGTCCATATCTGGCGCCGGAATATCTGGGCTCGGGCATGGCGATCGCCACCCGTAAGAACGACACCGCGCTTGCCGCCGCCTTCGACTACGCCCTGCAGGAAATCTCGATCAAAGGCACCTTCGCCGAGTTTTATCTGCGCTATTTCCCGGTGAGCTTCTTTTAGGCCTGTCAGCCTTTTAGGTGAGCGCGCGCAGGCGCGCCTTGGCAGCACGAGCGATCGCGGCCACCGTCAGCGTGTCGAGATCGAGCTTGAGGCGGATGAGCTGCAGCACCCTGACCTCCTCCAGGCGCATCTCGAGATCGACGGCGGCGACCTCGAAAGCGGCTGCATAAGCGGTGTCGCGCAGCCGCTCGGGCAACGCCTCGGCGACGCGCGCCAGAACGCCTTCCAGCCCGTCCTTCTCATGCAGCGCCTTCTGGCAGGCTTGCGCCACCTGAACCAGCCTGTCCCGGTTGAAGTCGACGAACACCGGCCAGGAGCGGACGACATCGCCGATCCGCCCCAGTTCGACATCGGTCATGTCGCGATCTGAAGCCGATGTGATGACCATCAGGTGGATCAAGGCTTCGTGCGGCGTCAATGAAGGCATTCAAAACTCCTGGAAGCGTGCATCTCGTTCCCCCAAACCTCGGGCACTTGGGGCGACATACACAGGATAACAGCGCTCCAACGTAGGAACGCCATTATGGCGCCGCAAGGAAAACCACCGCAAATCGTTGACGCTCCCTCCCCGCGCGCCTAGAGACCGGTCGACAAAATTTATCCGCCGCGCAGACGGCCATGACTGGAACTTCGACATGACGGGATCAAACATCATCGATCTCAATCCCGAGATGCTTGCCGCGGCGGCCGAGAGCAAGGCCTGGCCGTTCGAGGAAGCCAAGAAGATCATCGCCCGCTACAAGAACAAGGACTTTCCCGAGACCGTCTTGTTCGAAACCGGCTACGGCCCGTCGGGCCTGCCGCATATCGGCACCTTCGGCGAGGTGGCGCGCACGACCATGGTGCGGCATGCCTTCAGGGTGCTGACGCAGGACAAGGTCAAGACCAAGCTTCTGTGCTTCTCCGACGACATGGACGGGATGCGCAAGATCCCGGACAACGTGCCGGACCGCGCCGCGCTCGAGCCATACCTGCATATGCCGCTGACCTCGGTGCCCAACCCGTTCGGCGGCGACTATGCGAGCTTCGCCGACCACAACAACGCGATGCTGTGCCGTTTCCTCGACACGTTCGGCTTCGACTATGAGTTCGCCAGCGCGACGCAGTACTACAAGGCCGGCCGTTTCGACGAGGTGCTGCTGCGCGCCGCCGAACGCTATGACGACATCATGGGCGTGATGCTGCCGACGCTCGGGCCGGAGCGCCAGGCGACCTACAGCCCGTTCCTGCCGATCTCGCCGAAGAGCGGCCGCGTACTCTACGTGCCGATGATGAATGTCGACGCCAAAGCCGGCACCATCACTTTCGACGACGAAGGCACCGAGACCACGCTGCCGGTCACCGGCGGCCATGTGAAGCTGCAGTGGAAGCCGGATTTCGGCATGCGCTGGGCGGCGCTCGGCGTCGATTTCGAGATGTTCGGCAAGGATCACCAGACCAATGCGGTGATCTATGACCGAATCTGCAACATCCTCGGCGGGCGCGCGCCGGAGCATTTCGTCTACGAACTGTTCCTCGACGAGGTGGGCCAGAAGATCTCGAAGTCGAAGGGCAATGGGCTCACCATCGACGAATGGCTGACCTACGCGCCGACCGAGAGCCTCGGCCTCTACATGTACCAGCGGCCACGGCAGGCGAAGAAGCTCTATTTCGACGTCATCCCGAAGGCGGTGGACGAATATTACGCTTTCCTCGGCGCCTATCCGCGCCAGGACTGGAAGGAGCGGCTCGGCAATCCGGTCTGGCACATGCATGACGGCAACCCGCCGGCGATCGACCTGCCGGTGCCGTTCGCGCTGCTGCTCAACCTGGTCAGCGCCTCCAATGCGCATGACAAGTCGGTGCTGTGGGGCTTCATCTCGCGGCACGCGCCGGGCGTGACACCGAAGACGCATCCGGAACTCGACCGGCTGACCGGCTACGCGATCCGCTATTTCGACGATTTCGTGAAGCCGACCAAGGTTTTTCGCGCCGCCGACGAGGTGGAGCGCGAGGCGCTGGCCAAGCTTTCCGAGGCGCTTGGCGCGCTGCCGCAAGGCGCCGACGGCGAGGCGATCCAGAACGCCTCGCTCAACGTCGCGCGCAAGATCGAGCGTTACCAGGATCATTCCAAGCAGAGTCCGGAAGGCGGGCCGGGCGTGTCGGTCGCCTTCTTCCAGATGATTTACCAGGTGCTGATCGGCCAGGAGCGCGGACCGCGCTTCGGTTCGTTCGCGGCGCTTTACGGCATCGCAGAGACGCGCGCGCTCATTGAGCGGGCGCTGGCTGGTCAGTTGGCGGCGTAACGGCGCCGCCATCGGCCGGCAGGATCGAATCCGGAGCCACCGGCGCCGGCCCCGAGGCGGCCGGCAGCGCCGGTAGGCCGTCAAGCTTCGGCGCCGGGCCGAAAATACCCTTCCTGGCCGTGCGGGCCTTGTTCTCGGCCTCGACGTAGGGGCCGCCTTGCGCGGCGCGCGCCCAGCCGTTCTCGACCAGCCACTGGCCGATGTCCTGATTGCCGATATGGCATTCGGCGGAAATGGTGTCGCGACCGCCCTCCGGCGGCACCGTACAGGCGACCGCACGGCCACGCAGGAAGGCGCGGAAGGCTGTCCTGGCACGCGCGCCGCAGGCCCAATTCTTGCCCTCGTCGCTGCAAGTTTCGTCGGCCTTGACGACATCCACGCCGGACACAGCGACTGCATAGCCCTTCGCCTCGATCAGCCCCGCGGCTGCGGCGACCGGCTGGAACAGCTTGGTGCCGTTCCAGTCATCCGGCATTTTCAATTTGGGCGGCTTGGGCGGCCCGGCCAACGCCAGATCGCTGAGCGGCGCGCGCGGCTCCACCCGTTCGAGTTCCTGGTCCGACAGTTCCGGCGGCGCCACGACGTCGGGATCGATGGCCCTCGAATGAACGGCGGGCTTCGGTGGCTGCGGAGCGGCCGGCGCGGGAATGGCCGACGTCGCCGGCTCTTGCGCGGCACCGGAACCGGAAGCCGAAAGCGTGTCGTCGCCGGTGGGGAGCGCGTCGGCGATGGGGTCGATCTGATCAACCGCGACGGTGCTTTCGTGGCCCTTGACCGTGTGTCCGCCGGCAACGACGAGAACCGCCATCACCGGAATGGCCAGAATCGCCACGGCTGTCTGAAGAAGCCGCATAAGCCGGCCTATTGGCTTGCCCAGACGATGCGCGCCATCCATTCGATATCGCGCGTCGGGATGTCACGGTCCGGGTGGGCGGGATTGAGCGAGACCAGCACGATCGATTTCATCGTTTGCCGGTCGAGCACCTTGGCCATCACCTCGCCGGCGGTGGTCTTGACGACAACACGGTCGCCCTTGCGCGTCGGCGCGCCCGGTTCGACGATCAGCACATCGCCGTTGCGGTAGAGCGGCAGCATGGAATCGCCCTGCACCTGCAGCGCATAGGACGTCTCGGTCGCCCGCGCCGGAAGCTCGACCAGATCCCAGCCCTGCCCCGCGGGATAGCCGGCATCGTCGAAGAAGCCCCCCGCGCCGGCCTGGGCGAAGCCCAGCAACGGGACGGCGCTGCGATGTTGGGCGACAGAGGCGCCGCCGCGTCCTTCGATAAGTCCAGTAAATTCCTCCAGCGACGCGCCGGTCGCCTCGATGATCTTGGCCAGCGATTCGGTCGAGGGCCAGCGCGGCCTGCCGTCGGACGACAGGCGCTTCGACTTGTTGAAGGCTGTCGAATCGAGACCCGCGCGCCGGGCAAGGCCGGAAGCCGACAGCGAATAGCGCTCGGCGAGAGCATCGATTGCGGCCCATACGCGGTCGTGTGAGAGCACGCGCGCTCTCCTTCAAAACAGGAAAAAAAGCCTCAAGCCTGTCTAGCGCGCGACCACACCATTGTCCACCAGTAGCGATGGACCGGAATGGAAAGTGATGCTGTCGCGGAAAACGGGTGAGGTTTGGCCCCGGGCGGCCAATTGACCCCGGCGACCGAATGATTTTAAGGTCGGCCCGCGGTGCAAGCCGCATCCGGGTCCGCGGGAAGGGTTGAACCCACTTGCTTCGATGAGCTGACAGCCAAACCTTTGTGCAGCCGGATTTGCGGACCTTCGGCGAAAACGCACGGAGGTTTTCATGAACCAACTTCCCAGCCGTCCCCATCTCGAGCTTCTGAAGAAGCAGGCCAAAGACCTGCTCGCGGCCTATCGGCGCGGCGAGCCGGACGCGATCGCACGCTTCCGCGAAAGCCTGCCGTCGGCGGCGGGCAGGGACGATCCGGCCATCGCGGCACTCGGCCTTCGCCTGCATGACGCCCAGTCCTGCCTGGCGCGCGAATATGGTTTCCAGTCCTGGCGCGACCTCGCCAGCTTCGTCGCCGCGCAGCGTGCCTACGGCGCTGACCGCGCCGCCTCGATCCGCAACTGGGCCGGGCTCGTTTATGCCGGAGACATCAGCGGCAGCACCAACCGGGCGAGCCCGGAGGCCGCGGCGCGCATGATCGAAGACCATCCCGACATGATCGGAGGCGATCCGTACCTGGCTTGCGCGGTCGGAGACGGGGCGGTGTTGCGGGCGGCGATCGAGCGGGACGCCGGCTGGCCCAACCGTCCGGGCGGTCCGCTCGACCTGCCGCCGCTGGTGGCCGTGACCCATTCGAGCCTGGTGCGGCTGCCGCGCTTTCGCGACGCGCTTCATGCCACCGCCAGATTGCTCATCGCTGCCGGCGCCGATCCGAACCAGGCAGTGGGCAGCCGCTGGCCGCCGGCCTCGCTGAAACAGCCTTCGGACGAATACAAGCTCTCGGCGCTGTACGGCGCGGCCGGCCAGAACCACGATCCGGAGTTGACGAAGCTGTTGCTCGACGCCGGCGCCGATCCGAATGACGGGGAGTCGCTTTACCATTCGCTCGAGAACCCGGCCTGTACCCGGCTTCTGCTTGAGGCCGGCGCCCGCGTCACGGGTTCGAACGCGCTGTACCGCGTGCTCGACCTCGACAGCCTGGAGGCGCTGAACCTGCTGCTCGCCGCGCCGGATGCCGATCCGAACGAACCGGCCGGGAGCGGGCCGACCTCCGATTGGGGCAGGCCGCTTCTGTGGGCGATCCGGCGCCGCCGTTCGCCGGCGCATATCGAAGCGCTGCTCGCCGCCGGCGCCGATCCGTCGGCGCGGACGCCCGACGGCCTAAGCGCCTATCGGGTTGCGCTGCGCTTCGGCCTGACCGACGTCGCCGCGCTGTTGCGGCAATCCGGTGATGAAGGTCCGCTTCCCGATGATGAGCGGTTCGTCGCCGCCTGCGCGGCCGGCGACGAGGCGACGGCGCGGACAATTAGGACCCGCCGGCCCGACCTGCCGGATTCGCTGTCGGACCTGCAATTGCGGCTATTGCCCGAACTCGCCGCGCAAGGCTGCCGGGACGCTGTGAAGACCATGGTCAGGCTCGGCTGGCCGATCGCCCGGCGCGGCGGCGACTGGGATGCCTCGGCGCTGAATCACGCTGTCTTTCGCGGCGACGCAGAGCTCACCCGCTTCCTGCTCGACCATGGCGCGGACTGGAAAGAGCAGCACGGCTTCGGCGGCGATGTGCGCGGAACGCTCGGATGGGCCTCGGTCAATGAGCCGGAACGCGATGGCGACTGGGTGGGTTGCGCCGAGACGCTTGTTGCGCACGGAATGCCGGCCGGACAACCGGATCCTCAAGGCAGGCGGGAGGTCGTCGCCTTTGACGACGATCTGATGATCTTTTCGGATGAGGTGGCCGATTTCCTGCTCGGCAGGGCGGCCTGAGCCGAAGCGCGATCAGACCGCCTTGGCCTGCCCGCGCAAATTCCGGTGCGAGACCATGAAGGCCCGCTCGGCTTCGGTCGGCGGGCGTGGACTGGCGGTATGCCCGAGCGCCGCGACGACCTCGCCGATCTCTAGAAAGCGGCGGCCGCCACGATCATAGACGCCGCCCGTGGTGAGGATCAGCGCCGCCGTCTCGCCATTTTCGAGGACGAAGCGGTGCTTGCCGATCACGGACGTGCCTTCCCAGGTCTCGATCGACGAGACCACCTCGAAGCGCCGCCACAGCTTGATCTCGCGCACATAGGCGACCTGCAGCCCGCCGATCATCGGCGCCCAGCCATTTTTACGCGCGAGCGCGATCAACCCGACGCGCAGGAAGATGTCGATGCGGCCGAGGTCCGCCAGCATCATGTAGCGCGCGTTGTTGAGATGCAGGTTGAAGTCGATGTCGATCGGCAGGCAGCGAAAAGCCAGCCGGCTTTCCTCGCCGACCCGATAGGGGCCACGGCTCGACGCCGTGGCCATGGTGCGGGCCATTCGCCCCCAGACATACATGCTGGTTGGTCAGGCTGCCTCTCTGACCTCGCCCTTCTGGCAGGGGTCGAAGCGCTGGTAGAAGGTCTCGCCCTTCTCGGCCATGTCGAGCAGAAGCTTCGGCGCCTTGAACTCGGCGCCATATTTTTTCTGCAGGCCCTTGGCGATCTTGACGAAGCGCTTGGCGCCGATACCGTCGATATAGGACAGCGCGCCGCCGGTGAAAGGCGCGAAGCCGAAGGCAAGGATCGAGCCGACATCGGCCTCACGCGGATCGGTGACGATGCCTTCTTCCATCACCCGCGCCGCTTCCAGCGCGATGGTGACCAGCAGGCGCTGCTTCAGCTCCTCATAGTCGACCTTTTCGGGCTTCAGCTGCGGATAGAGGTCCTTCAGGCCCGGCCACAGCTTCTTCTTCGCGGGCTTGGCCGGATAGTCGTAGAAACCCTTGCCGTTCTTGCGGCCGAAGCGGCCATGCGTGTCGACCATGGTGTTGATCAGCGCCATCTGCTTGGGATCGACGGCCTTGTCGCCCAGATCCCTGATGGTCTGCTTCATGATCTTCTGGGCAAGGTCGACGGCCGTCTCGTCGGTCAGCGCCAGCGGGCCGACCGGCATGCCGGCGGCCTTGGCGGCGTTCTCTATCATCGCCGCAGGCACGCCTTCGATCAGCATCTTATAGGCTTCCGACATGTAGCGCAGCACGCAGCGGTTGACGTAGAAGCCGCGCGTGTCGTTGACGACGATCGGCGTCTTCTTGATGGCGCGCACGAAGTCGAACGCGACGGCCAAGGCCTTGTCGCCCGTCTTCTTGCCGAGAATGATCTCGACCAGCATCATCTTGTCGACCGGCGAGAAGAAGTGGATGCCGATGAAGTTCTTCGGCCGCGCCGAGTTCTTCGCCAGGGCGGTGATGGGAATCGTCGAGGTGTTCGAGGCAAAGATTGCCGACGACTTCAGTACCGCCTCCGCCTTCTCGGTGGCATCCTTCTTGACGCTCGAATCCTCGAAGACCGCCTCCACGACGAGGTCGCAGCCGGCAAGATCGGCATAGTCCGCCGTCGGCGTGATCAGCGAGAGGAGCTTGTCCTTGTCCTCCGGCTTGGCGCGGCCCTTCTTGACCTGATCGGCCATCAGGCTGTCAGAATGCGCCTTGCCCTTCTCGGCCGACGGCAGATCGCGATCGAGCAGCACCACCGGAATGCCTGCCCGTGCCGTAACATAGGCGATGCCGGCGCCCATAAAGCCGGCGCCGAGGATGCCGATCTTCTTGAATTTGGTGTCCGGCACGCCAGCCGGGCGGCGCGCGCCCTTGTTCAGCTCCTGCAGCGACAGGAACAGCGAGCGGATCATCGCCGCCGCTTCCTTCGACTGCATGATCTCGGTGAAATAGCGCTGCTCGATCCTGAGCGCGGTATCGAACGGCACCAGCAGGCCTTCATAGACGCATTTCAGGATCGCGGCGGCGGCCGGGTAATTGCCATAGGTCTCGCGGCGCAGGATGGCGATGGCGGGCGGCCAGAGATTGGCGCCGGCCGCCGAATAGACTGGACCGCCCGGCAGCTTGAAGCCTTTCTCGTCCCATGGCGCCACCGGCTTCAGGCCGTTCTTGATCATCGCCTTGGCGGTCTCGACGAGCTTCGAGGGCTCGGCGATCTCGTGGATCAGGCCCATCGCCTTCGCCTTCTGCGGCGTGAGATTCTGCCCGGTGGTGAGCATCTGCAGCGCCTGCTGCTGGTCGGTCAGCCGCGGCACGCGCTGGGTGCCGCCGGCGCCTGGGAAAATGCCGATCTTCACTTCGGGCAGCGCCATCTTCACCTTGTCGGAATCGGCGGCGACGCGGCCGTGGCAGGCGAGCGACATCTCGAAGGCACCGCCCATGCAGGTGCCGTTGATAGCCGATACCCACGGCTTGCCGGAAGTCTCGATCTTGCGGAACAGGCCGGTCATATAGCCTGCATTCTCGAACAGCGCCCTGGTCGCCTTCTCGAGATCCTTCTCTTTGTCGGCGGCGAAGGTGGCCAGCATCTTCTGCAGCATGGCGATATCGGCGCCGCCTGAGAAAGAGTCCTTGCCCGAGGTGATGACGACGCCCTTGACGGCGGCATCGGCGGTCACCTTCTCGACAATGGCGTTCAGCTCGCGCATCACCTCCTCGGTGAAGACGTTCATCGAGCGGTCCGGCATGTCCCAGGTGATCAAAGCGATGCCGTCGGCGTCAACGTCGAGAGTGAAATTGGTGTAGCTCATGATCTCTCTCCCTCAGACGCGTTCGATGATGGTGGCGGTGCCCATGCCGGCGCCGATGCAGAGCGTGACCAGCGCGGTGTTCAAGTCGCGGCGCTCCAGCTCGTCCAGAACCGTGCCGAAGATCATCGCGCCGGTGGCGCCGAGCGGATGACCCATGGCGATTGCGCCGCCATTGACGTTGATCTGGTCATGCGGGATGTCGAAAGCCTGCATGTAGCGCAGCACGACGGAAGCGAAGGCCTCGTTGAGCTCGAACAGGTCGATGTCCGACTGCTTCATCTTGGCGCGCTTCAGAAGTTTCTCGGTGACGTCGACCGGGCCGGTCAGCATCAGCACCGGCTCGGAACCGATATTGGCGAAAGCGCGGATGCGGGCGCGGGGCTTCAGCCCCATCGCCTTGCCGGCCTTCTTGGAGCCGAGCAGCACGGCTGCGGCGCCGTCGACGATGCCCGACGAGTTGCCGGCGTGGTGGACGTGATTGACCTCCTCGACCTCCGGATGCTTCTGCACGGCGACCGCGTCGAAGCCGCCCATCTCGCCGGGCATGACGAAGGACGGGTTGAGCGAGGCGAGCGACTGCATGTCAGTCGCAGGGCGCATGTGCTCGTCATGATCGAGGATCGTGAGGCCGTTCTGGTCCTTGATCGGGATCACCGAACTCTTGAAGCGGCCCTCGCCCCAGGCCCTGGCGGCGCGCTTCTGGCTCTCGACCGCATAGGCGTCGACGTCGTCGCGGGAAAAGCCGTATTTGGTGGCGATCAGGTCGGCCGAAATGCCTTGCGGCACGAACCAGCCGGGCAGGCCGACGGATGGGTCCATGAACCAGGCGCCGCCGGACATGCCCATGCCGACGCGCGACATCGATTCGACACCGCCGGCAATGACGATCTCGTCGGCCCCTTGCGCGATCTTGGCGGCGCCGAAATTGATCGCGTCGAGGCCGGAGGCACAGAAGCGCGAGATCTGCATGCCGGGCGCTTTGGTGTCGTAGCCGGCTTCGAAGGCGGCGGCGCGCGGAATGACGGAGCCCGCCTCGCCGACTGGGTCGACGCAGCCGAAGATGATGTCGTCGACATTGCCGGTGTCGAGGCCGTTGCGGTCGCGCAGCGCTTCGAGCGTCTTCGCGGCGAGCCGCACCGCCGGCACCTCATGCAGCGCGCCATCCTTCTTGCCCCTGCCGCGCGGCGTGCGCACGGCGTCATAGACGTAAGCTTCGGCCATTTTCTGCTCCTTGGGTTTACCGATCGCCGCGCTCAGAGAGAGCGCCCGATCAGCAATTTCATGATCTCGTTGGTGCCGCCGTAGATACGCTGGACGCGGGCGTCGCGGTACATGCGGGCGATCGGATATTCATTCATGTAGCCATAGCCGCCATGCAGTTGAAGGCATTCGTCGACGACTTTGCCCTGCAGGTCGCTGAGCCAGTATTTGGCCATCGAGGCGGTGACCGGGTCGAGGCCGCCGTCGATATGGCGGGCGACGCAATCATTGTAGAAGACGCGGCCGATGGTGGCTTCGGTCTTCAACTCGGCCAGCTTGAATTGGGTGTTCTGGAAGTCGATGACGGCCTTGCCGAAGGCCTTGCGTTCCTTGACGTAGTCGATCGTGAGCGCCAGCGCGCGCTCGATCATGGCGATCGCGCCGGTGCCGATCTGCAGGCGCTCCTGCGGTAACTGCTGCATCAGTTGGACGAAGCCCTTGCCCTCCTCGTGGCCGAGCAGGTTGGACGTCGGCACGCGCACGTCATTGAAAAACAGCTCGGAGGTGTCGTTGGACTTCAACCCTATCTTGTCGAGGTTGCGGCCACGCTCGAAACCCTCGACCTCGTCGGTCTCGACGACGATCAGCGAGGTGCCCTTGGCGCCCTTGTCCGGATCGGTCTTGGTGACGACGATGATCAGGTTGGCGAGCTGGCCGTTGGTGATGAAGGTCTTGGAGCCGTTGATCCTGTAGTGGTTGCCGTCCTTCTCGGCGCGGGTCTTGACGCCCTGCAGGTCGGAGCCGGCGCCGGGTTCGGTCATGGCGATCGCGCCGATGAGCTCGCCGGTCGCAAGCTTCGGCAGCCATTTCTGCTTCTGCTCCTCGGAGCCGTAATGCAGGATGTAGGGTGCTACGATCGAATTGTGCAGGCCGATGCCGAAGCCGTCGACGCCGACATGGCCGATCGCCTCGATGATGGCGCTCTCATGCGCGAAGGTGCCTCCCGAGCCGCCGTATTTCTCCGGCATGGAGGCGCAGAGCAGGCCCGCCGCTCCGGCCTTCAGCCAGCTCTCGCGGTCGAAAATCTCGTTCTTCTCGAATTCGTCGTAACGCGGCGCGATCTCTTCGGCCATGAAGCGGGTCGCCATGTCGTAGAGCATGCCGACCTCGTCCGCCGCCCAGGCGGGTTTTGGAAGGCCGAGAATGTCGGCTGGATTGGTCATGCTCTTCTCCTCACAAGGCACGTCGTCGGAACTGGCGTCGAGCTCGTCGCGGACGATCCCTCCCGGCGCTTCGGCCGCCCTCCCTTCAAGGGTGAAGGGAGACGCCGGGCATTTCTAGAACGCTTCCGCCGGCAGCGCCATCAGCGTATCCGCGCCGCTGGAAATGCGGGCGAGACGCGTCGCCGTTTCCGGCATGATGCGCTCCATGAAGAAGCGCGCGGTCACCAGTTTGTTATCGTAGAACACGCTGGCGCCATTGGCGCCTTCCGCGAGCTTCGCCTGCGCGGATTTCGCCATCTGCGCCCACATATAGCCCAGCGCGACCAGGCCGAAGAGGTGCATGTAGTCGGTCGAGGCGGCACCGGCATTGTCGGGCTTGGCCACGGCGTTCTGCACCAGCCACATGGTGGCCGCCTGCAGGTCGTTGAGGCCCTTCTTCAGCGCCTTGGTGAAAGGCGCCATCTTCTCGTCAGCGCGGTTCTCCTCGCAGAACTCGCCGACCTCCTTGAAGAAGGCCTGCACGGCACGGCCGCCATTTTGCGCCAGCTTGCGGCCGACGAGGTCGAGCGCCTGGATGCCGTTGGCGCCCTCATAGATCATGGCAATGCGGGCATCGCGCACGAACTGGCTCATGCCGTGCTCTTCGATGTAACCGTGGCCGCCGAACACCTGCTGGGCCATCACCGCGTGGTCGAAACCCTTGTCAGTGAGCACGCCCTTGACTACTGGCGTCATCAGGCCCGTGTAGTCGTCGGCCGCCTGGCGGTCCTTGTCGTCGCCGGAGCGGTGCGCGATGTCGGACTTGATCGCCGTCCAGAGCGCCAGGGCGCGGCCGGCCTCGTTGAAGGCTTTCATGGTCATCAGCGAGCGGCGGATGTCGGGATGGACGATGATCGGATCGGCCTTCTTGTCCGGCGCCTTGGCGCCCGACAGCGAACGGCCCTGGAGGCGATCCTTGGCATAAGAAACGGCGTTCTGATAGGCGATTTCGGAGACCGAAAGCCCCTGCAGGCCGACGCCGAGGCGGGCCTCGTTCATCATCGTGAACATGGCCTTCAGGCCGCCGTTCAACTCGCCAAGCAACGTGCCCTCCGCCTCGTCATAGTTCATGACGCAGGTCGAGTTGCCGTGGATGCCCATCTTCTCCTCGATCGAGCCGCAGGAGAGCGCGTTGCGTTCACCGGGATTGCCCGAGGCGTCGAGCTTGAACTTCGGCACGATGAACAGCGAGATGCCCTTCACGCCTTCCGGCGCGCCCTCGGCGCGGGCAAGCACCAGATGGACGATGTTGTCCGACATGTCGTGCTCGCCGGCGGAGATGAAGATCTTCTGGCCGGAAATCCTGTAGGTGCCATCGCCGTTGGGAACGGCCTTGGTGCGCAGCAGCCCGAGGTCGGTGCCGCAATGCGGCTCGGTGAGGTTCATGGTGCCGGTCCAGGCGCCCTCGATCAGCCTGGGCAGCCAGGTCGCCTTCTGCTCGTCCGTGCCGTGGGTGACGATCGCCGCGATCGCGCCTTGCGTCAGGCCCGGATACATCATCAGCGCCATGTTGGCGGAAACCATATATTCCGAAACCGCGGTGTGGACGGTGTAAGGCAGGCCCTGGCCGCCGAACTCGGCGGGTGCTGCAAGCCCCATCCAGCCACCCTCGCGATACTGGTCGAAGGCGTCCTTGAAGCCCTTGGGCGTGGTCACCGAGCCGTCGTCATGGCGCACGCAGCCTTCCATGTCGCCGACGCGGTTCAGCGGATGCATGACGTTCTCGGCGAGCTTCGCGCCTTCGGCGAGGATCGCCTCGACCACGTCGGGCGTCGCATCCGAGAAGCCTGGAAGATTGGAATAGCGCTGATAGCCCAGCACATCGTTGAGCACGAACAGCGTGTCCTGGATCGGCGCCCTGTAGATCGTCATGCCTTCCTCCGCCCTTACAGTCCCGGCCCAGCCGGCAAGTCGCCTGTCCATGTCTGGGCAGGAGGCCGGGGCCAATGTCGATGCCCCGATAGCAAATATTGACGTTTGCGTAAACGTCAACTTCGTCGCAGGCCGAAATTTTTGTGAGCGGTCAGGCACTGTGGCGACAAAAAAGCCGCGCGGCTATAGCCACGCGGCTTCACATGTCCGAGGTATTCCCCGGAGTGCGGGCGATCAGCCGGCGGCGCTTGCCTGCGGCGCGGCGGTGCGCTCGCTGAGCATCTGGCGCACGATGGACATCGAATTGCTCAACTCGCCGATGGCGTCGTCGATCAGCGCGCGCTGCTTCTGCAGGCGGGCGAGCTGTTTCTCGGACTTGTCGAGCGCCAGCCGCAGTTGCTTGGTGTTGCTGCCGGTCGGATCGTAGAGATCCATCATCTGTTTGACGTCGCGCAGCGAGAACCCGACCTTGCGGCCGAGCAGGATCAGCTTCAGGCGGGCCTTGTCACGGCGTGTGTAGAGTCGGGTCGAGCCGTCGCGATGCGGATTGAGAAGGCCCTTGTCTTCGTAGAAACGCAGCGTGCGCAGCGTCACGCCGTATTTCTTGGCCATCTCGCCGATGCGGACGAATTCCTCGCCGGCCTCGGCCGGAATGTCATTGGTATTGGCCGCGGCTTCGCCGGGCGAAACAAGCTTCATGGTCACTGGCTTTCCCCTGATGGCGTCGCGGTCGCGGACCAAGCGTCGCCTGAATGGAAGCGGGGGCGTGCTTCCAATCGTGGTTGCAACAAATCAATCGCAAGAGGCACGGCTTCGCACCTTTTACGTTTACGTCAATCCTATACCGACAGCCGCCGGGTGACGCAAGGGCGTTGTCGAGCCGGAACTTTATGCCGCACCCGAACGCCGGCGCATGATTGTGCGCGACTCTTAAGCTTGGTTAACGCCTTGTTTACCACGTTGGGCGAAATGTGCGCACGTCGGTCACCCGTGTTTATCCTGTAGCGAATTTTTCACGGTTTTTCGAAGCGCGGGTGAGAACCCGGAAGCTCGTCTTCCTCCGCAGCAAAACCGCTCGGCTCGCTTCGTTCCGACAGCTACTGCAGACCGGCCTCTGGCCGGCAATTCTGAAACGGGCGCATCGATGAACAGCAAGCGGTCCTATCTCGATACACTCAACGCCGGCAGGCAGCGCCGGCCGGACGCATCGCTCGAAGAACTGAACCGCTCGCTCGAAACGCTGGAGCAGCGGCTGGACCGGACGCGCGCCGACATGCCCGATCGCCCCGATCTGCGACGGCCGCCGCTCGAGCCGCGTTATCCAAGCACGCAGCCTTACGGCCAGCCGCGCTGGTACGAAGACACCTATTCCGCGCAAAGGCCTTTGGACCGGCCGCCGCAAAACCCGGCAGCGCAGTATCCCGGCACGCAGCACCAGCGGCCGCAAACGCGCGCGCCGCAAAATCCGGCGCTAGGCGACGCGCCCGCCTTCGGGCAGAACTATCAGGCGATCGCGCGCGACATCGACCGGGTGCGTGGCCAGGAAGACAGCGTCGCCATGGTCGGCAAGATCGCCGTCGAACTGCGCGGACTGCGCGAGGAACTGCGCCACCAGATGACCGCCGGCCTGCAGCGAGAATTCGAAGCGTTCCGCCAGGACATCGACCGCGCCATGCGGGCCAACAGCCAGCGCGGCGCGAACGGCGTACCCGACAAGAGCAGCGCCGAGCTCGGCCTCGAATTCGAGCGGCTTTCGGGCGCCATCCAGGCGCTTGCCGAAAAAAGCGACGACCGCAGCGTCAATCTGCTGCGGCTGGAACTGGAACAGGTGAAGGGCGCGCTGGACACGCTGGCGCGCGAGGAAAGCGTGCAGAAGGTCGACCGCCGCTGGGACGATTTCGATCGCCGCTGGAGCGCCTTCGAGGACCGTGTCGACGCCGATCAGCGCAAGCGCGCCGAAGGCCCGAGCCTTTCGGTGCTGACAGACCGGCTCGAACAGATCAGCAGCGCCGTCAACAACCTGCCGGAATCGCTTTCGCTGCGCTCGCTGGAGGAAAAGGTGCGCACGCTTGCCGGCGCGGTCGACCGCTTCGCCGGCCAGCAGACCGCGCGCGGCGGCGAAACGCTCGCCATGATCGACGAGCGGCTGGACGAGATTTCCCGCGCCATCGTCGCCTCGACAGTGGCAGCGCAAGCCAACGCCTTCGACCCCGAAACCTTCGGCCGGATCGAGAAGCGCATGGCCTCCCTTGCGCAGCAGATCGAGGAGGTCGCGCAGTCGCGGCCGGGAGCGGAAGTCCTCGACCGCCTCAACCTTCTCACCAGCCGCGTGGACCAGCTGGCCGGGCGCGCCGACCTGCCCGAACAGGCCATGGAGCGGCTCGGCAAGCAGATCGCCTTGATCACCGACAAGATGGACCGCGCGCCGGCCATGCCCGACGCCGACCAGATCTTCCAAGGCCTGGAGCAGCGCTTCGACGCGCTCTCCATGCTGCTCGAGCGGCGCCAGGGCGATGCGATCGAACAGGGCAATATGCTGTTTCGCGATCTCGAACGGCGGCTGGACGAGGTCGCGGACCGGCTCGACCAGCGCATGCGCCAGGACGAGAGCGCCGGCATCATGGAAGCGATCGACGCCCGCTTCACCGCTTTGGCCAAGCGCATCGAGGCGCGCACGCCCGATCCCGCCAACGAGATGGCGATCCGCGGACTGGAAAGCCGGCTTGAAGACATTTCCAGCCGGCTGGAATCGTCCGCGCAGCAGGTCGCGGGCATCGATCCGGCGCTGATCCGCAGCCTGGAAGCGCAGGTCGCCGGCCTGTCGGCGCATCTTTCCAAGCCCGGCACGCCGCTGCCCGAGTTCGAAGACATCAGCCCGCGCCTCAACGAGATCGAGAAGTCGCTGGCCGGCACGCGCGATTCCATCCTGAGCGTGGCGCGCGAGGCGGCCGAGAGCGCCGTCAGATCGCTTGCCGAGTCGACGTCCAGCACGGCGCAGACCAATGCGACCGCCGTCGCCGGCCTCGCCCAGGACCTGAAGACGCTCGAGGCGCTCACCCGCCGTTCCGACGAGCGCAACTCGCGGACCTTCGAGGCGATCCACGACACGCTGCTCAAGATCGTCGACCGGCTGGGCTCGCTCGAAGCGGGCGAGACCAGCGAAGCGATGAGCGAGCTGGTCGATCCGCAACCGGGCAGCAAGCGCGGCCGCGGTGGCAAGATCGCGGTGCAGGACGCGCCTTCGATGGACATCGATCAGCCGCTGCCGCTCACGGGAGACATGGCCAGCCTCGAAGGCCGCGCCGCGGCGATCATGCGCGACGAGCCAACAGCGCCACGCACGCCTGCCGAGGCCGCGGCGGCGGCGGCCATGGCAGCCCTCGGACCGGATGCGATCGGTGACAAGAGCGAGACGGCCGGCCGCAGGAAATCGATGTTCAGCGGCCTGGCGCGCGCCTTCAAGGGCAAGAAGGACGCGGACACGCAGGCGCTGGCGGGCTCTGCGCCGGCCGCCGACGTGCCAAGCGTCGACATCGACGAACCGCTCGATCCCAAGGCCGCCAACCGGCCATTGGAGCCCGGTTCCGGCGCGCCGGACCTCAGCGCCATCATGAAGCGCGTGCGCGACGAGCGCGGCGGCCAGCCGGTCAGGCGCAACGAGAGCGATGCCGCAAAGTCCGACTTCATCGCCGCCGCCCGCCGCGCGGCCCAGGCGGCGGCCGCGGAAGCCGACACGCTGAAGCGGCAATCGACCATGACCGGCCCGGTGAAGGCGCTGAGGATAGGCGACCTGCTCAAGGCGAGGCGCAAGCCGATCCTGATGGCGGCCGCCGCGATCATGATGGCGCTGGCCGGCCTGCAGTTGGGCAAGGCCTTCCTGTCCGATCCCGTCGAAACGGCCAACAACCAAGCCGCGCCGGTCCTTTCCACGCAGACGGTCGATACGGCTTCGCTCAACGCGCCCGCAGCGCCGCAAGCCGATGCGCAAAAGACCGACATGGGAACCGCACAGGCCGAAAACGCCCCTGCGCGTCCCGTCAGGCAGGCCGAGCCCGTCAAGGATGCGGCACCTGCCGTTTCCACCCCTTCGAGTCCCGAGACTGCCGCCGCCATGCCCGCCGAACCGGCGACCGCGCCGGCACCGCTTGCGGCGCCAGCCGAGCCGGCGCCGACGGCTTCGGCGATGCCGTCCGAACCTGCCGCAGCAGCCGTCTCCGCGACGGATACGGATGGCGACACGCAGCCGATGGCCAAGGAGGCGGCCAGTCCGGCGGCCGAGGGCGCCAGCGCGCCGGCCGCCACCTCGGCCGATACGACAGGCGCCGTGCCGCCGGCGGCAAGCCAGACGGCCGCAGCCAAATTCGACATTCCGTCCGAAATCGGTCCGGTGGCGCTGCGCGACGCCGCCGCCGGCGGCGACGCCAAGGCGCTGTTCGAGGTCGGCTCGCGCTACGCGGAATCGCGGGGCGTCAAGGAAGATACGAAGGCGGCAGCGAAGTGGTATGAGCAGTCGGCCGAGCTCGGCTTCGCGCCGGCCGAATACCGCATCGGCAATTTCTACGAAAAAGGCATCGGCGTCGCGCGCGACATCAAGAAGGCCAAGACCTACTACCAGCTCGCCGCCGAACAGGGCAACGCCAGCGCCATGCACAACCTCGCGGTGCTGTTCGCCATGGCGGCCGACGGGGTGACCGACAATGAATCGGCGACGCACTGGTTCCAGGAAGCCGCCGACCTCGGCGTCAAGGACAGCCAGTTCAACCTCGGCATCCTGGCCGCCAAGGGCGTCGGCATGAAGCAGAACCTGGAGGAATCCTACAAGTGGTTCGCGCTGGTCGCCAAGACCGGCGACAAGGACGCCGCCGCCAAGCGCGACGAGATCGCCAATGCGCTCAGGCCCGAGCAGCTCGAGCGGGCACGCGCCGCGACGGAATTGTGGAAAGCCAAGCCGCTCAACGCGGCGGCCAACTCGGCCGATATTCCGGAATCCTGGCAGGACAGCACGCCGCAGACCACCGCCGGCATCGACATGAAAAAGGCGGTGAAGAACATCCAGCTGATCCTCAACAAGAACGGCTACGACGCCGGCGGCGCCGACGGCGTGATGGGCGGCAAGACCAAGAACGCCATCATGGCCTTCCAGACTGACAACAAGATGAAGCCGACCGGCGAGATCGACGCGCCGCTCGTCAAGGCGCTCCTGGCCAAGAAATAACGGCAGGCGCGTCGCATACACGACGCCCTGCCACACATTTGCCTGTTAACTGATTGAGATGATTTTCGTTTCGGCGCGGCGGTGGGTTTCCTGTCAGGCATGTTCGGGGTCGGCGGCGGCTTCCTGATCACGCCGCTGCTGATCTTCTACAATATCCCGCCGGCGATCGCGGTGGCCACCGGCGCCAACCAGGTCATCGCCTCCTCCTTTTCCGGCGCGCTGTCGCACTTCAAGCGCGGCACGCTCGACTTCAAGCTGGGCGGCGTGCTCTTGGCCGGCGGCATCGTCGGCTCGACGGCCGGCATCTACGTCTTCGCGCTGTTGCGCCGGCTCGGCCAGCTCGACCTCTTCATCTCGCTGCTCTATGTCGCCCTGCTTGGCACCGTCGGCGGGCTGATGCTGGTGGAAAGCGTCAACGCGCTGCGCGCCAGCCGCAGCGGTGCAGCGCCCGTGCTCAAGAAATCCGGCCAGCACAACTGGATCCACCGGCTGCCGTTCAAGATGCGCTTCCGGGCCTCGAAACTGTTCGTCAGCGTCATCCCGGTGCTCGGGCTGGGTGCGGCGATCGGTTTCCTGTCGTCGATCATGGGCGTCGGCGGCGGCTTCATCATGGTGCCGGCGTTGATCTACCTGCTCAAAGTGCCGACCAATGTCGTTATCGGCACCTCGCTGTTCCAGATCATCTTCACCTCGGCCTACACCACGCTGGTGCATGCCACGACCAACCAGACGGTCGACGTGATCCTGGCCTTCCTGCTGATGGCCGGCGGCGTCGCCGGCGCGCAATATGGCGCCAAGGCCGGCCAGCGGCTGCGCGGCGAACAGCTGCGCGCGCTATTGGCAATGCTGGTGCTGGCCGTCGCCATCCGCCTTGCCGTCGATCTCTTCGTGACGCCGCCCAATCTCTATTCGCTGTCCGCCGCAGGTCTCAACTGATGGCGGGACCAAGAGCATTTGCAGCCGCCGCCTCGTTGTCGATGCTCTTTGCCCTTTCCCCGGCAACGGCGCAGGCGCCGCCCACCGAAAGCATCCAGATCGGCCTGTCGACCGACGCCATTTCCATCACGGCGGGTTTCTCCGGCGCCGACCTCACGATCTTCGGATCGCTGGAGAATCCCGACCCGCTGATCGCACGCCAGGGGCGCTACGACGTGGTCGTCGTGCTCGAAGGGCCGCCGCGCCCGGTCGTGGTTCGGCGGAAGGACCGCGTGCTCGGCGTCTGGATCAACCTAGACTCGGAAGCGTTCGAGAACGTGCCGGTCTCCTATTCCGTGGCGACGACGCGGCCGCTGCAGGACATCGCCGAGCCTGCCAAATACAAGCAGCTCTCGCTCGGAGCGCAGAACCTCTACATGAAGCCCGTCGACGAGACCGACAGCCCGGCAACCATCGAGGAATTCACCGCAGCGCTCCGCGAGCGCAAGACAGCGACAGGCCTCTATAGCGAGAATGTCGGCGGCGTGCAGTTCCTGTCGCAGAACCTGTTTCGCGCCACCGTGCGGCTCGCGCCCAACGTGCCGGTCGGCACCCATAAAGCGCGCGCATTCCTGTTCAAGAGCGGCATGTTCGTCAAGGAAAGCTCGGCCCAGCTCGAAATCCGCAAGTCCGGCTTCGAGCAGTCGATCTTCCGCGTCGCGCATGACTATTCCTTCCTCTACGGCGTGTTCGCCGTGTCGCTCGCCATGCTGACCGGCTGGCTCGGGCGGCTCATCTTCCGCAAGGATTGATGCCCGCGGGAAAAATGGGAGGACCCATTTTCCGTTGAAAAGAGGGTTTCCCTTTTCCCGGTTTTGCGATACATCGCCGCCTCCCAGCCCTAGGGACAAGCAACACAGTCAATTTCGATAAAGCGGTCCGGCCTTCCGGATGACGGCGCGCAACGCGTCGGCTTGCCGCTATGAAACGACGACAGGAGGCTGCGATGCAATCTGCATTCGGCGGCATCGATTTCGGCACGTCCAATTCCACGGTGGGCGTGATCCGAGACGGCCGGGCGCGACTGGTGGCGCTGGAAGGCGAGCAACCCACTCTGCCAAGCGCCGTGTTCTTCAATTTCGAGGACGGCTACACCTATTTCGGCCGCCGCGCGATCAGCGACTATACCGATAGCATCGAAGGCCGGCTGATGCGCTCGCTGAAGAGCGTTCTCGGCAGCACGCTCGCCAACGAAAAGACACGCATCAAGGCGCGCCAGATCGGCTTTATCGACATCATCGGCCTGTTCATCGACCATCTCAAGAAGCGGCTTGAAGAAGACGCCGGCGGCCCGGTGGAGAACGTGGTGCTGGGCCGGCCCGTGCAGTTCGTCGACGACGACGCGGCCGCCGATGCGAAGGCGCAGGGTGAGCTCGAAAAGGCGGCGCGGGCGCAAGGCTTCAGGCACATCGCCTTCCAGTTCGAGCCGATCGCGGCGGCGCTCGATTACGAGCAGAAGGTTGCCCGCGAGGAGCTGGCGCTGATCGTCGACATGGGCGGCGGCACCTCCGACTTCTCGATCGTGCGGGTCTCGCCGGAGCGCGCCCGCTCGAGTGATCGCAAGGCCGACATCCTGGCCAACAAGGGCGTCCATATCGGCGGCACCGATTTCGACCGGCTGCTCAGCATCGCCCATGTCATGCCCGAGCTCGGCTATCTGACACGGACCAAGGACCACAAGCGCAATCTGCCCGCGGCCTATTTCATCGATCTCGCGACCTGGCAGCGCATCAACCTCGTCTACACCGCCAAGGCAATGACGGATCTGAGGCAGATCCGCTACGAGGCCGAGCGGGCCGACCTCGTCGACCGCTTCATCCACATCGTCGAGCATCGCTACGGCCATGCGATGGCGGGCCTGGTTGAAGGGGCGAAGATCGCGCTGACCGACCAGTCCTCAGCCGAAGTGAAGGTGTCGCTGCCCGGGGCACGCTTCGCGGCCGAGATCACGCGCGCGGGCCTCGAGGAGACCATCGCCGACGACGTCGAACGCGTGGCTTTCACGGTCAAACAGACGATCGCCGACGCCGGCGTTCCAGCCTCCGCCATCACCGCCGTGTTCCTCACCGGCGGTTCGACCGCGATCCCGCTGGCAAAGCGGAAGATCCTGTCGCTGGTGCCGCAGGCCTCGGTCATCGAAGGCGACATGTTCGGCTCGGTCGGTCTGGGCCTCGCGCTCGACGCGCAGCGCAAATACGCCTGATTATTCCGCGCTTGCCGGCGCGTCCGCCTTGCCGGTGAGATGCGCCTTCAGCGCCATCTGCGCGAGGCTCGCCTGGCGGTCGCGATGCGTGATCATGGCGAAGTCGCGCTTCGGCAATTCGACCGGCACGGCCCGGAGGCTGCCCTCGGCCAGGGAACGCGCGACGACCAGCTCCGAGATGATCGCCGCCCCCGCGCCGGCTTCGACCGCCTGGCGTACGGCCTCGTTGCTCGGCAGGACGAGGAATATCGGCAGCTCCGCCGGGGGGACCCCTTGACCGAGCGCGAAATCCTCCAGCGCCTCGCGCGTGCCCGACCCGCCTTCCCTGATGATCCAGCGCAACGCCCTGATGTCGAGATTGCCCGCCCGCGTCGTCGGAATCTCGGGATGCGTGCGCGCCACCACCAGCATCGGCCGGTCCTCGTCGACCATGGCGCGGCGTAGGATGTCGGACTCGGTGCGGCCCTCGACCAGGCCGAAATCGGCGCGGCCGTCCAGCACATTGGTCTCGACCTGCCTGGTGTTGCCGATCGTCACGCTCAGCTTCACGGCAGGATAGGCCTCATGGAAGGCAGCCAGACGGCGCGGCAGCCAGTAGCTGGCGATCGTCTGGCTGGCCGCGATCGACAGGCTGCCGGCGACAGTCTGCGAGACATCCTCCAGCACGCCGCGTGCGGCCGCGGCGCGGTCCAGAACCGCCTTCGCCTCCGGCAGGAAGCGGTGGCCGGTCTGGGCCAGTTCGATGTTGCGGCCGACCCGGTTGAACAAGCGCACGCCGTGCTGGCTTTCGAGCGCTCGGATGGCGGCCGAGGCCGCGGACTGCGAGATGCCGAGCCGCTCGGCGGCCTTGGTCATATGGCCGTGCTCGGCGACGGCGACGAAGATGCGCAACTGATCGAGAGTCATGGGCCAACTAAGAAGCAAAATCGATCGGAATTACAAGAGCTGCTTGTTAGACGCATCAATCGCTTTGTTCTAGATTTTGTCTGAAATTGGAAAAAAAGTGGTCGTCAAAGGCCCCGAGTGGGAAATGACAGGGCGCTTCAAATCCCTATTGGCGCATTGGAGTCGCCGGCTGAAGCGGCAGCTCGCCGGTGAGCGCTATCATCCCGAGCTCCATTACATGCGCGGACCGGGACCCAGGACGAAGGCCAAGATGGCGAGCGACAAGAGCATTCGCGGGTCATGAGCAAAGCCGCGCCGCGCGGCGCCAATTCCGCCCTCTCGCAACGGCCGCTGGCCGACAGCCGAGCGCCGGATGAGGGCGACGGCGTCGAGACCTCACCAAGCGTCTCCGACCGGATCGCCAAGACCACCTGCTACATGTGCGCCTGCCGCTGCGGCATCGACGTCCATATCAAGGACGGCAAGGTGCGCTACATCAACGGCAACAAGGACCATCCGGTGAACCGCGGCGTGATCTGCGGCAAGGGCAGCGCCGGCATCATGCAGCATTACAGCCCGGCGCGGCTCAGGAAGCCGCTGCTGAGGACAGGGCCGCGCGGCTCGGGCGAATTCCGCGAGATCGAGTGGGAGGAAGCTCTCACGATAGCCACCGCGCGGCTGTCGGCGATCCGCCGTACCGATCCGAAAAAACTCGCCTTCTTCACCGGGCGCGACCAGTCGCAGTCGCTGACCGGCTGGTGGGCGTCGAAATTCGGCACGCCCAATTTCGCCGCGCATGGGGGCTTCTGCTCCGTCAACATGGCGGCCGGCGGGCTCTATACGATCGGCGGCTCGTTCTGGGAGTTCAGCGAACCCGACTGGGACAACACGAAATACTTCATGCTCTTCGGCGTTGCCGAGGACCATGATTCCAATCCGATCAAGATCGGCCTCGGCAAGCTCAAGGCGCGCGGCGCCAAGGTGGTTTCGATCAACCCCTGCCGCACCGGCTACAACGCCATCGCCGACGACTGGATCGGTATCCGGCCAGGCACGGACGGCCTGTTCGTGCTGGCACTGGTCCATGAATTGCTCAAGGCCGGCCGCGTCGATCTCGACTATCTGCTGCGCTACACCAACGCGCCGGTGCTGGTCGTGCAGGAACCGGGCGCGGCCGATGACGGGTTGTTCGTTCGCGACGGCGACGGCAACCCGCTTGCCTGGGACAGGGTGGCGAAGACACCGGTGAACGCAGCCGGCCCCGAAGCAAAGCCGGCATTGATGGGCAGCTACACGGTCAACGGCCGTCCCTGTGTGCCGGTATTCCAATTGATGGCCGATCGTTACCTGGACGACAGCTATTCACCAGATGCTGTGGCGGAGCGCTGCGGTGTGTCCGCCGACACGATCCGCCGCATCGCGGCGGAACTGGCGCATGTCGCCTTCGAACAGACGATCGAACTGCCGGTCGCCTGGACCGACTGGGCCGGCCGTCGGCACGACACGATCAAGGGGCGGCCCGTCTCGATGCACGCCATGCGCGGCATCTCGGCCCATTCCAACGGTTTTCACACCTGCCGCGCCATCCATTTGCTGCAGGTGCTGCTCGGCACGGTGGATGTTCCAGGCGGCTTCCGCTTCAAGCCGCCCTACCCGCGCTGCGCGCCGCCGGGGCCGAAGCCATGCGGAAAAAACGCCCGGCCGATGGCGCCGCTGGACGGCATGCCGCTCGGCTTCGTCTGCGGCCCGGACGATCTTCTGGTCGACGAGGCCGGCCGGCCCTCGCGCATCGACAAGGCCTATTCCTGGGAAGCGCCTTTGGCCGCGCACGGGCTGATGCATTCGGTGATCCGCAATGCCTGGGCCGGCGATCCTTATCCGATCGACACGCTGATGATGTATATGTCGAACATGGCATGGAACTCCTCGATGAACACGGTCGAGACGATTGCCATGCTGACCGACAAGGACGAGGCCGGCGCCTACAGGGTCCCCTTCATCATCTACTCGGACGCCTATTATTCCGAGACCGTGCCCTTCGCCGACCTGGTGCTGCCCGACACCACCTATCTCGAGCGATATGACTGTATCAGCCTGCTCGACCGGCCGATCAGCCACGCCGACGGGGCCGCCGACGCCATCCGCCATCCGGTGGTGCAGCCGGACCGCGACGTGCGGCCGTTCCAGTCGGTGCTGATCGAACTCGGCACGCGGCTCGGGCTGCCCGGCTTCGTCAACGAAGACGGCTCGGCGAAATACCGCGACTATGCCGAATACATCGTCAACCACGAGCGCACGCCCGGCATCGGCCCGCTCGCCGGCTGGCGCGGCAAGAATGGCGGCGCAATCGGCAGGGGCGACGTCAATCCCGACCAGTTGCAGCGCTACATCGACAATGGCGGCTTCTGGCATCACGAGTTCGCCGACGATCAGCGCTATTACAAGATGGGCAACCGCGCCTATCTCGATTTTGCGGTCGAGATGGGTTTCATCGCCAAGGCCGAGCCGATCGTCTTCCAGCTCTATTCGGAGCCGATGCAGCGCTTTCGCCTTGCCGCCCGCGGCCATGGCAAGGTGCAGCCACCTCAGGCTGAGCGCGGGCGCATCGAAGCCTATATGGACCCGCTGCCCTTCTGGTATGCGCCCTTCGAGGAAAGCACCGTCGATCTGCAAAAATACCCGCTGCATGCGCTGACGCAGCGGCCGATGCACATGTACCACTCCTGGGGCTCGCAGAATGCTTGGCTACGGCAGATCACCAGCCAGAACCGGCTGTTCGTGCATCGCCAGACGGCAGCGGCCCTGGGCCTCGCCGATGGCGACTGGGTGTGGATCGAAAGCGTCAACGGCCGGGTGAAAGGCCAGATCAAGCTGATCGACGGCGTGAACCCCGATACGGTCTGGACCTGGAACGCGATCGGCAAGCGGCGCGGCAGCTGGGGGCTGAAGGACGATGCGGCAGAGAGCAATCGCGGCTTCCTGCTCAACCATATCATCGGCGACCAGACGTCGGCCGACGCCAGCGGCAAGCGCTATTCGAATTCCGATCCCGTCACTGGCCAGGCCGCGTGGTTTGACGTGCGGGTGCGCATCGTCAAATGCGTGGCCGACGAAGCCGGCTTCACCGAGCCGCAATTCGAGCGCTTTGCCCAGCCTCCACATTTCGAGCCTTCGCCGGACGTGCTTCGCTACGGCGCGGAATTCCGCATGAAGAGGGAAGCCGCCGAATGACCTGCCTTCCCTCGCATACCGACAAGAAACTCGGCCTTGTCATCGACCTCGACACCTGCGTCGGATGTCAGGCCTGCGTGACCGCCTGCAAGGAATGGAACACCGGCGGCCATATGGCGCCGCTGACAGATATCGACCCCTATGGCGGGCATGTCGACGGCGTCTGGTTCAACCGGGTGCATAGTTACGAGCACACGACGGAGTTGAGCGGCCGCACGGTGAATTTCCCGCGCTCCTGCCTGCATTGCGAGCAGCCGGCCTGCGTCACCGTCTGCCCGACCGGCGCCTCCTACAAGCGCGCCTCGGACGGCATCGTGCTGGTCGACGAGGATAAATGCATCGGCTGCAAGCTCTGCAGTTGGGCCTGTCCCTATGGCGCGCGCGAGTTCGACATGGAAGTCGGCGTGATGAAGAAATGCACGCTCTGCGTCGACCGCATCTATAACGACAATCTGGCCGAGGAAGATCGCGTGCCGGCCTGCGTCGCCGCCTGCCCGACCAGCGCCCGGCATTTCGGCGACCTCGGCGATCCGGACTCGGCGATTTCGCAACTGGTGGAAGAGCGCGGCGGCGTCGCGCTGATGCCGGAGCTCGGCTACCAGCCGACCAACAAATATCTGCCGCCGCGCGCCCGCAGCCAACGCGCGGCGAAGGTCGACGCGCCGGCGCTGGAGCCGATCAAGGCCGAGGGCGGGTTCCTCGGCTGGATCGACCGCATGCTTTCGAACTAGCCGACCATGCATCCCGCTTTCTCGGTCGTCTTCTTCACCACCGCCACCGGCGCCGGCTACGGCCTGCTGACGCTGCTCGGCTTGCTTGGCGGGTTGGGATTCATTCCTGCCGATTTCTGGCTCGGCCTTGTCGGCATGGGACTGGCGCTCGGCCTGATCGCGGCAGGGCTGTTGTCCTCCACCGGCCATCTCGGCCGTCCCGAGCGCGCCTGGCGAGCCTTCTCGCAATGGCGCAGCTCATGGCTTTCGCGCGAAGGCGTGGCGTCGGTCGCGACCTTCATTCCGGCTTGTATGTACGGCATCGGCTGGGTGTTTCTCGGCAAGAGCGGCGGCTGGGTCGCTGTCGCCGGCCTGCTGGCGGCGGCCGGTGCGGTCACGACAGTGTGCACGACCGGCATGATCTATGCCTCGCTGAAGCCGATCGCGCAGTGGCACAGCCGCTATACTTTGCCGGCTTATCTTATTTTCTCGGCGATGACCGGCTGCCTGTTATTGAACGCCCTTCTCCAGGGTTTAGCCGTGGGGACGACCGCAATGCTGGTCGGCGCGCTGCTCGCCACGCTTGCCGGCTGGGGCTGGAAGCTCGCGACCTGGCGCTACAATGACCGGCTGGAGATTCCGACAAATGCCAACACCGCGACCGGACTCGCCGGCGGCACGGTGCGGTCGGTCGAATGGCCGCACACGGAAGAGAACTATCTGCTGAAGGAAATGGGCTTTCGCATCGCGCGCAAGCATAGCGCCAAGCTGCGACTGATTACGCAGGTGTTGGCCTTCGCCGTGCCTGCCATCCTCCTGGCCATCGCTTTCCTGCTGCCATGGCCCTTGGGCGCGATCGCATCCGTGCTTGCCGCCGTCGCGCAACTCGCCGGCATGCTGGTCGAGCGCTGGCTGTTCTTCGCTGAAGCGAAGCATACGGTCACGCTCTACTACGGACGAGAGTAGCGTCTCAGCCCGGCCGCAGCATCGAGCCGGAGATGGCAAAGATGCGCTCGGCGCCAAGCATATAGGCAACAAGCGTTTCCAGGCGGAACAGGCCGGCATAGGCGCGGTCGAGCACGTTGAGCGAGCCGGTATAGGCGCCGAAGGCCGGCATGATCATTCGGCCGCCGTCGCCGACGAAGCAGCGCCGCCGGACCGATCGCCCGCGCTGGACGATGCGCGCGCAAGGGTGGAGATGGCCGGCGATCTCGCCTTCGACCCGCAGCTTCGACGGCTCATGGCGGAAGAGCAGCGAACCGACCGCAAGTTCCTTGACGGTCTCGCCGGGCAAGTCGGCGGGAGCATCAGGGTCATGGTTGCCGGCGACCCAGAACCAGTCGCGGCCGGCCATCATAGCCTCCAGCTGTTCGCGGAAGCTCTGATGCATGCGCTGGGCGCCGCCACCATCGTGGAAGGAGTCGCCCAGGCTGACGACGATGCGCGGCTGGTAGTCGGCAATGACCCCCTGCAGCCGCAGCAAGGTGGCGCCGGTGTCGTAAGGCGGGATCAGCGCGCCGCGCCGGGCAAAGGACGAGCCTTTTTCGAGATGCAGGTCGGAGACCGCGAGCAGTCGCAGATCGGGGAAATAGAGAACGCCGCGCCGGTCGCAGACCGCGCGCTCGCCGGCGATGCCGACAAGGTCGGCCTCGGCGATCAGCATTGCGCGCGACAGCGAAAAATTCATCCCCCTCTGGGCCCTCTCTTTCACTCCGTCATCTCAGGGCCCATGGCCTCTTCGACGAGCGTCGCGGCATCCATCAACAGCGTCTCGTCCGCTTCGCCATGCACCGGCATCTTGCCGATTTCGAGCATGATCGGCACGGCGAGCGGCGATATCTGTTCGAGCTTCTTATGCACGATTCGACCGCGGATGCGCGAGAGCATCTCGGCAAGTCTGCTGACATCGAGCAACCCGGTCGCGGCATCCGTACGGGTGGCCTGCAGCAGAATATGGTCGGGTTCATGGCTGCGCAGCACGTCATAGATGAGGTCGGTCGAAACGGTCACTTGGCGGCCGCTTTTCTCCTTGCCTGGGTGGCGCTTTTCGATCAGTCCGGAAATCAGCGCGCAGTTGCGGAAGGTGCGCTTCAGCAGCCAGCTGTCGGCAAACCAGGCTTCGAGATCATCGCCCAGCATGTCTTGATCGAACAGCGTGGCCAGCGACGGTTTTCTGTTCCTGAACATCCAGCCCATATCGGCCAGCGACCAGATGGCCAGCGCATAGTCTGTGGCAACAAAACCGACTGGCTTGGCTCCCGCCCGGTCGAGCCGTCGCGTCAGCAGCATGCCGAGCGTCTGATGCGCGAGCCTCCCCTCAAACGGATAGGCCACGAGGTAATAGCGGTTGCCGCGTGGGAAAGTCTCGATCAACAGGTCGTCGCGTTTCGGCAGGACGGACTTGTCCGCCTGAAACCGCAGCCAATCCGCCACCTGCTCGGGCAGTTTCTTCCAGCGTTGCGGGTCGTCGAGCATGGCCCGCACCTGCTCGGCGAGGTAGGTCGAAAGCGGGAATTTGCCACCGCCATAATAGGGCACCTTCGCGTCGCTGCCGGGCGCGTTCGAGACGAAGCACTCGTTCTCGCGAATGCCTTCGAAGCGCAAGATCTTGCCGGCGAACATGAAGGTATCGCCGTGCACCAAAGTCTCCAGGAATGCTTCCTCGATCTTTCCCAGGACCCTGCCGCCGCGCGAGGCCGCCCCCCTGCTGCCGGCCTGCACATAACGTACATTGAGCGCCGGCACTTCGATGATGGTGCCGACATTGAGCCTGTATTGCTGGGCGACGCCCGGATTTGAAACCCGCCACAAGCCTTCCTTGGTCTGCCGGATGCGGGCATAGCGCTCGTAATTTCTCAGCGCGTAGCCGCCGGTGGCCACGAAGTCGATGACGCGGTCAAAAGTCGGCCGATCAAGACTGGCGTAGGGGGCAGCGGTCCTCACTTCATTGAACAGCGTGTCGGCGTGAAACGGTGCGCCGCAGGCGCAGCCCAGCACGTGTTGCGCCAAGACGTCGAGCCCGCCATTGACCAGCGGCGGCGTGTCCTGGGCGCCGAGATAATTGGCGTCGAGCGCGGCTCGGCACTCCAGCACTTCGAAGCGATTGGCAGGAATGAGGATCGCCTTGGACGGCTCGTCCATCCGGTGGTTGGCGCGGCCGATGCGCTGCGCCAGGCGGCTGGCGCCTTTCGGCGCGCCGACATGCACCACCAGATCGACATCGCCCCAGTCGATGCCGAGATCGAGCGTCGAGGTGGCGACGATGGCGCGCAACGCATTTTCGCCCATGGCCTTCTCGACGCGGCGGCGCTGGGCGACGTCCAGGGAGCCGTGATGGAGCGCGATCGGCAGCGTGTCCTCATTGACGCGCCATAGCTCCTGGAACAGCAACTCGGCTTGGCTGCGGGTGTTGACGAAGAGCAGCGTGGTCTTGTGCCGCTTGATCTCGCGGTAGATCTCGGGCGTGGCGTAACGGGCGGAGTGCCCGGCCCAAGGCACCCGCTCTTCCGAGTCGAGGATCGATATCTCGGGCTTCGCGCCGCCCGTGACGACGATGATCTCGGACATGGCGCCCGGAGACGCCTGACTGACCAGCCAGCGCCGCAACTCGTCGGGCTCCGCCACGGTGGCCGATAAGCCTATGGTCTGCAACCCGGGGACAAAGGCGCGTAAGCGCGCCAGGTCGAGCGCCAGCAGATGCCCGCGCTTGGAGGTGACCAGCGAATGCAGCTCATCAAGCACGACATAGCGCAAATCTTCGAAGAAGCGTCTGGCGTCGTTCGAGGCGATCAGCAGCGCGAGCTGCTCGGGCGTGGTGAGCAATATGTCGGGCGGCGCCAGTTTCTGCCGCTGGCGCTTGTGCGAAGGCGTGTCGCCGGTGCGGGTCTCGATGGTGACGGGCAGGCCGATCTCCTCGACCGGCTTGCCGAGATTGCGTTCGATGTCGACGGCTAACGCCTTGAGCGGCGAGATATAGAGCGTGTGAATGCCGCGGCGGGCTTCGCCCGGCTTTCGCTTGGGACGGTTGGCGAGCTCGGTCAGCGACGGCAAAAAACCGGCCAGGGTCTTGCCGGCTCCAGTCGGCGCGATCAGCAGCGCCGATTGGCCGCTTTGCGCCTTCGCCAGCAGGTCCAATTGATGGGCGCGTGGCGACCAGCCCTTTTGGCCGAACCATTTGACGAATGGCTCAGGCAGCAGGACGGCGGCATTCCGTTCGGCAAGGCGCGGCTGCTCGGTCACGCGCAAGAGTTAGCGCGGCGGCAGGCAATCGCCAAGGAAAATCGGAACAAAAGGGGATCAACGTCCCTTTTCCTTCTTCCCTTGTGGGAGAAGGTGGATTGCCGCAAAGCGGCAAGACGGATGAGGGGTGTTCCAGCGGAGTGAGACGTCGGCATTCGCTGGAACACCCCTCATCCGTCGCCTTCGGCGACACCTTCTCCCACAAGGGGAGAAGGGAAAGGCTGGGGCTACGGCCTCCTGAAACCCGTCGGGCCGCCATAGAGATAGCCGATGCGCTGGACCGCTTCCTTCAGCCCCTCGCGCGAGACCAGCATGGTGTGACCGTTGGCGTGGATCATGTTCTTTTCGTCGGTCATGATCGCGACGTGACCTTTCCAGAAGACGAGGTCGCCACGTCGGAGACCTGAATAGTCCGCAGCCGGTTCGAACGGCGTGCCGATCGACGCTGCCTGCATATCGGAATCCCGCAGGACATCCTTGCCCGTCATGCGCATTGCCAACTGCACGAGGCCGGAGCAGTCGATGCCGAAGCCCGAGACACCGCCCCAGAGATAGGGCGTGCCGAGGAAGCTCTCCGCGACCGTGACGTAATCCTCGGCCAGCTCGGCGATCGGCCGCAAATGGCGGGCGATGACCGCCTGGCCGGACGGCAGCAGCGCGTAATGCGTGCCGCGCGTTTCGGCAGAACCGGTCACCGTCACGGTCGAGCCCATCGAGAGCTGTCCGCTGATCGGAAAGCGCAGATCCGGTCCCGGATAGAGGAAAGTGCGCGGCACGGAGACGATGTGAGTCGGCGCATGTTTGCGCGCGCCAAGAAGATTGTCGGCCACATAGCCGACATAGCCGTCGCGCTCCGCCTGCACCCAGGCCCAGCCTCCCGCGTCCTCGAAGACGAGCATGTCGTCGCCGAAGAGCATCTGCGTGTTGACGCCAGCATCGGGGCGCGGCGCCTTGCGCAGATCGGCGACAGCGGCCGTGATCCGCGCCGGGCGGCCGGTGACGAAGCGGTCGGCGGCGACCTCCCCCTTCAGCCTCGCATCGGCAAGGTCGGAGCGGAAGGCATGAAGGCGGGCATCCCTGGCGGTCAAATCGATAATCCAGTCGTCAGCAAATGAGGTCAGATTGGCAGTGCATGCGCCCTGGCAACGATACCATCGCCGAAGCGCTCGACAAAGAGCGCGCCTTCCACCGTGCGCCTGATCAGCACATTGCGCTTGTCGAACTCATCGCGATGGCGCGAGACCAGCTTCAGCGCGCCCATCGTGTCCAGCGCCCGGGTGATGACCGGCTTGGTGACATTGAGTTTTGCTGCAAGCCCGCGCACCGTGTGCGGCGGCGGATCGAGGTAGATGGTGAACAGGATCGCCGTCTGGCGCATGGTGAGATCGGGCTCGCCAGCGCGCACCTGGGCCAGCATCACCTGCTGCCACAGTCGCAAGGCCTGGCTTGGGCGCATCGAGATCGACATCGCCTAAGCATGCCGGCAAATTGTTTCGGTTCCGTTTCAGTGGCAGCGTCTCGCCGCTACGCTCCAAAACGTCCGGCGATGACCTGCTCCAGCGCGCGGATGCCTTGCGCCTCGCCGCCGGTCAGGCCGTAGGGACGATCGGCCGGGTTCCAGGCGAAGATGTCGAAATGCGCCCAGCTGCGGGTCTTCTCGACGAAGCGCTTGAGGAAAAGTGCCGCCGTGATCGACCCGGCAAAACCGTCGGTCGTCACATTGTTGATGTCGGCGATCTTCGAGGAAAGCTTCGCGTCGTAGGGACGCCACAGCGGCATACGCCACAGCGGGTCCTCGACCTTGACGGACGCCGCGCTCAGATCGGCGGCAAGCGTTTCGTCGTTGGTGTAGAAAGGCGGCAGATCGGGTCCCAGCGCGACACGCGCGGCACCGGTCAGCGTTGCCATGTCGATGAGCAAAGCGGGCTGCTCCTCATCGGCCAGCGCCAGCGCATCGGCCAGGATCAGCCTGCCTTCTGCGTCGGTGTTGCCGATCTCGACGGTGATGCCCTTGCGGCTCCTCAACACATCGCCAGGCCGGAAGGCATTGCCGGCGATCGAATTCTCGACGGCGGGGATCAGCACGCGCAGCCGGACATTCAATTTCGCCGCCATGATCATGGAAGCAAGGCCCAGCACATTGGCGGCGCCGCCCATATCCTTCTTCATCAAAAGCATGCCGGCCGATGGCTTGATGTCGAGGCCGCCGGTGTCGAAGCAGACGCCCTTGCCGACCAGCGTCACCTTCGGCGCATCGCCCGGTCCCCAGATCATGTCGATCAGCCGAGGCGCGCCGGTCGAAGCCCGGCCCACGGCATGGATCATAGGGAAGTTCCGCGCGAGGAGATCTTCGCCATGGATCACGGAGATATCGGCGCCATGGGCGGCCGCGAGTTTCCGGGTGGCTTCCTCCAGTTCAAGCGGCCCCAGGTCGCTGGTCGGCGTGTTGACGAGGTCGCGTGTCAGGAACACGCTGTCGGCGACGCGGCGCACATGCGCGGCGTCGGCGCCCTCAGGAAGCGCAAAGCGCAAAGCTCTGCCGGGTTTCTTGCCGTAGCGGGTGAAGACGTAGCCCCCGAGGACCAGGGCGAGCGCGGCGAGATCAGGCTGCGCGATCGCCGACGCGAAATGCCAATCGCCCCCCGGCAACGACCTTGCGAGCGCGCCGAGGGCAAGAACGCTTTCGCCATCGCCGGTGCCGAACAATGCGCCGGCAAGGCTGCCGCCCTCGCGCGGCAGGACCAGCGTGCGCCCTGCCTCGCCTGAAAAACCGTTGGCTCTTGCCCAGGCGACGGCGGCCGAGGGCAGCGCCGCGGCTTCAAGGGCGTCCTTTGCCACCAGAAAGACAGGCAAGGCGGCTTCCGGCTTCTGCTCAACGAGTTCTACAGGCATATGATGATCTCCGGCCGAACAGCTTGAGTCGGCGCTTCTTAACGCTCCGTTAGGGTTAACAGAATATTTCTGCGGGAGGGAAGACGGCCAGCCAATGGCCGCACAGGAATGGAGACCGGGCCGCAGATGCCTACCACAGCCTTGAACCTTACAGCCAAGCGTCTCATCACTACCGCCTTCATGGCGGCATTGGCGGCCAGCGCCGCAGGCTGCGGCAGCACCAGCAAGTTCACCACCGGCTCCATCTCCCGCTCCGACAGCAGGCCGCTGGAAACGATGTCGGCCAGCGAATTGCGGACGGCCACGTCCAGGCTCGGCCAATCCTACGCCCGCAATCCGAACGACAAGCGACTGGCGATGAATTTCGCGGCGGCGCTGCAGATGGACGGCGACGCCGACCAGTCGCTGGCGGTGATGCGCAAGCTGGCGATCGCCTATCCCAAAGATCGCGACGTGCTTGCAGCCTATGGCAAGGCGCTTGCCGCCAACGGCCAGTTCGAGCCGGCCCTCGATGCGGTGCGGCGCGCGCAGACGCCCGAATATCCGGACTGGAAGCTGGTGTCGGCGGAAGCCGCCATTCTCGACCAGATGGGTCAGAAGGACGAAGCGCGGCAGGACTATCGCAAGGCGCTGGAACTGAAGCCGAACGAACCTTCGGTGCTGTCCAATCTCGGCATGTCCTATGTGCTCGAAGGCGACCTGCGCACGGCGGAGACCTATATGCGCTCGGCCGCGCAGCAGCCTGGCGCCGACAGCAGGGTACGGCAGAACCTCGCGCTGGTCGTCGGGCTGCAGGGCCGCTTCGACGAGGCCGAGAAGATCGCCTCGCAGGAACTGTCGCCCGAGCAGGCGCAGGCCAACATCGCCTATCTGCGGCAGATGCTCGCCCAGCAGAACGCCTGGAGCCAGTTGAAGGATCAGGACAAGGGCAAGGCGAAAGTCGCCACGAACTGACCGCGGGCATCGTCAAAGCACCGCTGAAGTTGAAAAGCCACGCGGGACCTCGCGCGGCTTTTTGCTTGATGCGAACGGAAGGCTACGGCGAAGTCGCCGAGCCTAGACTAACCGCTCGGCACTTTTCCCGGAATTGCTTTACTGGCCCGAGGAGCTGTGCTGGTCGCCGAAGATGCCGCGCTGGCTGACCTGGATGCCGGCCGGCCCAAGAATGATGGCGAACAGAACCGGCAGGAAAAACAGGATCATCGGTACGGTAAGCTTCGGCGGAAGGGCCGCGGCTTTCTTTTCGGCCGCGTTCATGCGCATGTCGCGGCTTTCCGAGGCGAGCACGCGCAACGCGTGCGCCACCGGCGTGCCGTAGCGTTCGGCCTGGACCAGGGCCTGCGACACCGACTTCACCGATTCCAGGCCGGTGCGGCTTGCCAGGTTCTCATAGGCGATCTTGCGGTCCTGAAGATAGGACAGCTCGGCATTGGTGAGCACGAATTCCTCGGCAAGCGGCACCGACTGCGCGCCGACTTCGTCGGCAACCCTGCGCAAGGCCGCTTCCACCGACATGCCGGATTCCACGCAGATCAGCATCAGGTCGAGCGCGTCCGGCCAGGCCAGCTGGATCGACTGCTTGCGCTTGGTCGCGCGGTTGTTGACGTAGAGGATCGGCGCGTAGAAGCCGCCATAGGCGACAACGACACAGACGAACAGCTTGATGAAAGCCGGCTGCTGCGGCAGGCCGCCGAGCACGAACAGATAGATGGCCGCCAAGGCAAAACCGACGAATGGCAGGACAAGGCGGAAGAAGAGGAAACGCGTCAGCGGGTTCTGGCCGCGGAAGCCCGCGACCTTGAGCTTCTGGATCGTGCTTTCATCGGCAAGCGCACGCCTCAGATCGAGGCGGTCGACGATGTTGCGCATGCCGATCGACTGTTCCTCACGCAGGCCCTTGCGGCGGCGGTCGGCCTCGCTGGCCAGCCGCGCACGCTGCTCGGCGCGCAATTTGTCGCGTTCGAGCGCCACGCTCTTCATGCGCGACTTGAGCGACGTGCCGCCGAATGCCGGCATGAGCGTGAAGATGGTCGCAAAAACGGCAATGCCGACCAGCATCGCGATCAGGAAAGAAGGATCGGTGAGCGTTTTGACGACCTGCTCTGTCACTGGATCCGCGCCCCTACACTTCGAAATTCATCATCTTGCGCATCACCAGGATGCCGATCGACATCCACACACCCGAACAGCCGAGGATCAGGTTGCCGACATTGGTGGTGAACAGCGGCATGATGTAGTTCGGGCTCGACAGATAGACGAGGAAGGCGACGACGAAGGGCAAGGCGCCGATGATGACGGCGGAAGCCTTGGCTTCCATCGAAAGCGCCGCCACCTTGGCTTTCATCTTCTTGCGGTCGCGCAGGACGCGCGAAAGGTTGCCCAGCGCCTCGGACAGGTTGCCGCCGGCCTGCGACTGGATCTGGATGACGATGCCGAAGAAGCCGGCTTCGGTGCATGGCATGGTTTCGGACATGCGCATGGCGGCGTCGGGCACGGACATGCCCATCTGCTGGGAATCGACGATGCGGCGGAACTCGGACCGGACCGGTTCAGGCGACTCGTTGGCGATCAGGCGGATCGCATCGTTGAGCGGCAGGCCGGACTTGACCGCGCGCACGATGATGTCGAGCGCGTTCGGGAATTCTTCGAGGAAGGCCTTGACGCGGCGCGTACGGCGAAACGACACGAACCAGCGCGGCAGACCGAGGCCGCCCACCAGCAGGGCGCCGGGCAGAGCCCACAAAGGCGCGCCGACGAAAAAGAGAAGGCCCGTGAGCACAACGCCACACACAGCCGAATACATGTAGAAGCGCTCGATCGGAACCTGCATGCCGGCCTGGCGGATCTGAACCTTCAGCGGCGGCTTCCTGACGTTTTGGTCGTTGGTCTTCTGCTTCTCGTCGAGCTGCTTGAGCGAATCCTGAAGACTTTTGCGCCGCTTGACCGCCTCCGCGGCGCGGTCGCGCGTGGCTTTCACCACGGACCGGTCGGTTTCGGCCGTCTTGATGGTCTGAAGCCGCTTGCCGGCCTGCTTCTCGTTGTCGATGCGCGTGAACAGGAAGGCATAGGCCACCGCGCCGGCGCTGAAGCCGGCGAGCACGACGAAAGCCAGGACGGTGGCGTCAATTCCGAACATCGACCGCTGCCCCTACACCTCCAGACAAATCAGTCAGCGCGTTTCTCCATCGCCTCGAGCGCGTTGGCGAGGCGCTGCTCCTCGCCGTAATAGCGGGCGCGGTCCCAGAAATGCGGGCGGCCGATGCCCGTCGACACGTGCTCGCCGACCAGCCGGCCGCTCGAGTCCTCGCCCTTGATGTTGTAGAGGACAAGATCCTGGGTGATGATGACATCGCCCTCCATGCCGACCACCTCGGTGATGTGGGTGATGCGGCGCGAGCCGTCGCGCAGGCGAGCCGCCTGGATGATCACGTCGATCGAGCCGACGACGATCTCGCGCACCGTGCGCTGCGGCAGCGAGTAGCCGCCCATGGCGATCATCGATTCGATACGGTTGAGGCATTCGCGCGGGCTGTTCGAGTGGATCGTTCCCATCGAGCCGTCATGGCCGGTGTTCATCGCCTGCAGCAGATCGAACACTTCCGGTCCGCGCACTTCGCCGACGATGATCCGCTCGGGCCGCATGCGCAGGCAGTTCTTGACCAGGTCGCGCATGGTCACCTCGCCCTCGCCCTCGAGATTGGGCGGCCGGGTTTCGAGACGGACCACATGCGGCTGCTGCAGCTGCAGTTCCGCCGAATCCTCGCAGGTGATGACGCGCTCCTCGCGGTCGATATAGTTGGTCAGGCAGTTGAGCAGCGTCGTCTTGCCGGAGCCGGTGCCGCCCGAAATGACGACATTGCAGCGGACGCGGCCGATGATCTTGAGGATTTCCGCGCCTTGCGGCGAGATGGCGCCGAACTTCACCAGCTGATCAAGCGTCAGCTTGTCCTTCTTGAATTTGCGGATGGTAAGCGCGGTGCCGTCGATCGACAGCGGCGGCGCAATGACGTTGACGCGCGAGCCGTCGGGCAGGCGCGCGTCGCAGATCGGGCTCGATTCGTCGACGCGGCGGCCGACCTGGCTGACGATGCGCTGGCAGATGTTAAGCAGCTGCTGGTTGTCGCGGAAGCGCACGCCGGTCTGTTCGACCCTGCCATTGACTTCGATGTAGACGTTCTTGGAGCCGTTGACCATGATGTCGGCGATATCGTCGCGGGCAAGCAACGGCTCCAGCGGCCCGTAGCCCAGAACGTCGTTGCAGATGTCCTCGAGCAGCTCTTCCTGCTCGGCAATCGACATGGCGAAATTCTTGATCGCGATGATGTCGTTGACGATGTCGCGGATTTCCTCGCGCGCGCTCTCGGGATCGAGCTTGGCGAGCTGCGACAGATCGATCGTGTCGATGAGCGCGGAGAAAACCTGGCTCTTGGTGTCGTAATAGGTCTCCGAGCGTTCGCGCTGGACCCTTCGTGGCGGCTCCGGCGCCATCGGCGGCGCCTCGACGGGGCGACGCGCGGCCGGCGCGGCCGGCGTGCTGGACGGCGGCACGACCGGCCGTTCAGCCGTTATCGTCGCGATCGGAGCGGCGGCGAGAGCGGATGCCGGCGGACGGAATTCGGGCGTTGCCCGGCTGCCATCGTCTTTGCCTCTTTTACCAAACATGATCGACTACCCGATGCCGCTCAATCAGCGTCACTTCTTGTTGCGCGAGAGCTTGCCGAGGATCGAGCCCAGGCCTGCCTTCTTCCTTGTCTTGATTTCGCTGCGCCCAGTCAGCACATGCGCTATCTCATTGATGGTCGCGACGACCGGACTCTTGGCGTCCATCTCGGAGAGCATGCGGCCATTGTTGGCGGCATTGCCGAACAGCAGCGGTTCGAAGTTGATCACGGCCACCGGCGTGATGCCGAGCGGTTCAGCGAAATCGGAAGCCGCGATCTCGGGCCGCTTCGGAACGCCGGCCTGGTTGATGATCAGCTTCGGCGGGGGATCGTTCGGACGCAACCGCTTCAGCATGTCCACCATGTTCTTGGTGTTGCGAAGATTTGCGAGCTCGGGCGTGGCCGTGATGACGATCTCGTCCGCCCTGATCAGCGTGCTCTTCGTCCAGCCGCTCCAGACGTGAGGGAGGTCGAGGACCAAAAGAGGCGCGCTGCGCTGCGCCGTCTCGATGACCTGCGAGAAGGCCTCGGCGTCGAAGTCATAAACGCGCTCGAGCGTGGAGGGAGCTGCGAGCAGCGACAGATGCTCGGCGCATTGCGCGAGCAGACGGTCGAGATAGACCTCGTCGACCCGCTCGGGCGAAAACACCGCCTCGGCGATGCCTTGCGCCGGATCCTGGTCGAAATTGATGTTGGCGGTGCCGAAGGCGAGGTCGAGATCGGCGATGACGACCTCGGATTTGAACAGGGAGGACATCGCCCAGGCGACATTGTGAGCGATGGTCGAGGAGCCGACGCCGCCTTTGGCGCCAATGAAGGCGATCGAGCGGCCGATCGGCTCCGACTCAGGATCGACGAAGATCGATGACACGACGCTGACGATGTCGGTCATCGAGACCGGCGCTATGACATATTCGGAAATGCCCGAACGGATGAGCTCGCGGTAGAGCCCGACATCATTGTAGTGGCCGATGACCACAACCTTGGAGGACGGATCGCAATATTCGGCGAGCTGGCCGAGTTGCTCGAGCAGTTGCTGCGGTTCGCTGCGCGATTCCAGCAGGATCAGGTTCGGTGTCGGCGCCGACTGATAGAACTCGATCGCGGTCGGGATTCCGCCCATGTGGACCTTGAGATGGGCCTTGGCCATCCGGCGATCCTCGCCGGCGCGCGCGACAGGATTGGCGACCCCCTCGGTCTCGCAGAAGGCCTGGATCGAAATGCGCGGCACGGGACGCAACGCCTGCATGGCGGCGATGTCCTGCTGCGAAAGATCGCCGGTTTCCGCGGGCGTGTCGTAGGCAAGATTGCTCATCGTCATGCTCTTTCCGTGACTGCTCTCTTCGTCGCCCGGCGCGGCTCAGTAGGTCACTTCCGAATTGCCGAGGAACTCGTCCGAGATGCCCCTGCTCCGATAGACGTCGATCACCGCGCCACGATTTTCCGCGTCGATGTCGGACTGCTTGCGCGGCCCGATCAGATCGTTGGGATTGGCCACCTGGGCCGCGAGGTTGTTCTGATAGGAGCAGCCGAAGTCGGCGTAATGCTTGTTTTCCGACGTCTCCGTCAGATCATCGGGCCAACGGCCGCATTTATCTGTCTGGGCGCGCACGGCGACAAAGGCGACGCGCACCGGCGCGGACGCTTCCGGCACCGCCGACTGATAGGACGTCATGACGATCCGGCTGCGTTTGACGCCCGCCGCCATGGCGAGCCTGGCAAAGTCGCGACCGGCGGCACGTGCGGCGACCTCGTTGGCGGACCCGGCCGGCATCGCGATCGTCAACGCCGGCGCGGCGCTCTTGTCGTAGCCGTCGAGAAAGCCGAGCAGCGCGTCGCGCTGCGCGCCGGTCATGCCGCGATCGCCAGCGCCGACGGGCAGGTCGATCTTCTGGTTCTTCTCGGCGATCACGATTGGATGGTTCGTGCGGTAATCGTCCGGAATTGATCCTACCGTGATGCTGTCGCGGTTGGCGCAGCCTGCGAGCGACGCGGCGAGCATGACCGCCAGCGCCGGGACCATCTGCCGACGGACCCGTGCGATCCCGGATGCTGTCCGGACCGTCATGACCTTCGATGCTGACTTGGACATATCCGCATTCCCACTCATTTGTAGATGAACCCCACGACGCCGTGGTAGCGGCCGGCTGGCCTGTCGGTCTGCATGGTGCCGTAGACGCGGTTGACACGGCCGAGGAACATGGCGGCCCCGTCGCTCGCAGGACTGAAATTGTCATCCGGCTTCGCCAGGTCGTTGCGCGCCACCGGCCGCGACAGATAGGGCGTGATGATGATGACGAGCTCGCTTTCGTTGCGGACGAAGTCGCGGCTGCGGAAAAGCGTGCCGAGGACCGGAATTTTTGTTAGCCCGGGTAAGCCGTCGACGGCCTGCCGGACATCGTCGCGGACAAGACCAGCGATCATCATCGAACCGCCGGATGGCAATTCCACAGTCGTATCCGCCAGGCGTTTGCGCAGCGAGATGATATTCGTGTCGCCCAAGGCAAACGAGCCTTCCGTCGTTGGCTCTGAAACCGCGGTTCTTACCTTCAGGCTGATGCGGCCGGCAGACAACACCACCGGCTGGAACTCCAACCCGATGCCGTATTCGACCTTGTCTGCCGTCCAGGTCCTTTCGCCGGTCTGATTGTCAGTCGATTTATTGCTGGTGACGGAGCTCACCATATTGTATTCGCCACCGACCTTGAACGTTGCCTTTTCGCCCGAAACGGCGGTCAGTGTCGGCTCCGCCAGCGTCTTCATGACGCCAGATTGTTCCATGGCGGTGATGGTGCCTTGCAGAGACGAACTTGCGAAGTCGAAGCCTGAACTGGACAATGGCTTGCCGAGGCCGGGATAGGTGTCGACGGTGGAGCCAAAGGTTATCCCGTTGCTGCCGCCGTTGCCCACCATGTTGACGCCGAGCTGCTTCATCACCGAGCGGCTGACTTCCGCGACGGTAACCTTGAGCGTCACCTGGTCGTCGCCGATGATCTGCAACAGGTTGACGATCTTCGAGGTCCGGCGCTCCTGGTCGGGGTTGTTGATGTCGACGCCGCCATTGACCGAGCCGCCGGCGGCGGTCTGCGAATATTGACCCGTCGTCGCTTCACCGCCGGACACGAAGATGGTTGCCAGGTCGACGGCGCGCTTGGAATCGAGGGGCGTGTCGACAGTACCCGTCAGGACGACGTTGTCGTTGAGCAGCTCGACCTTGATCTGCGAGGTCGGAATGAAGCGCTTCAGATAGTCTTCCAGCCCGGCGACGTCGCGCTCGACGGCCAGATCCAGGCTGACGATCTGCTCGCCATTGGGACCGAACACAAAGATGTTGGTCTCGCCGACCGCCTTGCCGAACAGGTAGATGCGCCGCGCCGTGCGGGTCACGGCATCGGCAACCGCCGGATTGGCGACAAGGATATCATAGGCGTCGCTCGGCAAGTCGATGACAACGGATTTGTTGAGGCCGAGCTTGACGCGCTGCGTGGCGATGGAAGCCGACACGCCGGCGCTCGCGGCCTTGGCTTCAACCATTCCCGGAGCGCTGGTGCCGACGAGGAAAAAGCCGATCGCCGCAGCGGCCAGGAAGGGCAGCAGTTTACCGTTCAGCCTCATTTCCTTGCTCCCACCTCGGAAACCTCGCCTGACTTGATCAGGCGCACCGTTCCGCGCCGGCCATTGCCGTTGACCAGGTAGTCGGCTTCGTCCGTAATCTTTTCATGGATGTCGGTGATCGGGCGCAGCGCGAGCGTCAGGCGGTCCGCCATCTGCTGCGCCACCGTGATGATCTCCGCCTGCTGCGGCGTCAGCTCCAGGGTCGCGGTCTGGCCGACCCTGGTCTTCTTGCCTTCCTCGTCTTCCTGGATGGTCTGGTCGATGGCCAGCACGCGGATGTTCTTGAGGATCGTCTCGGTGTTGAAGCCGCTGCCGCCATTGCCGGTGTCGGCGCGGCGGGTCATGATGACGTCGACGAAGTCGTTGGGCAGGATGAAGCCGCCGGCGGACGTGTCGGCCGATATCGCGGTCGCGACGGCGCGCATGCCGGAAGGCAGGATCGACGACATGAAGCTCTGCCCCTCGCCGACCAGCTTGGAGCGCCGCAAAGGTTCGCCCGTATACATGGCGACCCGCGCGACCGAGCCCTTGAGCTTTTCGATCGCGTCAGGCTCGGCGGCGCGCGTGATGAAATTGGCGTTGACGCCGTCGGCCGGCCATTCTTCCCAGCTGATGTTGGTGCCGAGCTGGCTGCCCATCGGCACGTCGCCGGAAAGCACCAGCACATCCTGCAGCGCGATCGCCGGCTGTTTGGGCGCATCGACGACGACCTGAGGCGGCGGCGCCGCGACCATGTTCTTCGCCACATAGCCCGCGCTACCCGCCGCGACCGCAGCCACGCCCAGAATAATCAATCGGGATGCTGGCATTCGTCCGAAACCCTTCGCCTCAAGGCAAACCATCTCGCCAGGCCGGACTTTGCAGCTCCAATCGTCAAAACAAGGTTAATGCAATGCTTACGATCGTGATTAATTTAAGGTTTACTCAAATTGGATGGAACTGCCCGCCGTTAACAAAAAAGGCGGCGTGGGCCGCCTTGCGATCAACAAAAGGGTGCGGGGCGCTTGGGGGTCGCGACATCAATGCCGCCCAAGTCTATGACGTGAGCCTCTGCAGTGCCCAGACCATCAGCGGCGAATCCGGGAAGGTGATCAGTCCACCCGCGCCCAGGGCGATGCCATATGGGATGCCGACGCTCTCGTCCGCGAAATGGCGCAGAAACCGGTTGTGGCCGGTGTACATGGGGAGCGGCGATTTCCGGTAAGCAAGTATTGCCAATGTAAGCAGGCCGCCGATGAAAGCCGACGTCACCAGATAGCCGACCAGGTTGATGTTGAGGCCCATCCATAGAGCGGTCGCGGCCAGAAGCTTGGCGTCGCCGCCGCCCATGCCGCCGAGCGCAAAAAGGCCGAACGTCACCGCAAGTACGAGGGCGCCGGCAGCGAAATGCCAGCCATAGGTTGCCCAGTCCATACCGGTGAGCGGCGCGACAAGCGCGAATGTCGCCACCAACAACACGGGAACACGGTTGGCGATCGTCATCGACAAGGTGTCCGAGACCGCAGCGAACAGCATGCAGAAGGGAAAGACGACGAAGATAACGGCTTGAAGCATCGGTTACGGCGCGCTCATGGCAGTTCCGGCGGCATACTAGGTGCGCTGGATTAACGATCGATGAGGCGGGCCGATCAAAATCGGCCGACCGCAAGAAAAAGGGCCACCAGCTGGCGGCCCTTTTTCTTGCGGTCGATAAAGACGCGACAGCGCGATCTCGTTACGGAGCCGTGGCGCCGTTGAGCGTGCCCGCGATGTTGGCGAACTTGGCGTTCAGCGCGCCGCCGAGCTGGGTAGCGCCGACCATGATGGCGAGCGCGATGAGAGCGGCGATCAGACCGTATTCGATGGCGGTTGCGCCGGATTCGTCCTTCACGAAACGTGCAACGAGATTAGACATTCGAGAGCTCCTACTCCACGTGTTACAGCACTTCCGTCAACTTCTCTTTGCGGTTGATCGGATGCTGCAAATCTAGGGAGAAGCCGTTTCAATCGGCTTAATAAACAGCCTTACCGATTCCTTTCCGGGGGTGAACGCGCTGCTTGGTTAACCGTGGCCTAAACATCGTCAGGGAGCTCGGTTCCCGGGAAACCGGCGCTTTTGCGATATTATTAAAACAGCAAGCGCGCTCGACTCACGACGCATATGCAAGCCGATCCTTAATCATGCCAAGCCCGGCTTAACCGTTGCTTCACCAATCTCGTTCATGTTCCGTTGAAGAATCTGCCTGCGGGAGCGCTTCAATGACATTGTCGAAATCGCTGTTTCCAGTCGCCGCGCTGCTGGCAACTGCCGCCTTGGTGATGCCGGCGAGCGCCGGCGCCGGCATAGAAGTCACCATGAACCAGGCGAAGATCGTCAAATTGTCGCGCGCCGCCGACACGGTCGTGATCGGCAATCCCGCGATCGCCGACGCCTCGGTGCAGGACGCCTCGACCATCGTTCTCACCGGCAAGGGCTTTGGCGTCACCAATATGGTCGTGCTCGATTCCGACGGCAGCCCGATCATCGATGAGCAGGTGACGGTCGTGCGACAGGCCGCCTCCTCCGTACGCATCTACAGACGCGCCGAAGTCCAGACCATGTCCTGCACGCCCTATTGCGAGAGCGCGTTCAAGAGCGAGGCCGAGAAGGCTTCCGAAGCCGAAATCAGCGCCGGGCACTGAGCCCTGCGAGGGGCGAACCCCACGGGCATTAAAGACAGCTTAAAGCTTGCCAGGCGAATTTAACGATCATCCAAACCGGAACTCAATGGGTTTTCGCTAACCTTACCGCCGGTACCGCAAGGGGATCGGCAGGAACGCGATATGAGCAAGGATGCCACATCCGGCAACGGCACGGACAGCGAGGTGCGCTCCAGACCGCGGCCCGGCTTTTTCAGCGACAGGCGCGGCAGCACGGCGATGGAATTCGCGATGCTGGCCATACCGTTCGCGCTTCTCGTCTTCGCCATCCTCGAGAGCTGCATTTCGTTCGCCGGCCAGGAGGTGATGGCCAACGCCACCGACGATGTTGCTCGCCAGCTGCGAACCGGGCAGTTGCAGAGGACGAACGTCACCGAAGCCTCCATCAAGCAGCTGATCTGCAGTAAGCTAGAGATCATGGTGGCCAAGGATTGCCCGGGATTGCTCGTCGATTTGCGCGAGTATCCGAGTTTCGCCGACGCCGCCACGGCGGGCTTCAAGATCGTCGACGGCGACATCGTGCTGGTGCAAGGCACCAACTCGATGACCTTCACGGTCTCGCCGGGACTGGCGGAGTCCATCAACATGTTGCGGGTGTTCTACAAATGGCCAGTGATGACCGATTTCCTGGCCAAGTCGATGGCCAATCTGAAGGACGGCAACACGCTGCATTTCGCATCGGTGACCTGGCAGAACGAGCCATTCGACGACAATTGAGGCTGCTCGACGGCTAAAGCCGCGGCGTGGAGGACGATATGCATAGTGCGGGGGCACTCAGGGGGATTTCGCCGAAGGTGGAGCGGTTTTGCCGCGATCGCCGCGGCGTCGCGGCGATCGAGTTCGCGTTCATCGTGCCGGTGCTGCTCATCATGTATTTCATCACGATGGAGGCCTCGCAGGCCATCGAGACCAGCAAGAAGGTCGGCCGCATCGGCAGCATGGTCGCGGATCTCGTCACGCAGCAGCAGACCGTCCAGAAGGCCAACCTCGATGCCATCATGAAGATCGGCACATCGACGCTGCAGCCTTACAACCGTTCGTTGCCGACGATCATCATCACAGGAATACAGATCACGGACGAAGCGTCGCCCCAGGTGCAGGTTGCCTGGTCGCGCAAGCTGGTGGGCACCACCCACAGCGCCGACGCGGCCGTGAACTCGATCACCACCGTGCCAGCGACGCTGAAAATCCGCAACACCTTCCTGGTCCGCGTTGAGAGCGACCTCGGCTACAAACCCATCATCACCTGGTCCGCAAGCAATTCGCAGGGGCTCGGGCTGACCTCGGCTTTCAGCAACATATCGATGAGCGAAACCTACTATCTGAGGCCTCGCCGGAGCCCGACTATTCCTTGCAGCGACTGCTGACGCGCTATTCCTGCCCCGCCCTATCCTGCCGCACGATCGCCACCGCCATGGCATAATCCTTCTGCTCGGCCGGCGCAAAACCGCCGGAATGCGCCCGCTCCAGCAGGTCGTACACATCGGGCGTCTGTGACTTGAGATTGGTCAGGAAGACCGTCAGCCGGCGCTTTGGCTCGGGGTCGAGATCGCTGCGGACGGCGTGCGGGCCGTAGCGCAAAAGGCCCGAGGTCCACAACACGCGAAGCGACGCCTCAGGGATGCCGGCCGCCTCCAGCCGCGCGACCGTGCCGTCGGAATGGCTGGGCTGGCCGTCCGCAGCGGCCGGCTCCCAGCCGAACAGCGCGTCCGCCTCGCCGCCGGCCAGCATCGTCTCGGCCGCGGTGGCCGAGGCGGCACGCTCCAGGAAGGGCGAATCCCGCGCGATCTTGACGCCTTCGGCCGAGAGCGCCGCCAGCGGCAGCAACGCGCCGCCGACATTCTCGGCCGGCGCGATCGCGATTCGGTGCGCAGCCATGGCGGCGAGGTCCGAAAGCTTACCGTCGCGCGTCACCAGGACGGAACGAATGCCGACGGCGCCGTCGGCATCCACCGGCGCCACCAGAGGTTCGACACAGCCGCAGCGCTCCGAAGCCGTGGCATAGGCGAGAGCCGAATAGACCGCGTATTGCACGCGTCCGCTCGCCTGCGCCTCGATCAGCGCCGCGTAGTCGCGCGCAACGACGAACTCGACCTTCATGCCGAGCGCATTGGCATAGGCGTCGGTCAAGCGCGCGAGCCCGGGAACGGTGTTGCCGCCGCCCGATTCAGCGACGATGCCGATGCGGAATGTGCCGATGTCGTCACGCCAGTCGGCGCGGGCCGGCCAGGAGGCAACGCCGAACGCCGCGAGAGCGGCGGCGCACATTTTCACGGCCTGCTTTGCCGCGGTTTTGCCGCGCCTTGCCATATATGCTTCGCTCCCGCCGCATCCGCGTCTCGCCGCAACCATGGCGCCAAGCCGTTGCGGTTTGGTTTCCGATTTGCCAACACCGCCGGGGAACCTTATGTCTGGTTGTCAGGACTGACAATAAAGATACTCATGGCGCGCGCGTTCCTGTTTGTTCTCGATTCTTTCGGCATCGGCGGCGCGGCCGACGCCGAACGCTATGGCGATGCCGGCGCCGACACGTTCGGACATATCGTCAAGGCCTGCGCCGACGGCCGCGCCGACAGGCAAGGGCTGCGCAGCGGACCGCTCGCGGTGCCCAACATGATGTCGCTCGGGCTTGGCCTGGCGGCGCGAACCGCGACGGGACTCGGCATCGACGCGCCGCTGGTTGCCTCGGCGTTCCATGGCGCCGCCCAGGAAGTGTCGAGCGGCAAGGATACGCCCTCCGGCCACTGGGAGATCGCCGGCCTGCCGGTGCGTTTCGATTGGGGCTATTTTCCCGATACGGTGCCGGCCTTCCCGGCCGAGCTGACCGACGCGATCGTCCGCGAAGGCAAGCTGCCTGGCATCCTCGGCAATTGCCATGCGCCCGGAACCGCGATCATAGAGCGGCTCGGCGAAGAGCATATCCGTACCGGCAAGCCGATCTGCTACACCTCGGTGGACTCCGTGTTGCAGATCGCCGCGCATGAAACGCATTTCGGCCTGGAGCGGCTTTATGAGCTTTGCCTCACGGTGCGCCGGCTGGTCGATCCGCTCAAGATCGGGCGCGTGATCGCGCGGCCGTTCGTGGGCGAGACGCCCGCCACGTTCCAGCGCACCCACAATCGCCGCGACTATGCAGTGCCGCCGCCGGAGCCGACCCTGCTCGACCGGCTGACCGGGCGCGGCAGCAAGGTCATCGCCGTCGGGAAGATCGGCGACATCTTCGCTCATCGCGGCATTTCGGAAGTGCGCAAGGCCGGCGGCAACATGGCGATGTTCGACAAGGCCCTCGGCGCCGTGGACGACGCCCGCGACGGCGACTTGGTCTTTGCCAATTTCGTCGATTTCGACACCGAGTTCGGCCACCGGCGCGATGTCGCCGGCTATGCCGCGGCGCTCGAAGCCTTCGACCGCCGGCTGCCGGAGGCGCTGTCGCGCATCGGGCCGGGAGACCTTCTGATCCTCACCGCCGACCATGGCAACGATCCGACCTGGCCCGGCACCGACCATACGCGCGAACGCGTTCCGGTGATCGGCATCGGGCCGGGGCTGAAGGGCGGCGACATTGGGCTCAGGCCGACCTTCGCCGATATCGGCGAAACCGTCGCCGATCACCTCGGCCTGGCGACCGGTCGCCATGGAACATCCTTCCTCGCAACGATAGGCGGCCATGCCTGAGCTGCCTGAAGTCGAGACGGTCCGGCGCGGACTGCAGCCGGTTCTGGAAGGGGCGAGGCTCGTCAACGTAGAGGCACGCAGGCCCGACCTTCGCTTTCCTTTCCCCGAGCGCTTTTCGGAGCGGCTTGCCGGTAAGACCGTGACGGCACTTGGCCGGCGCGCCAAATACCTGACGATGCATATCGAAAACGGCCCGGTTCTCATCTGTCATCTCGGCATGTCGGGATCGTTCCGGGTCGAGGCAGCCGGGAGCAGCGACATACCTGGTACCTTCTATCACGAGCGCTCGAAAAGCACGGCGCATGACCATGTCTTGTTCGACGTCGCCTCGACAACGGGCAAGCGATCGCGCGTCATCTTCAACGATCCGCGCCGCTTCGGCTTCATGCTTTTTGCCGAAGGGCCGCCGGACACACATCCGATGCTGGCGGGGCTCGGCATCGAGCCAACGGGCAACGCGCTCGACGGCCCCCTGCTCGCCTCACTGCTGAAGGATCGTAGGTCGCCGCTCAAGGCGGCGCTGCTCGACCAGCGGCTGATCGCCGGGCTCGGCAATATATATGTCTCGGAAGCGCTGTGGCGCGCCGGGCTCTCGCCGCTGCGCGAAGCCGGCACCATCGCCGGGGCGGCCAAGAAGGCGAAAGAGCAAAGCGAACGCCTCGCCGGGGCGATCCGTTCGGTGATCGCCGATGCGATCGCCGCCGGCGGCTCCTCGCTGCGCGACTATGTCCAGGCCGACGGATCGCTCGGCTATTTCCAGCATTCCTTCGCGGTCTATGACCGCGAGGGAGAGCCATGCCCGAAGCCGGGTTGCCGCGGCCATATTGAGCGCATCGTGCAAAGCGGCCGCTCGACCTTTTATTGCCGGACCTGTCAGCGGTAAGCTAGGAACGGTAACGATCATCTCATTGCCGCGGAAGGAGGCGAACCCATGGCCTATGAAACCATTCTCGTGGAAACACGCGGCAAGGTCGGGCTGATCACGCTGAACCGGCCCAAGGCGCTCAATGCGCTGAACTCGCAAGTCCTTGGCGAGGTCGTGGCGGCGGCGAGCGCGTTCAATGCCGACCCCGCGATCGGCGCGATGGTGCTCACGGGATCGGAAAAGGCGTTTGCCGCCGGCGCCGACATCAAGGAAATGCAGGCGCTGTCCTTCGCCGATGCCTACAGCCAGGATTTCTTCGTCGGCTGGGAGGAATTCACGCGCACGCGCAAGCCCATCATCGCGGCGGTCGCGGGCTATGCGCTCGGCGGCGGCTGCGAGCTGGCCATGATGTGCGACTTCATCATCGCTGCCGACAATGCCAAGTTCGGCCAGCCCGAAATCACGCTCGGCGTCATGCCGGGCATGGGCGGATCGCAGCGGCTGACTCGCTTCGTCGGCAAGTCGAAGGCGATGGACATGTGCCTGACCGGGCGGATGATGGACGCGGCTGAAGCCGAGCGGAGCGGGCTGGTATCGCGGGTGGTGCCGGTCGCAGAGCTCATTGAGGAAGCGCTGAAGGCGGCGGCCAAGATCGCCGAGTTCTCGCTGCCGTCGGTGATGATGACCAAGGAGGCCGTCAACCGCGCTTACGAGACGACGCTCGCCGAAGGGCTCCGCTTCGAACGCCGCCTTTTCCATTCGCTGTTTGCGCTCGACGACCAGAAAGAAGGCATGGCCGCCTTCGTCGAGAAGCGGAAGCCGAATTTCACCAACCGCTAGGCCATGCCGCCGATGACAGAAAGCGGATGACGACGCGCCGTGTTTTCAGTCTCCAAAAAGACTGCCCAGTGGCGTTGACGCGCCGGAAAAGCTGAACTATAAGCCGCACCAACCGAGGCGGCCCTGTGGCTGCCCGTTTGTTTTTTGCGCCCTGCGGCATCCCGTTGGCGCTCACCAGATCAGAAGAGAGGCATCATGGCCAATACGTCCTCGGCCAAAAAGGCAACGCGCAAGATCGCCCGCCGCGCGGCGGTCAACAAGAACCGCCGCTCGCGCGTCCGCACCTATGTCCGCAAGGTCGAAGAGGCGCTGGCCGCCGGCGACAAGGCCGCGGCAGTAGAAGCCTTCAAGGCGGCGGAGCCGGAATTGATGCGCGCCGCCACCAAGGGCGTCGTCCACAAGAACACGGCTTCCCGCAAGGTCTCGCGGCTCGCTCAGCGCGTCAAGACGCTGTCGGCCTGACCGACTTAATCCTCGATCCATCGATGTGGAACCCGGTCGCACAGGCCGGGTTTTTTCGTTTGCCGGCAAGTACTTAAAAAATTTACTCGCAAGCAACGCTTGTGGCGCGAATCCAGCGCCAGTAATGTTTTGCCGGCATATTCAGCGCCGCTGATATCGGCACGCCCTCCCCGCGGCAGCTGTCCAAATTTGCCTGTCAAGAAATCCGTAGTTTTTTCATGGACTTACGGCGGGTCATCCACAGCTTGTTCAACTCACGGTCAGGCTATAGGGGAGAAGTAGCTGTCAAGAGAATTATTTCAGAATATTTCGCTTCGGCCGGCCTTTTTCATATTCGCCGGAAAAGGGTTTGAATCACAATGGCTTTGTCAAAACGCGCCGTCCGGACACCCGATTTCAAGCCCTGTCCGGTAACCAGATTCGTTAAAAAACCGTTAGATGTGGCCTTGCCCTATCCACAGCGATTTCGGTAATGTCCATCCATCGAAGGGACGGGCTCTAGCCCCTAACCTAGCCTGAATCGGCCAGCACAAAATGGCGGAATTCATGACGTGGAGCAATTCCGCGTGCGGCTTGGTTTGTCTCTTCGGTGCGGGTAGGGGACTGGCGTAATTGTACATGGCAGTCGATGTCTCGCCGGCGTTTCGCCGGAGGGTGGCGTATTGCCTTGTCTTTGTCGAAAGCCGGCGTGCGGAGCCGGCAGTCGGTCCCTTGCGCGAGTTGCGACGATCGTTGCCGGCGGCGGCAGCGGCAGAGCGGCAAAATGAGGTCGCCGGACCAAGAGATGCAGGAGGCGCATCCCCGGCGGAAAAGGGTACGAGAAGACAAAGGGACTTGATCATGCAGAGCGGCATCGAGAGGGAGATAGCGGGCGAGCTCCCATTTCCAGCAACTTTTGTCGGAGGGGGCGACGCGGTGGCATCCAGCGACGCGGAACAGAAGTTCGAACGGGTCAAGGCTCAGCTGAAGGCGCGCCTTGGAGCCGAGGTCTATTCGAGCTGGTTCGGTCGCATGAAGGTCGCCGAGGCCTCCCGCGGTGTTGTCCGTATCTCCGTGCCGACAGCTTTCCTGCGGTCCTGGATCAACGGCCACTATCTCGAGCTCATCGCTGAGCTGTGGCGGCATGAGGATCCGGACGTCCTCAAGATCGAGATCGTCGTGCGCACCGCCACGCGCCAGGGCCGCAATCATGTCGAGCCGGAAGTGGCGCCGGCGCGCAAGATGACCAAGCAGACGCACACCGCGCTCGCCAACGGCACAGCGAGCGCCGGGCGCGTGGAACAACGGGCGCCGGCACCGCGCCCGGGCGCGCCCGCGGAACCGGAGTTCCGCCACAATGTGCTGGGATCGCCGCTCGACCCGCGCTACACGTTCAGCTCCTTCATCGAAGGGCCATCGAACAGAGTGGCCTTCGCGGCGGCGAGGGCGGTAGCGGAATCGCAGTCGAGCGCGGTTCGTTTCAATCCGCTTTTCCTGCATGCGACCGTCGGGCTCGGCAAGACGCACCTGCTGCAGGCGATCGCTGCGGAATCGCTGCGGCACAACCCGAAGTCGCGCGTCGTATACCTGACCGCGGAATATTTCATGTGGCGCTTCGCCACCGCGATCCGGGACAACAACGCACTGACGCTGAAAGAGCAGCTGCGTGACATCGATCTCTTGATCATCGACGACATGCAGTTCCTGCAGGGCAAGTCGATCCAGCACGAATTCTGCCACCTCATCAACATGCTGCTCGACAGCGCCAAACAGGTCGTGGTCGCGGCCGACCGGCCGCCATCGGAACTGGAATCGCTGGAGCCGCGCGTGCGTTCGCGGCTGAATGGCGGCGTGGCGCTGGAAATGTCGGCGCCGGATTTCGCCATGCGGCTCGGCATGCTGAAGCTGCGCCGCGCCACCGCCAAGACCGATGATGCCTCGCTCGACATCTCGGACGAAATCCTGGAGCATGTCGCGCGCACGGTGACCGGCAGCGGGCGCGAGCTCGAAGGCGCCTTCAACCAGCTTCTGTTCCGTCAGTCCTTCGAGCCGCAAATCACCATAGACCGCATCGACGAGATCCTCGGTCATATCTACCGTTCCGGCGAGCCGAAGCGGGTGCGCATCGAGGACATCCAGCGCATCGTGGCGCGCCACTACAACGTGTCGAAGACGGAGCTTCTGTCCAACCGGCGCACGCGCACGATCGTCAAGCCGCGGCAGGTGGCGATGTATCTGTCGAAAGTGATGACGCCGCGCTCCTTGCCGGAGATCGGGCGGCGCTTCGGCGGCCGCGACCACACGACCGTGCTGCATGCCGTGCGCAAGATCGAGGACCTTTCGGGCGGGGACAACACGCTGGCGCAGGAACTCGAACTGCTCAGAAGGCTGATCAACGACCAGGCCTGAGGGTCGGCGGCGCGCTTCGCCGGTTTTATCCCCAGAAAGCCCGCGCCGCCGGCCGTAACCGGTGCCGCGGGCTTGCGTTCGCAGGCTTTTTACTGTCAGCTTACGGAGATTCTGGAAGCCTTTCAGGGCTTTCGCGGGATGCCGCCTGCCGGTGACCCGTTCATTCATTGAAGCGAGCCTGTTTCGTCATGCGTGTTATCCTGGAACGGTCAAATCTCCTGAAGTCCCTCAACCACGTCCACCGCGTGGTCGAGCGGCGCAACACCATACCGATCCTGTCCAACGTGCTGCTCAGCGCCGAGGGCGCCAGCCTCGAGATGAAGGCGACGGACCTCGACCTCGAAGTGACGGAGGCGACGCCCGCCAAGGTCGAGCGTGGCGGCGCGACGACGGTGCCGGCGCATCTGCTCTACGATATCGTGCGCAAGCTTTCAGACGGCGCCGAGGTGATGTTGAAGACGGATGAGGACGGCAACGCGATGACCGTCACGTCCGGCCGTTCGAGCTTCCGTCTGCAGTGCCTGCCGCAATCCGACTTCCCAGAGCTTTCGGCCGGTTCGTTCTCGCATATCTTCCGGTTGGAATCGGCGGCGCTCAAGGGGCTGATCGACAAGACCCAGTTCGCCATCTCCACCGAGGAGACGCGCTATTATCTCAACGGCATCTTCCTGCACACGCATGAGGTGGGCGGTAAACTGAAGCTGCGCTCGGTGGCGACCGACGGACACCGCCTGGCGCGCGCCGAGATCGACGCACCGGCGGGCTCGGAAGGCATGCCCGGCATCATCATCCCGCGCAAGACGGTGAGCGAGCTGCAGAAACTGGTCGACGATCCCGATGTGGCGGTGACCACCGAACTGTCGGATACCAAGATCCGCTTCACCATCGGCAGCGTCGTTTTGACCTCGAAGCTGATCGACGGGACCTTCCCCGATTATCAGCGCGTCATCCCGACCGGCAACGACAAGAAGCTGATCATCGACCGCCAGAGCTTCGCCGCGGCGGTGGATCGCGTTTCGACCATTTCCTCCGAACGCGGCCGGGCGGTGAAACTGTCGATCAATGACGGCCAGCTCACCTTAGCCGTCAACAACCCCGACTCTGGCAGCGCCACCGAGGAACTAGCGGCCGACTATTCGTCGGACCCGATCGAGATCGGCTTCAACGCCAAATACCTGCTCGATGTCGCCGCCCAGCTCACCGGTTCCGAGGCCAAGTTCATGCTGGCCGATGCCGGTTCGCCGACCCTGATCCATGACATGGCCGACGAAACCGCGCTCTATGTGCTGATGCCGATGCGGGTGTAGGCTTGAACGAGCCTCGCATGTCGCCGTGACCGAGGATAACAGACAACTTCGGCAGCAAAGCTATATAAGTAAGTTGACGCTTACCAACTTCCGCAACTACGCGGCGCTTTCGCTCGACCTTGCGCCCGGCGCGGTGGTGTTGTCGGGCGATAATGGCGCGGGCAAGACCAATCTCCTGGAAGCGATCTCATTCCTGACCCCCGGCCGGGGCCTGCGCCGCGCGCCCTATGCGGATGTTGCGCGAGAAGGCGGCGATGGCGGCTTTGCCTTGCATGCGCGCATCGAAGGACCGGAAGGCCAGGTCGAGATCGGCACCGGCATTTCCGGCGGCGACACCGCCGGCGAAGGCGGCAGGAAGGTGCGGATCAACGGTGCGCCGGCGCGATCGGCCGAGGATATGCTGGAATGGCTGCGGGTCGTCTGGCTGACGCCGGCGATGGACGGGCTGTTTCCCGGGCCGGCGGCGGACCGCCGCCGTTTCCTCGACCGGCTGGTGCTTGCGATCGACCCCGGCCATGGCCAGCGCGCGCTCGACTATGAGAAAGCCATGCGCGGCCGTAACCGCCTGCTTACCGAAGGCTCCCGCGACGGCGCCTGGTTCGACGCGATCGAGACGCAGATGGCCGAGACCGGGGTGGCGATCGCCGCGGCGCGGGCCGAGCTGGTGCGGCTGCTTGCTGCCATGATCGACAGATTGCCCGGTAGTGGGCCGTTTCCGCAGGCCGACATCAGCCTTGCCGGCGACCTGGAGAGCGAGGTCGCCGTCGCGCCGGCCGTCGATGTCGAGGAGCGCTTCCGCCGCGCGCTTGCCAACGGCCGCGAGCGCGATCGTGCCGCTGGCCGCACGCTGGACGGTCCGCACCGCTCGGATCTCCTGGTGCGGCACCGGCCGAAGTCGATGCCGGCGGAACTGTGCTCGACCGGCGAGCAGAAGGCGCTGCTGGTCGGCATCGTGCTGTCGCATGCCAGGCTGACCGGCGAGATGTCGGGACTGACGCCGATCCTTCTCCTGGACGAGATCGCCGCGCATCTTGACGCGGGCCGGCGCGCGGCGCTGTTCTCGATCCTGGAAGAACTGAACTGCCAGGCCTTCATGACCGGCACGGATGCCGCCTTGTTCTCGAGCCTTGCCGGCCAGGCGCAGTTCCTGACGGTCGATCACGGCAGCGTCGGACCGACCGGCTGATCGCTTGAAGAATCAAGCAGGCGTAGTGCTAAGCCCGCGGGACAAGGTTACGCCCTTGCCCGAACTTGCCCGGCAGGACAAAGCTTCGCTTTGGCCGTACGTGACGGGGCTTCGCCTCGCCCGTGGCATGACAAGATTTTCTCACCGCTATAAGGTCCAGCCATGACCGACGCCGCCCTGACCGACGAAGAGCTCGAACGCTATGCTCGCCACATCGTGCTGCCGGAGATCGGCGGGCCGGGCCAGCAGAAGCTGAAACGGGCGCGGGTGCTGGTGATCGGCGCCGGCGGACTCGGTGCGCCGGTGCTGGAATATCTTGCCGCCGCCGGCGTCGGCACGCTTGGCATCGTCGACGACGACACCGTTTCGCTGTCCAACCTGCAGCGGCAGGTGATCCATGGCAGCGACACGATCGGCATGGCCAAGACCGACAGCGCCGCAGCGGCGATCATGCGCATCAACCCCAATGTCGCGGTGGAATCGCATCGCCTGAGGCTGACGGAAGAGAACGCCTCTGCCCTCGTCGCCCGTTACGATGTCGTTGTCGACGGCTCCGACAATTTCGAGACGCGCTACGCCGCCGCCGATGCCTGCGCCAGTGAGAAGAAACCCCTCGTCACGGCTGCCGTCGGCCGCTTCGACGGCTCGGTGACAGTGTTGAAGCCGTTCGAGACAGGCGCGGACGGCAAGCGCAATCCGAGCTATCGCGACCTGTTTCCGGAAGCGCCGCCCGAAGGGCTGGTGCCGTCCTGCGCCGTTGCCGGCATCGTCGGCGCGCTGACGGGCGTCATCGGCACGCTGGAGGCGATGGAAGCTATCAAGCTGATCACTGGCATTGGTGAACCGCTGATCGGGCGGCTGCTGCTCTATGACGGGCTCACGGCCCGCTTCGACACCATCCGCTACAAGGCCGTCTGAGCGTATGGACCGGAGCGTCGGCATATCCGTAACCGGCCTTCCGGCGGATTTCGACCGGTGGGACGACTTGCTCGCGCTGATCCAGCGCGCCTTCGCCTATATGGACGGGCTCATCGACCCGCCCTCCTCAGCGCATCTTTTGACCGCCGATACGCTTGCCGAGAAGGCGAGGCGGGAAGCGGGAGTTCTGGCCCTTGAGAACGGCCGCATCGTCGGCTGCGTCTTCGCGCTGGAGCGGGCGCGGGATTTCTATGTCGGCAAGCTCGCGGTCGAGCCGCGACTCCAGGGCCAAGGCATCGGAACCCGGCTGATGCGGGCGGTCGAGGATCTTGCCCGCGAACGCGGCAAGGATGCGATCGAGCTGCAGACCCGCATCGAGCTGACGGCAAACCATGCGGCCTTCGCCCGGCTCGGCTTTCGCGAGACCGAGCGTACGGCGCATGAGGGCTATGCCAGGCCGACCTCCATCACCATGCGTAAGGTGCTGCCTTGAGCCTTTCGCTCAGCCCGGAAGAACAGGCGATCGCCGCCAGGCAGGATGGCGCGGGCATGGCGATGCGCATCGTCGCCGAAAGCGCCCGGCTGCTCGGCGCGCCGCGGCTGATCCCGATCGCCTCCACCCATATCGACGGCGCGCTGTATCACGGCGACTCCGGCACGCTGTTCGCCGAAAAACTGGTCGAAGGCGGCGCGAAGGTCGTGGTCCGCTCGACGCTCAATGTCGGTGCGCTCGATCTGATGGGGTGCTCGCGCATCCGGTTGGAGGAGCCGCAGCGCGGCATGGCGCGGCGGATGATGGAGGCCTATCGCAAGCTCGGCTGCGAGCAGAGCTGGACCTGCGCGCCCTATCAGGCCGGACACAGGCCCGCGCTCGGCAGCGACGTCGCCTGGGGCGAGTCCAATGCGGTCGTCTTCTGCAATTCGGTGCTGGGCGCGCGCACCAATCGCTATGGCGATTTCCTGGACATTGCCTGCGCCATCACCGGCCGTGCGCCGGATTACGGCCTGCATCAGCCCGACAACCGCCGGGCGCGGCTCGTTTTCGACGTTTCGGGCCTGTCGCCTTCCTTTCTTGGCTCGGAGATCGCCTGGCCTATCCTGGGAAGCCTTTATGGCCGCGAAATGGGCAACGCGATCGGTGTCGTCACCGGCGTGACCGCCCATCCCGGCGAAGACGCGCTGAAAGCCTTCGGCGCGGCGGCCGCCTCGTCCGGCGCCGTCGGCCTGTTCCACATTGCCGGCGTGACACCCGAAGCGCCCGACGTCGAAGCCATTCTGGCCGGACCGGAGCCGGAAGCGGTGATCCGCGTGACGACCGACATGGTGGCCAAGGCCCGCGCCGGTCTGTCGACCGCCGCTGCGACCGAAAGCATCGACGCGGTGGCGATCGGCAGCCCGCATCTGTCGAGCGCCGAGTTCGACAGCCTGGAGCGTCTGATCGCCGGGCGGCGGCTCGCTGTGCCGATCTATGCCTGCACCGGCCGTCACGCGCTTGCCCTGCTGGAGCGGGACGGCCGGCGAAAAAGGCTCGAGGCGAGCGGGGTCGTCATCGTCGTCGACACATGCGTGGTCGTGACGCCGATCATGCCGGAGCTCGGCAACGGCGTGCTGATGACCAATTCGGGCAAGTTCGCCCATTACGCGCCGGGCAACACCGGCTATGCGGTGCTCTATGCCTCGCTCGCCGACTGCGTCGAAAGCGCGGTGCTGGGCAAGCCGGTTTTCACGGATATCGCCGCATGAACGCGACAGCCGAAATCCTGGTGCCGGGCAAAGAGGGCGAAGGCGAAGCGCTGGTGCTGACGGCGCCGATCAGCTTCTGGGGCGGCGTCGACCCGAAAACAGGCCGCATCGCCGATGTCCGCCATCCGCAGCATGGCGAGGTCATTGCCGGCCGCGTGCTGTTCCTGTCGGGCACGATCGGGTCGTCGTCGGCTTCGGCGGTGCTGATGGAGTTGCTCCATAACGGCCGGGCGCCGGCCGCCCTGGTGCTGCACGAGCCGGACGCCATCCTGCTGCTCGGCCTGATCGTCGCCCGGGAAATGGGCTGGGAAACGCCGATAGCGGTCCGGCTTGGCCGAGAAGCGTTCGATACTTATAGCGGCAGGGTGAGAATAGCCGAGGATGGCGCTCTCACCGTCTCCGGCGAATAAGCCTCAGGTCCTGAGCGGCAGGACACGATCCGGTGGGCGGTGGCCGTCGAAGAAGGCGCGGATGTTGATGATCACCTTCTCGCCCATGTCGATGCGGCCCTCGAGCGTGGCCGAGCCCATATGCGGCAGCAGAACGACCTTGCCCTTGTGTGCCAGGCGCAGCAGCTTGCTGTTCAGCGCCGGTTCGTGCTCGTAGACGTCGAGGCCGGCTCCGGCGATCTTGCCGTCATGGATGAGCTTGATCAGTGATTCCTCGTCGATGATGTCGCCGCGCGCGGTGTTGACGATATAGGCCGAAGGCTGCATCAGCGCGAGGCGACGGCCGGACAAAAGGTGGAACGTCGCCGGCGTCGACGGGCAGTTGACCGAGATGATGTCCATGCGGGCCAGCATCTGGTCGAGACTTTCCCAGTAGGTCGCCTCCAGCTCCTCCTCGACCGTCGGCAGCACGCGGTGCCGGTTGTGGTAGTGGATCGACAGGCCGAAGGCCTTGGCACGCCTGGCGACCGCCGTGCCGATGCGGCCCATGCCGACGATGCCGAGCCGCTTGCCCCAGATGCGCCGGCCGAGCATCCAGGTCGGCGACCAGCCGGCCCATTTCTTCTCGCCGGTCAGCACACTGGCACCTTCGGCGAGCCTGCGCGGCACGGCGAGCATCAGCGCCATGGTCATGTCGGCGGTGTCTTCCGTGAGCACATTCGGCGTGTTGGTGACGGTGATGCCCTTCTTCGCGGCCGCCGCGACATCGATCTTGTCGACGCCGTTGCCGAAATTCGCGATCAGCTTGAGGTTCTCGCCCGCCTGGGCGATCAGCGCGGCATCGATATGGTCTGTGATGGTAGGGACCAGCACATCGGCCTCCTTGACCGCCGCGACCAGCTCGGGCTGTGTCATCGGCCGGTCCTCGACATTCAGCCTTGCATCGAACAGCTCGCGCATGCGTGTTTCGACCGGATCGGGCAGCTTGCGCGTGATGACGACGAGGGGCCGTTTTTTGCCTGCCATGTTATCCCCGAAGCTTCCTAGATCAGAATGACGTTTCGTTGAATCGTCATCCTGATCCTACTCTTTTTTGGAGCATGATCTTTTCCGAAAACCGGTTCCCACTTTTCGGGATCATGCTCTCGAAACCGATCTCGTTGAGACCTCCTTAACCAAGACCGGCGAAACTTGTAGCCAGTCGCGGCATCAGCCCACTCCTGTAACAAGCGGTGCCGCCGAAGACAAAGAAAAAGGGGCGCTCATCCCGACGGACCGGCGCCGAAAGGAACGAAAGTGTCTGGTTTCGCGTCGCTTCGCCTGGCCTTCAGCGCAGCCATTCTCGGCGCCCTGCTTTGCGCGCCGCAGGCTTTGGCGCAAAGCGCGGCAGCACCCGCCCAAACCATAACGCTTGGGCCGAGCGGCCTGCCGCTGCCGCGCTTCGTCAGTCTGAAGCCGGCCCGGGTCAATTCGCGCGTCGGCCCCGGCGCCAATTATTCCGTCAACTGGATGTATCTGAAGGCCGGCCTGCCGATGGAAGTCATCCAGGAATTCGACACCTGGCGCCGCGTGCGCGATGCCGACGGGTCGGAGGGCTGGATCAATCAGTCGCTGCTTTCCGGCCGCCGCACCGCGATCGTCGCGCCCTGGCAGCGCGGCAAGGGCGGGCGAATCAACCTGCTCGATGAGCCCGACAAGGATGCCGGTGTCGTCGCCATCATTGAGCCGGGCGTGATCGGATCGATCAAAAAATGCGACGGCCAATGGTGCGAGATGACCTTCGACGGCCATACCGGCTGGATGGCGCAGTCGCAGGTGTGGGGCGCCTATCCCGGCGAGAAGGTCAAGTAGGATTTGTCGATAATCGGACGAAGCCCGGCCTGACCTCGGTCTCGACCGAGCCTAACCGGCCGCCCCTTTGCGCTCGCGCCCGACACGGCCGAGATGCGTATCCTGAAAACCGGTGGGTAATTTCAGGCCGTAGCCGAGGGCACGGTCGATGGCGATGTGCGCGATCCAGATGAGCGCCACGGCGGTGGTAACCGGGCCGGCGAGCAACGCGCCCGCAAGCAGAAGCACGAGCGGAGCAATCAGGATATGCAAGGCATTGTAGGTGACCGCGCCGATGCGTGGCCCGGCGAGATAGCCCAGCATCGACAGGGCCGGCACAAGGATGAGCAGCGCAAACAGCCACCATGAAAAGCCGAACATTGCGTAGCAAACGATTGCCAACGCAGCGATGGTGGCCCATTCAAACCGGACAATCAGGTCGACGGGCCGCATCGCCACGGGATCAGTCGTCGCGTTTCGGGCGAAGCCTCACGACGATGTCGACATTGGCGATTTCCATGCCCTCCGGCGGTGCCGGCAGGTTGGAGACGGTGACCGGCCCGCTTTCGATGTCGAAAATGCGGTTCTCGCCTTCGATGTAGAAGTGATGGTGATCGGACGTGTTGGTGTCGAAATAGGTTTTCGAGCCTTCGACCGCGAGGATACGCAGCAGGCCGGCCTGGGTGAACTGGTGAAGCGCGTTGTAGACCGTCGCCAGCGAAACCGGCACGCCGGCGGCGATCGCCTCCTCGTGCAGTTCCTCGGCCGAAAGGTGGCGGTCGCCCTTGGCGAAAAGCAGATCGGCCAGCGCAATGCGCTGGCGCGTCGGCCTCAGGCCGGCTTCGCGAACCCGCTTGTCCACAGCGACATTTTCCTTCCGGTAGCCCGAATCCATTTCTTCGCGTCGAAGCTTGCTGCCCAGCCCATCAACAGGTCCAGAATGGCAAAAAGACGTCAAATGCCAAAACCGGACATCAGCAGACATATATTCTGTAGTCCGAATGCGATCAATAGCGCGCATTGACCCGGGCAGGCACACGGGTTAAGCGCAAACGCCGGTTTCCGGCCGCAAACAGAGTGTGTTAGGAAACCAACGAGAAGGGCGCCCTGCCGCCCGCGAAGAACACGGGGACAGAAATTTGATGGCGGGTCAAAAGTCCAGCTACGATTACGAGGAACTGCTTGCCTGCGCCCGCGGCGAGCTGTTCGGACCGGGGAATGCCCAGTTGCCCTACCCACCGATGCTGATGTTCGACCGCATCACCGAGATCAGCGAGACCGGCGGCGCTTTCGACAAGGGCTTCATCCGCGCCGAATTCGATATCAAGCCGGATCTTTGGTTCTTTGCCTGCCACTTCATCGGCAATCCGATTATGCCGGGCTGCCTCGGCCTGGACGCCATGTGGCAGTTGACCGGTTTCTATCTCGGCTGGCTGGGCGAACCCGGCAAGGGCATGGCGCTTTCGACCGGCGAGGTGAAGTTCAAGGGCATGGTGACGCCGTCGGTGAAGAAGGTCGAATACGGCGTCGACTTCAAACGCGTGATGCGGGGCCGGCTGGTGCTCGGCATCGCCGATGGCTGGCTCAAGGCGGACGGCGAACCCATATACGCAGCTACGGATCTGAAGGTCGGTCTGTCCAAGCAGTCGGCCGCCTGACCGTTTTCGCCACGGCGTCGCGTAGCCAATGGGCGCCACGTCAGTTTATTTGCGTATGATCACAAGCGAAAACCGGCTAGGTTTTTCGCCCGAATACGCCGGAAGGAGTTGCGAATGAGACGGGTCGTAGTGACAGGGCTCGGCATTGTGTCGTCGATCGGCAACAATGCCAACGAGGTGCAGAGCTCGCTTTACGATGCCAAATCCGGCATCAGCTTTTCCGATTCCTTCGCCGAACACGGCTTTCGCTGCCAGGTCTGGGGCGCGCCGACGCTCGATCCCACGCCGATGATCGATCGCCGCGCCATGCGCTTCCTGAGCCAGGGCGCGGCCTGGAACCACGTCGCCATGGACCAGGCGATCGCCGATGCCGGCTTAAGCGAAAGCGATATCACCAATGAGCGGACCGGCATTGTGATGGGCTCCGGCGGACCTTCAACCCGGACCATCGTCGAAGCGGCCGAAACCACGCTCAAGAACAACAGTCCCAAGCGCATCGGCCCGTTCGCCGTGCCGAAGGCCATGTCGTCGACCGCGTCGGCCACCTTGGCGACATGGTTCAAGATTCACGGCGTCAACTATTCGATCTCGTCGGCCTGCTCGACCTCCGCGCATTGCATAGGCAACGCCTATGAGCTCATCCAATGGGGCAAGCAGGACGTGATGTTTGCCGGCGGCCACGAGGATCTCGACTGGACCATGTCGGACCTGTTCGACGCCATGGGCGCCATGTCGTCGAAGTTCAACGACAAGGCGTCGACCGCTTCGCGCGCCTACGACGTCAACCGCGACGGTTTCGTCATCGCCGGCGGCGCCGGCGTGCTGGTACTGGAGGAACTGGAACACGCCAAGGCGCGCGGTGCCAAGATCTATGCCGAGATCGTCGGCTATGGCGCGACATCCGACGGCTACGACATGGTCGCTCCTTCGGGCGAAGGCGCTATCCGCTGCATGCGGCAGGCACTTTCCACGGTGTCATCACCGGTCGATTACATCAACACCCACGGCACCTCGACGCCGGTCGGCGATTCCAAGGAAATGGGCGCAATTCGCGAGGTGTTCGGCGAGAAGATGCCTTACATCACCTCGACCAAATCGCTCACCGGCCATTCGCTGGGAGCGGCCGGCGTGCAGGAATCGATCTACTCGATCCTCATGATGCAGGGCGGCTTCATCGGCGAGAGCGCCCATATCGAGGAGCTCGATCCGGAATTCGAGGGCATGCCGATCGTGCGCGAGCGTATCGACAACGCCAAGATCGACACCGTCCTGTCCAACTCCTTCGGGTTTGGCGGCACCAACGCAACGCTGATTTTCCAGCGCTATTCCGCATAGAGCCGGCGTTTTTATAAGGATTGCCTTTTATGGACGGGTTGATGAAGGGCAAGCGGGGGCTTGTCATGGGGGTCGCCAACGACCATTCGATTGCCTGGGGCATCGCCAAGAAGCTGTCGGAACATGGGGCGGAGCTCGCCTTCACCTACCAGGGCGACGCCTTCGGGAGGCGGGTCAAGCCGCTGGCCGAGAAGGTGGGAGCCTCGCTGATCGTGCCCTGCGATGTCGAGGACAGCGCCTCGGTCACCGCGACCTTCGAGACGCTCGGCAAGGCCTGGGGCGGGTTGGATTTCGTGGTGCACGCCATCGGCTTTTCCGACAAGAACGAGCTGAAGGGCCTATATGCCGATACTAGTCGCGACAATTTCGTGCGCACCATGGTGATCTCCTGCTATTCCTTCACCGAGATCGCGCGCAACGCCGCCGCCCTGATGGGCAATGGCGGCTCGATGATCACGCTCACCTATGCCGGCTCGGTCAGGGTGATGCCGAACTACAACGTCATGGGCGTCGCCAAGGCCGGGCTGGAGGCCAGTGTACGCTATCTCGCCAACGACTACGGTCCGCGCGGCATCAGGGTAAACGCCATTTCGGCCGGGCCGGTGCGCACACTCGCCGGCTCCGGCGTTTCCGACGCCCGCCACATGTTCTCCTACCAGCAGCGCAATTCGCCTCTGCGGCGCACTGTGACCATCGACGAAGTCGGCGGCTCGGCGCTCTACCTGCTCTCCGACCTGGCATCGGGCGTCACCGGTGAGATCCATTATGTGGATTCCGGTTATCACATCGTTTCGATGCCTGCACTGGAGGAACTGAAGCAGAACGACGGCGCGCGGGAATAGTTTGCGATCACGACAGTAGCCCTCCAGTAAAATTGCATGCATCAGCGGAAACTCATTTTAAGGAGATGTCCGCTATAAGGTCCCGTAATCTAGGGACCATGCATGCCTGCAGTCAGCAATCCCAAACGGACTCCGCTGTTCCGGCTGATCACCATCGCCAGCTCGGGCATGGGCAGTTTCATCCTTGGACTATGGGGGCTGCGGTTCGGCTTCGGCGACGGCATGGCCGGCATGCCGGCCGAAACGATGGGCGGCGTCATCGCCGCGCTCTGCGCTTTAGCCGCGGGTGGTGCCGCGCTGTCGTTCTTCGCGGGCGTCGATGAATCGGCGGCCTATGTCTTTAAGGAAACCCATGTCGACAAGCTCACCGGCCTTTTGTCGCGCCAGGCCGTGGTCGGTAAAATAGCCGAGGCCGCCTCCGGGACGATTCGAACCGGCGAGCCGGTGTTCCTGATCGACATCGATATCGACCGCTTCAAGCAGATCAACGACGCCATCGGCTATAGCCAGGGCGACGAACTGATCCGCGCCTTCACCAACAGGCTGAAGGAGAATATGCCAAAGAATGTAACGATCGGCCGCATCGGCGCCGGCGAGTTCGCCGTACTGCTGCCTGACCGCGAGATCAGGGGTTCGATCGAACGGCTCATCGAGAAGCTCATCAACGAGATGATGGAGCCCTACCAGCTGCGGAGCCATCTGCAGTCGGTCAGCCTGTCGATCGGCATCGTGGCGATGCCGAAGGACGGCGTCGACCCGGTGCTCATCCTGCGCCGCTCGAACCTGGCGCTGCAAAACGCACGCGCCAGCGGCATCGGCAACTGGTCCGTCTTCCACGCCGATATGGGGCGCGTGGCGGATTACCGGCAGTGGATCGAGTCGGAACTGAAGACCGCTTTCGACCGCGGCGACTTCAGCCTCCACTATCAACCGCAGTTCGACCTGCCGAGCGGCCGTGTCGTCGGTTATGAGGCGCTGATCCGCTGGAAGCATCCGGAGCGCGGCATGATCCCGCCGATGGAGTTCATTCCGATCGCCGAGGAAACCGGCATGATCAATCCGATCGGCGAATGGGTGCTGCGCAAGGCCTGCAGCGACGCAAAATATCTGCCGCAGGACTGCTTCGTCGCCGTCAACATCTCGCCGGTCCAGTTCATGACCAGGGATTTCGTCGGCATCGTGCGGGAAGTGATGGAATCGACCGGCATCAAGCCGTCGCGGCTGGAGTTCGAGGTCACTGAGACGGCGATGATGCAGGATCGCGACCGCGCCGCGGCGATCCTGGAGCAGCTTGCCGAGATGGGAATCTCCGTGGCCGTCGATGATTTCGGCACGGGCTATTCCAATTTGAGCTACCTGATCGATTTCTCCTTCGGCAAGCTGAAGATCGACCGCTCCTTCGTCAGCCGCATCGACAGCGACTCCAGCTCCGGCGCGATCGTTTCGACCATTGTCGGCCTGTCGCGGGCGCTGGGCGTCGGCATCATCGCCGAGGGCGTGGAGACCGAGAACCAGGCGACGCTGCTTCGGGCCGCCGGCTGCGAGGTGGTACAGGGCTATCTGTTCGGCCGGCCGGCGCCGCTCAAGGTCGAGCTCGGCGAAGCGCGGTCCGCCTTCGACACGCATGAGCCGGCCCGCATCGTCAGCGTGCAGTAAAGCACCAACAGGCGTTTCAGCGGCGCGCCGAAAACACCTTGAACATGCCGTCGCGGGCGATCTCGGCATGACTGGCGAAGGCTGCCGAGAGCACCTGTTCGTAAGGAAGCTGTCGGTTGGCCACCATGAACAGGCGGCCGCCCGGTTTCAGCGCCTTCGACGCCGCGCGGATCATGCCGGCGCCGATTCCTGGCTCGGCGGCGCGGCCGCTGTGGAAAGGCGGGTTCATGACGATTGTGTCGTAGCGCCGTTCGACCGCCTCGGTGAGAAGATCGATCCAGAAAAAGCGCGGCTCGATGACACCGTGGACATTCAGCCTGGCCGCCTCCAGGGCCTCGAAATCAGCTTCGTAGAGATCGAGCGCGGTGAGGCCTTGCCGGCGCTGCAGGACTTCCGCCGCCAGATAACCCCAGCCGGCGCAGAAATCGGCGACATTGCCTTTGAGATCGTCAGGCAGGTTCGCGGCCAGCAGTTTCGACCCGGCATCGATCCGATCGAAGGAGAACATGCCAGGCGCGGTTTTGAAGCCGCCTTCGATGACATGGTCGGGGTTGCCGGCGCGCAGCGCCACGGCTGTCTCCATGCCGGTCCGCCGGAACCAGAAAGCAACGCCGTGATGCTTCGGCCGATGGCCTTCGAGCGGCGCCAGCATGTTGATCCGCTTGCGCAGGCTGTCGACGCCGTCATCCTTGCTGCCGGCAACGACGACAGGCGCGCCCGGAGCGGTTCGCTCGACCGCTTCGGCGACGCGTAACTCATTTTGCCCGCGATGGCGGCCGGTGAGCACGAGAGCGATGTCGTAGCCCTCGCCCTCCGCACGCGGCGTGACCGTGTGGCCGGACGCCTGCAAGGCGCGAAAATGTGGCCTGAACCCCTGCACGAGATGCAGCGCCGCCTCGAAGCCGGCAGGCAGACGGAAGCCGGGCTCGGCGCCCAGAAAAAGCACGCGGGCATTCTTCCGCGGCAGAGGCAGCGCCTCGGCCTCGAACGGATAGAACAGCGTCTTCAGCGGCTCCGCGGCCATTCGCATACCCCTTCAAGCAAAACGGGCGCCACCTCGCGGCGCGCCCGTCTTGAACTTATCCGATCCGGGATTTACCCGGCCAGGCCGATCAGGCGGCGTCTTCCTCGCCTTCGGCCTTCTTCTTTTCCTGGACGATTTCCTTGCCGGTCGCCTGGTCGACCACCTTCATCGACAGGCGGACCTTGCCGCGCTCGTCGAAGCCCATCAGCTTGACCCAAACCTTGTCGCCTTCCTTGACGACGTCGGAGGTCTTGGCGACGCGCTCATTGGCGAGCTGCGAGATGTGGACGAGACCATCGCGAGGGCCGAAGAAATTGACGAACGCGCCGAAGTCGGCCGTCTTGACGACGGTGCCTTCGTAGATCTCGCCGACTTCCGGCTCGGCGACGATGGTGTGTATCCACTTCTTCGCCGCCTCGATCTCCTTGGCGTTCGCCGAAGCGATCTTGACGGTGCCGTCGTCCTCGATGTTGATCTTGGCGCCGGTCTTCTCGACGATCTCGCGGATCACCTTGCCGCCGGAGCCGATGACGTCGCGGATCTTGTCGGTCGGGATATGCATGACCTCGATGCGCGGCGCGAACTCGCCGAGCTCGGAGCGGGCGCCGGAGATCGCATGCGCCATCTCACCCAGAATATGCAGGCGGCCATCCTTGGCCTGGGCAAGCGCGATGCCCATGATCTCCTCGGTGATGCCGTCGATCTTGATGTCCATCTGCAGCGAGGTGACGCCGTTGGCGGTGCCGGCGACCTTGAAGTCCATGTCGCCGAGATGGTCCTCGTCGCCCAGGATGTCGGAGAGCACCGCAAAGCGCTCGCCTTCCTTGATCAGGCCCATGGCGATGCCGGCCACGGGCTTGGCGATCGGCACGCCGGCATCCATCAGCGCCAGCGAGGTGCCGCAGACGGTCGCCATCGAGGACGAGCCGTTGGATTCGGTGATCTCCGAGACGACGCGCAGCGTGTAGGGGAATTGCTCGGCATTCGGCAGCATCGGATGGATGGCGCGCCAGGCCAGCTTGCCATGGCCGATCTCGCGACGGCCCGGCGAGCCCATACGGCCGGTCTCACCGACCGAATAGGGCGGGAAGTTGTAGTGGAGAAGGAACTTCTCCTTGTACATGCCGGTCAGCGAATCGACGAACTGCTCGTCCTCGCCGGTGCCCAGCGTCGCAACGACCAGCGCCTGGGTTTCACCGCGGGTGAACAGCGCCGAACCATGGGTGCGCGGCAGGACGCCGACCTCGGAGACGATCTTGCGGACCGTCTTGAGATCGCGACCGTCGATGCGCGAGCCGGTGTCGAGGATGTTCCAGCGCACGACCTTGGCCTGGAGTTCCTTGAAGACGGTGCCGATCTGCTCGGCGGTATACTTGGCTTCCTCGCCTTCGGCCGGAGCGAACGCGGCCTTGACCTTCGCCTTGACAGCGTCGACCGCGGCATAGCGCGACTGCTTGTCGGTGATCTTGTAGGCCTCGCGAAGCTCGTCGCCGACGACCTTCAGCATCTCGCCTTCGAGCTCGGAATAATCCGGCGCGGTGAAGTCGCGCGGCTCCTTGGCGGCGACCTCTGCCAGCTTGATGATGGCGTCAATCACCGGCTGGAAGCTCTTGTGGCCGAACATGACGGCGCCGAGCATCAGATCCTCGGAGAGTTCCTTGGCCTCGGATTCGACCATCAGCACGGCGTCGGCGGTGCCGGCGACGACGAGATCGAGCTTGGATTCCTCCATCTCGTCGATATGCGGGTTGAGCACATATTCGCCGTTGATGTAGCCGACGCGGGCGCCGCCGATCGGGCCCATGAAGGGCACGCCCGAAAGCGTGAGCGCGGCGGAGGTGGCGACGATCGACAGGATATCCGGATCGTTCTCGAGGTCATGCTGGACGACGGTGACGACGATCTGGGTATCGTTCTTGTAGCCGTCGGCGAAAAGCGGGCGAATCGGGCGGTCGATCAGGCGCGAAACCAGCGTTTCCTTCTCGCTCGGACGGCCCTCGCGCTTGAAATAGCCGCCCGGGATCTTGCCGGCGGCATAGGTCTTTTCCTGGTAGTTGACGGTAAGCGGGAAGAAATCGAGGCCGGGCTTCGGCTCCTTCATCGAGACGACGGTGGCGAGAACGACGGTCTCGCCATAGGTGGCGAGCACCGCGCCGTCAGCCTGGCGCGCGATCTTGCCGGTTTCCAGAATGAGCGGACGCCCGCCCCATTCGATTTCCACTTTGTGTTGATTGAACATATCTTGTCCTTCATATGCGGAAAGGGCCGCGCCGTCCTAACGGTCGCGGGTTCTCCCTTCCTGGCTTCCTTCGGGCAGCCACGGGCAAGACAACGGGAAGCTCGATAAGGTCCGGCTCACAAGCCGAGCGAGCATCCTGCAATCCTGCCCCATGACCGTCCATGGGCGGTTCCGAATGGCCCTCTGCGCGTTCGGAACCGGGTTTGACCGATTGATCGGCCAGCTTTGCGCATGACGCCGGAAATCGCTGTTTCCGGGACGCGCCCTGCGCGAATACGAATTTCATGAGCGCATCGCGCCCAGACATTATCACACCGGCTCATCCGATGTGCCAATGCGCGACCGGCGGGCCCTATGAGAGCCCGCCGGTCAATTCGTCAGCGACGCAGACCGAGCTTGTCGATCAGCGTCTGATAGCGCGCGTCATCCTTGCGCTTGAGATAGTCAAGCAGGCTGCGGCGCTGGGAGACCAGGGCAAGCAGGCCACGGCGGGAATGGTTATCCTTCTTGTGGTCCTTGAAGTGCTCGGTCAGGTTCTTGATGCGCTCGGAAAGGATGGCAACCTGGACTTCCGGAGATCCGGTGTCGCCCTTGGCGGTTGCGAATTCGGTCATCAATTCCTTCTTGCGATCGGCAGTGATCGACATCGTGCTTTTCCTTATCTGTTGGAGGAAACGGGACGCCCACAGCCGGGATGTCGTCCAGCAGGGGCCGGTGCAAGCAACGCGTCAGGGCGCGAAGCTGCGGCGCATATAGTGCAATTCCGGAAAAAACACCAGCCCAATTGTCAAGCCGGCTTGTCGCAGGTTGTGGTTGCGAAAACCAAAGCATGTCCCCCGAAAGTGGGAAGCGGTTTCGGCGCAAAGACATGCGCAAAATCAAACCTAAAGCCCGGGGAGCGAATCTGAAAGCTCGCGACGCGCTTCAGGCGAACTCAAAGGCTACAGCCACTTTTTCCATTTGAAGAACGCGATCAGGCCGACCGCAATGATCGCCATGAACATGAGCGAGGCCGGATAGCCGTAATAGGCCTTCAGCTCGGGCATGTTCCAGGGCGAGCTTTCCGGATCGAAATTCATGCCCCAGACGCCGACCAGGAACGTCAGCGGCATGAAGATCACCGAGACGATGGTCAGATAGGAAATGACGTCGTTGGTACGGGCCTGGGTAAGCGAGACATGCATCTCGATCAGGCCGGTGAGCATGTCGCGCTGGTTCTCGACCAGCTCGATCAGGCGCAGCGAATGATCGAGCGTGTCGTTGAAGAATATCTTGGTCTCGGTCTTCACGAAGGGCACGTCGTTGCGGATCAGCGTCGCCAGCGCGTCGCGCATCGGCCACAGCACGCCTTTCAGCACGTTGGCGTCGCGCCGCAGTTCATGCAGCTGCCGCATCTGGTGCTTGTGCGGCTTGTTCAGCATCTCGTCCTCGATGCCGTCGACCGTTTCGCTCGCCGCCTCGATGGGCGGGAAATAGCTATCGACGATGGCATCGATCAGCGCGTAGGCGAGATAATCGGCGCCTCGCGAGCGGAGCCGGTTGGGCATCGCGCCGGCAATGCGCTTGCGCACCGGATCGAACGGATCGCCCTCGCGCTCCTGGAAGGTGACGACGAAATTGCCGCCGAAAAACAGCGCGATCTGCTCGTAGCGATGCGCGGTGACGTCGTCGATCATGCGCATGACGACGAAGGCATGATCCTCGTAGAAATCCACCTTGGGCCGCTGTCCGGTGTTGACGACATCCTCCAGCGCCAGCGGGTGCAGGTCGAAGATGCGGCCGATCTCCTCGATCAGCGGGATGTTGGCAAGCCCTGTGCAATCCAGCCAGACGACAGGCCATTTCTCACAATGGGTGTTGAGATCGTCGATCGAGGCATTGTCGATTGTTTTGTATTTCTCTGGTGAGATCAGCGTCAGCCGAAGCTCGCTGCGCCGCGCCGCCGGATCGGCGATAAGCGTGCCGGGCGACGCGCCGACCGGTGGCCGACGGGTTTTCAGCGGCGCCCTTTTCTTGCCAGTGTCAGCCTTTGCCATGAGTTCCCGCGGCTTTCGCGCTCAGCCGGAGATTAGAGCGATTCCAGGAGAAGTGTGCAGCAGTTTTCCGTCCGGGATTACGCGAACAACAAACACCTGCACCGGATTCACCCGGCAAAGACCCGCTTGGGCTTGAACATGCCCTGCTCGATGGCGCCGATGGCGACGAGCCTGCCGCGCGCGGTGGCGCAGGCCTCCTCGGCCTCGACCGGCGCGTCGCGGCCGCGAATGATGACGGGATTGCCGAGGCGGATCTTGGTTGCTGCGTCGTCGCTGACGGCGACCTGCGGCAGGCAGTCGAGCGCCGCCGCCGTTTCGACAAGCAACGCGTCGATAGCGTTGAAATCGACCGGAGCCGCGTCTTCGTCCAGGCCCGCTTCTGCCTTGTCGCCGAAGCGGGCCGCTTCGAGCTCGGCGACGGTGACGAAATCCTCGGCCGTGAACGGCTCGACCTCGACGCGCCGCAGCTCGGCGATATGGCCGAAGCAGCCGAGGTCGCGACCCATGTCGCGGGCCAGCGAGCGCACATAGGTGCCCTTGCCGCATTCGACCTCGAAGACGGTTTTGTCAGCGCCATGCTCGACGATGTCGAGGCGGCCGATCTCGATCTCACGCGCCGGGATCTCGACCGCCTCACCGTCGCGGGCGAGGTCGTAGGCGCGCTCGCCGGCGATCTTGATGGCGGAGAACTGCGGCGGCGTCTGCATGATGACGCCGGTGTATTTCGGCAGGAGCGCCCGCACCTCGGCCTCGGCCGGGCGGCGGTCGGAGCTGTCGGTCACCGGACCTTCGAGGTCGTCGGTCGAGCGCTCCTCACCCCAGGCGACGGTGAAGCGGTAGACCTTGGCGCCATCCTGCACATAAGGCACGGTCTTGGTCGCCTCGCCAAGCGCGATCGGCAGCATGCCGGAGGCGAGCGGATCGAGCGTGCCGGCATGGCCTGCCTTCTCGGCCTGGAACAGCCACTTGATCTTGGACACGGCCTCGGTCGAGCCCATGCCCACCGGCTTGTCCAGCACCACCCAGCCGGAGACCGGCCGCCCCTTTTTCTTGCCGCGACGCGCCACCTAGTTCTCGTCCTTGTCGTTGTTCTTGCCGTCGCCGAGATCGCGCGCGACTTCGGGCGATCTCAGCAGGTCATTGATCTTGGCGAAATTGTCGAAGGAGGTATCGAGCCGGAAGCGGAACTCCGGCATGTACTTCATCTGCCTCAACGCGCCGGAGACACGGCCGCGGATGAATTTCGCATGCCTGTTGAGCGCCTCGACCACGGCGCTGTCGTCGCCCGCGCCAAGCGGCGAGACGAAGGCGGTGGCGATCTTGAGGTCGGGCGACATGCGCACTTCGGAGACCGACACGACGCTGTTCTCGATCACCGGGTCGATGATCTCGCCGCGCTGCAAGGTCTCGGAGAGCGCATGACGCACCTGCTCGCCGACGCGCAGCATGCGCTGGGAGGGGCCTGACTGTGTCGAACGGGACATATTCTTCGGTCCTGAAATCGTGGAGCGCGGGATGGGACCACGCCGCATGTCTCAAAATGCATAAGCGGTCTGGGCGGCAGCCTTGCGGCCGCCGCCCGTTTCATTCCGGCAAGTATACCCGAATTTAGAGCGTCCTGCTCACCATCTCGACGCGGAAGCACTCGATGATGTCACCGACGCGCATGTCCTCGTAGTTCTGGAAGGCCATGCCGCATTCCTGGCCGGCCGGCACTTCCGAAACCTCGTCCTTGAAGCGCTTGAGGGTTTTCAGCGTGCCTTCGTGGACGACGACGTTGTCGCGGATCAGGCGCACGCCGGCACCACGCTCGACCTTGCCTTCGGTGACGCGGCAGCCGGCGATCTTGCCGACCTTCGAGATGTCGAAGATCTCGAGGATCTCCGCATTGCCGATGAAGGTCTCGCGGCGCTCCGGCGAGAGCATGCCGGAAAGGGCCGCCTTCACGTCGTCGACGAGGTTGTAGATGATCGAGTAGTAGCGGATCTCGATGCCCGCGGAGGCGGCCGCGGTGCGCGCCTGCGCGTTGGCGCGGACGTTGAAGCCGATGATTGCGGCACCCGACGTCTCGGCCAGCGAAACGTCGCTTTCGGTGATGCCGCCGGCGCCCGAATGAACAATCCGCACCCTGACCTCGTCATTGCCGAGCTTTTCGAGAGCGGCATTGATCGCCTCGATCGAGCCCTGCACGTCGCCCTTGACGACCAGCGGGAACTCCTTCAGCCCGCTCGTCTGCAACTGCGACATCATCTGCTCGAGCGAGCCGCGCTGGCCGGCATGCTTGGCCACCGCCTTCTCGCGCGCCAGGCGCTGACGGTATTCGGTGATCTCGCGGGCGCGCGCCTCGTTATTGACGACGGCGAAGCGGTCGCCTGCCTGCGGCGTGCCCTGGAGGCCGAGCACCTCGACCGGCATTGCCGGCGGCGCTTCCGGCACATGCTCGCCGCGGTCGTTGACCAGCGCGCGCACACGGCCCCATTCGTTGCCGGCGACGAGGATGTCGCCCGGCATCAGCGTGCCGGTCTGCACCAGGACGGTGGCGACAGGGCCGCGGCCCTTGTCGAGCTTGGCCTCGATCACCGCGCCTTCGGCGGTGCGGTCCGGATTGGCCTTGAGGTCGAGGATTTCAGCCTGCAGCAGGATCGCCTCAAGCAGCTTGTCGATATTGGTGCCCTTGGTCGCCGAGACCTCGACGTCCAGCACCTCGCCGCCCATCGACTCGACGAACACCTCATGGCGCAGCAGCTCGGCGCGCACCTTCTGCGGGTCGGCGTCGCGCTTGTCGATCTTGTTGATCGCCACGATGATCGGCACGCCGGCCGCCTTGGCGTGGTTGATCGATTCGATCGTCTGCGGCATCACGCTGTCGTCAGCCGCGACCACCAGCACCGCGATGTCGGTGACCTGGGCGCCGCGGGCGCGCATGGCCGTGAAGGCGGCGTGGCCGGGCGTGTCGATGAAGGTGATCTTCTGACCGTTCTTCTCGACCTGGTAGGCACCGATATGCTGGGTGATGCCGCCGGCCTCGCCGGAGACGACATTGGCGTTGCGGATGGCGTCGAGCAGCGAGGTCTTGCCGTGGTCGACATGGCCCATGATGGTCACGACAGGCGGGCGCGAGACCAGGTCTTCCTCGCGGTCGGCGATGTTGAACAGGCCTTCCTCGATGTCGGATTCGGCAACGCGGCGGACCGTGTGGCCGAATTCGGAAGCCACCAGCTCGGCCGTGTCGGCGTCGATGACGTCGCCCGGCTTCATCATCTGGCCCTGCTTCATGAAGAACTTGACCACATCCACGGCGCGCTCGGACATGCGCTGCGCCAGCTCCTGGATGGTGATGGTTTCAGGCAGGATCACTTCACGCATGACTTTCTCGCGCGGCTCATTATGCATCGCGCGTTTGAACTTCTCCTGGCGGCGGCGCATCGACGACAGCGAGCGTCCGCGCGCGTCGTCGTCCGACAGCGCCGAGTTCAGCGTCAGCTTGCCGCGGCGGCGGTCGTCCTCACCCTTGGCGGGCCTGGCCGGACGAGCCACTTCGGGCGTGGCGAGGCGGCGCGCCGGCGCGCTGGCCGGACCACCGGCGCCTGAGCGCCTGGGCTTCACCTCTTCCTCGTCATCGGCCGCGGCAACGTCGGCGGCCAGCGGCGCGCGACGGCGAGCCTCTTCCTCGGCGCGGCGCCGGGATTCAGCCTCGGCCTGGAGGCGCGCTTCTTCCTCGGCCTGACGGCGCGCGGATTCCTCGCGCTCGCGCTTGCGGCGTTCTTCCTCCTCGGCGCGGCGCTTGGCATCTTCCAGAGCACGCTGACGATCCTCCGCCTCGCGAGCCTTGGACCCCTCCAGCGCCCTGCGGCGCGCCTCCATCTCGCCGCGCGAGAGTTCATTCAGAACCATGCCGGAACGCTCCGGCGGCGGAGGCGGCGCCTTCGGCGCTTCCTGCACGGCAGGCGCGGCGGCGACAGGAGCCGCGGCGGGCTTAGGCGCGAAGACGGACGGCGCCGCCGGCTCCGGCTTGTCGCCAGGCAGCGAGAACTTGCGCTTCTTGGTCTCGACCACGACCGACTTGGTACGGCCATGCGAGAAATTCTGGCGCACGGTGCCCTGCTCGAGGCCGGGGCGCTTCAGCGTCAAGGTCTTCTTCGGCGTAACGCTCAACGTCTTGTCGTCGCCCGATTTCGTATCGTTCATTCCATATCCTCTGCGGCATCATCTTCGTCAGCAACGGCCGCAAGCATTGCCAGATCGTTCGGGGTACCGCCCCGATATCGGTCGAGCGCAACAACGCGCTTCTCAACCGCCAGTCCCGCGTCCTGCGCGAGGACGGCAGCATGTATCACATTTGTACCCCCCAATGCCAAGCTCAACTCGGCCTCGGGAAAAAGTTTGTAGGCAAGGATGGCGGGACCGCCGAGATGGACGGTTGCCCGCCGCGCCTGACTGATCTTACGGACGCCATCGTCCGAGGCCTCGGTCGCATGCAGCACGAGCAACGCCTGCCCGTCGCGCACCGCGCTCTCGACCTTGGCGGCGCCAAGAACGACGGCGCCCGCCTTGCGAGCAAGGCCGAGCATGCCCAGAGCGGATCTGGAGAGCAGCCCGTCAACCATGCCGCCGATATCGGCCGGAACGGTCACCTGTGCCTTGAAAGCACGGGCAAACAGGTTCTTCGCCGCTGCCTTGTCGATATGTAGGCGATCGGCGGTGACCCAGCAACCGCGGCCGGGCAGATTTCTCTTGATGTCCGGAACGACGGCCGAATCGGGGCCGACGACGAAGCGGATCAGCTCATCCGCTTCGGCCTGCCTGCGCGTAACGATGCAAGTGCGATCGTTCATCTCGTCTACGGGCTTTGCGATTGGTGGTCACCTCACGCACCGACGGTTTCGCCGGCCGCGGCCTGCTCGGCGGCGAGCTCTTCCTCGGTGATCCAGCCGGCCTGCTTGCGGGCGGCAAGCACCATCTGCTCAGCCTCGGCGCGCGAGACGCCGTGGTTGGCGAGCACGCCCGGATAGACCTTGGTCTCGCCGTCCTTACGCTCTTTCCAGCCGATCAGGTCGTCCGCGGCATAGCCGGCGAAATCCTCGATGGTCTTCACGCCGTCCTCGCCGAGCGTCACCATCATAGCGGTGGTGATGCCGGGAATCTCGCGCAGCTCGTCCTTGACGCCCAGCGCCTTGCGCTTTGCGTCGTGCTCGGCCTCGATCTTTTCCAGATATTCGCGGGCGCGGGTCTGGATCTCCGAAGCGGTGTCCTCGTCGAAGCCGTCGATCGAGGAGATTTCGCCCGAATCGACATAGGCAACTTCCTCGACGCTCGTGAAGCCTTCGGAGGCGAGCACCTGGCCGACCATCTCGTCGACGTCGAGAGCTTCCATGAAGAGCGCCGAACGCTCGACGAACTCCTTCTGGCGCCGCTCGCTCTCTTCCTGCTCGGTCAGGATGTCGATATCCCAGCCGGTGAGTTGCGAGGCGAGCCGCACGTTCTGGCCGCGGCGGCCGATGGCCAGCGACAGCTGGTCGTCCGGCACCACCACCTCGATGCGCTCGGCATCCTCGTCAAGCACCACCTTGGCGACCTCGGCCGGCTGCAGCGCGTTGACGATGAAGGAAGCGGCCGAAGGCGACCACGGAATGATGTCGATCTTCTCGCCCTGCAGCTCGCCGACCACCGCCTGGACGCGGCTGCCGCGCATACCGACGCAGGCGCCGACCGGATCGATCGAAGAGTCGCGCGAGATGACGGCGATCTTGGCGCGCGAGCCCGGATCGCGGGCGACCGACTTGATCTCGATGATGCCGTCGTAGATTTCCGGCACTTCCATGGTGAAGAGCTTGGCCATGAACTGCGGATGGGTGCGCGACAGGAAAATCTGCGGCCCGCGCTGCTCGCGGCGCACGTCATAGACATAGGCCCGGACGCGGTCGCCATATTTGTAATTCTCGCGCGGGATCAGCTCGTCACGGCGGATGATCGCCTCGCCACGGCCGAGGTCGACGATGACGTTGCCGTATTCGACACGCTTGACGGTGCCGTTGACGATCTCGCCGATGCGGTCCTTGTATTCGTCATACTGCCGGTCGCGCTCGGCCTCGCGCACCTTCTGCACGATGACCTGCTTGGCCGACTGGGCGGCAATGCGGCCGAAATCCATCGGCGGCAGCTGCTCGGCGATGAAGTCGCCGATCTGGGCGTCGGGGTTGCGCTCGCGGGCCGTGGAAAGCGCGATCTGAGTCGCGTAGTCCTCGACCTTCTCGACCACTTCCATCAGCCGCTGCAGCTTCATCTCACCGGTGTTCGGGTTGATGTCGGCGCGGATGTTGGTCTCCTGGCCGTAGCGAGAGCGCGCCGCCTTCTGGATCGCATCGGCCATAGCGGCGATGACGATCTGCTTGTCGATCGACTTTTCACGCGCGACCGCATCGGCGATCTGCAGCAGTTCAAGCCTGTTGGCGCTTACTACCATTGTCTTTCTCCCGATTTCGCGCCGGGCGCACGGCCTGGCTACTCAATCAACTTTCCTGTTCGGTTTCGTTTTCTTCGTCCGCGCCGGCGTCTTGCGCTTCGCCGCGGCGTTTCCTGGCTTCCTTGCGCGCCCGGTTGTCCTTCGACAGGGCATCGCGGATGAGATCGTCGGTCAGCACCAGCCGGGCCTCGGCGATCGCGTCATAAGGCACGCGCACCGTCGGCTCCTCGCCATAGGCCGCCTTGTCGCGCTCGACCAGGATGCCGTCGGCGTCAGCCTCGGCGATCTTGCCCTTGAAGCGCTTGCGGTCGCCGATGAGGATCGACGTCTCCAGCTTGACCAAATGGCCGGTCCAGGTGGTGAAATCCGATTTGCGCACCAGCGGCCGGTCGATACCGGGCGAGGACACTTCGAGATGATACGCCTTTTCGATCGGATCTTCGACATCGAGCGCCGGCGACACCGCGCGGCTGACCTCTTCGCAATCCTCGACGGTCATGGTGCCGTCTTCGCGTTCGGCCATGATCTGCAGCGTCAGCCCGTTCTGGCCGGTCAATTGCACCCGCACAAGACGGAAGCCGATGGCCTTGAGCACCGGCTGCACGATCAGCGCAACACGCGCATCGATGCCGCTTTCGCGGATGATACGGTCGTCGGCCTCGCTTGCCGTTGCAGTCATCAGATTCCTGTCGCTCTTTGGCTTCCGGCCGGCGGGTAACAAAAAAGAGCGGGACCGGGTGGACCCACTCTTCGTCATACCGACCAAGAATTTGAGGCTGATATAGACGATTGCCACCAGTGTTTCAAGCCTACAGGCAGCCTTGCGCGAAGTGTGCCCGAAGCGGGCAGGGTTGCACGCCAGGCATGGCGCCCATGCGGCAGGCCGCCTTGCAACCAGCGGCGGGCCGCACCCATCTATGTTGCATTCAAAAGAAAAGGACGGGCGCGGTGGCGCGCGAAGTTGGCAATATGGACCGTGGATTGTTTTTCTTGATTAACGATTTCTTCAACACATTCGGCAGCGCGGCAGCCGCGGCGCGGGCCGCCGAGGCCGGCCGCAAGCCGCGCCGCGACGACCTGAAGAAGCTTGGCATCGATCCGGGCGCTTTCGATCGGATCGGCCGCTTCTAACCGCATCTCGTCGCACGCGGCGCCTTACCTTCGGGCCTCCAAGAGCGACGCGGCGATTGCCGCGATGGAACGAAACAAGACAAGCGGATCGTCCCTCGTCGGGAGAAATCCCCGGCGCTGCCAGAATTGCGCCGCTTCCGCATCGACTGCATTGACCATCAGCGCGCGTCCTCCGATCAGTTGCGCCGCCTGAACGCAGCGCTGAAGGGCATGCTTTACCAGGCCCGTGCCGATGCCGCGCCCAGCCCATCCGATATCGGTCGCAAGCTGGCCAAGGAGCAGGCACGGCACCGGATCGGGCGGTTGCCCCGTGCGGATCGACCGAGGCAGGATCGACGGCACGACGGCCGTCGGCGCCAATCCGTAGTATCCGACCACCCGGCCGGCTTCGTGGACAACGAGAACGGCCGTAAAGCCCTTCTCCTGGTTGGAGAGCGCGCGGCTTTTCAGCCATTCATCAAGCGCAGGCTTCCCGCAGGAAAATCCGGATACGTCGTGAACTGCGGTAAGCGGTTCGGGAGCCGATAAGGCCACCGGTCAGCGCTTCGTGGTGTAACCAGCTTCCCACGGTGCGGGCCGCTTTGCCAGTTCCACCAGGTTGGGAACCGGAGCGGCCGGAGTTGACAGGACTTGCATGAACTCAGCGAATCCTTCCGGGCTCATGCGGACAAGACGGTTGTCCATCAGCACATCCTCGGCTGCGCGCACGGCGGCATCGCGCACGAAATCCGTGCGGGACCGGCCCCGGAGACGGGCGGCACGATCGATCATCGCCACGTCCGCTTCCGGCAGGCGCATTGAGATCGGGTATTCCTTGCGTTCAACCGTGGCGGCCATAATTGTCTCCTTGCAGCAATATAGCGCCCGTAGCGTTAAATGCAATACAGAGCACCGCCCAACTATTTCCGGACAAAGGTGAGATAGGCAGGCCGCCGTCCCTCGCGGATGGCCTTGGCCTCGTAGCGCGTGCCGGGCCAGCCTTCATAGGGCCGGTGCCAGTCGGCAGCGACCTCTGCTTGCCAAGCGAAGGCGCCGTGATCGCGGCAGGCAAGCAGCGTCCAGTTCACATAGCTGTCGATGTCGGAGGCGAAACGGAACCTGCCGCCGGCTTTCAGCACCCGGGCAAATCGCCCGAGATTGGCGGCGCCGACGAAGCGCCGCTTCCAGTGCTTCTTCTTCGGCCATGGATCGGGATAGAGCAGGTCGATGCCGTCGAGCGATCCTGGCGGCAGCCAGTCGAGCAGTCGCGTGGCGTCGTCGTCATAGACCCTGAGATTGGCGAGCGGCGTCTTGCCGAGCGCCGTCATCATTTTGGCCATGCCGTTGACGAAAGGCTCGACGCCGATGAAGCCGGTCTCCGGCGCCTCCGTGGCGCGATGCAGGAGGTGCTCGCCGCCGCCGAAGCCGATTTCCAGCTGCAGCGCCGAAACCTGTGCCTTGAACAAGGTCCTGAGATCCGCCGGCGCTTGCGCGGTCAGGTCGATGCGGTATTCGCGCAGGCCGCTTTCGAGGGCGATCGCCTGCTGCGGGCGTATGGTTTTGCCGTGCCGGCGGCCGAAGAATCCTTCGGTCGCCCGGCTCGGCCTGTCCTTTGCGTCCGCTGGCGTCAGGCGGCGACGGCGTCCTTGAGCGCCTTGGCGAGATCGGTCTTCTCCCAGGAGAAGGAGCCGTCACGGCCGGCCTTGCGGCCGAAATGGCCGTAGGACGAGGTTTTTGCATAGATCGGCTTGTTGAGGTCGAGGTGGCGGCGGATGCCCGACGGCGACAGGTCCATCACCTTGCGCAGCGCCTCTTCGAGCTTCGATTCCTCGACCTTGCCGGTGCCGTGCAGGTCGACATAGACCGACAGCGGCTGGGCGACGCCGATGGCGTAGGAGAGCTGGATGGTGCAGCGGTCGGCAAGCTTGGCCGCAACCACGTTCTTGGCGAGATAGCGCGCCGCATAGGCGGCCGAACGGTCGACCTTGGTGGTATCCTTGCCCGAGAAGGCGCCGCCGCCATGCGGTGCCGCGCCGCCATAGGTGTCGACGATGATCTTGCGGCCGGTGAGGCCGGCATCGCCGTCAGGCCCGCCTATGACGAACTTGCCGGTCGGGTTGATGTACCAGTTGCAGTCCTCGGCGATCTTCAAGTCACCAAGCGCCTCGCGGATATAGGGCTCGACGACCTTGCGGACCTTCTTGGAGTCCCAGCTCGCATCGAGATGCTGGGTGGAGAGCACGATCTGCGTGACCTCGGCGGCCTTGCCGTCGGCATAGCGCACGGTGACCTGGCTCTTGGCGTCGGGGCCGAGCTTGCCGGCCTCGCCATTGCCTTCGTGGCGTGCCGCGGCCAGCAATTCGAGAATCTTATGGCTGTAGTAGATCGGCGCCGGCATCAGGTCGGGCGTTTCACGGCAGGCGTAGCCGAACATGATGCCCTGATCGCCCGCGCCTTCCTCGCCCTGGCGATCGGCGGCGTTGTCAACGCCCTGGCCGATGTCGGGCGACTGGCCATGCAGCAGCACGTCGATCTTGGCGGTCTTCCAGTGGAAGCCGGACTGCTCGTAGCCGATCTCGCGGATCGCCTTGCGGGCAACAGACTTGAACTTGGCCGGATTGACCACGGGGTGGCCGGACGCATCCTTGAGGATGTTGCCCGCCTTGTCCTTCTTCAAAAGCGTGTCCGGAACGCGGACCTCGCCGGCGATGACGACACGGTTGGTGGTGGCCAGCGTCTCGCAGGCGACGCGCACCTTCCACGGATCCATGCCTGTCTTCTTGGCTTCGCGATAGACCAGATCGACGATCTCGTCGGAGATACGGTCACAGACTTTGTCGGGATGACCCTCGGAGACGGATTCCGAGGTGAAAAGATAATTCTGCCGCGTCACGGGTGTCCCCTCTTGAAAAAAATCGGCAGGGCTGCCGATTTTGGCGCGCCACGTGTTAGCGGTGCCGGGCGCCGCTCGTCAAGCGGCGCGACGGATCTGGCATGAATGTAGGCAAGGTCGGCTATGCCACCGGCGGCAGGACCCCGCTGGCGGCATAGGTAAAAGTCAATCGGCGTCGTCGGCGGAGAGCGCCTTCACCAGATCGATGATCCGGCGGCGCACCTTGACGTCGCCGATCTTGACGAAAGCCCGGTTGAGCTGAAGCCCTTCGGGACTGCCGCAGAATTCGACGGCGAAGGCCATCGAGGAGTCTTCGGCAAATCCCCGATTGCCGCCGGTCTCCTCGCCCGGGGCATCCTCGAAGAAGAAGGCGACGGGAACGCTCAGGATCGAGGCGATCGCCTGCAGACGGCTGGCGCCAACCCTGTTCGTGCCCTTCTCGTACTTCTGGATCTGCTGAAAGGTGATGCCGAGATTTTCACCCAGCTTTTCCTGGCTCATTCCAAGCATATTGCGACGTAGCCGGATGCGACTCCCGACATGGATGTCGATCGGATTCGGCTTCTTCTTGTTCTCTTCTGTCATTTTTTCCTCGCCGAATTTTTCCGGCTTTTTCTATTTTGTTCCGCCATACGAAGCCGGAGCCACCTGCCCCAACAGAACCCTCCAACCGACTTCGAGAAAATTTTAGGCGTTACAGTATGAGTTTCTAATGTGCCGACTGTCAATTGACCCGTAGCCGCTGCCTTACATTCAATGTGAAGGCCGCCAGCGCAAACACCAACATGATCAGCAATCCGTTAATGCGCCGCCGGTCGGCAGACAGGAGGGCACCCCCAGAGACCGGCACATGCGCGTCGATGGCGCCGCGCGCGTCGACGGCAAGCGCATCGAGAATACGCCCGCGCGAATCGACGACTGCGGAGATGCCGTTGTTGGCCGCGCGCAACAGCGGCAATCCATTCTCCACCGCACGGATCTGGGCCTGCCTGAAGTGCTGATACGGGCCCGGCGTGTCGCCAAACCAGGCGTCGTTGGTGACGTTCACAATTACGTCAGATGACGCAGCGTCGACGGCGACAAGATCGGGGAAGATCACCTCGTAGCAGATGAACGGAGCTGCGCGCAGCCCACCCGGCACGCCGATCGGATGCCGCCCGTTGCCGGCGGCGAAATTCATCGGTCCGGCAACGAGCTGGCCGATGCCGAAGCGTTCGAAAAGATCGGCGAAGGGCAGATACTCGCCGAAGGGCACCAGATGCACCTTGTCGACGGCATCGACGATCTCGCCCTTGTCGTTGATCGCCACGACGGAATTGTAATAGCGGCTGCCGGCATTCGCCGATCCACCCTCCTCGCGCACGACACCGGCAATCAGCATCTGGCCGTCGGCCAGCATGTCGCCCAATGCCGTCAGAGCGTCCGGACGCTCGGTGAACAGGAACGGCACCGACGTCTCCGGCCACAGGATGAGCTGCGGCTTGGCGTGCCCTTCTTCCGGCGCTTTCCCCGATATCCCCAGCAAAGTTGCAAAGATGCGGTCGCGCACCGAGGCGTCCCACTTTTCGCTGAGATCGACCGCGGGCTGGACGATGCGGACATCGATCGAGCGTGTCGGTTTCACCGGGGTGGCGAGCCTGAAATAGCCGAAGCCGACATGGGCGGCGACGAGGATGACGAATAAGGCGATGCCCAGCCTGAGATGCCGGCGCGCCGCGACCAGCGCGGGCAGCGAAAACAGGAAGACCGCGAGCGCGTTCATGCCGATCATTCCGGTCACCGACACGCTCTGCATCAGGAGCGGCACCGGCATCGCCGCGTAGCCGACGGCGTTCCAGGGAAAGCCGGTGAAGAGGAAGTCGCGCAGCCATTCGGCAAGGCCGAAGCCGAAGGCAAGGGCGGCGATGCGGCCGATATCGCTGCTCCAGAACAGCCGCGCCACGACCGTCGCAAAGCCATAGAAAAAAGCGAGCGCAAAGGGGATACCGACCACGGCAAAGGGCAAGGCCCAGGCAAAGCTGTCTGCCTCGACCAGCAATGCCTGACCGATCCACCAGAGGCCGGCGAGGAAGTAGCCGAAGCCGAACCACCAGCCGGTGGCGAAAGCCGGCCTCAGGCGCTTGAGCCAGCCGTCGGAAGCCTCGCTGGTGGCGCCGTCGAGCAGCCAGACGAGCACCGGAAACGAAACGAAGCAGACGGCGAAAAAGTCGTAAGGCGCCTGGGCGAGCACCGCCAGCGCTCCGGCGGCAAACGCCACCAGCGCCCGCCGCCACCCCCACAGCAGAATTATCCGGCCGGCAAAGCGCTGCATCAAGCTTCCCAAGTCGCGCGAATCAGGGAGCTAGAGATTTAACAGGCTGCATCGCCCGATCCAAACCCGGATAAACGCCACCTGATGCGGTCCCCCTATCTATGCCAGCCTTCGATGCGCAGGCCGCTCAGTCGCTCTGCCTCGTCTTTGGGCACGAACGCATGGTGCGGGTGAATGTCCAGACATGGCCTTCGGGGTCGCGGGCGCGATATTGGCGCTCGCCGTAGAAATGATCGGCGGGCTCCTCGACGATCTCCGCGCGTGCCGCGCGCGCCTGCTCGCAATGAGCGTCAAGGTCTTGCTGCAAACGGATATAGACGGCTTGCGTGTTCCTGCCGCCAACGGAAGTCGGACTGGCGACACGCTCATCCCATTCGGAATCGACGATGATGTAGCCGTCGCCGAAACGCATTTCGGCATGCACGAGCCGGCCGTCGGCATCGCTCACCAGCATGCTCGGCTCGAAGCCGAAGGCCGCCTGCAGCCACGCCAAAGCAGCGCGCGGATCCCGGTAGAAGACGCCCGAACCAAAGGTAGCGTGCTTGAAGGGATCGTCCATCGGCATCAGGCGAACAGGCTCAGGCCTGCTCGGCGCGGGCCGCGCGGCGGCGCTGCCGCTCGCCCTTCTGGCTCTGCACGATGCGCACGCGCTTGACGCGGCGCGGGTCGGCATCGAGCACATGGAATTCGAAGCCGGGAATGGCCTGCACGACTTCGCCCCTGGCGGGGACGCGGCCGAGCGTGTTGAAGATCATGCCACCGATTGTGTCGACATATTCGCCATGCTCGCCGGCGGCGAAATCTCCGCCGATCATCTTGGCAACCTCGTCGATCTCGGCCTTGCCGTCGACGACGAAGACGCCGTCGCCGGCCTGCGTGATCATCGGCTCGTCGTCGTCGTGCTCGTCCTCGATGTCGCCGACCACCATCTCGACGATGTCTTCCAGCGAGGCGAGGCCGTCGGTGCCGCCATATTCGTCGATGACCAGCGCCATCTGCGTGCGCGTCGTCTGCATGCGGCCCATCAGGTCGGAGGCGAGCATCGAGGGCGGCACGAACAGCACCTGGCGGATCAGATTGAGATCGCCGATGGTGCGCGCGAGATCGACCTGCGAGAGGTCGAGCGCCGTCGTCGCCGGCGCCTTCGCCCTGGTGCGGCCCTTCCTGACGCGGGCGACCTTGGTGATATGGGCGAGCACGTCGCGGATGTGGACCATGCCGCGCGGATCGTCGAGCGTCTCCGAATAGACCGGCATGCGCGAATGGCCGGACTGCTCGAAAAGACCGAGCAGGTCGCCAAGGGTGGTGTTGATCTCGACCGCCTCGATATCGGCACGCGGCACCATGACATCCTCGACCCGCACTTCGCGCAGGCGCAGGATGTTGTTGAGCATGGCGCGTTCGCCGGGCGAGAAGGATTCGGCATCGGTCGCCGTTTCGGCAAGCGCGCCGGCGATCTCCTCGCGCAGGCTGGTGCCGTTGCGGTGCCGAAACAGGCCGAGCACGCGGTCGAAGAGGGAAGGACCGGCATGCGTCGGCTCGGCGGCCGCGCTGCCGGTGGGAATACTCGGACTTGAGCCCTCTTCCGTCTTTTCGGAAGGCTTGGCAGCACTGCCGGCGTCCGGGCGGGCGGCAGTCTCTGGTGTGTCGTTCATCGCCATCAGGTCAATTGAGCTTTTTTGTTACGCGTAGGGATCGGGAATGGCAAGTCTCGCAAGCGCCGCGCGCTCGATCGCCTCCATCTCCTCCGCCTCGGCGTCGGTCTCGTGATCATGGCCCAAAAGATGTAGCAGGCCATGGATGACGAGATGGGTGATATGGTTCTCGACCGGCTTGTCTTCCAGGGCGGCCTCGCGTGCCACCGTCTCGGAGGCGAGCACGATATCGCCCAGCATCGGCGGCAGCTTGCCGCCTTTAGGGAAGGAAAAAGCCGGGAAAGACAAGACGTTGGTGGGCTTGTCCTTGCCGCGCCACTCGGCGTTGAGCGCCCGGATATGGGCATCGTCGGAAAAAACGACGCTAAGCTCGGAAGCGCCGCCCGCGCCAGTCTCGGCAAAGGCGGCCGCAACGGCGCGATCGACGAGACGCGTCAATTCGCCTTCCGCAGGCCAATCGCCGGCCTCGACGAAGACATCGATATCGACCGGCGTTTCGCCGCCAAATTCCGGATTTTGAGCCATAGGGCTATCTTTGTTTTGAGCATGATCTTTCCCGAAAACCGCGCACATTTTCGCTGACGCGGTCCTTCGGTTCGGGATCATGCTCTAGCTTTCGGCGCCGAGACCTCGCGCCAGCTTGCCGTCGCGATCGTAGGCCTTGACGATCTCGGCCACCAGCGGGTGGCGCACCACGTCGCCCTCGTTGAAGCGGACGGTGACGATGCCAGGCACGCCGTCGAGGATGCGCAGCGCCTCGACAAGTCCCGACTTGGTGTTGGGCGGCAGGTCGATCTGGCTCGGATCGCCGGTGACGATCATGCGCGAGTTCTCGCCGAGACGGGTCAGGAACATCTTCATCTGCATCTGCGTGGTGTTCTGCGCCTCATCGAGGATCACAGCGGCATGCGCCAGCGTGCGGCCGCGCATGAAGGCCAGTGGCGCGATCTCGATGACCTCGGCTGCGATCGCCCGCTCAACCTTGTCGGCCGGCATCATGTCGTAGAGCGCGTCGTAGAGAGGTCTGAGATACGGGTCGACCTTCTCCTTCATGTCGCCGGGCAGGAAGCCAAGCCGCTCGCCGGCCTCGACCGCCGGGCGCGACAGCACGATGCGCTCTACCATGCCGCGTTCGAGCAGCATCGCCGCATGCGCGACCGCCAGATAGGTCTTGCCGGTACCAGCCGGGCCGATGCCGAAGACCATTTCCGAGCGCTCCAGCGCCCGCATATAGGCGTCCTGCGTCAGCGAACGGGCATAGATCGTCTTCTTGCGGGTCGAGATCTGGGCGGCCGAGACCTTGCCCTTGCGCTCCAGGGTCGGCAGCGTTAGCTGGTCGTCGGCGGCAATCGCCATGCGCACGGCACCGTCGACATCCGACTGGCCGATGTCGGCGCCCTTCTGCAGGATGCCATAGAGGGTATCCAGCGCGCGGCGCGCCTGTTCGGCGGCCGAAGCCGAGCCCTTGATCGCGAGCTGGTTGCCGCGCGAACGGATGTCCACGCCGAGCTTCTGCTCGAGCCGGGCCAGATTCTCGTCGAACTGACCATAAAGGGCGCTGGCAAGCTTGTTATTGTCGAAGGTCAGTACGATGTGCGCCATGTCGGAAGCCCCGGTCGCCTGGTTCTGGGGCGGATTCTTCAGTTCGGCAGCGCTCAACCGTCTCTCCTCATCTGCCGAGGCTTGCGGCTATGCGTGTCGTTGCCCTAAACCGCGGGCACTTTTGGGCGACATGCATCAGGCCAACTCGGCGAACAGGCTGTTGGGGCCTGTCTTCGTGATTCTTACGTCAATAATGTCACCGATTCCACCGGCCTTGTCGTCAACAATAACCGGGTTCAGCCAAGGCGAGCGGCCGACGATCTGGCCGGCATGGCGGCCGGGCTTCTCGATCAGCGTGCTGACGGTGCGGCCGACCAGGCCGGCGATGAAATTCCGTTGCTGCTCGTTGATCAGCGCCTGCAGGCGCTGCAACCGCTCGTCCTTCACCGCCTCGGCGAGGTGCCCGTCCATCTCGGCGCCCGGCGTGCCGGGCCGCGGCGAATATTTGAACGAAAAGCAGGCGGCGTAGTTCACCTCGCGCACCAGCTTCAGCGTCGCCTCGAAATCTTCGTCAGTCTCGCCGGGGAAGCCGACGATGAAGTCGCCGGACATGGCGATGTCAGGGCGGGCGGCGCGGATGCGCTCGATCAGCGCCAGATAGTCACGTGCCGTGTGCCTGCGGTTCATTGCCTTCAAAATCCGGTCGGATCCCGATTGCACCGGTAAATGCAGATAGGGCATCAAGGCGGGCAGGTCACGATGCGCGGCGATCAATTCGTCATCCATGTCGCGCGGATGGCTGGTGGTGTAGCGCAGCCGAGCTAGGCCGGGGATTTCCGCAAGCCGGAACAGCAGGCGGCCGAGGCCCCATTCCTCGCCGTTTTCGCCGACGCCGTGCCAGGCGTTGACGTTCTGGCCGAGTAGGGTCACCTCGCGCACGCCGGCCTCGGCCAGGCGCTCGGCCTCGGCGACGATCTGCGCCACCGGGCGCGAGACCTCGGAGCCGCGCGTGTAAGGTACTACGCAGAAGGTGCAGAACTTGTCGCAACCTTCCTGAACCGTGAGGAAAGCGGTGACGCCGCGCCTGGCAAGCTCGGCGCGCTTCGGCTGCGGCAGATGCTCGAACTTGTCCTCGATGGCGTATTCGGTCTCGACGATCTTCTCGCCGCCACGGACCCGCGCCAGCACGTCGGGCAGCCGGTGATAGGTTTGCGGACCGATTACCAGATCGACCGCAGGCGCACGGCGGATGATCTCGGCGCCCTCGGCCTGCGCCACGCAGCCGGCGACGCCGATCAGGAGCTCGCGGCCGGCCGCGGCGCGCTCGGCCTTCATGTCGCGGATGCGGCCAAGCTCGGAATAGACCTTTTCCGCCGCCTTTTCGCGGATATGGCAGGTGTTGAGCAGCACCAGATCGGCGTCTTCGACGGCGTCCGTGGCGACATAGCCGTCGGCTGCCAGCGCATCGGTCATGCGCTGGGAATCGTAGACATTCATCTGGCAGCCATAGGTCTTGACGAAGACCTTTTTCGCCGTCCGGTTAGTGCTGGCCGTGTGCTCGGCCGCAGCGCCGATGTCGTGGCTTTCAATCGTGTTCAATTCCATCGGGCGGCTTCTAGCGCCTTTCCGTGACAAAAAACAGACGATTCTGGCAGGTTGCGGCGCCGCGCGTCCGGCTTTCAGCCGATACGCTGACGACTGGGGCGCGGATCGGCGAGCGCGGCCTGCATCATCTCGCGCACCTTGGCTTCCATCAGCCTTGCCGTTTCCTTGCGGTTCGAACCCTTGGAGAACGGCACCGGCGCGCCGAAATGCACCTCGGCATCGATCGCGCCTTCGGTAAGCAGGGTTTTGAGATGCGGCATCAGATCCTGGTCGCCGATCCAGGCGGTCATCGGTCGATGGCGGCGGCCCATCGGCATGCCATGCAGGCGCGTATAGGCGATCGCCACGGGCTGGATGAAGACTTGCTCCGCCGCGCCTTCCGAGATCGCCATCGAGGCCGCGCCGAAGAGTGTGCTCTTGAACGGCAGAACGAGGTTGCCGTCGCCGGTCGAGCCTTCGGCGAACAGCACCATGGCGTCGCCTTTTGCCATCCTTTTGGCGATCTCGCTTGCCTGGTCGCCGGAGGTGCGCTTGCGCTCGCGTTCGATGAAGACGGTGCGCTGCAGCTTGGACAGCATGCCGATCAGCGGCCAGCCTTCCATATCGGCCCTGGCGATGAACTTCACATCGACGAAGGAGCCGAGCACCATGATATCGGTCCAGGAAATGTGGTTGGCCGCCACAAGCAGCGGGCGTTCCCTGGCCAGCGCGCCCTTCACATGCACCCGCATGCCTAGCGCCTGGAGGATCATGCGGTGCCATATCCTCAGGATGAAGGTTTCGGGCCAGAGCCCTGTCTTCATCGACAGGATCTGCAGCGGCACCAGCACAAGCGAACAGACGACGACATAGAAGAGCGCCAGGAAAATCCGCAATTTCTTGATCATTCGCTCCCCGCCTAGAGCAGGATGACGTTTCGTTGAATTGTCATCCTGATCTAACTCTTTGTAGAGCATGATCTTTTCCGAAAACCGGTTCCACTTTTCGGGATCATGCCCTATCGCGCGGATTGGCTAGCGAAGATCGCGGCGCATGACAAGCGCGCCGGTCGGGCCGTGCTCGGTCGAACGGTAGTAGTTCGGCCGATGACCGACCTGGATGAAGCCAAGCCTGCGGTAAAGCCCGATCGCCGGCGCATTGGTCTCGTCGACCTCGAGGAAGAGCGCTTCCGCGCGTTGAGCATGCAATTCGCGCAGCACCGCGTCCATCAACTGCCAGCCAAGGCCCTGGCGGCGATGGCTGCGGGCGACAGCCACGGTCAGGATTTCGCCCTCGCCGGCCGCGAGCCGCGCCAGCACGAAGCCGACCGGCGGCTTGGCGCCTTGACCGGTTTCGCGCGCCGCATAGCCGAATACCGTATCCTGCTCGAGCAGTGCCGCAAACTCGCCGTCGGTCCAGGGCCGCACGAAATCCTCGCGGTGCAGCACCGAGATGGCGGCGCTGTCGGCAACCGTGAGCGGTTCCAAGGCATAGTCCCTGCGGCGCGGCTGAAAGAACGGTATGCGCATCAGGCGTCGTTTCCCTTGTCCTGCCTTGGCAGAATGAAACCCGCCTGTGGCTTGGCGTCCGCGCCACGCAGATAAAGCGGCTTCGGCTTCTCGCCGGGTCGCTTGGCGGCGGCCAGCCGGGCATAGGTTGCGATGTCGGCGGTGGCAGCTACCGGACCGATATCGAAGGCACGACCCGCCGCCTGGGCAACGAGCGGCGCGGCGGTGCCGACCAGGACCGCTTCGGCGTCGATGGCCATGGTCGCCGCCTCGGAAAGCGTGACCACGGAAGGTCCGTAAGCTTCAGCTAACGTTCCATCATAGAGCGCGGCATGGATTTCCTCGCGGCCGGCGTCGAGCGCGGCAAGCACCGCGCGCCCGGGAAAGGCGTTCGCCCCCTCCGCCGCCAGGGCTTCCAACGTCGTCACCCCGATCGCCGGGATTTTCAGCGCCAAGGCCAGGCCGCGCGCTGTCGAGACGCCGACGCGCAGGCCGGTGAAGGAGCCCGGCCCGATCGAGACGGCAACGGCGTTGAGGTCGGGGTAACCGGTCCCGCCGATCTGCAGGGCCGTCTCTATGACGGCCATCAGATGCTCGGCATGGCCTTTGCCGAGATCGCGCACCTCGCGGCCAAGCTCCATCCCCGCGCCCGCGTCATAGACGCAAGCGGCGCAGAGATTGGCGGCGCAATCGATGGCGAGCAGCTTCATACGGGCGGCTTCATTCGGGCAGCTTCACAGGCCGGTTAAGGAACTGAATCGAAACACCCTCTGCCCGGCATAAGCCGCCGCCGCAAGGGCCAGGGTCGAGAAATGTTAAGCGGCTTTGCTTCTACGCGGCGATCACGCCGTCGCGACAATGCGCAGCATGTGGTTGTCCCAGACATAGTCCGGCTCGGAGCGGGTGGTGCCGGCGCCGCCGACGATCTCGCCGGCGCCGGTCGTCGCCATGAAGCCGGCGCCGTCGGGCGCGAGGCCGCAGACCTCGACCAGCGATCTGGTCGCGACCACGCGTCCGCTGGCGGCGTCGAGGACGGCCAGCGAATTGCCCTCCGGCGAAGTGACGGCGACCGTGCCGGTCGCCGCATTGGCGGCGACCGAGCCGATATAATGGCGGAAGCCGGAGAGCACATCCTGCGGCATCTCCAGCAGCTCGAGCTCCTTGCCGCGCGCTGCGCGGCCGACCAGCGCCGGGCGGTCCGTCGCCGGCCCGCGATACTGGCAGCCGAACCAGACGGTGCCCGTCTGGTCGCGATCCATGTGGCGGATCGAAAGCTGATGCAGCGCCGGCGGCAATTCGTGCTTTTCAATGAGGTCGCCGGTGACGCGGTCGACCAGCGTGTAGGAGGGCTTCATCGTCGCGATGTTGAGTTCGGCGCGGCCGTAGTCGGGATGGGTCTCGATGCCGCCATTGGCGATGGCTAAGGTGCGGCCGTCGCCGAGCAGGAGCAGCTCATGCGGACCCACGCCGTAAGTCGGGAATTCGCCGACGCGGCGGAACTTTGCTTTCGCGTCATAGACGCCGACGACGCCTGCCGCGTTGTCGAAGTCGTTTTCGGTCGCATAGAGCAGAGCGCCGTCGGGCGAGAACACGCCGTGGCCGAAGAAATGCCGGCCGGCGATGCTGGCGATGGTCAATGGCTTGTCGCGGCCGGCATGGTCGAAGACCACGGCGAAGGTGCCGGGCTGGCGGGCGAAAACCACCGAGCGCTTCGAAACCGGATCGAAGGTGACGTCATGGCCGCGATCCGGCAGATCGACCGTGTGCAGGATTTTTCCTGCCTCGGAGAGCACGGCGGCGCCGAAGCTGCCGTCGCGCTTGACGAAGGCCGTGGCAAAGACGGCGTCCGCGGCAAGCGTGTCGGCCCAGGCGCGCGGCGCCATGGCGGCGGCGAAGCCCGCGCCCGCGGCCCGCAGGAAATCGCGGCGGTCGATAAGAGCCGTTCGCATGGTATCAATCCCCATCCAGCGACGAGAAGCCCGCAGTCAGGCCGAACTCGGCGGTCATCCGGGTGCCGATCAAGGTCGACAGGCTGGAGGTGATCAGCGCGAAATGCTCGAGCTTGTCGCGTAGCGCCGGATCGGCAAGGGCCTTGTCGATCGGTCCGGCGACCGATTTCGCGGTTGTCACGCCGTTGGTGAGCTGGATGTGGATGGACTCGGCCATCCATTGCGCATCGGCTGGCAGCGCGTCGCCAAGCTTCGAGGCCTGGAACAGCTGGTCGACGCCGGAGAGATTTCCGGCCAGCGAGGCCGTCGTGTTCTGCGAGCGCCAGTAGATCGCCTGCTTCGGCTTGTCGGCGTGGGGCTTGGCGCCGAGAAAGCCCTTGAGCCGCACGTCGCGGATCATCTCCAGCTCGTTGATGAAGACGCCGACCAGTTCCGTCACCGCTTCGTTGCCGTCGCGGTAGAGCGGGTTTTTCGATCCCGGATTGGCCCAGAGCGACGCGAAACCGTCCGGTTTGTTCCAGGCGTCGCGCACCTCGCCGGCCATGGTTTCGACGTTACCCGCGACAGCCGCGCCATAGGCGCAGCGGTAAGGATCGTCTTTCCCGACAAGCGTTTCGGCGCCGTCGCCGTAGAGCACATATTCGAGGGCGCCGAGGCCCTGCATAGCGACGCTCTTTTGCGCCAATTGCACCGGATCGGTGGCCGACGGATCCTTTGATGCCAGTGTGACCTGGACTTGCCTCAGGCCGATGCTCTTGCGGTCCGGCCAATAGAGCATGCGTTCCAGCCGGTTGTTCTCCTTGATCGGCCCGAAGGCGATGATCTCGGCCACCGACCAGGCCTCCACAGTGCCTGAAAACGCCGAGCGCGCCGCTTCGAGATTCTCTTTGGAGGGCGTTTCGCAAAGCTGGTGCATTGCCTTGGTCAGGCCCGCCGCATGCTCGTCGAGGCTGGCATAGGCGGGGCGGACGAAACCGTCGATCGCGCGGCCGATGACATCGGAGGCCTTGACCGCGGCCGATGCCGGCAGGACAGCCGCAAGAAGAAGCGGAAGAACAAGCGCGGCGGCCAGGCGTTTCGACATCAGAGTGACTCCAGGAATTTGATCAGCGCCTCACGATCGGCCACGGCAGCATCGGCAAAGCGGTCGCGCGCCTTCCGGCCCTCGCCGCCATGCCACAGGATCGCCTCGGCAAGCGTTCGGGCGCGGCCGTCATGCAGATAGAAGGCATTGCCGTTGACCGTCGTGGTAAGCCCGATACCCCAGAGGGGCGGGGTGCGCCATTCGCTCCCCGTGGCTTCGCCAACGCGTTGCCCGTCAGCGAGGCCCTCGCCCATGTCGTGCAGCAGGAAGTCGGAATAGGGCCAGATCAGCTGGAAGGCCTGCGCCTTGTCGGGCGTGCCGCGCATGGTGACGAATTTCGGCGTGTGGCAGGCAACGCAGCCCATCTCGTAGAACTGCTTCTTGCCGGCAAGCACGTCAGGCCTGTCGAGATCGCGTCGCGCCGGCACGGCCAGGTTCTGCGAATAGAAGGTGACGAGATCCATCACCGGTGGCGGCGCTTCGGCAGTGCCGAGACGCTGCTGCACGCCGTTCGGCATGGCAAGGCAATCCGCCTGCGCTTTGGTGCAATCGCCCCAGTGTTTCGGCATTTCCGGGGTAGAGATGCCGATATCGCCCGCGAAGGCATCGGCCGCCTGCTGGCGGATCGAGGCGGTCTGCGCCTTCCAACCGAAGCGGCCCAGGGTCACCTGGCCGCTCAGCTCGTCGCGTACGATGTTCGGCCGGCCCGAAATGCCGTCGCCGTCGCGGTCGTCCGGATCGGCATGGGCAAGGATATCGGCCGGCGCGATCTGCTCGATCAGGCCGAGCCCGATCATCGGCGGCGTCAGGCGCGGCGACAGCGTGGTGCGCGGATCGAGCGGACCGTAGCCGAGATTTTCGACCGAATAGCTCGGCTTGCGCAGCGAAACGACGGCGCCGTCGCCGAGCGTCACTTTTTGCTCCTGGTAATCGACGCGCATCCGGCCCTCGCCTTTGAGGCCTGGGACGGCAAGGTCCTGCAGTTGCGCGCCATAGACCGGATCGGGGAAGTTCAGCACCTTGTGGCCAGCGAGTGCGGCCTTTTCCTCGGCGCTGCCAGCGTCGCGCGCGAGCCGGAGAAACATCGAGGTCGATCCGGTATCTCCCTCCGGCGGACGGCCGCGGCCGTCCTTCAGATGGCAGTTCTGGCAGGCGCGCTCGTTGAAGAGTGGGCCTAGACCGTCCGAAGCCTGGGTCGAAGACGGCGACGACACCCAGTTCTTGCGAAAAAGCGCGTTGCCGAGCTTGAAATTGCCCTCCTCCTCGAAGGTGATATTGGCGGAGGACTGCGAGAAGGCGTCGCGATTGACGTCCTTGCGCGACGTGCCGGCACCGCCCTGCATCAGCTCGAACGGCTCCGGCCTGGTGAAGTCGGTCGTCGGCCTGGTCACGGCCAAAACCCGCGCCTGATCCTTCGGCGCCAGATCGGTGCGGCTTGTCGGCAGGGCGGCGGGCTCATCAGCCAGGGCGGACGCGGAAAGCATGATCGCCAGCAGAAGCAAAGCCCCACGACCAATCCGGTGCCGGGGGGTTCTCTGGAGCGGCAAGCCGTGAATCCCGGCCTGCCGCGCGCGGCGCGAAAAATCTACGGGGCGCCGCATTCCCGCATGTCCTTACTCCGCCTCGTTGGCCGAGTCGGCATTGAGCAGGCCGTATTTCTCCTCGCCGATGGAGGCGAGCAGATCGAGCTGCGTTTCAAGGAAGTCGATATGTCCTTCCTCGTCGGTCAGAAGGTCTTCGAACAGCTTCATCGAAACGAAGTCGCCGGCGTCGTGGCAGATCTCGCGCGAGTGCTTGTAGGCCGTGCGCGCGTCATATTCGCCGGCGAGATCGGATTCGAGCACTTCCTTGACGTTCTGGCCGATGCGCAGCGGTGCGACGGATTGCAGGTTCGGGTGCCCTTCGAGGAAGATGATGCGCGCGATCAGCCGGTCGGCGTGATGCATTTCCTCGATCGATTCCGCCCGCTCCTTCTTTGCCAGCTTGGTGTAGCCCCAATCCTCGAGCAAGCGATAATGCACCCAGTACTGGTTGACGGCTCCAAGCTCCAGAAACAGGGCCTCGTTAAGCCGCTCGATGACCTGCGGTTCGCCTTTCATGGGTTCTGCTCCCGTATTGGCCGCGCAAGCCTCTCACGCGATCCAGATGTGAAACGATGTCCACGCCCCCAATCTCCGAGCGGGCGTGGTAGTTCTCGGTGACCCGAATGATCGTTTCCACCACATTTGGGAAACAGCCGCAACAGCGACCGCGCTTGCGCATCGCGTGATAGACTTTCGCGGGCACGATCAGCTGCCAGGGATCCTCGTCCAGCAGGCCTACGATCGTCTGCTCGATCTCCTTCTCGGTGATGATGTTGCAATGGCAGATCAGCATCTGTTTGCTCTGGCTGACGGCGTCGGTCCGGCGCCGCTTGGCTGGTACGAACGTCTAAACTTACTTGAACACCTTGTCCGGCGCGTCGAGGCTGTCGGAGCCCTCGAAAGCGATCTGGTTCAGCTTGAGCGATCCGACGGCGCGCTCGATCGACTTAGTCTGGTCAATCAGGGCATCGATCGCCGCCTGCACGGTGGCGTTGCCTTGCGCGTTGCCCTCGGCGATCTGCTGATCATAGGCCTCGCCGGCAAGAGCACGCGCCTGGATGGCCTCCATCTTGGCGACGCTGGCGTCGAGCTTGCCCGACAGTTCCTTGTCGATCGCCGGATCGGCGGCCTTCACCATGTCGGACACGGACGGACCCGAAACAATGGAGCCGTCGAGCCGCTTGTAGCTGGCATGGTAGGCATCGCGGATGCCGACCGCGTCATAGAGATGCGAGATGTAGGTGTTGTCGGAGAAGCAGTCGTGCTCCTCCTCCGGATCGTGCAGCAAAAGGCCGAGCTTCATGCGCTCGCCGGCGAGCTCGCCATAGGAGAGCGAGCCCATGCCGGTGACGATGGTGGAGATGCCGGCATTCGCGTCGCCGTCGATGAGATTCTTGCGCGCGGCGCCGTCTTCCTTCCAATTGTCGACCATTTCCTGCAGATCGGATACAAGGAGGTCGCTCGCCGATTTCAGATATTCGGCGCGGCGGTCGCAATTGCCGCCCGTGCAGTTCTTGAGGTCGTAATCCGTATAGGGCCGTTCGCCGGCGCCCGGACCGGTGCCGTGCAGGTCCTGGCCCCAGAGGAGGAATTCGATGGCGTGATAGCCGGTCGCGACGTTGGCTTCGACGCCGCCGGCCTCCTGCAGCGTGCCCGAAAGGAATTCGGGCGTCAGCTTCGAGGCATCGACCTTCTTGCCGTTGATCTCGATTTCCTTATTGGCGATGACGTTGGCCGTGTAGAGCGCGTTCTCATCCGACTCGGTGCCGTAGCTCTTGGCGACATAGTCGATGAGGCCCTCATCCAGCGGCCAGGAATTCACCTTGCCTTCCCAGTCGTCGACGATTTTGTTGCCGAAGCGGTAGACCTCGGTCTGCTGGTAAGGAATGCGCGCCGCCTTCCAGGCTTCACGTGCGGCGTTCAACGTATCGGCCGAGGGGCTGGCGATGAGCGCGTCGACGGCTTTGTCCAGCGCCTGCGCGGTGGTCAGCGAATCCTCATATTTGGCCAAAGCGATGTCGGCATAGGTCTTGATCACCGCCTTCGCGTCGGTCTCGGCTTTCGCCGGCAACACGAACACCGCCGCCGTGAGCGCAGCCGTGGCGCAGATCGCAGCCAGCCTGCCGCCATTACGTGCCGTCATTATCCTTCTCCGGTTCTTTGGAAATTCAATAAAGGCGCCCACCCGCGCCGAGGCATGAGCATGCCGGTAAAAATGGTGGCCGCGCCGATGCGCGGTTCGCGATAAAAAGTCACCCACTTGCCTCCAATCGAAAGGGTTCAAGGCCCAGACATCAAAGGAATGCGCTTTGCGCGCGGCTCTCCATAAAGCGACGGAGAGGCCGGGAGTCAACTGGCGCGACAGAAAAAATTCAATCGAAACAATAATTTAGAATTATTCTAAACTACAAATATCAACTTTAAGCCCAGCACGACCTCGCTGGCCCGATTGACAGAGAGCCATTCTGGGTGCGACCCGATCCGCGGCTCTTGCGGCGGTGGCAGACAATCGCCACCTGGCGCAAGAGCCTAGATTTGCAAACAAAAAAGGATTGCGATGACGAACGGGATTGTGATTGTCGGTGCGGGCCATGCCGGCGTGCAGGCCGCCGCCAGCCTGCGCGAAGAGGGCTACGACGGACCAGTTGTCCTGATCGGCGACGAGAAGGAACTGCCCTATCACAAGCCGCCGCTGTCCAAGACCTTCATCAAGGACGCCGAGGCCAAGCCGCAGCTCTTGCGCGGCGAAGCCTTCTATTCGGGCAACAGCATCGATTACCGGCCGGGCGCGCGCATCGACAGCATCGATGCCCGCGCGGGCCGGTTGAATATCGCAGGCGGTGGAAAGCTCGGCTTCGACCGGCTGGTGCTCGCGACCGGCTCGCGGCCGCGTCTGCTCAAGCTCGACGGCGCCGGCCTTGCCGGCGTGGTTTCGTTGCGCTCGCTGGCCGATGCGCGCCTGATCCGCGAGCTCAGCGCGCAGAGCGAGGACGTGGTCATTCTCGGCGGCGGCTTCATCGGGCTGGAGATCGCGGCGACGCTGAGGGCCGCCGGCCGCAACGTCACCGTGGTCGAGGCCGTCGACCGACTGCTCGGCCGAGCCGTGGCGCCGGTCATCGCCGCCCATGTGCGCCAGCGCCTGGAAGCGATCGGCGTGCGCGTGCTCACCGGCACCACCATTGCCCGTCTCGAAGGCGACAATGGCCGCGTATCGGCCGCGATCACGTCCGGCGGCGAACGCCTGCCGGCGCAGATGGTGATCATCGGCATCGGTGTGGTGCCCAATGTCGAACTGGCGGAGGCCGCCGGCCTGGCCATCGGCAACGGCATCCGCGTCGACCAGCATATGCAAAGCTCGCTTCCCGAAATCCTCGCCATCGGCGACGCGGCCTCCTATCGCCATTGGTTCACCGGCGGCGACGTGCGGCTGGAATCCGTGCAGAACGCCACCGACCAGGCAAGGCTCGCCGCCCGCACCATCCTCGGCCATGCCGAGCCGTTCACGGCGGTGCCGTGGTTCTGGTCGGATATCGGCGACATGAAGCTGCAGATGGTGGGGTTGACGCAAGGCGGCGATCACCATGTGGTGCTGGGCGATCTCGCCGAGAACAAGTTCTCGATCTACCACTATGCCGGCAGCCGGCTGCTCGGCATCGAATCCGTCAACCGCCCGGCCGACCATATGCTTGGCCGCAAGATGCTGGGCGCCGGCTTCTCGCCGACGCCGCAGACGGTGGCAGGCGGGCCGGATGCGCTGAAGGCGGCGCTTGCGGCCTTCAGCGAAAGCGAGCCGGCAAGAGCCGCCGGTTAGGCCGCCCGCGCTTCGCGGATCGAGCTTTCCAGGATATCCAGCGCCTCGGTCATGACGCCGTCCTGAATAGTGATCGGCGACAGGAAGCGGATGACGTTGCCGTAGACGCCGCAGGTGAGCAGGATGAGGCCCTTGTCCAGCGCCTTCAACCTGACCGCGTTGGCGAACTCCGCCGAGGGCAGGCCCTTCCTCACGTCGTTGAACTCGACGGCGTTCATGAAGCCCGGGCCGCGGATGTCGACCATCTCCGGCACGTCCTCGCGGATCGACACCAACCGCTGCTTCAGACGGGCTCCGAGCGCATTGGCGCGGTCGCAGAGTTTTTCCTCGTCGATGACGTCAAGCACCGCATGGGCCGCAGCGACGCCGATCGGGCTGCCGCCATAGGTGCCGCCGAGACCGCCAGGACCGGGCGCGTCCATGATCTCGGCGCGGCCGGTGACCGCCGAGAGCGGGAAGCCGCCGGCAAGGCTCTTGGCCATGGTGGTAAGGTCGGGCGCAACGTCATGATGCTCCATGGCGAACATCTTGCCGGTGCGGGCAAAGCCGGTCTGCACCTCGTCCGCTATCAACAGGATGCCATGCTGGTCGCAGATATTGCGCAGTGCGGTCATGAAGTCGCGTGGCGCTTCATAGAAGCCGCCCTCACCCTGAACCGGCTCGACGATGATGGCGGCAACGCGGCCCGGATCGACATCGGCCTTGAACAGCTTGTCGAGCGCGGCAAGCGAATCCGCGACCGAGACGCCGTGCAGCGCAACAGGGAACGGGGCGTGGAAGACATCGGCCGGCATGGCGCCGAAGCCGACCTTGTAGGGCACGACCTTGCCGGTCAGCGCCATGCCCATGAAGGTGCGACCGTGGAAGCCGCCGGAAAAGGCGATGACCGCCTGGCGGCCGGTGGCGTTGCGCGCGATCTTGATGGCGTTCTCGACCGCCTCGGCGCCGGTGGTGACGAAGATCGTCTTCTTGTCGAACTTGCCGGGAAGCATGCCGTTCAGGCGCTCGGCGAGATGCACATAGCTCTCATACGGCACGACCTGGTGGCAGGTGTGGGTGAAACGGTCGAGCTGCGCCTTGACCGCCTCGATCACTTTCGGATGGCGATGGCCGGTGTTGACCACGGCGATGCCCGACGAGAAGTCGATATAGCGGCGGCCTTCGACATCCCAGATTTCCGAATTCTCGGCGCGATCGGCATAGATCTGCGTCGTCATGCCGACACCGCGCGAGATCGACTGGTTCTTGCGTTCGGAAATGGCTGAATTCTTCATCGCGTTCCTCATCGGGCCGTCCCTCGTCAGGATCGCACCCGTTCCGTTGATCGAAACCCTTCTGACCTTATTTCACGTTTTCCTCAAGTCGGCACATTGGCCCAGTCCATTGGGCCTGGCGGTGGCGGTCTTAACCAGAGTGATGACGGGCGCCGCGGAAATGGTTTCCTTTTCCCGCCGATCGATTAATCTCATTTTATCCGCGACGTGCGGCCGTCAGGAGCGGCTCCCACGGGTTGAGGGGAACCATGAGCAGGAACGCGACATCGTCCGCCTTGCCGTCTTCGCCGCTTCTCTTTCTTTGTCGTTCAAAAATCTTTTTGCTGCTGGCCTGCGCCAGCGCGGCGATTTCGATGTCCGGCTGCCAGAAGCAGCAAGCGGCGGAAAAGAAATTGCCGGTGATGGTAACGGCGCAGACGGTTGCGCTCGCCGACTACGCGCCGCGAACCTCGATGACCGGGGTGATCGCGGCTCGCACGCTCACCAATCTGTCATTCCGCATCGGCGGCCGGGTCGCCGAGCGGCTGGTCGATGTCGGCCAGCATGTCGCCCAGGGCGCGGTGCTTGCCCGCATCGAGCCGCAGGAGCAGGAAGCGGACCTGCGTTCGGCCCAGGCCGATCTCGACGCCGCACAGGCGCAACTCACCCAGGCCGCGGCCACTTACCAGCGGCAAAAGACGCTGCTTTCGCAGGGTTTTACGACCAGACGGGAATTCGACACCGCCAACCAGACGGTGAAAGTGGCGCAGGGCAGCGTCGACGCCGCGCAAAGCGCCTTGGCCAATGCCAAGGACAACCTGTCCTTCACCGAGCTCAAGGCGGGCGCCGCCGGCGTCATCACGGCGCGCCAAGTCGAGGCCGGGCAGGTGGTTCAGGCGGCGCAGACCGTGTTCACCATCGCCGAAGACGGCGACCGCGATGCGGTCTTCGACGTGCAAGAGACGCTGGTTGCCGAGACGCCGCCCTCGCCTGCGGTAACGATCACGCTTCTGTCGGACCCGCAGGTCCGCGCGGTCGGCAAGGTGCGCGAGATTTCGCCGGCGGTCGATACCCGGTCGGGATCGATCCGGGTCAAGGTCGGCATCCCCGACACGCCCGCCGGCATGCCGCTGGGTGCAGCGGTGATCGGCACGGTTAGCGCCCGGCCAGTCAAAGCCATATTGCTGCCCTGGCAGGCGCTGACCTCGACCGCCGGCAAGCCCGCCGTCTGGATCCTTGACCCGTCGAGCAAGGCGGTGACCCCCGCGCCGGTCGAGGTGCTCGCCTTCGATTCCGGCGTGGTTGCCGTCAACAAGGGCTTGCAGGAAGGCCAGAGCGTCGTCACTGCCGGCGGGCAGTTGCTCAGCCCCGGCCAGACGGTTGACGTGGCAGGGGCAAACCAATGAGCCGGCTGCACCTCGCTCTCCTGCTCGTCGTTGCGGCGCTTGCCGCCTGCTCGCGCTCGGAAGAGCAGCCGCCGGAGGTCATCCGACCGGTACTGTCGGTGGTGGTCGAACCGAAGACGGTCGAGACCTTCGGCTTCGCCGGTTCGGTCGAGCCACAATACAGCGCCGACCTTGCCTTCCGCCTGCTCGGCCGCGTCGTCTCGCGCGACGTCAAGGTCGGCGACCTCGTCACCAAGGGCACGACGATCGCGGCGCTCGATCCGACGGCGCTTGAGCTCGCGGTCCAGGCCTCGAAGGCCGATCTGTCGAACGCGCAGGCGCAGTTCATCAATGCCGCCGCCAGCGAGGATCGCCAGCGGCAATTGCTCGCCTCGGCCAATATCTCGCAAGCTACATTCGATGCCGCAAGACAAGCGCGGCAGGCGGCGGAAGCCGGCGTCGAGCGCGCCAATGCCGCTTTGGCAAAGTCGCAGGAGCAGCTCGGCTATGCCCGACTGTTCTCCGATTTCGATGGCGTCGTCACCGCTACCGGCGCCGAGGTCGGCCAGACCGTTTCGGCCGGTCAGACCGTCGTCACAGTGGCGCGCAACGACCCGCGCGAAGCAGTGGTCGACATCCCCGATCAACTGACCGGCGACCTCACCGTCGGCATGCCCTTCGAGATCGTCCTGCAGTCCTTGCCAAGCATCAAAACCGGGGCCAAGCTGCGCGAAGTCGCGCCGCAATCGGAAGGCGCAACCCGCACACGACGCGTCAGACTGACGCTGGTGAATCCGCCGACGGCATTTCGGCTCGGCTCGACGATTACCGCAACGCGCATGACCAAGGTCGAACCAACGATCGAGCTGCCGATATCGGCGCTGCTCGAAAGGGACGGCTCGCAAAAGGTCTGGATCGTCGATCCGCAATCCTCCAGCGTAAGCACGCGCGAGATCAAGGTCGCCTCTAGGAACGGCGGCAGCTTCACGGTCGCAGGAGGGCTCGAGGCCGGCATGCGCGTCGTCACCGCCGGCGTCCACAGTCTGAGCGAGGGCCAGAAGGTCAAAGTGCCGGAGGGCGGGGTCTGATGCAGGGCTTCAATCTCTCCGACTGGGCGCTCAATCACCGTTCGCTGGTCTGGTATTTCATGCTGGTCTTCGTGGTGGCCGGCATCTCCTCCTATCTCAATCTTGGCCGCGAGGAAGACCCCGCCTTCACCATCAAGACCATGATCATACAGGCCAACTGGCCAGGCGCCTCGGTCAACGAGACGGTGCAGCAGGTGACCGACCGCATCGAGAAGAAGCTCGAGGAGCTCGACAGCCTCGACTACAGCAAATCGATCACCACCGCCGGCCAGACCGTCGTCTTTGTCAACCTGAAGGACACCACCAAGGCGCGCGACGTCGTGCCGAACTGGCTTCAGGTGCGCAATATGATCAACGACATCAAGGCGCAGTTTCCCCAGGGCGTGCAGGGACCGTTCTTCAACGACCGCTTCGGCGACGTCTACGGCAACATCTATGCCTTCACCGCCGACGGGCTGACGCCGCGCCAATTGCGCGATTATGTCGAGGATGTGCGGACCAAGATCCTGACCGTGCCCAATGCCGGCAAGGTCGATCTGGTCGGCGCGCAGGACGAGGCCATCTATCTCGAATTCTCGACGCGCCAGATCGCGGCGCTCGGCCTCAACCAGCAGGCGATCGTCGCCAGCCTGCAGGCGCAGAACGCAATCACGCCGTCCGGCGTCATTGAGACCGGCCCGGAGCGCATCAGCGTGCGCGTCGGCGGCCAGTTCACCTCCGAGGAAAGCCTGCGGGCCATCAACCTGCGCGTCGACGACCGCTTCTTCCGGCTGAGCGACGTGGCGACGATCAGGCGCGGCTACGTCGACCCGCCGACGGCGCTGTTCCGCTTCAACGGCCAGGACGCGATCGGCCTTGCCATCGGCATGAAGCCGAACGCCAATCTGCTGAAATTCGGTGAGGCGTTGCACGAGGAGATGCAGAAGGTGCTGGCTGATCTGCCGGTCGGTGTCGGCGTGCATCTGGTTGCCGACCAGCCGGTGATCGTCAAGGAGGCGGTCTCGGGCTTCACGCGGGCTCTGTTCGAGGCGGTCGCGATCGTGCTCGCGGTGTCCTTCATCAGTCTCGGGCTGCGCGCAGGCTTCGTGGTCGCGCTGTCGATACCTCTGGTGCTGGCGATCACCTTCACGGTCATGGAATATCTCGGCATATCGCTGCAGCGCATTTCGCTCGGCGCGCTGATCATCGCGCTCGGCCTTTTGGTCGACGACGCGATGATCGCGGTGGAGATGATGGTGGCGCGACTGGAGATCGGCGACAACCTGCGCAAGGCGGCGACCTATGTCTATACCTCGACCGCCTTCCCGATGTTGACGGGAACGCTGGTGACGGTCGCCGGCTTCATCCCGATCGGGCTCAACTCGAGCGCCGCCGGCGAATACACCTTCACGCTCTTCGTCGTCATCGCGGTGTCGCTGCTTGTGTCATGGATCGTGGCGGTGCTCTTCGCGCCGCTGCTCGGGATCACCATCCTGCCGGCGACGATGAAGACCAAGCATCACGACCAGCCCGGTCGCTTCACCGCGCTGTTCAGGCGCGTGCTTGTCTTTTCCGTTCGCCGCCATTGGCTGACCATCATCGTGACGGTGCTTCTGTTCGCCGCCTCGGTCGCCGGCTTCGGCCTCGTCCAGCAGCAGTTCTTCCCGCCGTCCGACCGGCCGGAGTTGATCGTCGACTGGAACCTGCCGCAAAACTCCTCGATCACGGAGACGCGCGACCAGATGGAACGCTTCGAGCAGCGGGCGCTGGTCGGCAATCCCGATATCGACCATTTCTCCTCCTATATCGGCCAGGGCGCCGTGCGCTTCGTGCTCGCCTATGACGTGCAGCCGGCCAATCCCTATTTCGGCCAGACCGTCATCGTCACCAAGAGCATCGAAGCCCGCAATCGGGTGAAGCCGGCGCTGGAGAAGCTGCTGCGCGAGGAGTTCGTCGGCACCGATGCCTTCGTCAAATTGCTGGAGCTCGGCCCGCCGGTCGGCAGGCCGGTGCAGTACCGCGTCGGCGGTCCCGACATCCAGACGGTGCGGGAGCTCGCGCAGCAATTCGCCGGCGTGATCTCGGCCAATCCGAAGCTGGCGGCGCCGACCTTCGACTGGAACGAGCCGCAGCGCGTGCTGAGGGTCGACGTGCTGCAGGACAAGGCGCGCCAGCTCGGCATCACGTCTTCCGACATTGCCGGCGCGCTGAACAGCACGGTGGGCGGCTCGACGATCACGCAGGTGCGCGACGCGACATATCTCATCAATGTCGTGGCGCGTTCGCGCGAGGCCGAGCGCGGCTCGATCGAGACGCTGCAGAACATGCAGTTGCCGACCGGAAACGGCGAGTCGATCCCGCTCGCGGCGGTCGCCAATTTCCGCTACGACCTCGAACAGCCAACCGTATGGCGGCGTGACCGGACGCCGACGATCACCGTGCGCGCTGGCCTGGTCGGCGACGTGTTGCCGGCGACCGTCGTCAACGAGCTGAAACCGTCGGTCGACGCCTTCATCGCCAAGCTGCCGCCCGGCTATTCAGTGGAAACCGCAGGCTCAGTCGAGGAAAGCGCCAAGAGCCAGGGGCCAATCGCGGCGGTGGTGCCGTTGATGCTGTTCATCATGGCGACCATCCTGATGGTGCAGCTGCAGAGCTTCCAGCGCCTGTTCCTGGTGGTGGCGGCGGCGCCACTCGGGCTGATCGGCGTGGTGGCGGCTCTGGTGCCCAGCGGTGCGCCGCTCGGCTTCGTCGCCATTCTCGGCGTGCTGGCGCTGATCGGCATCCTTATCCGCAACTCCGTCATCCTGATCGTGCAGATCGAGCACCTCGTCGCCGAAGGCAAGGACCGCTGGGCGGCCGTGATCGAGGCGACCGAGCACCGCATGCGGCCGATCGCGTTGACGGCTGCCGCCGCCAGCCTGGCGCTGATCCCGATCGCGCGCGAAGTGTTCTGGGGACCGATGGCCTACGCGATGATGGGCGGGATCATCGCCGGTACCGCGATCACCCTGCTGTTCCTGCCGGCGCTTTATGTGACATGGTTTCGGATCGAGGAGCCGCAGGATAGGAAAGGCGTGCAGAACGAAGCTCTGCCGATGAGAGAAGAGGCGGCAACATGAGTTGCGTCGCGATCCTTCCCAGCCTCCTCTGGCCTACCGGCCATCTCGCCCGCAAGGGGGAGATTGAGCGCTCGGCGGGTTTCGCCGATCACCAACGTTGCAGGATATAGAGCGGACCGCAAGAACTGCTGATCCCCCCTTGCGGGGGGATGTCCGCAGGACAGAGGGGGTGACGGAACGCTACCTGCAGAGCTACACCCTCACAAACCCCTCGCTGGCTCTGAGCAAATTACGCGTATAGTCCTCGCCGACACGATGGCCGATCAGTTGGCTCGCGGTCAGCGTCTCCACCGCCTCGCCGTTCCGCATCACCATCAGCCGCTCGCACATATGGGTGATGATGGCGAGGTCGTGGCTGACCATCAGAAAGGTGAGCTTGCGGCGGCGACGGACTTCTTCCAGCAGGTTCAGCACCTCCGCCTGCACCGAGGCGTCGAGCGCCGAGGTCGGCTCGTCGAGCAAAAGGATCGAGGGTTCGAGGATCAGCGCACGTGCAATGGCGACACGCTGGCGCTGGCCGCCCGAGAGTTGGTGCGCATAGCGAAAGCGGAAGCCCTTGCCGAGGCCGACCTCGTCCAGCGCACGCTCGATGCGCTTCTCGCCGTCGGCAATGCCGTGGATCGCGAGCGGCTCCTGCAGCAGGCGGTCGACCGTCTGGCGCGGATGGAGCGAACCGTAAGGGTCCTGGAACACCATCTGCACCTCGCGGTAGAAGGCCTTGTCGCGCGTCTTGCCAAGCTTCTTGCCGTTGACGGCGATGGTGCCCGAAGCGACAGGCGCAAGGCCGGTGATGGCCCTCAGCAGCGTCGACTTGCCGGAACCGCTTTCGCCGACGAGGCCGTAGGATTCGCCTTCCCTCACGTCCAGGCTGACGCCCTTCAGCGCGCGAAAGCGGTCGAAGATCACTTCCAGCCCTTCGATGGTGATCGCGGCCGTCATGCCGCCCACTCCGGCTTGCGGTCGAGCACCGGCAGCGGATGGCGCTCGAAACCGATCCTAGGCATGCAGTTGAGCAGGCCGCGCGTGTAGGGATGCTGGGCATCGCGCAGCTCGGAAGCCTTGATCTGTTCGACGACCTTGCCGGCATACATGACGACGACCCGGTCGCAGAAGGAGGAGACCAGGCGCAGGTCGTGCGAGATGAAGATCAGGCCCATGCCTCGCTCGGCGACAAGCTTGTCGAGGATCTTGAGCACGTCGAGCTGCACGGTGACGTCGAGCGCCGACGTCGGCTCGTCGGCGATCATCAGTTCGGGTCCGGTGACCAGCATCATAGCGATCATGGCGCGCTGGCCCATGCCGCCCGAGACCTCGTGCGGATAAAGGTCGAAAACGCGGGCGGGGTCGCGGATCTGCACCGCCTGCAGCATGGCTAAAGCGCGCTCGCGCGCCTCGGCCTTGGAGACTTTTTCATGCGTGCGCAGCGTCTCGACGATCTGGCGGCCGATGGTCATCACCGGATCGAGCGAATATTTCGGATCCTGCAGGATCATGGCGATGCGGTTTCCCCGCAGCGCCCGGCGCTCACGCGGCGATATGGACAAAAGATCGATGCCGTCGAAGGCGAGCTTCTTCGCCGACACTTCGGCCTGCGGCGGGGTGAGGCCCATGATGGCGCGGCCGGTCTGCGACTTGCCGGAGCCGCTCTCGCCGACGATGCCCAACCGCTCGCGGCCGAGCGAGAAGGAAACGCCGCGTACGGCCTGCACCAGTCCGGTGCGGGTCGGAAAGGTGACGCGCAGATCGTCAACGTCGAGGAGCGTCTCGCTCATTGGTCGCCGCTCCGGGGGTCGAGCGCGTCGCGCAGGCCGTCGCCGAGCAGGTTGAAGCCGAGGCTGACGATGAGGATGGCCGCACCAGGGGCTGCGGCAACCCACCATTGGTCGAGGATGAAGCGGCGGCCGGACGCGATCATCGCGCCCCATTCGGGCAGCGGCGGCTGCGCGCCGAGGCCGAGGAAGCCGAGTCCGGCGGCGGTGAGAATGATGCCGGCCATGTCGAGCGTCACGCGGATGATCAGCGAGGAGATGCAGAGCGGCATGATATGGCGCAGGACGATGCGGAAGGGCGAGGCGCCCATCAACTGCACCGCCTTGATGTAATCCGAATTGCGCACCGTCAGCGTTTCGGCACGCGCGATGCGCGCGTAAGGCGGCCAGGAGGTGATGGCGATCGCCAGCACGGCATTCTCGATGCCGGGGCCGAGCGCCGCCACGAAAGCCAGCGCCAGCACCAGCTTCGGAAAGGCGAGGAAGATATCGGTGATGCGCATCAGGATCGTGTCGGTCCAGCCGCCCGCGTAGCCGGCAATCGTGCCGACCAGCAGGCCGATGGGCGCGGCGATGATGGCGACGAGGATCACCACATAAAGCGTCCAGCGCGCGCCGTAGACGATGCGCGAATAGATGTCGCGGCCGAGGTCGTCGGTGCCGAACCAGTGCGCGGCGCCCGGTGGCAGCAGGCGCGCGTTCTTGAGATCGCCCACGGTCGGCGAATAGGGCGCCAGCACATCGGCAAAGGCGGCGACCACCAGCAGCGCGATGATGATCAGCATGCCGACCAGCGCCAGCCGATTGGCGGAGAAGCGCCGCCAGGCGACATAGGCGCGGCCGAGCTTTGCCTGCAGGCGCGAGGCCGGCCGGTCGCTGAGCAACCACGCGCGACGGGAGAGAGAGCCGGCGTCGGAGGCGGTCATGACAATGCCTGTTGAAGGTGTAGACCCCCACTCCGGTCTGCTTCGCAGACCACCTCTCCCCCGTTCGACGGGGGAGAGGAAAGGCGCCAAGTGTGCGACCGGCTTTTCCTCCCCCCCGGGCAGGGGGAGAGGTGGCCCGAAGGGCCGGAGTGGGGGTGCTCGGCCGCAGCCGAGCCCGAAAGTGCGATAGCTCCGCTCATCCGGCTTTCGTCCTTGGATCGAGCAGCCGGTAGAGCAGATCGGACAGGAGGTTAATGGCGATGAAGACCGAGCCGATGGCGATGGTGCCTCCGAGCACTGCGTTCATGTCAGCGTTCTGCAGCGAGTTGGTGATGTAGAGGCCGATGCCCGGCCATGAGAAGACGGTCTCGGTCAGCACCGAGCCTTCGAGCAGGTTGGCGTAGGAAAGCGCGATCACCGTCACCATCGGCACGGCGGCGTTGCGCAGCGCGTGGCCCCAGATGATGCGCCGTTCCGACAGGCCCTTGGCGCGCGCCGCGACGATATATTCCTGCGCCAGCTCGTTCAGCATGAAGGAGCGGGTCATGCGGCTGATATAGGCGAGGGACAGATAGCCGAGCAGCGCCGCCGGCAGGACGATGTGACGCCAGGCGTCGTAGAAGACGTCCCACTGCCCCTGGATCGCGGCATCGAGCAGGTAGAAGCCGGTGATCGGCGTGAACGTGTATTCGTAGACGACGTCGAGCCGCGCCGGGAAGGCGATCCATTGCAGCTTGGCATAGAACAGCACCAACCCGAGCAGCCCTAGCCAGAAGATCGGCACGGAATAGCCGATGAGGCCGACGATGCGGGCGACCTGGTCGATCAGGCTGCCGCGCTTGACGGCCGCCAGCACCCCCAGCGGCACGCCGATGACGGCGCCGATCAGCGTGCCCAGCGTTGCCAGCTCGATGGTCGCCGGGAAGACGCGGCGGATATCGGACATCACCGGATTGGTGGTCAGCACCGACGTGCCGAAGTCGCCCCTCAGCGCTGCTTTGACATAGAGGTAGAATTGCTCGATCCATGGCAAATCGAGCCCCATTTCGCGGCGTGTGCGCTCGACGACGGCGGTCGGCGCGCGGTCGCCGAGAACGGCCAGAACCGGATCGATCGGGATCACGCGGCCGATGAAGAAGGTCACCGCGAGAAGACCGAGATAGGTCGTCACCGCGATGACCAGGAAGCGGCCGAGCGACGACAGGACAGCGACGGCGCGGGCGCTGCCGCGCCCGGCCGCCGCCTGGTTTTCAGCTACGCTCACGCGTCGCGCCCGGGGTTACTGCTTCGAGACCGCCCAGACGAAGTTGGTGTCGAAGCTCGGGCCGAGCTTGAAGCCCTGGAGGTTCTTGCGCAGCCCGGCCACTTCCAGCTGCTGGTGGATGATGACGAAGGGGCTAGTGTCGAGGATTTTCTGCTGCAGGTCCTTGTACATGTCGGCGCGCTTGGCCGCATCCTTCTCCAGCAGGGCCGCCTCAGTCTCCTTGGTCAGGTCCGGAATATCCCAGGCATTGCGCCAGGCGAGCGTCTTGATCTTGGCGTTGTCGGAATTGTCCGGGTTCGAAGCGAAGGTCTGGGCATTGGAGTTGGGATCGAAATAGTCCTGGCCCCAGTTGCCGATATAGATGTCGTGGTTGCGGGCGCGATATTTGGTCAGCGTCTGCTTACCGTCGCCCGGAATGATCTCCAGCTTGATGCCGGCCTGGCCAAGCGTCTGCTGGATCGATTCCGCCATGCCGGTGGTCGGCTGCCCGGTGCGCACATCCATGGTGACCTTGAAGCCGTCTGGCAGGCCGGCCTTGGCGAGCAGTTCCTTCGCCTTTGCGATGTCAAGCTTGAACGGGTTTTCGTCGATCGCGCCGAGATCGCCCTTGGGCAGGAAGGACTGGTGAATCTCGCCGATGCCCTTGAGGATGGTCGAGGCCATCGCGTCATAGTCGATCAGATATTTGAACGCCTGGCGCACCTCCGGCTTGGCGAGGTTCGGGTTCTTCTGGTTGAGGCTGATGTAATAGACCGTGCCCTTCGGCGCGCTGGTGGTGGTGAGATCGGCGTTCTTGGCGATGGCGTCGAGATCGTTCGGCTCGAGGTTGCGGGCGACGTCGATGTCACCGGCCTCAAGCGCCAGGCGCTGCGCCGAGCTTTCCTTCATGTTGCGGTAGATGACGCGGGCGAGCTTGGCCTTCTCGCCATTGTAATTGTCGTTGCGCTCCAGCACGACGGCCTCGTTGGCGCGCCATTCGCGCAGCTTGTACGGCCCCGAGCCGGCATAGCCGGTTTTCAGCCAGGCATTGCCGAAGTCGTTGTCCCATTTGTAGTCGGCGCTCGGCGTGACGGCGGCGACATGCTCCTTGACCAGCTTCGAGTCGACAACCGAAGCGACGGTGGCCGACAGGCAGTTGAGCACGAAGCTCGGCGCGTAGGCCTTGTCGACCACGAACTGGAAGGTGGTGTCGTCGACGGCCTTGGCCTTTTCGGTGACGTTGTCGCCGGTGATGCCGAACTGGTTGATGATGAAGGCCGGGCTCTTGTCGAGCTTGATGGCGCGTTCGAAGGAATAGGCGACATCGGCCGCGGTGATCGGGTTGCCGGACGCGAATTTCATGCCGGGCTTGAGCTTGAAGGTGTAGGTCAGGCCGTCGTCGGAAACGCTCCAGCTCTCGGCAAGGTCGCCCTTGACCTTGGAGGTGTCGCTGAGGTCGAGGCGGACCAGAAGATCATAGGTGTTGCCGGTGACTTCGGCCGTCGACAGCTCGAACGCCTCACCCGGGTCCATCGAGATGATGTCGTCGATGGCAAAGCCTTCGACCAGCGTATCGGCGGGCGTGACCGCGAAAGCAGGCGCGACAAGCAGCGCGGACAGCGCGGCCCCCGCAAGCAAGGCGCGAGAGCGGAGAGCAATTTTTTCCAGCATCATGGTGATCGTTCCCTGTCTTGTTGACCTGAGTTCCCGGCTCAGGGCTGTATTGTTCTTTGCAAGGCCGGCTGCGGCTTTGACCGCTTACCGTCGTGTTTTTTGTCCAGTTGGTCAACACCCTATTCAGCGGTTCTCGAACCGGCAACGGGCATTTTTGCCAGGCGCAATATCGGACCGGATGGGCCGCGATGAGTCGACGCATGCGCCGGCTAATTGAAGCCGCCGATCCGCAAAAATGTACCAGGGTCGGTAGCTTGGAGGCAGCCGCTATTTCAGCTGCGCAACCAACCCCCCATCGGGAAAGCAGGTGGCGGGCCTGCCGTTCTTGGCCTGCCAGACGCCGATCGAGCGGCGGGTCTTGAAGCCCGGCAGGCCATCGGCGCTGCCGACATCGTAGCCCTTGGCCTCGAGCGCGCGCTGCAGCGCGGCGATGTCGGAGCGGTGCAGGTCGCCGACCGCGCCCCAAGTGCCCGCAAAGGTGGCGTCGCCCCTGGCGATGCGGTCGGCGGCATGGCCGATGAACAGGCCGTAGAGATCGCTGTTGTTGTATTGCTTGAGTACATAGAAATTCGGCGTAACGACGAAGGTCGGGCCGCTGCGCCCGGCCGGCATCAGCAGGAAACCCTCGGCTTTCAATTCGCTCGCCGCAAACGCCTTGCCGTCGACGCGCCGGATGCCCATAGCCACCCAATCGGAGATCTTCCTGCCCTGGTCCGGCCCTTCGAGCGAGCAGGAGACGTTGGCCGGAACCGTCACCTCGGTGCCCCAGCCGCGCCCCCTTACCCAGCCATAATGGACGAGGTAGTTGGCGATCGAAGCGAGCACGTCGGGCGTCGAATTCCAGATGTCGGGCCGGCCGTCGCCGTCGAAGTCGACGGCGTGCTTGAGGAAGGATGTCGGCATGAATTGCGGCTGGCCGAGCGCGCCGGCCCAGGACGATTTCATCGCGTTGACGGGCGCCAGCCCGCGCTCGACGATTTCGAGCCCCGCCAGTACCTCGGTCCGGAAGAAATCCTTCTTGGTCGACATGAAGGCCTTGGTGCCCAGCACCTCGAAGGCGTCGTAAGGCATCTTGGCCGCGCCGAAGCCGGTCTCGCGACCCCAGATCGCCAGCACGATCTCGCCCGGCACGCCGTAGCGCTTCTCGATCAGTCCGAGCACCCGGGCGTTGGCGCTCTCGCGTGTGCGCCCGCCCGTGGTGACGGCACGGATGGTCTTCTCGGCGAAATAGTCGGCGGGCGGGCCGAACTCGGCCTGATGCTGCTTTTGCGGCGTCGTCGGTTTCTCGCCGGGCATGACGAGATCCGGCAGTTTGAGGTTCGGCTTCACCCCGAGGAAGGCGGCATCGAAGGTCTTTTTCGAGATGCCTTTGGACTTGGCTTCGGGCCAGAGGTCGGTTTGAAGCCAGGCCTGGAACTGGTCGTCGATGGGGGCGGTGTGGGCGGGGACGGTGAGGAGGAGAGCGAGCAGTGCCGCGAGGAAGGAAAGAATAGCTTGCCTGAAATGCTGGCGTTCCTTCACACGGAGTACAGCCTTTCGAGGAAAAACGTCTGTCACGAGCCCCCTCCCCGATCCCCTCAAAACGCCGTCCTCGACCGCAGCGCCGCCGCCAGCGTGCCTTCGTCGAGATAATCGAGCTCGCCGCCGACCGGCACACCATGCGCGAGCCGCGTGACCTTGACCTCGAAGCCCGACAACTGGTCGGTCAAATAATGTGCCGTCGTCTGGCCCTCGACCGTCGCGTTCACGGCGAGGATGACTTCCTTCACCTCGCCGCTGGCGACCCGATCGACCAGCGAGCGGATGTTGAGCTGATCCGGACCGATGCCGTCGAGCGGCGACAGCGTGCCGCCGAGCACGTGATAGCGCACGTTCATGGCCGCCGCACGCTCCAGCGCCCAGAGGTCCGAGACGTCCTCGACGACGATCAGCGTGCCGGCGTCGCGACGCGGGTCGGTGCAGATCATGCAAGGGTCGGAGGTGTCGACATTGCCGCAGGTCGAACAGATGCGGACCTTGTCGACCGCCTCGCCCATGGCGGCGGCCAAAGGTTCGAGCAGCTGCTCCTTCTTCTTGATGAGATGAAGCGCGGCGCGCCGCGCCGAGCGCGGCCCGAGCCCTGGCACCTTGGCCAGGAGTTGGATCAGGCGTTCGATTTCCGGACCGGCGATTCTCTTCGACATCGCCTTGATCTAGGATTTTTCCAGGCAGTTTGGAACAGCCGCAACGACACGGGGCCCGCCATGCTGCCATGGCAGGCCCCGTTGGATGCAATTGGTTCAGTTGGTTTCGAGCGGCCGATTCTGGCTGACGATCATCGCGCCGATGGCGTCGGTGTTCTCAGGCGTCGACTCGAAGCCCATCGCCGCTTCCTGCGGTGCGCTGGGCACCGAAGTGATGTAGCGGCCCTTGAGCGTGCCGCCGAAACGCGAGGCGTCCGGCTCGGCCATCGGCTCCTGCATCGCCACGACTGTCGGCTTCTGCGCGAGGCGGCTGGATTTCTGCGACGGGGCGGCAGCGGCCGTCACATAGGTCGCCTCGGCCGAAACGATTGCCGCCTTGGCCGGAAGCGTCGGTTCGGCCGCATTCATCGCCGCCTGCTTGGCCGGATCCGGTCGCACGATCGTCTTGACCACCGGCTCGGCGGAAGCCACCAGCACGGGAGCGGTTGGGTCGATCTTCTGCTGCTTGTCGGAGGCCATGGCGACCATCGGCTCATCCGGCAGCGGCTGCCAGTTGCGGCCGCGCTTCTCGTAGAAGGCGTTGCCGCCGGCCACCATGGTGTAATGCATGTTCTTGTAAGGGAAGCGCAGGCCGGCGGTGTGGAAATACATGGTGTTCTTGAGCTTGGCCTTGCGCTCGCCCTTCAGCACCGCGTCCGCGGCTTCCTCGACGTCGGGCAGCGCCCTGGAGTTCATCGGCCGCGTCAGCACGCCGGGCGCGAACTGGCCCTTCTCGCCGACGACCTCGCAGATGGTGTTGCCATGCTGGCCCGAGCGGAGGCGATTCATCACGACCGTGCCGACGGCGATCATGCCGTCGCGGCTCGACCGGTTGGATTCAAAGAACATCGCCCTTTGCAGGCATTCCTTGTCCTTCATCGAATATTTGTAGGAGCGCGAGCTGAGGAAGCTCGGCGTGAGCGCGTCGGTCAGACCCGACACCGACATGCCATGGGAGGAAGTGGTCTGGCTGCAACCGGCCAGGAGCAAGGGGGAAGTGACGATGCCGATAAGCAGCAGCGGCGTCTTCCATCGCGTCGCGATCACCAAAAAAGCCTCATGTCCAGATGCCAGCCCGCCCCGAGATGTGGCAGGAATGAGACTCTTTCGGGCAAAAAGATGGCTAGAGGGTTAGCAACTTCTGGACTTGGATAAAACTTTATGAATGTCGCGAAATGAGCCCGTGAGCATTGCCGGCAAAATGGTTAATATTGCGGCCCGGGCTCAATTTCCGTTCATAATCAATTAACTGTTGCAGGCCGCCTCAGAACGGCAATTTCATTCCGGGCGGAATCGGCAAGCCTGCCGTCAACGCCTTGGTCTTCTCCTGCATCACCTGCTCGACCTTATTTTTGGCGTCATTGTGGGCGGCCAGGATGAGGTCCTCCAGGATCTCGGCTTCGTCAGCCTTGATCAAAGACGGATCGATCTTCAGCGCCTTCATTTCGAACTTGCCGGTGAGTGTGATGCTGACCAGGCCGCCACCGGCCTGGCCGGTGGCTTCAAGCGTGGCGATCTCGTCCTGCATGGCCTGGAACTTGGCCTGCATTTCCTTCGCCTTGCCCATCAGGCCGAGAAGATCTTTCATCGGGTGGTCCTCTAAGATTGTTTCAGATTTCGTCGTCGTCGGCTGCGGGCTCGACAGGCACTTCCGCCTCCGCCTCTTCCACGTCCGGCACATCCGGAATGCGCACGTCGATGATCTTGGCCCCAGGGAAGCGGGCTAGAATGGCTGCGACAGTCGGATCGCTCTTGGCGTCGGAGAAGGCGTTCTCGCGTTTCGTCGTCTCCATCTCGGCCAATGTCTGGCCGCCCTCTTCCTTCGACAGCGACACCAGCCAGTTGCGGCCCGTCCAGGCGCGCAGCTTGGAGGTCATGTCGTTGAGCAGCATCTTGGGAGCGTCGTCGGTCAGGGTGACGTCGAGGCGGCCGGGTTCGATGCGCACCGGCCGCACGCAGCGTTTCAGCAGCACCTTGAAAGCTATGTCGCGATTGGCGTCGGCAAGCGCGACGATGTCGGCCAGCGATTTGACCGGAACGACAGGGGTTTCGGCTATCGGCTCCGGCGCCGGGACAAAGGCGACGGGTGCCGGCTGCGCTTCGACCAGGCGCATGGTCTGCGCACCGCCATTTGAACCGGGCATCCGCGCCTGCGCCACGGCGCTGGCGCCTACGCCATTGCCTGGATTTGCCGGTGCACCATTGGCGCGCGGGGCGCCATTCGGCAGCGGTCCCGCGCCTTCAAGCGATTTCAGCGCCTCATCCAGCGTTGGCAGGTCGGCGGCATGTGCCAGCCTGATCAGCACCATTTCGCCGGCGCTGACCGGGCGGTTGGAGGACTGCACCTCGGGAATGCCCTTCAAGAGCATCTGCCAGGTCCGTGACAGCACGCGCACCGAAAGCGTGCCGGCGAATTCGGCGCCGCGCCTGCGCTCGTCCTCGGAAAGCGACGCGTCGTCGGCCGCCGACGGCACGAAGCGCAGGCGGGTGACGAGGTGGTTGAACTCGGCGAGATCGGTCAGCACCGCCGCCGGATCGGCGCCGGTGTCGTATTGCGCGCGGAACTCGGCGAGCGCCGCCGCGACGTCGCCTTTCATGACATGCTCGAACAGGTCGATAATGCGGGCGCGGTCGGCGAGACCCAGCATGGCGCGTACCGCGTCGGCGCTGACGGTGCCGCTGCCATGGGCGATCGCCTGGTCCAGGATCGACAGCGAATCGCGCGCCGAGCCTTCGGCGGCCCGGGCGATCATCGCCAGGGCCTCGTCATCGACGGCAATGCCTTCCTTGGCGGCGATCGAGGACAGATGCCCGACAAGCGCGCCGGCGTCGATGCGCCGCAAATCGAAGCGCTGGCAGCGCGACAGGACCGTGATCGGCACCTTGCGGATCTCGGTGGTGGCGAAGATGAATTTGACGTGCGGCGGCGGCTCTTCAAGCGTCTTCAGCAGGCCGTTGAAGGCCTGGGTGGAGAGCATGTGCACTTCGTCGATGATGTAGACCTTGTAGCGGGCCGAGACCGGCGCGTAGCGCACCCGGTCGATGATGTCCCTGATGTCGTCGATGCCGGTATGCGAGGCTGCGTCCATCTCGATGACATCGACATGGCGGCCTTCCATAATGGCCTGGCAATGCTCGCCGGGGATCGAAAGGTCGACGGAGGGCTGATCGACGGTCGCGGTCTTGTAGTTCAGCGCCCGCGCGAGAATGCGCGCGGTCGTCGTCTTGCCGACACCGCGCACACCGGTCAGCATCCATGCCTGGGCGATGCGGCCGCTGGCGAACGCATTGGTCAGCGTGCGCACCATCGGCTCCTGGCCGATCAGCTCGGAGAAATTCGAAGGGCGATATTTGCGCGCCAGGACGCGGTAGGCGCCGGCCTTACCTGTCTCCAGGCTCTCTGGCCCCAAATTTCCGGCTTCGCTCATTCGCCGTCAAAAGCTCCCAGGACCGCGACGGAGGGCGGCCGATTCCTGCGCATAATCTCGCCCGCACGGCTCGGCGCCGTCAATGTCGCGGGAGAAAGGCGAAGAGGTGGGAGGCTGGAACAATGACCCGTTCCGGGCTCGTTAGGGCTGCTTCCTTCCGGACCTGACCCGGTTGGCGAGTGGATCGTCCACCACCAACCTCCCGCGCTCCATATCGGCAATTCGGCAGCGAAATGCAAGGGCGGCGCCGCAAGCTGCGGCCATAACGCGACTGGAAAGTCCTTCAAATTGGCAAGAGCGATCAATGAATCGCTTGCAGCCACCTTGCCGCCGCTCTAGCGTCCCTTGGTTTGAAGCATACTGCAAAAACGAAGGAAACGCCCATGCTGCCTGGCCTCAAGGCCGGTTTCACGCTGGACGCCCGATTGGAGGCGGACAGCGAGCAGCTTATGTGGCTTGGTCTTTGCGAACTCAGATTGATGAACGACCGGCGCTGGCCATGGCTGGTGCTGGTGCCGCAGCGGCCGGGCATCGAGGAAATCCACGAGATGACGCCGCTCGACCAGGCGATGCTGACCTTCGAAACCAATATGGTGGCGCAGGCGCTGAAGCGGGTGACCGGCTGCACCAAGATCAACACCGGCGCCTTGGGCAACATCGTGCGCCAGCTGCATGTCCATGTCGTCGCCCGCTCCGAGGGCGATCCCGGCTGGCCGGGACCGGTCTGGGGGCACGGCATACGCGAGCCTTATCAGCGCTCCGACATCAGGCGGTTTGCCGAAACGATCAAGGCGGCGCTATAAGCTGACCGGTGTCCATTCAGCCTCCCCCGTGTCCCTCAGCCCGCCCGAGTCCCCATGAGCTTTCGCCTGTTTGACGCGCCCTTGCGCGAGCCGAGCCAATTCGTCGGTTTCGCCGGCAACCGGATCGACCGGCAGTCGGAGAACCGCGCCGACGACGCGGTCGAGAAGGCGCTGGCCGACCGGTCCGCGCGGCTGATGCTGATGCATGCCGGCCGGCTTTACCTCAAATTGGAGAACGGCACGTTCGACCCGTGGTTCAAGGCGGATGAGAGCCAGGCCGTCGAGGCTTCGCCCGATCAGGGCGTGCTGCTCGGCTTTTCCGAGAAAGGCCCCGTGCTGGCGGTGCCCGGCGGCGTCGAGCCGGAAAAGCTGCCCGAGACGGTCAAGGCGATCGATTACCGCTCGGTCTATATGCAAGGGCTGATCGACGAGGCGGCCGCCGGCGCGCTGGCGCAAGGAGCGGCGCTGCTTGCCTGGCACGCCAGCCACGCCTTCTGCTCGAAATGCGGCAACCGCTCGGAGATGCGCGCCGGCGGCTACCGGCGCCATTGCCCTTCCTGCGGCACCGATCACTTTCCGCGCACCGACCCGGTGGCAATCATGCTGACTGTGACGCGCGAAAAGTGCCTGCTCGGGCGCGGCCGGCATTTCGCACCGGGCATGTATTCGGCGCTTGCCGGCTTCATCGAGCCCGGCGAGACGATCGAGGCGGCGGTGCGCCGCGAGACGCTGGAAGAGGCGGGCATCCGGCTCGGCCGCGTCGTCTACCATGCCAGCCAGCCCTGGCCGTTCCCCTATTCGCTGATGATCGGCTGCTTCGGCGAGCCGCTCAACGAGGATATCCAGGCCGATCTCAACGAGCTCGAGGACTGCCGCTGGTTCTTCCGCGAAGAAGTGCGCAGGATGCTGGAGAGGCAGCATGCCGGCGGCTTGATCACACCACCGAAAGGGGCGATCGCCCATCACCTCATCCGCGCCTGGGTCGATAGCGAATAGGAGCAGAAGAATGATCCGTCATACCGTCGTGTTCACTTTGAAGCATCCGCCGCAGTCGCTGGAGACGAAACGCTTCCTGCACGACGCGAAGAAGATCCTGACCGGGATCAAGGGTGTGGCGCATTTCGAGCAGCTGCGGCAGGTGAGCCCCAAGAACGACTATCAGTTCGGCTTCTCGATGGAGTTCGCCGACCAGGCGGCCTACACCCGCTACAACGAGCACCCCGACCACGTCGCCTTCGTGCGCGACCGCTGGGTGCCCGAGGTGGAGAAGTTCATGGAAATCGACTACGTGCCGCTGGGGTTCGGCTGAAAATTCAGGTGAGGCCGGTCTGCAAATGACGGCGTCCTGCGCTTCCGGTGCTCACCTCTTCAAGTACGCTCCGCTCCGGTCTCGGATGCCACCATTTTCGGCTCGGGCTGACCTGAATTGGGCTGGCGCTAATCCGCCACCTTCCACTGCTCGCGCGAGGCGCTGGCCGGATAGACGCCGAGGATGCGCATTTCGCGCGAGAAGAAGCGCAGCTCATCCAGCGCCAGCTTGACCAGCGGATCGTCCGGGTGGCCCTCGATGTCGGCATAGAACAGCGTCGCGGTAAAGGCGCCGAGCTGGTAGCTCTCGAGCTTAGTCATGTTGATGCCGTTGGTCGCGAAGCCGCCCATGGCCTTATAGAGCGCGGCAGGCACGTTGCGGACGCGGAAGATGAAGGTCGTCATCATCTTGGCGTCAGGCGCGGGGCGCCCGATCCATTGCTTGTCCTTGGTCAAGACGACAAAGCGGGTGACGTTGGAATCGGTGTCCTCGACATTCTTCTCGATGATGTCGAGCCCATAGAGTTCCGCGGCCAGCGCCGGCGCCAGCGCAGCCATGGTGCGGTCCTTGACCTCCGACACCATCTTGGCCGAACCCGCCGTGTCGCCGGCGACCACCGGCTTCCAGCCGTTCTTGCGGATATATTTCCGGCACTGGCCGAGCGCGTGGATATGGCTGTGCACGGTCTTGATCTCTTCGCGCTTCACGCCCGGCAGAACCATGAGCTGGAAGTGGATCGGCAGGAAATATTCGCCGACGATGTGCAGCTTCGATTCCGGCAACAGGTGGTGGATGTCGGCGACGCGGCCGGCGATGGTGTTCTCGATCGGAATCATGGCGAGCTCGGCCTTACCGGTCTCGACGGCGTTGAAGGCGTCCTCGAAGGTCGGGCAAGGCAACGGCTCCATCGACGGGAACATGTTGCGGCAGGCCGTGTCGGAGTTGGCGCCGGGCTCGCCCTGGAAGGAAATTCTGTTGGTCTTTTCAGCCATGCACATGTCTCATTTCGAAAGGATTTGCCTGGCGCGTTCGAGATCGTGCGGCGTGTCGACGCCGAGCGGCAGCGATTGGACGATCTCGGCGTCGATGCGCATGCCGGCTTCCAACGCGCGCAGCTGCTCCAGCCGCTCGCGCCGCTCCAGCGGCGACGGCTTGAGCGCCACGAAACGCTCCAGCGCCACGCGGCGATAGGCATAGAGGCCGATATGATGGTAGAGCGGCCCCTCACCCCAAGGCGCGGTGGCGCGCGTGAAATAGAGCGCTTTCAGCCGTGTGGCGGAAAGCGGCGAGCCGACGATCTTGACCACATTCGGATTGGTCTTCTCCTCGTCGCGCACGATCTCGACGCCGAGCGTGGCAATATCGACCGATTTGTCCTCGAAAGGCCGCAGCGAGGCGCCGATGATGTCGGGGTCGATGGTGGGCAGATCGCCCTGGACATTGACGATCGTTTCCACCCGCTTTTCGGGGTCGAGCGACGTCAGCGCCTCGAAAATGCGGTCGGAGCCCGATTCGTGATCCGTGCGGGTCATGACCGCCTCGAAACCATGCGCTTGCACGGCTTGCGCGACGGCTTGCGTGTCTGTCGCCACCACAACGCGGCCAAGCCCGGCCTCGGCGGCGCGGCGGGCGACATGGACGATCATCGGAGCGCCCGCAATGTCGGCCAGCGGCTTGCCCGGCAGGCGCGTCGAGGCCATGCGGGCGGGGATCAGGATCAAGGTCGACATCGGATTTTTGAGCGGTCGAAAAACGCGGATGGAAAAGTGGCAAAAGGTCTCACTGGAAGCGCCCTTATAGGTGTTGCAACGCCAGAGCAAAAGACCTAGTTTCCGCGCGATTTGAATGGCCTTTCAGGGCAGTTCGCGATACCGACGGACGGAGTGGACGGGACGGTCCGCCGGAAAAGGGAGCAAGGGGCGTATGGATTCCAACGAAGTCAACAAGCTGCTCGGCGGATTTCTGGGAACCTGCTTCATCGTCTTTTCAATAGGCCTCGTCTCGGACGGGCTGTTCGCCTCGCCGGCGCCCGAAAAGCCCGGCTTCGCCATCGAAGCCCAGGAACCGACCGAGGGCGGTCCGGCTGCGCCTGCCGCGGCGGAAAAGCCGATCGCCGACCTGCTTGCCACCGCCAATGCCGAGGCGGGCGCCGCCATCTTCAAGAAGTGCCAGGCCTGCCATTCCGGCGAAAAAGGCGGTCCGAACAAGGTCGGTCCGGACCTCTGGGACATCGTCGACCGTCCTGTCGCCGAGCATGAGGGCTTTGCCTATTCGGCCGGCCTGAAGGATTTCTCCAAGGGCGGCCAGGAGCATTGGACCTACGAGAACCTCAACCACTTCATCACCTCGCCGAAGAAGTTCGTGAAGGGCACGGCGATGGGCTTTGCCGGCCTGCCGAAGGAAGAAGACCGCGCCAATGTGATCGCCTATCTGCGCACGCTGTCGGACAATCCGAAGCCGCTGCCGCAGCCGGGCGCCTCGGCCGAGGCCAAGCCGGCTGAAGGCGCCAAACCCGTGGAGGGTGCTGCACCCGCCAAGCCGGCCGAAGGCGCCGCTCCGGCCAAGCCGGCTGCGCCAGCGCCCGCTCAATAAACAATTTGTCGCAGAGACTTCCTTGGAAAAGCCGGGTTCGTCCCGGCTTTTCTGTTAGGAAAGCTGCATGTGCGGCGACAAAAGCCGCCGCTTGCGGTTTTCACCGGCGTCAAATGTTCTAGATTGCCGGTGGGTACTGTTCGCGACGAGGAGAACGCATGACGGTCGGCCGCTCCCGGACATTTTTCGCATCGATGCTGGCGGCTGCTTTCGCAGCGAGTCTGCAGGCGAGCTTCGCCGACGAATGGCACACGACCTCCTCGCTTATCGGGCCTTCAAAATACGGCGAGAATTTCCAGCATTACGACTACGTCAACCCGGAAGCGCCGAAGGGCGGCACCTACAACTCCGTGGTCACCGGAACGTTCGACAGCTTCAACCCCTATATTGTTCAGGGATCGCCGGCCGCCGGTTTCGCCCAGTTCGGCGGTGGGCTGCTCTACGACACGCTGATGGACCAGGCGACCGACGAGGGCAGCGTCAGCCATCCGCTGGTTGCGGACGCCTACAAATATCCTTCCGACTATTCGTCCGCGACCTACCGGCTCGATCCGCGGGCAAAATGGCATGACGGCCAGCCGATCACCGTCGACGACGTTATCTGGTCCTTCGAGGTGCTCAAGGCCAACAGCCCACAATACAATCGCTATTTCGAGAACGTCACCGATGCGGTGGCGATCTCCGATCGTGAGGTCGAGTTCCATTTCAACCAGAAGGGCAATCGCGAGCTGCCCAAGATCATCGGCGACCTTGTCGTTTTGCCGAAGCATTGGTGGGAAGGCACCGACGCCAGCGGCAAGAAGCGCGACATCACCAGACCGACGCTGGAGCCGCCGCTGGGCTCCGCGGCCTACAAGATCGCCAGCTTCAAGCCGGGCTCGGAGATCGTCTGGCAGCGTGTGCCGGATTATTGGGGCGCCAAGCTGCCGGTGAAGATCGGCCGCGAGAACTTCGATACCCAGCGCTTCACCTATATTCTCGACGACAACGCCGCCTGGCAGGCCTTCACCAAGGGTGGGTTGGACGACATCAAGCCGGAAAACAGCTCTCGGCGATGGAATACGGCATACAATTTTCCGGCGGTGAGTGCTGGCGACGTGGTCAAGCAGGTGTTCAAGACCACCTCGCCGGAACCCATGCAGGCCTTTATACTCAACCAGAGACGGCCGCTGTTCCAAGACCGTCTCGTGCGCGAGGCTCTGACGCTTCCGTTCGATTTCGAAACGATGAACCGCACGCTGTTCTACAATTCGAACACGCGCACCCATAGCTATTTCGAGGGCACGGAGCTGGCGTCGAGCGGGCTGCCGCAAGGCAAGGAACTCGAAATCCTGGAGAAGTATCGCGATAAGCTACCGCCTGAATTATTCACCCAGGAATTCAAGTTGCCGGTTTATGTTTCCCCGCAGGCGGAGCGGAAGTATCTGAAGCAGGCGGTGGACCTCTTCGCCCAGGCGGGCTGGGTGATCAAAGGCGGCAAGATGGTGAACGCCAAGACCGGTGCGCCGTTCAAATTCGAGATCCTCGGCTGGAACGACACCGATCAAGTGATCTCCAGCCCCTGGATCGCCAATCTTCGCAAAATCGGCGTCGACGCCAATTTGCGCCTCATCGACCAGACGCAGTACATCAACCGCGTCAACAATTTCGATTATGACGTCATCACGAGCCAGTTGCAGCAATCGGAATCCCCCGGCAACGAACAACGCGATTTCTGGAGCTCGAAGGCGGCCGACGCGCCCGGATCACGCAATTATTCCGGGATAAAGAATCCGGTCGTCGACGCTCTCGTGGACCGCATCATCTTTGCTACCGATCGAGCCGACCTCGTCGCCGCCACCCATGCGCTCGATCGTGTCCTCCTGTGGAACTACTACGTCGTTCCGCAATACTATCGCGCGGTGATTTGGCTGGCCTATTGGAACAAGTTCGACATGCCTGCGAAGCAGCCCACCTACCGGGGCGCCGACATCGATTCCTGGTGGATCGATCCTGCGAGGGAAAAGGCGCTGGCCGCCAAATACAAGGGCCTCAATTGATGGTGCGGCGGACCTCGCTTCCTCGCCGCGACTTCCTCGCGCTCGGCGCCGCAGCCACTGCCGCGGCGTTGCTGCCCGGCCGGGCCTTTGCCGACACCCCGACCGGCGTCAAGCTGCACGGCCTGTCAGCCTTCGGCGACCTGAAATACAAGCCCAACTTCACGCATTTCGACTATGTCGATATCGACGCGCCGCAAGGCGGCACCTTCAACTTCTCCCCGCCCAACTGGGGCGCCAACCAGAGCCCGCAGACCTTCAACACGCTGAATTCCTTCGTCCCCAAGGGCGATTCCCCGCAGCGCATGGAAATGTGCTTCGATTCCCTGATGGTGCGGGCGCTCGACGAACCGGACGCGGTCTATGGATTGATCGCCGACGGTGTCACGATCTCCGACGACCGCAACGTCTTCACCTTCTCGCTGCGTCCGCAGGCGCGTTTCCATGACGGGACGCCGCTCACCGCCGACGACGTCGCCTTCACCTTCAAGCTGCTGAAAGACAAGGGTCATCCGGATTACGCGCTGTCACTGACGCATCTGGATGACGCGGTGGCTAAGGACACCCATACGGTCGAGCTCAACTTCTCCGGCAAGCAATCGGCCCGCACCATCCTCAACGTGGTCGGATTCCCGATCCTTTCGAAGGCCTTCTTTACGGCCAACCCGTTCGATTCCTCGCAGCTCAATCCGCCGCTCGGCTCTAGCGCCTACAAGGTTGGGCGCTGGTCGGCCGGCGCCTGGATCGAATATGAGCGCGTGGCCGACTATTGGGGCAACGACCTGCCGGTCAATCGCGGCCAGAACAATTTCGGGCGTATCCGCATCGAATTCTACCAGGACCGGACGGCCGGGTTCGAGGCCTTCAAAAAGGGCGACATCCTCTACCGCGAGGAGTTCACCTCGCGCGTCTGGGCGACGGCTTACGACTTTCCGGCCTTTACCGCCGGCAAGGTGATCAAGCATGAGTTCCCGGCCGAAACCACGCCTTCCATGCAGGCCACCGCCGTCAACCAGCGGCGTGAGCAATTCAAGGACCCGCGCGTACGGCAGGCGATCGCGCTCTGCTTCGATTTCGAATGGACACGGCGCAACTTCTTCTATGGTTCCTACGAGCGCTCGCAATCCTGCTTCGAGAAATCCGACTTCCGGGCATCGGGCATGCCGACGCCGCAGGAGCTGGCGCTGCTGGAACCACTGCGCGACCAGCTGCCGCCGGAAACCTTCGGCGAAGCGGTGACGCAACCGCCGTCGGATGGGTCCGGGCGGGACCGCAAGCAACTGAGCGCGGCATTGAAGCTGCTCGCTGAGGCCGGCTGGAAACGCTCCGGCGATTTCGTGCTCAACGACAAGGGCGGGCGGCTCTCCGCCGAATTCCTGGTCGACGACGAGACCTTCGTGCAGGTCTATTCGCCGTGGGTTGCCAACATGAAGGCCATCGGCATCGATGCCTCGATCCGCCTGGTGGATTCAGCGCAGTATCAGCTCAGGCAATCGACATTCGATTTCGACCTGCTCTCGGCCGCCTTCAATTTCAGCGCCACGCCGACCCGTGACGATTTGGAAATCTTCTTCCACTCGCGCAGCGCCGCCGTATCGGGCTCACGCAACCTGTCGGGGGTTGCAAGCCCGGCGATCGATGCGCTGATCGATGCCGTGGGCGCCGCCAAGGATCGCGAAAGCCTGACCACTGCCATGCGCGCGTTGGACCGGGCCTTGCGCGCGCGGCGCGATTGGATTCCAAGTTGGTATCTGGCGAATCACCGAAGCGCCTATTGGGACATGTTCGGCTTCCCCGAGCAGAAACCCGATTTCGGCTTTCCGGTCGAAGCGCTGTGGTGGGTCGACAAGGGCAAGGCGGCAAAGATTGGCAAAGCCTGACATCACTGTTCGCGCGGGGCCCGTCGCCTGATGGGCGCCTATATCCTGCGCCGCATTCTCCTCATGATCCCGACGCTGTTCGGCATCATGGCGATCTCCTTCGCGGTCATCCAGTTCGCGCCGGGCGGGCCGGTCGAGCAGGTGATCGCCCGGCTGACCAACCAGGGCGGCAACGATCGCCTCGGCAGCGGCGGCGGCGATGCCGGCGGCGGCAATTTCGACGTTGCCGGCGATGTCGGCTCGAAATATCGCGGCGCACAGGGGCTCGATCCCGAATTCATCAAGAAGCTGGAAAAGCAGTTCGGCTTCGACAAGCCGCCGCTCGAGCGCTTCGGCATGATGCTGTGGAACTATATCCGCTTCGATTTCGGCGACAGCTATTTCCGCGATATCTCGGTGCTGAACCTGATCCTGGAGAAGATGCCCGTCTCCATCTCCATCGGCCTGTGGATCACGCTTTTATCCTACCTGATCTCGATCCCGCTCGGCATCCGCAAGGCGGTGAAGGACGGCTCGACCTTCGACGTATGGACAAGCGGCGTCGTCATCGTCGGCTATGCCATTCCCGGCTTCCTGTTCGGCATCATGCTCATGGTGCTGTTCGCCGGCGGCTCGTTCTGGGACTGGTTTCCGTTGCGCGGCATCGTTTCGGACAATTGGGCTCAGCTGTCGTGGCCCGCCAAGATCGCCGACTATTTCTGGCACATGACGCTGCCGCTGACGGCGCTCGTGCTCTCGGCTTTCGCGACGACCACCCTGCTCACCAAGAACTCCTTCCTTGAGGAAATCCGCAAGCAATATGTCGTGACGGCGCGCGCCAAGGGCTTGTCAGAGCGTAAGGTGCTCTACGGCCATGTCTTCCGCAACGCCATGCTGATCGTGATCGCCGGCTTTCCCGGCGCCTTCATCTCGGCCTTCTTCACCGGCTCGCTGCTGATCGAGAACATCTTCTCGCTCGACGGGCTCGGCCTGCTCGGTTTCAAGTCGGTGATCGACCGGGATTATCCGGTGGTGTTCGCCACCCTCTACATCTTCTCGTTGCTTGGCCTGTTCGTCGGCCTTCTGTCCGATCTGATCTACACTTGGGTCGATCCGCGCATCGACTTCGAGCGGAGAGACATCTGATGGCCGAGGCCGCGATCGAAAGCGCGCCGGCGCGGCCCCGCAGGCCATTTCTGTCGCCGCTCAACCAGAGGCGATTGCAGAATTTCAAGGCCAACCGGCGAGGCTACTGGTCGCTCTGGATTTTCCTGTTCCTGTTCGTGCTGTCGCTGTTTTCCGAGCTGATCGCCAACGACAAGCCGATCATCGCCTCCTACAAGGGCGAGATCCTGTTTCCGGTGCTGGTCGCCTATCCGGAGGAGAAGTTCGGCGGTTTCTATGCCGTCACCGACTATCGCGATCCGGTGATCCAGGACGAGATCAATTCCAATGGCTGGATGGTCTGGCCGCCGGTCCGTTACTCCTATCAGACAGTCAACAACGCCATTCCGGAACCGGCGCCGGCGAAACCATCCTGGCTTTACGATAAAAGCAAACGTTGCAGTCAGTACCCGAAGGGGGAGGCCGACGAGAACTGCACCGTCGGCAACTGGAACTGGCTGGGCACGGACGACCAGGCCCGCGACGTGCTGGCGCGCGTGCTCTACGGCTTCCGCATCTCGGTTCTGTTCGGCCTGATCCTGACGCTCGGCTCGTCGCTGATCGGCGTCGCGGCCGGCGCGGTGCAAGGCTATTTCGGCGGCTGGACCGACCTTCTCTTCCAGCGTTTCATCGAAATCTGGTCGGCGATCCCGGTACTCTACCTCCTGCTCATCGTCTCGGCCATCCTGCCGCCCGGCTTTTTCATCCTGCTTGGCCTGATGCTGCTGTTCTCATGGGTGGCGCTGGTCGGCGTGGTGCGGGCCGAATTCCTGCGCGCCCGCAACTTCGAATATGTCAACGCCGCACGCGCGCTCGGCGTGCCCAACCTCACCATCATGTTCCGGCACCTGTTGCCGAACGCCATGGTGGCGACGCTGACCTTCCTGCCCTTCCTGCTCTCGGGCTCGATCTCGACGTTGACCTCGCTCGACTATCTCGGCTTCGGCCTGCCGCCCGGCTCGGCTTCGCTCGGCGAGCTGCTGAAACAGGCCCAGCGCAACCTCAACGCCCCCTGGCTCGGCATTTCCGGCTTCATCGTCATCTCGGTGATGCTGTCCCTGCTGGTCTTCATCGGCGAGGCGACACGCGACGCCTTCGATCCGCGCAAGACGTTCAAATGAGCGAAGCCCTGCTGTCCGTCCAAGATCTGAGCGTCGCCTTCGCGCAGGGCGGCAACCGGTCGATCGCCGTCGACCATGTCTCATTCGACATCGCCAAGGGCGAGACGGTTGCCCTGGTCGGCGAATCCGGCTCGGGCAAATCGGTGTCGGCGCTGTCGGTGCTGAAGCTTCTGCCCTATCCCGCCGCCAGCCATCCCTCAGGCAAGATCCTGTTCGGCGGCGACGATCTGCTCGCCATGGACGAGAAGGCATTGCGCGGTGTGCGCGGCAACAAGATCACCATGATCTTCCAGGAGCCCATGACCTCGCTCAACCCGCTGCACACGATCGAACAGCAGATCGTCGAGGTGCTGCAACTGCATCAGGGCATGCGCGATCAAGCCGCCCGCGCGCGCACGCTGGAGCTGCTCACCGAGGTCGGCATCCGCGATCCGCAAAAGCGTCTCGACGCCTATCCGCACCAGCTCTCCGGCGGCCAGCGCCAGCGCGTGATGATCGCCATGGCCTTGGCCAACGAGCCGGAGCTTCTGATCGCCGACGAGCCGACGACGGCGCTCGACGTCACCGTGCAGGCGCAGATCCTCGAACTGCTGGCGAAGCTCAAAGCCCGCAAGGGCATGTCGCTCCTGTTCATCACGCATGATCTCGGCATCGTGCGCAGGATCGCCGACCGCGTCTGCGTGATGACCAAGGGCAAGATCGTCGAGACGGGCCCGACCAGGGAAATCTTCGCCAACCCGCGGCACGACTACACCAAGCATCTGCTGGCAGCCGAGCCGAAGGGCAAGCCGCCCGCGGCCGACCCGGGCGCCAAATCCGTCATGACGGGCAAGGACATCAAGGTCTGGTTCCCCATCAAGAAGGGCTTCTTCCGCAAGACCGTCGATCATGTGAAGGCCGTGGACGGCATCGACGTCACGGTGCGGGCCGGACAGACGCTGGGCGTGGTCGGCGAATCCGGCTCGGGCAAGACGACGCTCGGGCTGGCGCTGGCGCGGATGATCTCCTCGACGGGCACGATCAATTTCAACGGACGCGACATCAACCACCTCTCCTTCAGCGCCATGCGGCCGCTGCGGCGCGAATTGCAGATCGTCTTCCAGGATCCGTTCGGCTCGCTCAGCCCGCGCCTGTCGGTCTCCGAGATCATCGAGGAAGGGCTGGAGATCCACGAGCCGAAGCTCTCGGCCGACCAGCGCGACGACAAGGTCGTCGCCGTGCTGAAGGAGGTCGGCCTCGATCCCGAAACGCGCCACCGCTACCCGCACGAGTTTTCCGGCGGCCAGCGCCAGCGCATCGCCATCGCCCGCGCCATGGTGCTCAACCCGCGTTTCGTCATGCTCGACGAGCCGACCTCGGCGCTCGACATGAGCGTGCAGGCGCAAGTGGTCGACCTTCTGCGCGGCCTGCAGGCCAAGCACAATCTCGCTTATCTCTTCATCAGCCACGACCTCAAGGTGGTGCGTGCCCTTGCCAATGACGTCATCGTCATGCGCAATGGCCAGATCGTCGAGGCGGGCCCTTCCGAGCAGATTTTCAGCAGCCCGCAAACCGACTATACGCGGGCGCTGATGGCGGCGGCCTTCAAGATCGAGACGGCACCGACCGGCGTGGTCAGTGAATAGCCGACCAGCCAAAACAACAGGGAAGAAAAACTCCGAGAATGGAAAAAGGCAAAATCCTGCTTGCCCTCACGGGCATCCACCCGCAGCGCTGGCATGAGTTGCTTTCGGCCGAGCGCGAGGTCGTGCTGGAGCCGAACGGCGCCGACGATCCGTCGATCACCTATGCGGTGGTGTGGAAGCAGAAGCCCAACCTTCTCAAGTCGCTGCCCAATCTGCGCGCCATCTTCTCGATCGGCGCCGGCGTCGACCATATCTTTGCCGATCCCGGCCTGCCCGACGTGCCGATCGTCAAGATCGTCGCCGACAATCTCACCCAGCACATGGTTGAATATGTTGTCTGGCGCGTGCTCGACCACCATCGCCAGGCCTCGCTATACCGGGTCCAGCAGCAGAAGAAGATCTGGCACGAGCCGCCGCAAAGAGTGGCGGGAGACATCTCGGTCGGCATCATGGGGCTTGGCAGCCTCGGCCGCGCCGCGGCTTCGGCGTTGCTGTCGCTCGGCTTTGCCGTCAACGGATGGTCGCGCAGCGACCGACCGATGCAGGGCGTTTCGACCTATTCCGGCGAGGCAGGGCTGATCCCGTTCCTCAACGCCACCGACATCCTCGTCGTGCTCTTGCCGCTGACGCCGCAAACCCAAGGCATCGTCAATTACGGGCTGCTCAAGGAACTGCGCCGGCGCAACGGCCTTGGCGGTGCCGTGCTGATCAATGCCGGGCGCGGGCGCCTGCAGAAGGACGCCGACATCGTGCGCGCGCTGGACGACGGCACGCTGAAGGAGGCGAGCCTCGACGTGTTCGAGGTCGAGCCGCTGCCGAAGACCAGCCCCCTGTGGAGCCATCCGAAAGTGTTCGTCACACCGCATGCGGCGGCGACGTCGGACCCCGCTCATCTGGTGCCGATCATGCTTCGGCAGATGGCTGCCTTCGAGCGAGGCGAAAAGCTCGACAATCTGGTCGACAGAGAGGCGGGGTATTAATCGAGGGTCAAAACCCCAGTCCCGGAAGCAGTGCTTGATCGCCCGCAACGAGGACAGCTGCAGCTTCGGCAGATCGAGCCCTTCGAACATTGCCCGGTATTTGCTGCGGTTTCGCGGCGTGGTGACGGCGATGTGATGGATCATGTCCCGTTTAACGCTGTCGCGCCCGCCTTCCAACGCGCCATGCCGCTTGGTCTCGAACAGCGTTCGCCGAAAGTAACGCAACAGACTTGCGGGCGTGGAGATATCCAGCAGGATCAGACCTGTCGCCCGCCGAAGGCGCTGCGGCATGCAAAGCCAGTAGTTTCCTTCCATCACCCAGCGCTCGCCGGCGATGGCTGCATCGTGCAGGGCAATGAATTCGTTCCTCGGACGCTGCTGCCAATCCGTATTAGGCAGGTGAAAGAGCTGATCGAGGTGAACGGCTTCCAAACCGCGCTTGCGCGCAATCGCGTCGGCAAGGGTGGACTTGCCGCTATTGGACGGTCCCAGAATGCAGATGCGGTCGCCGAGGTCCGAGAGATTCATCGGGTGGACTTTCAAGCGCGGTCAGACGCTCGGCGATCCGCTCAAGCGCTAAACGACTATCGAATGCCGGCTTCTCAGGAAGGCTTCGAGCCGGGCAGCCCCAACGTCTCCTTCTTCTTCGGCTTGCCGCAGTCGCGGCGGTCGATCGAGCGGTTCATGGCATCGATCTCGCCGCTCGCCTTGTTGCTGGCGCGCTGCGCCTTGGAGCGGGTGTCAGGTATGAACGGGCCGAAGCCCATCGCCGGATTGGAGAAGCTCGGCTTGGCGGTGACGGGCAGATTGTTCTGGCGCGCCAACTGATTGCGCTGCGCCAGCAATTGGTCGCAAGGCACATCGTCATATTGCAGTGAGGATTGGACATCCTCGTCCTGGCGCTCGGCCAGCGACGTGCCGCCGACACAGCCGGCAACCGTCAGGCAGGACGCCAACACAATCATGGTCCAGCGCATGGATCCCTCCTTTGGGGCAATTCCAGGAAAGGGCTTTCCGCTCGGAATTGCGCAAAACATTTGGTATCCGCCCCGCGCTACCCGGACCATGCCATTCGGGCTTTTTCGCAGCAAGATCCGGTTCATGCGGCTGCCGGAGTTATCACCTCGACGGCTGCAGCGGCGAAGCCGGCAACGATGGCCAGGCCTTGGACCGGATCACCCCGGTCGTGCCGGATAACCAAGCTTTGCAGCGACAGAACCGCAAATCCGTTCGCCCCTAGCAATCGCCGCGCATAGGCTTCGGAATGGGCATAGCGCCGTGACGGCAAAAGGGCGAAATCGCCGCCGCCGGCAAGCGTCTCGAGCGAAAAGGCGAATATTCCGTCCTCGGCAAGTATGTTCGCAACCGCGCCGATGATGCGGTCGAGGGCGCCCAGATAGATGAACACGTCGGCCGCGACCACCAGGTCGGCCCTGTCGCCGGTGTGCGTGAAATGCTGAAGGTCGGCCTTGGCCAGCCGGTCGTAGATGCCCTTGGCTTTCGCCTTCTTCAGCATGCCGGCCGAGATGTCGTAGCCCTCCAGCCGGTCGACGAAAGGGCGCAGCCTTTCGCCCATCAGGCCGGTGCCGCAGCCGAGATCGAGGGCCAGCCGGAACCGGCCGTGCCGTGCCTTGCCGATGGCGCGCTCAAGAAAATCCGGCAGGCCGTAGCCGAGCTTTTTGACGAGCGAGTCCTCGAAACTGTCGGCGTAGTGGTCGAACAGGGTCTCGACAAAGGCGCTGGGCGGCGCCGCTGCGGCTGACGCCTTGCCGATCAGCTCGAGCTTCAGCGCAGCGCCAAGGCGGTCAGCGGGCTCCAGATGTAGCGCCATGGCCCAGGCCTGCGCGGCCTGGTCGGGAAGGCCAGCCGCCTCCTGCATCTCGCCGAGGCGAAACCAGCCCGCGGCCCATCGCGGCGCCAGTTCCAGCGCGCCGAGCAGAAGCTCGGCCGCCTGCGCGGGCTCGCCCGAGGCGAGCAGCATCTCGGCGAAATCGGCGCGACGGTCGGCGTTCAAATCGCCCGACGAAGCCTGGAGCGGTTTCATGCGTGAAGGGGTCCCGCCGGCAAAGCTGGCCGGCGAAGGGTTCCATAGCATGATCCCGAAAAGTGGGAACCGGTTTTCGGAGAGAGATCATGCTCCAACCAAGAGTTGGATCGTGATGGCGTTTCAACGAAACGCCATCACGATCCAAGACGAGTCAGCAGTCTCTTGCAACAGGCTTCCCGCGGCAAATTTAGCCACTATGTTCAAAGCCATGCGCGCCAGCGACCTGCTCAAGCCCCGCCCGGAAGGCCTCTACTGCCCGCCCGGCGATTTCTTCATCGATCCGGTGCGGCCCGTCGGGCGGGCGCTGATCACGCATGGCCATTCCGACCATGCGCGATCCGGCCATAGCTCAGTGCTGGCCACGCAAGAGACGCTCGACATCATGGGGCTTCGCTATGGCGAGGATTTCGCCGGAACGACCCAGGCGGCCACGCTCGGCGAAACACTCGACATCAACGGTGTCGCGGTCACCTTCCATCCGGCCGGGCATGTGCTGGGCTCGGCGCAGATCTGCGTCGAGCATGGAGGCATACGCATCGTCGCCTCCGGCGACTACAAGCGCCAGAATGACGCCACCTGCCTGCCGTTCGAGCCTATCCCGTGCGACGTCTTCATCACCGAGGCGACTTTCGGCTTGCCGGTGTTCCGCCATCCGCCGGACCATGAGGAGATCGCACGCGTGCTGAAATCGGCGGCGCAGTTTCCCGAGCGCTCGCATCTGATCGGCGCCTATGCGCTCGGCAAGGCGCAGCGCGTGATGCGGCTTTTGCGCGACGCCGGCTACGACGGGCCGATCTATATCCACGGCGCGCTGGCCAAGCTCAGCCAATATTATCAAGGCCAGGGCATCGATCTCGGCCGGCTCGAGCCGGCGACGGTTGAAAGCGGCGGCAAGGCTGATTTCGTCGGCGCGGTCGTCGTCGGGCCGCCGTCAGCCTTCGCCGACCGCTGGGCGCGGCGTTTCCCGGACCCGATCTCCTGCTTCGCCTCGGGCTGGATGCGCATCCGCCAGCGCGCCAAGCAGGGCGGCGTCGAGCTGCCGCTGATCATTTCCGACCATGCCGACTGGGACGAGCTGATCATCACGATCAAGGAAACCGGCGCGGAGCAAATCTGGGTCACGCATGGCCGCGAGGAAGCGCTGGTGCGCTGGTGCGAGCTCGAGGGCATCGCGGCGCGGCCGCTGCATCTGGTGGGGTATGAGGACGAGGGCGATTGATGGAACAGTGTTCGCCAATCGCCGCCGCCGAGTTCTACGGCGCCCCCCTCTGTCCTGCCGGACATCTCCCCCTCAAGGGGGGAGATTGGCAGTTTCAGTGCCGGCGCATCTCCGGCCACGCTAGAGATTGGCGAAAGCCGGCGCGGCATCTGATCTCCCCCTTGGAGGGGGAGATGGCCGGCAGGCCAGAGGGGGGCGCCTCGCGCCGGCCTTCGCCATTGTCGTGTCGCGCATGAACCGCTTCGCCGAGCTCCTCGACCGTCTGGTGTTGACGCCGTCGCGCAACGGCAAGCTGACGCTTCTCACCGATTATTTCCGCAGCGTCGAGGACCCCGATCGCGGGCTGGCGCTTGCCGCCATCACCGGCGATCTCAACATCGCCGCGGTAAAGCCGGCGATGTTGCGCGCGCTGGTGGTCGAGCGCATGGATCCGGTGCTGTTCGGCTATTCCTACGATTATGTCGGCGATCTCGCCGAGACCGTGTCGCTGGTCTGGCCGCAACCGCAAGGGCACATCCCCAATCATGTGCCGACGCTGGCCGAGGTGGTCGGCAGGCTGCAGGCGGCGAGCCGCTCCGACGGACCCAGGGTGCTAGCGCGGCTGCTCGACGACGCCAGCATCTCGGCGCGCTTCGCCATCATCAAGCTGGTCACCGGCGGCTTGCGCATCGGCGTGTCGGCGCGGCTCGCCAAGCAGGCGCTGGCCGACCTCGGCAAGGTCGACGTCGCCGAGATCGAGGAGCTCTGGCACGGTCTGGCGCCGCCTTACAACGAGCTGTTCGCTTGGCTGGAGGGCCGGGCGGAAAAGCCGAGGAGCGCGGCGCTCGCGCTGTTCCGCCCGGTGATGCTGTCCAACGCCGTCGATGACAACGACCTCGAAAAGCTCGAGCCGGCCGATTATGCGGCCGAGTGGAAATGGGACGGCATCCGCGTGCAGGCGGTGTGCGAAGGCGGCGTCCGCAGGCTCTATTCGCGTACCGGCGACGACGTGTCCGGAGCCTTCCCGGACCTTGCCGCCGCTATGAATTTCGAAGCGGCGCTGGACGGCGAGCTTTTGGTCGGCGACCCGCGCGAGGCGACCGGAACCTTCTCCGACCTGCAGCAGCGGCTGAACCGCAAGAGCGTCTCGCCAAAGATCCAGCAGCAATACCCGGCGTTCATGCGCTGCTACGACGCGCTGCAGATCGACGGGGAGGATTTGCGCGCGCTGCCCTTCGCCGAGCGCCGCAAGCGGCTCGAAGCCTTCGTCAAGACCCTCGATCCCAGCCGCTTCGATCTCTCGCCGCTGGTCGCGTTCGCCGAGTGGGAGACGCTGGAGCGGCTGCGCCAGGCGCCGCCGCATCCGATCATCGAGGGGGTGATGCTGAAGCGCTGGGATTCGCCCTACCTTGCCGGCCGGCCGAAAGGGCCCTGGTTCAAGTGGAAGCGCGATCCGCACACCATCGACGCGGTGCTGATGTATGCGCAGCGCGGCCACGGCAAGCGCTCCAGCTTCTATTCCGATTATACATTCGGCGTCTGGTCCGGCCCCGAGGGCTCGGAGGAGCTGGTGCCGGTCGGCAAGGCCTATTTCGGCTTCACCGACGAGGAGCTGAGAGAGATCGACAAATATGTGCGCGACAACACGATCGAGCGTTTCGGGCCGGTGCGCTCGGTGCGCGCCGACCGCAGGAACGGCCTGGTGCTGGAGGTGGCGTTCGAAGGCCTCAACCGCTCGACGCGCCACAAATCGGGCGTGGCCATGCGCTTTCCCCGCATCTCGCGGCTGCGCTGGGACAAGCCGGCAGCGGAAGCCGACCGCATCGAGACGCTGCAGGCGCTGCTGGACGACTAGAAAATCCAATGAAGGCGCAGCACCCCACCCGGCGGTTCGCGCCGACCTCCCCATCGAGGGGAAGTAGGACGTGGCGCTAATCCCCTACCTCCCGTTGATGGGGAGGCCGCGCCGAAGGCGCGGGCGGGGTGAAGAGCCAGCGTTGCAGATAGAGCGACACGGTCACTGCGCGATCGAAACACGTATCTCGTAGATATCGACCGACTTGCCCTTCTGATCGAAGTCGGAGTTGATCGCGATGGTGCCGGCCGCGCCCGGATGCTTGTCCGGGAACTGCACGTCGAACAGGTATTCGTTGCGCTCGTGGCCGACCGCGTAGCGCTTGCGGCCACAATCGCCGAGATCGCCGAAATTGCAATCGATCGAGATCTGCGTCTCCTTGCCCTCTTCCGAGCGGGCGACGATGTCGAACATGGCATGTTTGCCGGCAAGCTTCTCCAGCACGCCCTGGCCGACATCGAATGCGATGGCCGAGCCCGACGCGCCCGAGCGGATGCGCAGGAATTGGCCGGTATCGTCCCTCATCACCTCGGCAGCGGCGTCGGACGGCGCGCTGACATGCGTCGGATCGGCGGGTGAGAAGACGTTGATCCAGTTCTTCGACTGGTCCGCTTGGCCCGGCTTCTGCGGCGAGCCGGGTTCGGCCGGCTGGGAGGAATCCTCATCGTCCAGCGTCGGCGCCGGCTCCGGCGGACCGGTGTTGAGCTCGGCCGCCGTCTTGAAGACACCGGTCTGCTTGGCGAAATAGAGGCCTATGCCGGCGGCCGCGAGCAGCGTCGCGACGACGAAGATCGCGGTGAGCGGCAGGCGCCGGCCCCTGATGCGCCGCTCGTCGGGGTCGGGCGCGACCTGGGCGCCGTTGCCGACCGGGGCGCCCGGCGAATCATCGAGCGAGGGCGCATCGGGAAGCGCCGTCTCGTCCGGCATGATGTCGGGCACACGCGGCAGCACGCGCGAATGCGGCCGGTCAGAGGCATCGGGCTGCACCGGCCCGTCAACGGTGATCGAGGGCGACGGCGCGGATTGCGACGGCGGCCGTGGCGCGTCGACCGACGGCGCGGCCGATACGGCAGGAGCCTCGACGCGCGGATCCGGCGCGCCATTGCCGGCCGGCACGACGTTTTCCGGCGGCAGCGTCACATCGGGGACGGCCGGCAGGAACTCTGATTCGATCTCCGTGATCTTGGCCTGCACCGCCTTGCGGCGGCTGATGGCGGCCTCGACCGTGACGTTCGGATTGGCCTGCAGGACGCGGTCGAGCGCGGCAAATGCCGATCGATAGACCTTCTCGCGGAACGCCCGGTCCTCGGCATTGCCTTTCTCGAAGGCATTGCGGATCGCTTTCTCGATGGGGTCCAAACGAGCTCCCTCTGCGCGTTCGCTGCCGGTTGTCTGATCGTCAGCCGCGGACGACCAATCGATCAACGGCGAGCGGCTGCCTTGCCGGTCAAAGCCATTTCGGCATTTTTTGTTGAAGAATCAACATTTTTCGTCACCGCCGGCGCGACCGCACCGGTCAGCCCGGTGCAAGGGACAGGCGGCCCGCACGCCGCTGCAGGCCCGTCGCGCGGTAACCGTAGATCGGAATTGCCGCCGGCGAGACCGGAATTCACCGCTGCCCATCTTGAATTAGCGAGCGGTTGAGTCTATCACCCAGCCCATTCTGGAAGCCTGACGCTTCCCGGGCCGCTTTAGCTCAGTTGGTAGAGCACATCATTCGTAATGATGGGGTCGCGTGTTCGAGTCACGCAAGCGGCACCAAATTTCTCCACGAGAACCAAACCATTACCGAAGCCGATCGTTGAGCGGTGCCCGTGAACGCCAGGCGACGGGGCAGGTGACAAAAGATCATCGGCGGGGGTAATCTGCCCCAACGGAATAAGGGGCTATATCTTTGGCCCTTTCGGACCAATGCGTCCGGCAGGATGGACCTCGGTCGATTGTGGGCGAGCGGGCAAATCAGACAGTCTCGCGATCGCGCCGGCCGATAACCCCAAGCCCCCCGCCCATCGGTCGGTGCATGCCCGGCTTGCAGGACCTCAAATCCTAACCACAAAATGCGAGCCGGGCTTCCATCCGCGTGCCGTGCCGAGACGGAAGTTGTCGGAAATGCAATGAGGCGTTGGACGGTCTACCACGTCGATTTCGAAGCAGAAGGCAACAAACCGCTTCTGACTGTAATCGGAAGCGTCGAAGCAGACAATCTTTTGGCGGCGGTGATGAAGGCGCAAGTATTGTGGCCCGATGAAAGGTCCATGACCGTCCGCCCGGCCGGAGACGACAGCCAATCGGGGCAGCCGCCCGCTCCCCAGCGCGACACCGATTGAACCCAAGGAACGATCGGGCCGCTCGCTCGGCTCCAAGCGCCCGACATGATCCGGCCACGCCTTCAGGCCGCCCGGCTTGCCGCACAAGCAGCACCAGTTTTCCACGCCTTCGCGCCCTGCACCACTTCACATGCGCATCTCGGCCATTGTCGGGAATCGATGTTGGTGGGAAACTCCCTTTGTCAGCATGGGAGGTCGAAATGCCCAATAGTTTCAAGACCGGAGACGTCGTCAGGCTGAAATCCGGAGGCCCGGAAATGACCGTCAGCGACGGCGCGGCTTCCGGCACGTATCTGTGCCACTGGTTCAACCGCGAGGGCGACGTCTGGACGCCGCAGCATGCAGGTTTCAAGCCGGACCAGTTGGTGGTCGTCGACCAGCCGAGATAGTCGTCAGCTCCTGTCCTGAGGAATCCTTCGCCGCGGCGGCGTCGGATTCCGAGGATTTCTGCCCGGTCGAAAAAGGACCGACGGATTTTGCTCGTCGCCGCGTTCAACGGCTGAAGCGTGGCCGCCAATGGCCGCGCCCAACCGGAGACGAGAGCATGATCCGCCCCACCCTATTCGCCGTTGTGCTTGGCTTGCAGACCGCGGCCGCGGTCGCCCAGGCGACGACGCCGGCCCCTGCGCCCGCCCAGACGACGCCAGACAGCTCGGCTGCTGCCAAGTCCGGCCTGACGCTGGAGAAATTCGAGGCGCGCCGGGAAAAGGCGTTCATGCGGGCCGACACCGATGATGACGGCAAGGTCAGCCTGGCCGAGTGGACCGCTTTCCAGACCGCGCGCAAAGCCAAGGGCGATCCAGCCAAATCCTTCGCGCGCATGGACACCAACAAGGACGGCTTCCTCGACAGAGGCGAGCTCGACGCCTTCCTCGCCAAGCGCTTCGCCAGGCTCGACAAGAACAGCGACGGCGTGCTTAGCGCCGACGAGAGGCCGGGCCACAAATCCGCTCCCAAGCTGGAGCAATGACCAAGAGGCTATGCCGCACAATGACAGTCGCGAGCGCCCGGGATGATGGGCGCCGATCCGGACGAGGAACTGGTACGCCGCATCGGCGCCGGCGACCCCGCCGCCGTGCAGGCGATGGTGGCGCGCAAATTGCCGCTCATCCTGGCCCTGGCCACAAGGATGCTCGGCGACGCGGCGGAGGCCGAGGACGTGGCTCAGGAGACGTTCGTGCGCATCTGGCGCCACGCCTCGGGCTGGCGCCAAGGCCAGGCACGCTTCGACACCTGGATCCACCGCGTCGCGCTCAACCTCTGCTACGACCGGCTGCGACGCCGGCGCGAATGGACGACGGACGAGCTGCCGGAACTGGCGGACGAGGCACCGCTCCCCGATGCCATGCCGGGCGACGAAGAGCGCAGGGTCAACCAGGCTTTGCAGCGCATCGCGCCGCGCCAGCGCGAGGCGATCGTGCTGGTCTATTATCAGGAGCTGTCCAACATCGAGGCCGCCGGCGCCATGCAGGTCAGCGTCGATGCGCTGGAAAGTCTGCTCGCGCGGGGTCGCCGCTCGTTGCAGGCCATGCTCGTTGGAGATGATGGCAATGACTGAGACAGCAAGGGCATTGCCGGCTTCACGGGGAAGGACGCGGCGCGCCACGCCGGAACGGCGCAAGGGGAAACGGGATGGCTGAGAAAACCACGGACGGGCCGATGGATGCCGGGCGCTTCGCCGCGCTGGCGGATGCCTATGGCAGCGCCTTGCACCGCTGGCCGCCAGCCGAGCAGGCCGCCGCAATGCTGTTTGCCGAGACCGGGCAAGGCCGCGCCATCCTGGAGCGCGCCGGCAGGCTCGACGCCGTGCTCGACCGTTATCGGGTCGAAGCACCCAGCCCGGCGCTTCATCGCATGATCGTCGCCCGCGCCGCAGGCGAGGTCAGGCAGGAACGCCGCCGGCGATTCTGGTGGCTGGGCTTCGGGCTTGCGGGCGTCGGGCTCGCCGGCGCCATGGCCGGGCTGGCGCTGGTGACCGTCGTTGCCCCGGATATCCAGTCGGATCACTATGTGATGGACGCCAATGCGACGTCGTTCGGCGATGCCGGCCCCGACGCCGATCAGGCCGAGGAGGATCTATGAACCCCCGTCTCGTCGCGGCATCCCTGGTACTCAACGTCTTTCTGATCGGCGCGCTCGCGGGCGGGGCGGGCTGGCTGATCGGCAAGTCCAATCCGGGCTATTCGCTGGAATCGGCCGGCGGCAGATTGCCGGCCGCCGACCGCAAGGTCTTCCGCCAGGCGCTGCGTGAGGTGCGCCGAGAGTCCCGCGACGTGATCCTCGATGGACAGGCTGCGCGGCGCGAGGCGGCGCACCTCCTGCAGCAGCCGACCCTCGACAGCAACGCGCTTGCCGCCGCGCTCGAGCGCGCGCGCAATGCCGATGTGACGGTCCGCACCCGGCTGGAACAGCGCATCATCGAATTCGCCGCATCGGGATCGCTGGAGGACCGCCAATTGCTGGCAGACGCACTGCTTCGGCGCGCCGGCCGGCAGCCGCCGCCTGCAAAAAAATCGCCATAGGCAGCGACGGAAAGGGCGGGCGCGCTCCGTTCAAGGGAAAGAGGGACAGGCCTGTGACCACCTTCGGCGGCGGGCAGGTTCTCTTCAACCTCGAAATATTGGGGAGTATCCCATGAACAGTCTGACGAAATATTCGCTCGCGGCAGCGCTCGCCATCGGCGGAACAGCCGCCGCGAGCGCCGCCTCGGCGATGCCGATCGCACCGATCGCTCCGGCGCCCGCAATGATAGAGCACGTCGCCTGGGGCTGCGGTCCGGGCTGGCATCCCAATTATTGGGGCCGCTGCGTGCCCAATCGCCGCGTGATCTATCCCGGCTATTATTACTGGGGCGGACCGCGCGTCTATATCGGCCCGGTCTGGCATCCCTACCACCGCTGGCACCACTGGCGCCGCTGGTGATGGTCCGCTCATGGGGCCGGTGCTGCGGCCGGTGCCATGAGCGCTCTTGCGATCATGCAATATGTCGGACGACGCGATATGCGTCGGGCTCGGACGGAGGCTTCGTTGGCCGCACCGGTTTCACAGTCCATGTCCCCCGATCCGGCGCTGGTAGCGCTCCACCGCTTCGGCCTCGGCGCAAAACCCGGCGACGAGTTCGGCAAGATCGCCGCCGATCCGCGCGGCTACCTCAAGGCCGAGCTCAAGCAGCAGGACATCGCGCTCATTTCCCCCGACGACCCGCGGAATGCCGGGCTGCTGGACAGCACCGCGGCGATCCAGGCCAGCATGGCGGCGGCCATGGAGCGCAAGGCGGCGCGGGATGAGAAGGCGGCGGCCGCCATGCGGCCAATGGCAGCGGATGATCCACCCGGCCCAGCCGTGGCAAAAGCCAAACCCGCGGTGCCGCGTGTCGAGGCAGATATCTATCGCGACGAGGCGCAGGTCCGCTTCGACAAGGCGCTCGCGGCGGCGCCAGGCTTCGTGGAGCGCCTTGTCGGCTTCTGGTCGAACCATTTCTGCGTTTCGGTCGCCAAGGCGCCTGTCGTGCGGGCCAGCGCCGGCGCCTTCGAACGCGAGGCGATCCGCCCCTTCGTGCTCGGCCGCTTCGCCGATATGCTTTTGGCCGTCGAGCACCATCCGGCGATGCTGTTCTATCTCGACAACCGGCAGTCCGTCGGCCCCGATTCCCGCGCCGGCAAGCGGCGCGGACGCGGCCTCAACGAGAACCTCGCCCGCGAGATCCTGGAGTTGCACACGCTCGGCGTCGGCAGCGGCTATACCCAGGCCGACGTCACCAGTTTCGCCGCCATGCTGACCGGCTGGACGATGGCGGGCCGCGAGGGGCGGCTTGGGGAGCCGGGAAGCTTCGTCTTCAACGCCAACGCGCACCAGCCGGGCAAGGCGGTGCTGCTCGGCAAGATTTATCCCGACGGCGGCATGGGCCAGGCGGAGGCCGCACTCAACGACATCGCCCGCCACCCGGCCACCGCGCAGCACATCGCCACCAAGCTTGCCCGCCATTTCATCGCCGACGATCCGCCGCCGTCAGCGGTCGCCCGCCTGGCCACGGTCTTCACCAAGACCGACGGCGACCTGCGCTCGATCGCATTGACGCTGATCGACATGCCCGAGGCCTGGTCGACGCCGCTCACGAAGCTGCGCTCGCCCTTGGACTATGTCGTGGCGCTGCGGCGGGCGGTCGGCGCTACCGCCGGCAACGAACCGCAACGGTCGCTTCGCTGGCTGAGCGTGCTCGGTGAGCCGCTGTGGCAACCGCCGGGGCCGAACGGCTTTTCCGACCGGACGGATGCATGGGCCTCCGCCGAGGGTCTGAAGACGCGGCTGGACATCGCCTGGCAGGCCGCGAAGCAGGCGGATAACACCGGCGATCCCGACGAGACGCTGGCTTCCATCATCGGCACGTCCGTCTCGGCCGAGACGCGGCAGGCGATTTCACGGGCGGAGTCCAAGCAGCAGGGCCTGGCGCTGCTGTTGATGGCGCCCGAATTCCAGCGCCGGTGAGCTAGCTATGGAGATGGCCATGAGCCTTTGCGAAACCCCCAGCCTGTCCCGTCGCGCGGTGCTGATGAGTGGCGGCGCGCTGTTTGCCTGGGCCTATCTGCCGCGCTTCGCGCGCGCCGCCGACAAGCGCGACCCGCGCCTGATCGTCATCGTGCTGCGCGGCGCGCTGGACGGGCTGTCGACGGTCGGGCCGGTGGGCGATCCCGACTATGCCGGCCTGCATGGCGACATCGCGCTTTCGCTCTCAGGCGCCAACCCGGCATTGCCGCTTGACGGTTTCTTTGCCGTCAACCCGGCAATGCCGGTGTTTGCGCGCCTGTTCAAGGCGGGCCAGGCTGCGGTGGTGCATGCGGCGGCGACCGGCTATCGCGACCGCTCGCATTTCGACGGCCAGGACGTGCTGGAAAGCGGCCTGCCCGGCCCCGGCAATGCCACCACGGGCTGGCTGAACCGGGCATTGGCCAGCCTGCCGGCAGGCGAGCGGGTGGCGAAGCTGGGAGGGCTGGCGGTCGGGCCTTCGACGCCGCTGGTGATCCGCGGCGTCGCCCCCGTGCTCGGCTGGGCGCCGCAGGCGTTGCCGGCGCCCGGCGACGCCTTGGCGGAGCGCGTGCTCGATCTTTACAATCATCGAGACCCGGTGCTGGCGGCAGCACTTCAAAAAGGGCTCGACGCCGACCGGATGGCGATGGGCGATCAGCTCGACGGCAAGACGATGACGCCGAAAGGCGGCCTCGACAATGCCGCAGGCATGCGGCAGTCGGCACAGGGCGCGGCGCGGCTGATGGCGGCCGATGACGGGCCGCGCATCGCGGCTTTAGCCTTCGACGGCTGGGACACGCATGTCAACGAAGGCGGCGCAACCGGCCGGCTCGCCAATCTGCTCGGCGGCCTCGACGGCGCCTTCGAGGAATTCGAGAAGGGGCTTGGCGAGCGCTGGCAGGACACGGCGGTCGTCGCGATCACCGAGTTCGGCCGCACGGCACGCATCAACGGCACCGTCGGCACCGACCACGGCACCGGCACGGTGGTGCTTTTGGCCGGCGGCGCGATCAAGGGCGGCCGCGTCATCGCCAACTGGCCGGGACTGAAGGCTGCGCAGCTCTATGAAGGCCGCGACCTCGCGCCGACCAGCGACGTGCGCGCAGTGCTGAAAGGGCTGTTGGCGGATCAGTTCGGGCTTTCCGCTGCGGTGCTCGGCGACAAGGTGTTTCCGGAGTCGGCGACGGTGAAACCGATGCGGAATCTGGTGGCGTGAACGAAAACGCCCGCGCCGTTGCCAGCGCGGGCGTCGACGGCGATCCGAGAGCGATCACCAGGTCCAATAGCCTGGGTGCCAGCGGCCGTGATGCCAGAAACCGGGATGCCAGTGGCGCACATGCATCGGGCGGATGATCACCCGGCCGTTCGGCACGCATCTGCCCCAGCGGTTCATGTGCCAGCCGGGACCGCAGCGCCAGCCGACGCTCTCGATCGGCAGCGGCGCGGCACTCGGCCTGACAAGCGGCATGGCCTGCGAGCCGGCGCCGGACAGCATCAAGGTGCCGGCTGCCAAGGCGACGGGCAGAAAATACTTGGTGAGCATAAGGTTCGTCTCCGTGATTCATCCCTACCTCCGTGAAACGGAGGACAGGGCGGAATTCCGTCGGAGCGGTGCGGATCACATCTTCGTTAGCGGGCGGCGCCTTCATTGAGCGTCGCCACCGTCTTCAGTGCGCCGTCCAGCATGTCGCCTTTCTCGTCCTTCAGCGCTGCCTCGCGCAGACGGCGGATCCAATCGGCAGCGTCCTCGCGGCCTTTGAGCATCGGCAGCGCCGAGAGCACGCGGTCGAATTTCGACTGGGCGCGGGCATGAGTGTCGCTGTAGCCCTTAATCAGACGGCGGCAGTTCAGGATTTCGGTGGCCAAAGCGTAGTCTTGGCGAGCGTGGCTGAGCGCCAGTTCGTACCAGCGCTCCAGATGCTCGAGCTCGACCTTGTGGCGCAGCAGGCGGCGGCGCCAGCGGCGCAGGCCGCCGATGAACCATAGCATGGCGAAACCGGTGAAACTGTCGGTGCGTATATGGCGGCCGCGGTTGATGCGGCGGTCGAGGAAGGCCGCGAGTTTTGGGCGGTTCTCGATGTAGCTGCCGAGCCCAGCAGGAAGCGTGCCGCAAAACTCCTCGATGCGCGGATGGAAATATTCGGTGACCTGGAGGACCGAACCTTGCTTGACACCGACTTCCTTGCGCACCCGCTTGTCGCGGGCCGAGCGCGTCTTCAGGTCGGCGACGCGGATCATGTCGTCGTAGCACATGGCATTGGCGAGATGCTTCGCCGCCGCGATCGACAGCGCGTAGCCGCGCTCCGCATTGTCGAGCGCCACCGCTCTGCCCAGCCGGTCGAGATATTCGCCGCCATAGGCGATGTCCTGGTAGTCGACGACCTTCTTCAGGCCGCGTTCGGCCATGTCGCGCACCGGCTCCGGCAGCGCGGCGACGCGGGCGGCAAGCTCCTGCCAGCCTTTCAGCAGCGTTTCCGGGCCGCTGACCTTTGCCGTTGCACGGGCTTCGGTCGCGGCCGGTTTCGCTGCCTTGTCGCCCGCCGGCGCTGCCGCGATGCCGCGCGCGCGATCGTAAGCCGCGCCGAAGGCGGCGAGGCTTGGCCCGACACCACGGCCGCCGGCGCCGATCGCCTGTTCGTAGCTTTCACGGGTAAAGGGAAGCGCGTCGGAGCCGGCCAGCGCGCCGAGGAGGCTGGCCGAGATCATGGTGCCGTTGTCGGCGGCGATCTTTTCCATGTCGAAGGCGATGAAGCGTTTGGCCGCCGCCTGCGCCGTCGCATGCACCTTTTCGGACGAGGCGCGGCCGTCGCCCGGCTCGATCTTCTCCGACACGGCGGCGATGCGGTGCGAGGAGGTGATCAGCGTCGTGCGCTCGGGCGTGACGAAGCCGCGGATGATGGCGCGGCCGGCTTCCATCAGCTCGGCAGCGATCAGGATGTCGACGTCGCCCTGCGAGGGCGACAGCGCAAAGACCGGCAGCCGGCCGGTGTCGCGGGCCATCTCGATGTAATAGATCGTCGCGCCGGTGCGCTGCGCGACGCCGGCCACCGAGGTCGACTGGGCGATGTAGCCGTTGCGCTCGGCGACGTCGGTGATCCAGTCGGCAAGCACGCCGCCGCCCTGACCGCCGACCGCGAGCACAGCGAGTTTTATCACCTGCTCGTCGTCATGGGCGCCCGATTTCGGGCGCAGGGGAGAAGCCTGATCAAGCATCGGCGAACATCAAACGGCGGCTCTCGCGGCGGCGCTGCAGAAGACCGATCACGGCGCGGCGCGCGCTTTCGAGGAAACGGTCCCAGCGGCTCGGATTGTGGACGACGTCGGCGCGGTAGAAGGAGGGGCAGAGCACGGCCGCATCCGCCACCTCGCCGCAATTGCCGCAGCCGACGCAATTCTGGTCGATCGAGGCCACCGGATCGTCGCGCAGCGGATCGTCGAGCGTCTTCACCGACAGCGACGGGCAGCCGGAGAGCCGCATGCAGGCGTGGTCGCCCGTGCAGACGTCCTCGTCGACGCCGAATTTCGGCTTCACCACCCGCTCGCCGCCCTTGATCGCCTTGTCGACCAGCGGCTTCTCGCGGCGCTGGCGGTTGAGCATGCATTCGGACGAGGCGACGATGACCTTCGGGCCCTTCTCCTTGGTGGTCAGCGCGTCGCGCAGGGCCGCCCGCATCTTGCCGACATCATAGGTGCGGTCGATGTGGCGCAGCCATTTGACGCCCATGCCCTTCACCGCTTCATCGATCGGATGTTTTGTGGACTTCGTTCTGTTGTTGGCGCGCGAGGACAGGATGTCCTGGCCGCCGGTGGCGGCCGAGTAGAAATTATCGACGATGACGATGACGCCGTCATTCTTGTTGAAGACGGCATTGCCGATCGAGGAGGTCAGGCCGTTGTGCCAGAAGCCGCCGTCGCCGACGAAGGAGATCGAGCGGCGTTTCGCTTCCGGTGAATTGAAAGCCGAAGCAGAAGCCGGCCCAAGCCCATAGCCCATGGTGGTGGCGCCGAGCTCGAAGGGCGGCATGATCGAGAACAGATGGCAGCCGATGTCCGAGGCGATGTGGTGCTTGCCGAGTTCCTGCTCGACCAGCTTCGTTGCGGCGAAGATCGGCCGCTCGGGACAGCCGACGCAGAAGCCCGGCGGGCGACCAGGAACGACATTGATCAGATCGGCCGTTTCGACGCCCTCGCCCAGCTTGTTGGGCGCGCGCACCTCGCCAGGCAGCAGATGCGGGGCATTGGCGCGCAGGAAGGAGCCGATGCCGTCGAGCATCACCTGGCCGGTATATTCGCCGGCCATCGGCAGATGCTCCTTGCCGACCAGCTTGGTGTCGCGGCCGGCCTTGTGCAGCATCGCGGCGAAAGCCTGCTCGATGTAGTTAGGCTGGCCTTCCTCGACCACCAGCACCGCCTGCTTGCCTTCGCAGAAGGCGAGGAACTCGTCCTCGATCAGCGGATAGACGGCGTTGAGCACATAAAGCGGCACATCGGTGTCGCCATAGGTGTCGGCAAGGCCGAGCCGCTGCAGCGCGCGGATGACGGAATTGTACATGCCGCCCTGCATGACGATGCCGACCAAGCCATGGTCCGACCCGAAGATCTCGTTGATCTTGCGGCTCTTGATGAACTCCACCGCAGCCGGCCAGCGCTTGGCGACCTTCTCCTTCTCGTGCAGGAAGGAAGCGGGCGGCAGCACGATACGGCCGGTGTCGCGGCGCGGCGCCGACAGCGCGTCGGCTACCGACATTGGCGGGCGCTTGTTGTCCTTGGCGGTGAAATGGCCATGGACGTGGCAGCAGCGGATGCGCACCTGCAGCATGACCGGCGTGTTGGAGGCCTCGGACAGCTCGAAGCCATCCTCGACCGCCTTGACGATCGAAGGCAGGTTCGGGCGCGGGTCGAGCAGCCACACCTGGCTCTTCATGGCAAAGGCATGGCTGCGCTCCTGCATGATGGAAGAGCCCTCGCCATAATCCTCGCCGACGATGATCAGCGCGCCGCCGGTGACGCCGCCCGACGCCAGGTTCGCCAGCGCGTCGGAAGCGACATTGGTGCCGACCGTCGACTTGAACGTGGCGGCGCCCCGGATCGGATAATGCACGGAGGCGGCGAGCATGGCCGTGGCGGTCGCTTCCGAGGCGCTCGCCTCGAAATGCACGCCGAGCTCGCCCAGAATGTCCTGCGCGTCGGCCAGCACATCCATCAGATGGCTGATCGGCGCGCCCTGGTAGCCGCCGACATAGCCGACGCCGCATTGCAAGAGCGCCTTGGTGATGGCGAGGATGCCCTCGCCGGAAAATTCCTCGCCGGCGCCGAGCCTCAGCTTTTCGACTTCCTTGGCAAAAGACCGTTCGGCCATCTCTGCCTCCTTCCGTTGCCGCTATCGGGCGGCGCGTAGGTCAAACTCAAATGTCGTGCTTGCGGATGTTCTTCAGCATCTTCTGCAGGATCGCGATCAGCGCGGCATATTCGGAATCGTCGACACCGTCGAACATCGCCTCGAAGGCGTCGTGCATCGCAGGCCAGGCGCGGGTGAACAGCGCGCGGCCGTCATCGGTCAGGAACACATGGCGGAAGCGGCTGTCGGTGACGCCCTGCTCGCGCCGCACCAGGCCCTGGCCTTCCAGCGTATCGAGCGTGCGGCTCAAGGTCGACTGCTCGATCACCGTATAGACAGAGAGGTCGTTGACGGTGACGCCATCGGTGACCGAGAGCACGGCGAGCGTCCGCACCTGCGGAATGGTCAGGCCCTGCTTGCGGAAATCCTCGCGCAAAGTGGCGTTGTAGCGGCCCATGATGCGGTTCATCAGATAGGGCGCGAATTGCTGCAGGCCGATCTGGCCGAGTGTCGAGATGCGCTGGCGTTTTTCGGGAAGCTTCTGTTCCATCAGAGCCTCCCCGCCAGCAGGAAGCCCGAGCCGCCGCCAAGGCCGGCGCCCGGATGGGTGGAGGCGCCAATGTGATAGAGGCCTTTGATGCCGGTCTCGTGGTTTCGGCTTGCCTTGAATGGCCGCCACAGGAAGGATTGGTCGATGGTGGACGAGCCGCCATAGGGATCGCCGCCGACCAGGTTGATGTTCATTGCCTCGAGATCGGCCGGCGAATAGGCGCGGCGCGCAATCACGCTCTCGCGGAAACCGTCGATGTGGTTGGCGAGGATCGCCTCGACGCGGTCGGCATAGGCCTCGCGCAGCGCCTCGGTCCAGCGGCCATCGGCGGGCGCTTCGAGCTTGCCGGCGGCATCACCCCTTATATGGCGCGGCGCCTCGGGAAGTTGCAGCCAGAGGATCGCCTTGCCGTCGGGGCAGCGCGACGGGTCGAGCGCATGCGGCTGGCCGACGCAGATGGTCGGCACTTCCGGCAGCAGGCCGCGCACCGCCTCGTTGCAGGCTTTCGAGACGCCGTCGAGCCCCGGCGTCAGGTGCAGCAGCGCCACCTTGTCGAGGCCCTCGCCGCGCCAGGCCGGTGGCTTGTCGAGCGCGTAGTGGATCTGGAAGTTGCCCTTGCCGTAGCGATAGACGCGCGTCGCTTCTACGTCGCGCTTTGGAGCCGCGTCGCCGAGCAGGCGGCCGTACAGCTGTGTCGGCGTGACCGAGCAGATGACGCTTTTCGCGGCGCTCACCGTTTCGCCGGAGGCGAGCCGCACGCCGGAGGCGCGGCCGCCGCTCTGGACGATCGAGTCGACGTCGGCATTGACGCGGATTTCGCCGCCGCGTTCCTTGATCAGCGCCTCGAAGGCGGCGAGCAGGTTCCTTGCGCCGCCCTTGACGACCGGTGCGCCGGCAGCCTCCAGCGCGAAGGCGATGACCCTGGCGATCTGGCCGGAAAACGCGTCTTCCGGGCCGAGCCCGGCATGCAGCACCCACGGCGCCCAGAGCGCGCGGATGAGATCGGAACTGTAAGTCGTCTCCAGCCAGCCGCGCGCGGGCACCAGCGCCTCGCCCATGAAGGCTGCGAGGTGGCGCGGGCCGCGCCGCCAGGCCTCGCCGGCGATGAGCTTGGTGGTCGGATAAGACCAGAGCGCGCCGCCGAGCAGGCCGAACAGAAGCCCGGCATTGCGCTCGATGCCGCCCACATCGGCGGCATGGCGGTCGCCGTCGCCGGAGGCGATCCGGTTCAGCGCCGCGATGTTGGCGGCGCGGTCCGTGCTGAGCACGGCGTGGCTGCCGTCGGGCCGAAGCACACCGGTGGGCGTCCCGGTGTGGCAGAACTCCAGCCCGTGGCGCGCCAGGTCCTTGCCGAGCGCGGCAAAAGCCGGTGAGGTGATGAACAGCACAAACGTCGTCGCCATCACGTCGTGGACGAAGCCGGGCACGGTCGCCTCCTCGGTGCGCATGCAGCCGCCGATGCGGTCGTTGCGCTCGAGCACGAGCACCCTGGCGCCCTTGGTGCCAAGCATCGCAGCGCAAACCAGGGCGTTGATGCCGCTGCCGACGATGATGTGATCGACGTCGCTCATCGTCGTGGCCCTGACTTTTTAACCTCGTGGCACCAGTGCCAGCGCGCGGATCGGGCTGCCGGTGCCGTGCTCGATCTTGAGCGGAGCGGCGATCAGGATCGCGCCCTTCGGCGGCAGCTGGTCGAGATTGCAGAGGCTGGCCAGCCCATAGCGGTTGGCCTTGTGCATCAGCGTGTGCGCCGGGAATGGCGGCTCCATGCCGCCGGCCTTGCCGGCATCGGTTCCGATCGTCTCCGAGCCCCACCCCTTGATGTCCTTACTGATCAGGAACTGGATGGCCTCCGCCGTCGGGCCGGGCGTGTGCGGACCGGTCTCGTTGGCGTTGAGGAACTCCGCTTCCGAGCCGTTGCGCTTGTACCAGTCGGTGCGCATCACCACCCACTCGCCGGGATTGATGGCGCCATGATTGGCTTCCCAAGCCTTGATGTGGTCGACGGTGAGCAGGAAGTCGTGGTCGGCAGCGGCCTCCTTGGAGCAATCGATGACGTTGACCGGGCCGATGAAATTCTGCGCCGGAATGGTGTCGGTGGCGCCGTCCGGATAGTCCTTGCCGGTGATCCAGTGCTGCGGCGCATCGAAATGCGTGCCCGAATGCTCGCCGAGCTTCAGCCAGTTCCAGGCCCACCATGGACCGTTCTTGTCGTATTTGGAGATCTCGTGGATCTCGACCTTCGGCGTGTCGACGGCAAGCTCCGGCGGCAGCTTGATCAGCGGCGTGTTAGGCCCGAGTGGCGCCGTCAGGTCGACCACCTTGATCGCGCCCGAGAGCAGCTGGCTGGCGACCTCGCCGAGGAGTTTCTGCGTGTCCATGGTCTTTCGTTCCCTCTAGTTCGTGATCATCAAGGCTCGTTGCGGCCCTTAATATACCTACTAGACGAAAACATATGCATCTGCAATTATCTTTAAGCATAAAGCATTTTGGGGCGGGGCGTGAGCGAGTTCGACGCCATCTTTGTCGGGGCAGGCCACAACAGTCTGGCATGCGCCGCGCATTTGGCGCTCAAAGGCTGGAAAATAGCGGTTTTTGAGCGCAGCAAGGCGATCGGCGGCGCGGTGCGGACCGCCGAATACACGCTTCCCGGCTTCCGGCACGATTTCGGCGCGATGAATTTGAGCCTCTTCGCCGGCTCCGCCTTCCACCGGAAATATGCAAATGAATTGAAAAGCCACGGACTGGAATTCGCGCCCGTGGCCGACTGTTTCGCAAGCGTCTTCCCGGACGGCAAATGGTTCGGCGTCAGCAATGATCTGGAAAAGACCGTCTCGCGGCTCGCCGCCTTCTCGGCGGCGGACGAGGCCACGTGGCGCCGTCTGGTCGGCGGCTTCCCTGGCGAGGCCGAGCACCTGTTCCGGCTGCTGGGTTCGCCGATGAGCGCCCGCGCGCTGGCCGGTACGGCCTGGAACCTGTGGCGCAGGAAGGGCGTGGCTGGCGCGCTCGATACGGCTCGATTGCTGCTGTCATCGCCGCGCGCCTGGCTGGAGGAAAATTTCGAGACACCGCATGTGCGCACGACGCTCGCGGCCTGGGGCATGCATCTCGACTTCTCGCCCGACATCGCCGGGGGTGCTGTGTTCCCCTACCTGGAATCGATGGCCAACCAGAGTTTCGGCATGGTGCTGGGCAAGGGTGGCGCCGACACCATCATCCGCGCGCTGGCCGGCATGGTGAAGGCGGCCGGCGGCCAGATCACGACCGGAGCGGATGTCGCCGAGATCACGGTTTCCGTCGGCAAGGCGACCGGGGTGCGGCTAGCATCCGGTGAAACCCATGTCGCGCGCAAGGCCGTCATTGCCGGTGTCGCGCCGAGAGCGCTACCGGGCAAGCTGCTGCCCAATGGCTCAGGCGACGGCGGCTTCGACGCGGCGATGAAGACATTCCGCCATGCGCCGGGCACGATGATGATCCATTTGGCGCTGGACGACCTGCCGGACTGGAGCGCGGGCACGGAGCTTCGCCAATTCGCCTATGTGCATCTGGCGCCGTCGCTCGACGGCATGTCGCGGGTCTACCAGCAGGCGATCGCCGGGATGCTGCCCGACCAACCCGTGCTCGTCGTCGGCCAGCCGACGGCCGTCGATCCGTCGCGCGCGCCGCAAGGCAAGCATGTGCTGTGGGTGCAGGTGCGCATGCTGCCGGCGGAGATCCTTGGCGATGCCGCGGGCAAGATCGCGCCCGCTCACTGGGACGCCGTCAAGGACGCCTATGCCGAGCGCGTGCTCGACATCATCGAGAGCTCTGCGCCGGGCCTGCGCCAAAAAATCCTTGGCCAAGCGATTTTCTCGCCGCTCGACCTCGAGCGCGAGAATCCGAACCTGGTCGGCGGCGACCAGATCTGCGGCAGCCATCATCTGGCGCAGAATTTCCTCTTCCGCCCGGTGCGCGGCTTCGCGCGCTGGAACACGCCGGTCGCCAACCTGTACTTGACCGGCGCTGCGACATGGCCGGGCGCCGGCACGGGCGCGGGCTCCGGCTATATGCTCGCCCAACAGTTGGGAGGAAGTTGAGCCGAACAATTCCGGGATGGACAAGGCGCGGATGCCCACCACCGAACGAAACCGCCGCGCGGACAAATGACAACCAACAAGGGGAACGACCATGACCATCAACAGACGTGACTTGCTTGGATATGGCGCCGCGGCGCTGGGTGCTGCCACGCTCGGTCTGCCGAGGGCGGCAAAGGCGGCGGACGAGCTCACCATCGCCTATAACGTCAACCTGCCCTCCTGGGACCCGACGACCGGGCCCTCGGCGGTGAACCCGACCATCCAGGGCCTTTATCAGTCGGTGTTCGACCAGATCATCGGCCAGAAGCCGGACCTGTCCTTCACGCCCGGACTGCTCACCGAATGGGGCTGGAACGACGACCGCACCAAGGTGATGATGACGGTGCGCAACGGCGTGAAATGGCATGACGGCTCGCCCTTCACACCGGAAGACGTGGTGTGGTCGCTGCAGCGGGCCGGCGACGAGAAGACCGGCAACCCGATCCAGTTTGTCTGGAAGAACGTCAACAATTTCAAGATCGACGGCAACAAGATCACCGGCGACGTCGTGCAGTTCGACCCTGTCTACTTCAAGTGGATGTCGTTCCTGACCGGCTACATCCTGCCCAAGGCCTATTACGAGAAGGTCGGCGCGGACGGTTTCGAGAAAGCGCCGATCGGCACGGGCCCCTATATGGTCGACAAGTTCGAGCGTAACGCCTTCCTGCGGCTGAAAGCCAATCCGCACTATTGGGGCACGAAGCCCGCCTTCGAGAATGTGACGATCAAGTTCGTCACCGACGCGGCGAGCCGCGTCGCGGAGATCGAGTCCGGCTCCTCGCAGGTGACGCTTGAAATTCCGTATGAGGAATATGACCGGCTGATCGCCAAGGACGGGTTGGCCGGCTCGATCAAGAACGTCTCCGACATCGGCATGATCTTCTTCAACAACAAGGACGCGATGCTCGACAAGAACGTCCGGCAGGCGGCCGTGATGGCGGTGGACAAGGAACTCCTCGTCAAGCGGCTGCTGCGCGGCTACGGCCAGCCGATCGACACGCTGGAGACGCCGGAATACGCGGCCTTCGATCCGTCGATCAAGGTCGAGCACAATCCGGACAAGGCCAAGGAGTTGCTCGCCGCCTCCGGCTATTCGACGAAGAAACCGGCCAAGTTCACCATCCAGACCACCAAGGGTTTCAAGCCCAAGGATTATGAGATGGTGCAGGCGATCGTAGGCATGTGGCGCAAGGTCGGCATCGAGGCCGAGATCGAGGTCTACGAGATCGCGAAGCATTACGAGCTGCGCGCCGCGCACAAGCTGGCGCCGGCCGCCTTCTACAATTGGGGCAACTCGATCGGCGACCCGACCACCTCGACGGGCTTCGCCATGTTCGGCCCGTCGCCGCACTCGTCCTGGAAGACGGATGATCTCGACGCCAAGATCGGGCCGCTCTGGGGCGAGAAGGACGAGGCCAAGCGCATCGCCGGCTGGAAGGCCGTCGACAAATATATCGCCGAGCAGGCCTATGTGCTGCCGCTGATCCAGTATGCGCAACCGATCGTGCATTCGACGAAGGTCAATGTCGTGCAGCATGTGTCCGGCGCGCTGCTGCCGGCGCTTATGACCCCGGCCGCCTGATCACCGGTCTTGGATCGCCACGCGCGCCGTCCGCAAGACGGCGCGCATTTTCATCCGGACATATGGGCGCATGCTGCTGCAGAGATTTCTTGTTCGTCTGTCGACGATGCTGGTGACCCTTTTCGGCGTCGCCGTCGTCGTCTTCGTCGTCATCCGCGTCGCGCCCGGCGACCCGATCGCGATGATGCTGCCGCCCGGCGCCAGCGACGACGACATCGCTCGGCTGCGCGCGCTCTATGGGCTGGACAAGGGAATCGTGCAGCAGTTCTTCATCTGGCTCGGCGGCGTGCTGCATGGGAATTTCGGCACGTCGATATCCTTGCGCCAGGACGTGCTCGGCCTCGTCTTCAACCGGCTGCCGGCGACGCTGGAGCTTGCGACCGTGGCGCTGCTGATGGCGATCGCCATAGGCACTACCGCCGCGATCCTCGGCGCGCGCTCGCGCGGCACGGCGATCGAAGCCGGCATCGACATCGTGAGCGGCGCGACGCTCTCCATCCCCGATTTCCTCTGGGGGCTGGTATTGATCCTTTTGTTCGGCGTGCTGGTGCCGGTCTTTGACATTTCAGGCCGGGTGTCGCCGCAGCTCGATTTGCCCTTCGCCACCCAGTTCTATCTCGCCGAAAGCATTCTGAGGCTGCGCTTCGATCTCACCTGGGACCTCATCAAGCACATGCTGATGCCGGCCGTCGCGCTGGCGCTGCCGCTGGCGGCGATCATCGCCCAGCTCTTGAAACAGTCGCTGAAGGAAGTGCTCGACCTCGACTATGTCGTGCTGGCGCGCGTGAAGGGTTTTTCCGAGACGCAGGTGATCCTGCGCGAGGCGCTGAAGAACGCGGCGCTGCCGACGCTGACGCTGGTCGGCGTGCAGTTCACCTTCCTCATCGGCGGCACCGTCATCGTCGAGCGGCTGTTCTCCTATGAGGGGCTCGGCAACATGGCGATCGATGCCGTCATCAACCGCGACCTGCCGCTGATCCAGGGCATCGTGCTGGTCTTCGCGCTGCTCTTCGTGCTGATCAACCTCGCCGTCGACATGATGTATGCGCTGCTCAATCCGAGGCTTCGCCATGGATGAGGCGCGCATCCCCCGACGCGGCTTGAGCCCGAGGCTATGGCTGGCCGGCGGCTGGCTTCTGCTGGCGCTGCTCGCGGCCATCTTCGCGCCCATGGTCGCGCCGCAGGATCCGCTGGCTCAGGACCTGATGCTGGAGCGGCTGCCGCCTTTCTGGCTGGACGGTGCCGAACCCGGCTATTGGCTGGGCACCGACAGCCTGGGGCGGGACCTGCTGTCGCGGCTGATCTTCGGCGGCCGCATCGCCTTCATCGTCGCCTTCGCGGCGGCGACGTCGGCCTGCCTCATCGGCTCGGCGCTCGGCCTGATCGCCGGCTATTTCGGCGGCTGGGCCGACCGCATCATCTCGCGTGTCGTCGACGTCTGGATGGCCTTCCCGCCTGTGCTGTTCGCGATTCTTTTGGTCGCCGTGCTCGGCACCGGCCTGAGCTCCGTCATCCTCGCCATTGCGATCATCGACTGGACGCGCTTCTGCCGGGTGATCCGCGCCGAGGCGATGAGCCAGGCCCGCATGGATTATGTCGAGAGCGCGCGCATCGCCGGCTATAGCCGCATTGGCATCATGCTGCGCGAAGTGCTGCCCAATGTGCTGCCGTCGGTGGTGGCGCTCCTGTCGCTCGAAATGGGCATCGCCGTCATCGTCGAAGCGATCCTGTCCTTCGTCAACCTGTCGATCTCGACCGACGATCCGACCTGGGGCAGCATCATCGCCGAGGGACGGCTGTCGATCCATCAGGCCTGGTGGGTGCTGGTGTTCCCGCTGATCACGCTGATCCTCACCGTGCTCTCGTTCAGCCAGTTCGGCGAAGCGCTGAAGGCGCGCTTCGATCCGGTGCTGCGATGAGCGCCAATATGAAACCATGCCTCGACATCCGCCGCTTGAGCGCCGTGCTGCCCAACGGCCAGCGCGTGTTGCGCTCCGTGTCGCTCAGCGTGCAGCCGGGCGAGGTGCGCGCACTGGTCGGCGAAAGCGGCGCCGGCAAGACGATGATCGGCAAGGCGGTGCTCGGCGTGCTGCCGAAAAGCGTGCGCATCATCGAAGGGGAGATGCTGATCGAGGGCGAGGATCTGGGCCGGCTCGACGCCAAGGCGCGGCGGACCCTGATCGGCGCGCGCACCGCGCTGATCCCGCAGGATCCGCTGACCGCGCTCAACCCGTCGCGCCGCATCGGCGCGCAGATGACCGACAGGCTGGTGCGCATCCTCGGCTGGAGCGGCGAAACAGCCAAGGAGCGCATCCGCCAGTTGCTCGACGAGGTGCAGATCCGCGACCCGGAACGCGTGCTGAAAAGCTATCCGCATGAATTGTCCGGCGGCATGCGCCAGCGCGTGCTGATCGCGGCGGCCTTCGCCGCGGAACCGAGGCTGATCGTCGCCGACGAGCCGACGACGGCGCTCGACGTGACGGTGCAGAAGCAGATCCTGCGGCTCATCGCGCAGCTGCAGCGCGACCACGGCACGGCGATCCTGTTCGTGACCCACGATCTCGGCGTCGTCGCAAAGATCAGCCAGAAAGTGTCGGTGCTCTATGCCGGCAAGGTGGTCGAGGAGGCAGAGACCGCGCAGCTCTTCGCGGCGCCGCAGCATCCCTATACGCGGGCGCTGATCGCGGCGACGCCGCGCTACACCGATCCCTACGCATCGCTGAAGCCGGTGGACGAGAGCGTGCTTGCCGGGCTGGCGGCCGAAATCGCCGCCGCTGACAAGGACTGGAGGCCCGGCCATGGCTGAGCCGCTGTTTTCCGTGCGCGGGCTGAAGGTGGCGCTGCCCGACATGACGCGCAAGCCGCTGGTCGGCCGAGCGCCGCTGGCCGAAATCCTGAAAGGGCTTGACTTCGATCTTCCCAAAGGATCGGTCACCGGCATCGTCGGCGAGTCCGGCTCGGGCAAATCGACGCTCGGCCGCGCACTGGTTCGGCTGCTCGAACCGAGCGCCGGCGCGATCGCCTTCGAGGGGCGCGACATCGGCCATCTTTCGGAGGGAGAGCTGAGGCCGCTGCGCCGCGACCTGCAGATGATCTTCCAGGACCCAATGTCGTCGCTCAATCCGCGCCATACGATCTTCAACATCATCGCAGCCCCCTTGCGGCAGAACGGGCTTGGCGACCGGCTGAAGGAGCGCGTCGCGGAAGCCCTGCACCGTGTCGGTCTGCCGCAAACTTTCGCCAGCCGCTATCGCCACGAGCTGTCGGGCGGACAAAGGCAGCGCGTCGGCATCGCGCGGGCGCTCGCGCTGTCGCCGAAATTCGTGCTGGCTGACGAGATCGTCTCCGGCCTTGACGTCTCGACGCAGGCGCAGATCCTGACGCTGCTGGAAAAACTCGCGGCCGAGATGGGCCTGACGGTCGCCTTCATCAGCCACGATTTGTCGGTGATCCGGCGGCTCTGCCAGCAGGTTATCGTCATGCGCGAAGGCAGGATCGTCGAGGCAAGCGCCACCGACACGCTGTTCGACAATCCGAAGGAAGCCTACACGCGCGACTTGCTCGCCGCCATTCCGCTGCCCGAGATCGACGCCGACTGGCTGAAGCCGAAAGCGCCGGCATGAATTGAGTCTCGATATCCGCACGCCGACCAGCGGGCCTCGGATGTGCGCGACGACAAGTCAGCCCGCCAATGGAGGGTGACATGAAATACGCAACCCAGGCAGCGGTCTTCGCGGCCTCCTTGTTCGGCGCAATGGGAGCGGCTTCAGCGGATTCGATCCCCGGCATGCGCGGGCATGACCATACCGGCATCACCGTGCCCGACATGAAGCAGGCCGTCGACTTCTTCACCAATGTCGTCGGCTGCAAGAAGGCAATGTCCTTCGGGCCGTTCGCCGACGACAAAGGCACTTTTATGCAGGACCTGCTCGGCGTCGATCCGAAGGCGGTGATCGAGGAGATCACCATGGTGCGCTGCGGCTATGGATCGAACATAGAGCTGTTCAAATACACCGCGCCCGACCAAAAGGACCTGACGCCGAAGAACAGCGATATCGGCGGCTTCCACATCGCGTTCTATGTCGACGATGTCGCCGCGGCCAAGACCTATCTCGAAGCCAAGGGCGTGAAGACCAGGATGGGACCGCTGCCGGTGAAGGAAGGGCCGGCGGCCGGGCAGACCATCCTCTATTTCCAGGCGCCCTGGGGCCTGCAGCTTGAAGCCATCAGCTATCCCGAAGGCATGGCCTATGAGAAGGGCGCCGAGACGGTCCTGTGGAGCCCGAAGGATCCGACCAAATGAAGAACCAACGCGCCGACGCAAATCGTTCAATTATGAAACTTCAAGCTTGAAATAACTGCCGGGCGGCGCGATAGTGACGATCGGGATCGCCGGCCTTGCCGGCGACTTTCGACACCTTATGGAGTTTACGCAATTCCGGACGGAAAACCGCTACGCACTTTTCCTGGAATTGCTCTAGAGGAGATCGCAAGACATGAAGGTTGCGGTTCTCGGTGGCGGTCCGGCCGGACTCTATTTTGCCATTTCGCTGAAATTGCGCGATGCCGCGCATGAGGTGACGGTCTATGAGCGCAATCGTCCCGATGACACGTTCGGCTGGGGCGTCGTGCTGTCGGCGGAGACGCTGGAGAACCTGACCAGGAACGATCCGGTCAGCGCGGTCTGGATCAAGAAGCATTTTGCTTATTGGGACGACATCGCTGTCATCCATGACGGCGTGCGCACAGTTTCCACCGGCCATGGTTTCTGCGGTATCGGCCGCAAACGGCTCCTGATCCTGCTGCAGCGCAGAGCGCGCGAACTCGGCATCAAGATGATGTTCGAGACCGAGATTTCCGATCCCAAACCCTTCATGGAAACGCACGACCTGGTGGTCGCCGCCGACGGGTTGAACTCGAAGTCGCGCGCCGCCTTCGCCGACGTTTTCAAGCCGGATATCGACATTCGCAAGTGCAAGTTCGTGTGGCTCGGCACCACGCAAAAATTCGACGACGCCTTCACCTTCATCTTCGAGAAGACGGAGCATGGCTGGGTGTGGGCGCATGCCTACCAGTTCGACAGCGAGACCGCGACCTTTATCGTCGAATGCAGCGAAAAGACCTGGGCTGCCTTCGGCTTCGGCCAGATGACGCAGCAGGAATCGATCGCCGTCTGCGAGCGCATCTTCGAAAAGCATCTCGGCGGCCATCCGCTGATGACCAACGCCAACCACATCAGAGGTTCGGCCTGGATCAACTTCCCGCGCGTGCTATGCGAGCGCTGGTCTTACAAGAACCTGGCACTGATGGGCGACGCGGCGGCATCGGCGCATTTCTCGATCGGTTCCGGCACCAAGCTGGCGCTCGAAAGCGCGGTCGCGCTCGCCGATTATGTCGAGTCCGAGCCCAACCTCGAGGCGGCCTTCAACAAATACGAGGATGCGCGGCGCACCGAGGTGCTGAAGCTGCAGTCGGCGGCGCGCAATTCACTCGAATGGTTCGAGGAAGTCGAACGATATCTCGGTTTGGATCCAGTTCAGTTCAACTATTCGCTGCTCACCCGCTCCCAGCGCATCAGCCACGAGAACCTTCGCCTGCGCGATGCCGAATGGCTGGCGGGCGCCGAGGAATGGTTCCAGCGCAAGGCCGGCGCCGGTGGCAACAGCTTACGCCGCGCGCCGATGTTCGCGCCGTTCAGGCTGCGCGACATGGCGCTCACCAACCGCATCGTCGTGTCGCCGATGGCGCAGTACAAGGCCGTCGACGGCTGCCCCACCGACTGGCATTTCGCCCACTATGCCGAGCGCGCCAAGGGCGGCGCGGGACTGGTCTATATCGAGATGACCTGCGTCAGCCCCGAAGGGCGCATCACGCCCGGGTGCCCGGGGTTCTACAGACCAGAGCATGAAGTCGCGTGGAAGCGGCTGGTCGATTTCGTCCATGCCGAGACCGAGGCCAAAATCTGCGCCCAGATCGGCCATTCCGGCGCCAAGGGTTCGACCCGTCTCGGCTGGGAAGGAACAGACGAGCCGCTGCCTTCCGGCAACTGGCCGGTGATGGCGCCGTCGGCCGTGCCATGGTCGCCGCAGAACCAGGTGCCGAAGGCGATGGACCGCGCGGACATGGACATGGTCCGCGATCAGTTCGTCGCTTCGGCTCAGATGGCCGAGCGCTGCGGCTTCGACATGCTGGAGATCCATGCCGCACATGGCTACCTGCTCTCCGCCTTCATCACGCCGCTGACCAACAGGCGCACCGACGCGTATGGCGGCTCACTTGAGAACCGCATGCGCTATCCGCTGGAGATCTTCCACGCAGTGCGGGCCGTGTGGCCGGCCGGGAAGCCGATCTCGATGCGCATCTCGGCCAATGACTGGGTGGGCATCGAAGGCGTGACACCGGCCGACGCGGTCGAGATCGCCAGGCTGCTGCATCAGGCCGGCGTCGATCTCTGCGACGTGTCGGCCGGGCAGACCACCATCGCCGCCAAGCCGGTTTACGGCCGCATGTTCCAGACCCCGTTCTCCGACCGCATCCGCAACGAGGTCGGCATGGCGACGATGGCGGTCGGCAATATCTACGAGCCGGACCATGCCAACTCGATCCTGATGGCCGGGCGCGCCGACCTGGTAGCGCTGGCCAGGCCGCATCTCACCGATCCCTACTGGACGCTGCATGCGGCGGTCACACTTGGCGATCGCGGCGTCAAATGGCCGGATCCTTATCTGCGCGGACGCGACCAGATCTACCGGCTGGCCGAGCGCGAGGCAGCGGCGGGGCTCAAAGTATGAGCGCCGCGCGCGAAATTGCCGGCAAGCACGCGCTGGTTACGGGCGGCGGCTCCGGCGTCGGCAAGGCGATCGCGTTTGCGCTGGCGGAAGCCGGCGTGAACGTCACCATCTGCGGGCGGCGCGAAGCGGCGCTGGCCGAGGTCGCGAAGGAGAATAGCCGCATCTCTGGGCTCGCCGCCGACGTCACGAACGAGACTGAGATGGCGGCCCTCCACGAGAAGGCCGAAGCCGCGCGCGGGCCGTTCGACATCGTCGTCTCCAATGCCGGCATGGCCGGCAGCGCGCCGGCGCACAAGACCGCACTGGCCGACTGGCAGCGCACGCTCGACGTCAACCTCACCGGCGCCTTCCTGACGGTGAAGCCGGCCCTGGCCGGCATGCTTGCGCGGAAGACAGGTCGCATCGTCTTCGTCGCTTCGACGGCCGGCCTGAAGGGCTACGCCTATGTCGCTCCTTACGTCGCCGCCAAACATGGTGTCGTCGGACTGATGCGGGCGTTGGCCGCCGAAACCGCCAAGTCGGGTGTGACGGTCAACGCCGTCTGCCCCGGCTTCGTCGAAACCGACATGCTGGAAGAGTCGGTCCAACGCATCGTCGAGAAGACCGGCCGCTCAGTGGAAGAAGCGCGACAGAGCCTGTCAGCGACGAATCCGCAGGGGCGTTTTATTCAACCGGAAGAGGTCGCGTCCACTGTGCTGTGGCTGTGCAGCGATGCTGCGCGATCGATCACCGGACAGGCGATCTCGGTCTCCGGGGGCGAGACATGGTAGCGGGACCGACCTCCACCGGACCGGGCAAGGAGCGGCTGCGTCTCTGGATCCGCCTGCTGCGCGCCTCGCGCACCATCGAGGCCGAGCTGCGCGAGCGGCTGAAGAAGGAGTTCGACACCACGCTGCCGCGCTTCGACGTGATGGCGGCGCTCTACCGCTCGCCGGAAGGCATGCTGATGAGCGACCTGTCGCGCTTCCTTCTGGTGTCGAACGGCAACGTCACGGGCATCGTCGACCGGCTGGTTTCCGAAGGGCTGGTAACACGGGCGCGCCGCAATGGCGACCGCCGCACCTCGATGGTGCGGCTGACCGAGGAGGGTTCGAAATCTTTCGCCGCGATTGCCGCCGCGCATGAGAACTGGGTCGGCGAACTGCTCGGCACCGTCAGTGAGGACGAGGCGCGCCGGCTGACCGGCATGCTGAAATCGTTCCGCAGCAATTGGGAGGGACGCGAATGAGCGCCATGGCCAAACTCAAGCCGAAGCACTTCCTCTGGGAAGTCGGAGGCAAGGTCGCGAAAATCTGGCTCGACCGGCCGCAGCGTAAGAACCCGCTGACCTTTGACAGCTACGCCGAGCTGCGCGACACGTTTCGCGAGCTCGTCTATGCCGACGACGTCGACGCCGTGGTGTTCCTGCCCAATGGCGGCAATTTCTGCTCGGGCGGCGATGTCCACGACATCATCGGGCCGCTGGTCAAGATGGAGATGAAGGCGCTGCTCGCCTTCACGCGCATGACCGGCGACTTCGTCAAGGCGATGCTCGCCTGCGGCAAGCCGATCATTTCGGCGGTCGACGGCGTCGCGGTCGGCGCCGGCGCGATCATCGCCATGGCCTCCGACATCCGCATCGCCACGCCGGAGGCGAAGACCGCCTTCCTGTTCACCCGCGTCGGCCTTGCCGGCTGCGACATGGGCGCCTGCGCGATCCTGCCGCGCATCATCGGCCAGGGCCGCGCTGCCGAACTGCTTTATACCGGCCGCACCATGAGTGCCGCTGAGGGCGAACGCTGGGGATTCTACAATCGTCTGGTCGATGCGGCGGCGCTCGAAGCCGACGCGCTCGACATGGCGGCGCGCATCGTCTCCGGCCCGACCTTCGCGCATGGCATCACCAAGACGCAGCTCAACCAGGAATGGTCGATGGGCCTAGATCAGGCGATCGAGGCGGAAGCGCAGGCGCAGGCGATCTGCATGCAGACCGGCGATTTCGAGCGGGCGTACAAGGCGTTCGTGGCGAAGGAAAAGCCGGTGTTCGAGGGGAACTAACGATGGACGGTTTTCGCCCAGGCACCCCCCTCTGGCCTGCCGTCCATCTCCCCCGCAAGGGGGGAGATCAGCTGATTGCATCGCTTTCGCCAATCATCAACGTCTCAGGATGGGCGCCGAGATCGAAGCTGCCAATCTCCCCCCTTGCGGGGGAGATGTCCGGCAGGACAGAGGGGGGTGTGAAGGAACGCTACGCAGGAGGTTCTCTCCATGCCTGACCGCTCCTTCCTCTCCTGGCCCTTCTTCGAAGACCGCCACCGCCAACTCGCCGAAAACCTCGACGCCTGGTGCGCGAAAAACCTTCCCGTCGACCACCGCGATGTCGACGCCGCCTGCCGCGCGCTGGCGGCTAAACTCGGCCGTGACGGCTGGCTGAAGCCGACGGCGCTCGACCCGGCCAATCCCGCGCCGCTGGACGTGCGCGCGCTCTGCATCACGCGCGAGACGCTGGCCCGCCATGATGGCCTCGCCGACTTCGCCTTCGCCATGCAGGGGCTGGGCACCGGCGCGATCTCGCTGTTCGGCACGCCGGACCAGCAGCGCTGGCTGGAGAAGACACGAGCCGGCCAGGCGATTTCCGCCTTTGCGCTGTCGGAGCCGCGCTCCGGGTCCGATGTCGCCAACATGGAGATGACGGCTGTCCGCGACGGCGACTTCTATGTGCTGTCGGGCGAGAAAACCTGGATCTCCAACGGCGGCATCGCAGACCTCTATGTCGTCTTCGCCCGCACGGGCGAGGCGCCGGGCGCCAAGGGGATTTCCGCATTCATCGTGTCCGGCGACACCAAGGGACTGGGCATAGCCGAGCGGCTCGAGGTGATCGCTCCGCATCCGCTGGCCAGGTTGTCCTTCGACAATGTACGCGTTCCGGCCTCAGCGCTTATCGGCAAGCCCGGCGATGGTTTCCGGATCGCCATGTCGGTGCTCGACGTCTTCCGCTCCACGGTGGGGGCGGCGGCGCTCGGCTTCGCGCGGCGTGCGCTGGACGAGAGCGTCAAACGCGCCGCGGAGCGCAAATTGTTCGGCGCGCCGATGGCCGAGCTGCAGATGGTGCAGGGCCATATCGCCGACATGGCGCTGGATGTCGACGCCGCGGCGCTGCTCATCTACCGCGCCGCGTGGACCAAGGACCTGGGCGCCACGCGGGTGACGCGCGAGGCGGCGATGGCCAAGCTCTTCGCCACCGACAAGGCGCAGGAGGTGATCGACAAGGCCGTGCAGCTGCATGGCGGCGACGGCGTGCGCAAGGGCCATGTCGTCGAGAGCCTCTATCGCGAGATCCGGGCGCTGCGCATCTATGAGGGCGCCTCGGACGTGCAGAAGGTGGTGATCGCCAGGCAGGTAATGGGCGGGGCGTGAGAACAGAGTTGAACCAGGGGGAACTGGACATGCACACCATTCTGCAGCCGGAGGGCTGGGCCAAGCCGATCGGCTACGCCAATGGCGTGGCCGCGCGTGGCCGGCTTGTCTTCATCGGCGGCCAGGTCGGCTGGAACGCCGAATGCAAGTTCGAGACCGACGATTTCGTCGGCCAGGTGCGCCAGACGCTTGCCAATGTCGTCGCGGTGCTCGCTGAAGCCGGCGGCGAGCCTCAGCATATCACTTCCATGACGTGGTATTTCACCGACAAGGCCGAGTATCTCACCAATCTTAAGGGAATAGGCGAGGCCTACCGCACTGTCATCGGCCGGCATTTCCCGGCGATGGCCGCCATGCAGGTGGTGGCGCTGGTCGAGGACCGGGCGAAGGTGGAGATCCAGGCGATGGCGGTTATTCCGGAGTGAGCTGAGGCGCACTGGCTTCATTTCGCAACGGCGGGCAATTGGCCTGAGACCAAGCGAAGATGATCAAAAACTTCAACGTTGCCGCCGCTCCTCATCTGGCTACCGCCTCTTCTCCCGTGAACGGGGTGCCGCAGGCGGATGAGGGGCAGCACCGGCGGTGGCCAGACGGGCGAGTTCTCACAGCCGCTTGGCTGCCGCGACAATCTGTGATCAGATGATCACGCCCGCTTTGGCGGGTATGTCATCGCACATAGACTTTGCCGGCACCCAAGGAAAGCAAAAGCGTGGCTCTGGGCTTCGAACCTGTATCGGGACGCATCACCGTCCAGGATGGCGTTTACCAACAGCTTCGCCACGCCTTGATGGTCGGCAGTTTCGATCCCGGGCAGGTGCTGACCATCGCCTCGCTGGCCGAGGCCTTCGGCACCTCGAACATGCCGGTGCGCGAAGCTCTGCGCCGGCTGGCGGCGGAGAACGCGCTGGAGATCTCGCAGAATGGCTCGGCCTGCGTGCCGGTGGTGACGCGGGCCAGGCTCGACGATCTCTGCCGCGCCCGGCTCGCCGTCGAAGGGCTGGCGGCCGAGCTCGGCGCGCCGCGCCTGACCGCTGCCGACATCGCCAGCTTGCAGAGGGTCACCGACGACCAGCAGGCGATCGGCCGCGACGGCAGTATCTACGAGCTGATCGCCAAGAACCAGCAGTTCCACTTCACCATCTATCGCGCATCCGGCTCCGACGTGCTGTTCCAGCTGATCGAAACGCTGTGGCTGCGCTTCGGCCCCTATATGCGGCTCTTGTCCAACCATGTCGCGCCGCTGATGCGCGCCGGCACCATGGAGCCCTCGGGGCGTCACGCCGCGATCATCGCAGCGCTCAAGGACAAGGATTTTCCGCGCGCCCGCGACGAGGTGGTGGCCGACATCACAGCGACTCAAGCGACCTTGCGCACGATCTGTCCCGAGGTGCCTGAGCCCAAGGCGGTCGATTTCGCCGGTTTCGGCAAAGCGTCCTGATTTTCTCAACGTCGGTGACCGAAGTCCGGAAACGGTCCGGCCGCAGCCGCGCTGGCCCAAGTAATCGCTTTTTGATCGTCCCCCGCTGGCTTTCTTTAGCCTTAAAGGATTGATCGCCGCCTGGTTTTGTGATCACATGATCACAAGGGAGCGAGAGACAGCAAATGTCCGGCTATTTTCTCTATCATTCGATCGGAACTTTCCCCGGCAAGGCCGAAGCGATGGCCGTCGCGCTGGCGGAATTTTCCGGCGTCTGGTCAGCAGAAGATGACGGCCAATGGCCGGCCGCGCTGGCCGCCCGCCAACGCTTCATCGACGCCTGGACGCGGCTGATCGAAGCGCCGCGGGGCACATTGACCACGGCCGAGAATGTCACCTCCGCGCTCTATAGCCTGATCGGCGGCCTGCCGGCCGAGCGCCTGGCGGGCAAACGGCTGCTTGTCGCAGCCGACTGCTTTCCGAGCCTGCATTTCCTGCTCGCGGGCTTGGCCGAGCGTTTCGGCTTTATGCTATACACCGTGCCGCTGCGACCGGGCGAGAGCTGGGTGCGCGATGAGGATTTCATCGCCCGCTGGCAAGAGGATGTCGGGCTCGCGCTCATCACCTTCGTCACCTCGACGGCCTCGCATCGCTGCGACATCGAGCGGCTGGCGGCGCATGGCCGCGCCATGGGCAGCATTGTCGGCGTCGATGTCACGCAAGGGATCGGCGTGGCGCCGTTTTCCGTTGCCGCGACGCCGGTCGATTTCGTCGTCTCGACCTCGCTGAAATGGCTATGTGGTTCCTCCGGCGCCGGCATATTGCAGGTCGCGCCGGAATTGCTCGCGACCTGCCGGCCGGAGCTGCGCGGCTGGTTCAGCCAGCCGAACCCGTTCTCCTGGGATCTCGACGCCTTCGCCTATGCCGACGATGCGCGCCGCTTCGACCATGGCACGCCGGCGATCCTGGCCAGCGTCGCCTCGTTGCCCGGGCTGGAATGGGTGGAAAAGACCGGCATCGACGCCATCCGCGCGCAGAACGCCACGCTGGTCGAACGCATCATCGGCGCGGCGCTCGACAATGGCTGGACACTGCGTTCGCCGCTCGATGCCAGAGAGCGCGGCGGCAGCGTCATGCTCGGCCTGCCGCAAGGCGTCGAGGCGGCGAGGATTATCGCTTCGCTGCGCAACGAGCGCCTCTACTGCGATGCGCGCGGCACGACGCTCAGGCTGTCGCCCGGCATGGTCACCACGGAAGCGGCGGTCGAAGCGCTGATCGCCAGGCTTGAGGAACATATCGGTTCGCGGCATCGCCGCGCATCCTGATTGCAGGCACCGTCTCGCCTGCGGCGCCTGGGAGCTGGCGCCGGAAGAAGCGGAAGAGGAAATGAGTCACTTTGACGTGGCCGAACCAGAGGGAAGCACAATGTTGAAACGTCTAGGACTGATTGGGGTGATCGTTGGCGCGGGTGTGGCTTTCGCGGCGCCCGCCTTTGCCGACAAGATCATGGTAGGCGCCTATCCGGCCAACCCGCCATGGGAATACAAGACCGATTCCGGCGGCTTCGAGGGTTTTGAGATCGACGTCGCCAACGATGTCGCCAAGCGCATCGGCGCCGATGCCGAATTCCAGGACCTCGGTTTCCAGGCGCTGTTCGCGGCGACTGCTTCCGGCCGCATCGATTTCGCCGTATCCTCGATCTCGGTCACCAAGGAGCGGCTGCAGAACCAGGGCTTCACGCAACCCTATTACGACAGCGACGGCACGATCGTCGGCAAGGCGGATTCGGCCATCAAGTCGCTCGACGACCTCAAGGGCAAAACCATCGGCGTCATCGCAGGCTCGACCGGCGAAGCCTATATGAAGGAGAACGCCGCCAAGCTCGGCGTCGCCGAGACCAAGAGCTACAACGCCCAGCAGGACCTTTTGCTCGACGTGCAGAACGGGCGCATCGACGGCGGCGCCGGCGAGCTCGCCGGCTTCCTGTTCGCCATCAAGCAGATGCCGGCGCTGAAGATCCTGGTGCGCATCCCGACCGGCGAGCGCTTCGCCATGATGACCAAGAAGGGTCATCCGCTGCTCGAGAAGGTCAACGACGCGATCACCGCCATGAAGAAGGACGGCACGATGGCGGCAATCCACAAGAAGTGGTTCGGCGTCGATCCGGAAGCCGGCACCAGCACCGTGACGCCCGGTCCGATCCCCCAATAGTCCGGCGAAATATCGCCGCGGGAGTGCCGGCCAGGCCGGCGCTCCCGCCTCCACCCTTCAGGCCCGCGAAGGCGGTGGGCTTGGCATTGCCTTCATGGTGAGCCGATGGAACTGATCGACACCTTCTTCAACTGGGGCATCCTGGTCCGATCGTTTCCGATCCTGATCCGCGGGCTGGGCAACACCATCCTGCTCGGCTTGGCGGCCATCGTCTTCGGCACCATTGCCGGATTGGCGATCTGCCTGGTGCGGCTCTATGCGCCGAAGCCGTTGAGGCGGCTGGCGACGCTCTATATCGACGTCTTCCGCGCGCTGCCGATTCTGGTGGTGCTGATCCTGATCTATTACGCCCTGCCCTTTATCGGCATCCGCCTGTCGTCCTTCGTGTCGGCCGCACTCGCGCTGTCGCTGGTGCTTGCGGCTTTCACCGCGGAAGTCTGCCGCGCCGGCATCCAGAACATCCCGAAAGGCCAGTTCGAGGCGGCGGCCGCGCTCGGCCTGCCCTTCTGGGTGGCCATGCGCAAGGTGGTGCTGCCGCAGGCGATCCGCGTCGTCATCCCGCCGCTCACCAGCAATTGCGTCTCGGTATTCAAGGACACCGCGCTGGCCTCCGTCGTGGCGATGCCCGACCTTCTGAAGCAGGCGACCGACGCGCAGGCGCTGATGGCCAACCCGACGCCGCTGATCGGCGCCGCGATCATCTATCTCGCTTTCCTGTGGCCGCTGGTGAGACTGGTCGGCTACCTCGAAGAGCGCGGTAAGGCCCGGTCCGCGCACTGAACCCATTTTTGCATCGATGACCTGAAGGAGACGCCTCGTGAACCAGCACCATGTTTCGAAAGCGCAGGAGGGCGCCGCCTCGTTCCCGGTCGAAAAAATCCGCGCCATGTTCCCGGCGCTTAGCCAAGCCGGCGATTTCATCTTCATGGACAATGCCGCCGGCGCGCAGATCCCGCAAAGCGTGCTCGATGCGGTGACCAACCATCTGGTCGGGCACAATGTGCAGCGCGGCGGCCGCTATGGCCGCAGTGTTAGCGTCGACCAGTCGGTAGCGGACGCACGCGAGAGCGTCGCGCTTCTCATTAACGCCTACAGCCCCTCCGAAATCTGCTTCGGCATGAACGCCACCTCGTTCATCCGCCTGGTCAGCCTCGGCATCGGCCAGATGCTTTCGGATCGTGACGAGATCGTCGTCACCGACATGGATCATGACGCCAACATCGCCACTTGGCTGGCGCTGGAACAGGTCGGCGCGAAGTTCAAATGGTGGCGCATGCGCGAGGACGGGAATCTGCATGTCGACGATCTCAAGCCGCTGGTTTCCGAACGCACCCGGCTCGTCGCCTGCACGGTGACGGCGCATTCGATCGGCTCGATCGTCGATGTCGCATCGGTGGCCAGGATCGCGCATGCCGCGGGCGCCGCAGTGTTCCTCGACTGCGTGCATTACGGACCGCACGGCTTGATCGACGTGCAGGCCTGGGACTGCGATTATCTCGTCTGCTCCGGCTACAAGAACTTCTCGCCGCATATGGGTTTTCTGTGGGGCCGCTTCGAAACGCTGAGGCGGCTGCCGACCTTCCGCGAGGATTTCATTCCGGACGAGCCGCCTTACAAGGTCGAGGCCGGCACCTTCATCTACGAAAACGTCTCCGGCATGGACGCGGCGGTGCGCTATCTGGAATCGGTCGGCCGCAACTTCTTAGCCCAAAACAATCGCTCACGCCGCGACAACATCGTCGCCGGCATGAACGCCATCCGCGACTACGAGCTGATGCTGGCGCGCGAGATGCTGCAGGTGCTGAAGGATTGTGGCGCCACCATCTACGGCATCGCCGACGAGGCGCGCATCCATGAGCGCGTGCCGACCTTCTGCTTCAACATCGGTAAGCTCTCGCCGCAACGGATCGTCGAGGAGATGGCGGCCATGCAGATCGGGATCCGCGACGGCCACATGTATGCGCCGCGCCTGATGAAGCGGCTAAACCTCTCAATGGACAGCGGCGCCATCCGCGCCTCGCTAGTGCATTACAACACGGTCGAGGAAGTGCGCCGGTTTGGGGAAGCGCTGCGGGCCGTCATTGCGAAGTTGTCGTAGGCAGAGGCGCACTGGACTCAGCGTCGTCATCCACGGGCGGAGCAAGGAGCGAAGCGACGCGGCGCAGACCCGAGGATCCATGCCGTGATATCCGAGCGCCGCTCACCGTGCAGAATTCTGCTCCGCTGCGCCTTTCGAGTGAGCTAAGGCATGGATTCTGGGTCTGCGCGCCGCTTCGCGGCGCTCCGCCCTAGAAGACCTCTGGGCTAGCGCCCTTTACGAGGACGAAGCAGACGTCAGGCCGCCTTCTTCGCCAGCCTCGCCTTGATGCTGGCGATGTCGGCGCGCGGCGTCGCGGCGAACAGCGTCTTGGTGTAGGCGTGCTTGGGGTCGGAGAAGACCTCGTCGCGCGGGCCATATTCGACGGCTTCGCCGAAATACATCACCATCACATCGTCGGCGATATAGCGCACCACCGACAGGTCGTGACTGATGAAGACATAGGTCAGTTGGAACTCGTCCTGCAGGTCGGCGAGCAGGTTCAGCACCTGCGCCTGCACGGAGAGGTCGAGCGCCGAAACCGGCTCGTCCAGCACCAGAAGGCTCGGGTTCAGCATCAGCGCGCGGGCAATAGCGATGCGCTGGCGCTGGCCGCCAGAGAACATGTGCGGATAGCGGTTGTAGTGCTCCGGTCCGAGGCCGACCTTTCTCAGCATCTTCATCGCAAGGTCGCGCCGCTCCTCGGCCGGCCTGTCGGTGTTGATCAGGAGCGGCTCGCCGAGCACGTCGCCGATCTTCTGGCGCGGATTGAGCGAGCCATAAGGGTTCTGGAACACGATCTGCACCTTGCGGCGCATTTCCTTGGTGAGCCCGTCCCTGGCGATATCGACCTTGTTGCCGTCGATGAAGAGCTCGCCGGAGGTGGCCGGATCGATCAGCGTGATGATGCGGGCGAGCGTGGACTTGCCGCAGCCGGACTCGCCGACGATCGCCAGCGTCTTGCCCTTCTCGACGCTGAAGGAGACGCCCTTCACCGCATGCACGGTGCGCGCGCCGCGGAGCAGGCCGCCTCCGATATGGTAGTCGCGCTTGATATCCTTGCCTTCGACAACCTTGGTCATGCGCCGGCTCCCGAGGGTGCGGGCTCGAACAGCATGTCGGAGACGGTCGGCAGCCGGTCGCCGACGGCGTTCTCCGGCAGCGCCGAGAGCAGCGCGCGCGTGTAGTTGCTCTTCGGCGATTCAAAGAGCGACAGCACGTCTGCCTCTTCCATCTTGCGGCCCTTGTACTGGACGATGACGCGGTCGGCGGTCTCGGCCACCACGCCCATATTGTGGGTGATCATGATCAGGCCCATGCCGTATTTGGCCTGCAACGAGACCAAGAGGTCGAGGATCTGCTTCTGGATGGTGACGTCGAGCGCCGTGGTCGGCTCGTCGGCGATCAGGAGTTTCGGGTTGCAGGCGATCGCCATGGCGATCATGACGCGCTGGCACTGGCCGCCCGACATCTGGTGCGGGAAGGAGTTGAGCCGCTCCGCCGGTTCCGGAATGCCGACCTGCTTGAAAAGCTCGATGGCGCGCGCCCGGCGCTGGGCCTTGTCCATGCCCATGTGGAAGCGCAGCACTTCCTCGATCTGGAAACCCACGGTGAAGCAAGGGTTGAGGCTGGCGATCGGCTCCTGGAAGATCATGGCGATATCCTTGCCGATGATCTTGCGGCGGTCGGCCGGGCTGATCTTCAAAAGGTCGCGGCCGTTGAAGGTCATGCGGTCGGCGGTGACGGTGGCAGTCCACGGCAGCAAGCCCATCACGGCCAGCATCGACACCGACTTGCCGGAGCCGGATTCGCCGACGATGGCAAGCACCTCACGCTCGTCGACATGGAGCGAGACGCCATCGACGGCGCGGAACGGGCCCGACGCGGTCTGGAATTCGACGACAAGATTTCGGATGTCGAGCAGCGCCATCACGACCTCCTGAGCTTGGGATCGAGGGCGTCGCGCAGGCCATCGCCGATCAGGTTGATGGCAAGCACGGTGATGAGGATGGCGAGACCGGGGAAGGTCACCACCCACCAGGCGCGCAGGATGAATTCGCGCGCCGAGGCAAGCATCGTGCCCCATTCCGGCGTCGGCGGCTGCGCACCGAGGCCGAGGAAACCGAGCGCGGCGGCTTCCAGGATGGCGTTGGAGAAGGACAGCGTGCCCTGCACGATCAGCGGCGCCAAGCAGTTGGGCAGGATGGTGCGGAGCATCAGTCTGAGGTGTCCGGCACCAGCGACCTTTGCCGCCACGACATATTCGCGGCTCTTCTCGGCCATCACGGCGGCGCGCACCAGGCGGGCGAAATGCGGCTGCAGCACCAGCGCGATCGCCAACATGGCGTTGAACAGGCCGGGGCCGAGGATGGTGACAAGGACCAGCGCGAGCAGCAGCGACGGGAAGGCCAGGATCAGGTCCATGACGCGCATGATCGCAACGTCGACCCAGCCGCGGAAATAGCCTGCCAAGAGGCCGAGGGTGATGCCGCCGGTGAGCGCCAGCGTGACCACCACCGCGCCGATCAGCAACGAGAAGCGGGCGCCATAAAGCAGGCGCGAAAGGATGTCGCGGCCGACCGGGTCGGTGCCCAGCAGATATTGCGTCGAGCCGCCTTCCTGCCAGGCCGGCGGCCTGAGGAAGGCGGCTTTGTCCTGGATGTCGGGCGCGTAGGGCGCGAGCAGCGGCGCGAAGAGCGCTGCGAGCACCAAAAGGATGAACACGAACAGGCCGATGACCGCGCCGCGGTTGACGGCGAAATAATGCCAGAACGTCTTGAAGCCGGTCAGACGATCCGGGCTGCCGGCGGCCATCGGGGCGATTTCTGTTGACTGGCTCATTTACGCTGCCCTGATGCGCGGGTTGATGACGGCATAGAGCACATCGACGATGAGGTTCACCGCCATGACGATGAGCGCGATCAAAAGCAGACCCGACTGCACGACGACATAGTCGCGCTTGAAGATGGAATCGACCATCCATTTGCCGATGCCCGGCCAGGCGAAGATGGTCTCGGTGAGGATGGCGCCCGCAAGCAGCGTGCCGACCTGCAGGCCGATGGTGGTGACGACCGGAATCAGCGCGTTGCGCAGCGCGTGCACGCCGATGACGCGGGCCGCCGAAAGGCCCTTGGCGCGCGCGGTGCGGACATAGTCCTCGCCCAGCACCTCGAGCATGGCCGAGCGCGTCTGGCGCGCGATCACCGCCAGCGGAATGGTGCCGAGCACGATCGAAGGCAGCACAAGGTGGCTGAGCGCGGAGCGGAACGCATCCCATTTGCCATAAAGCAGGCTGTCGATGGTCATGAAGCCGGTGATCGGCTTGAGGAAGAACTGCAGGCCGATGCGGCCCGACACCGGCGTCCAGCCGAGATAGCCGGAAAAGAAGATGATGAGCAGCAGGCCCCACCAGAAGATCGGCATCGAATAGCCGACAAGTGCGGTACCCATCAGCGACTGGTCGAACCATGAGCCGCGCTTGACGGCGGCGAAGATGCCGGCGGGAATGCCGATCACCATGGCGAAGATCATGGCGAAGAAGGACAGTTCCAGCGTCGCCGGGAAGAGCGTCTTGAACTCCTCCAGGACCGGCCGCTTGGACGAGATGGAAACGCCGAAATCGCCGGTGGCCACCTCACGGACATAGCGCGCGTATTGCTCCCAGATCGGCAGGTTGTAGCCGAACTGTTCCTTGAGCTCTTCGTAGCGGGCGGGAGCGACGCCATGCTCGCCGGCCATGGCGAGGATCGGGTCCCCGGGCAGCAGACGGACGAAGGCGAAGGCGCAGATGGTGATGCCGACCAGGGTCGGGATCAAAAGGGCGATTTTGTTGAGAAGATATCGGAGCATCGTCAAATGGAAACGGGGCGGCGCAAACTTGCGCCGCCCCGTTCGCAAATATTACTCGGACTTGTCAACACCGTCGAAACGGTGAATGCCGAGCGGGTCCATCTTGAAGCCGGTGACGTTGTTGCGAACGACCGCGTAGACCTGGCTGTGAGCCAGCAGGAAGGCGGGCGCTTCCTTCGCGAAGATCACCTGCGCCTGCTCATAGAGCTTGGTGCGCTCGGCCTGGTCGCTGGTCTTCTTGGCCTTCTGGATCAGGTCCTCGAAGTCCTTGTCGCACCAGCTCGAATAGTTCGAGACGCCGATGGCGGAGCAGGCGAAGAGGGTGGCGAAGAAATTGTCCGGATCGCCATTGTCGCCGGTCCAGCCGATCTGGAAGGCGCCCGGACGGTCCTTCTTCTTGCCTTCCTCGCGATACTTCGTCCACTCGTAATTGACGATGTTGGCCTTGACGCCGACCTTGGCCCAGTCAGCCTGGATCAGCTCGGCGGCGCGCTGGAAGTTCGGGTTGTAGGGACGCACGCGGTCCGCGGCCCAGAGCTGGATCTCCTTCAGCCCGGCATCGGCCAGCACCTTCTTGGCCGCTTCCGGGTTGTAGGTGTCGGTCTTCACGTCCTTGTTCCACGACCACATGGTCGGCGGGATCAGGTTTTCGGCCGGCGTGGCGCCGGCGTCCTGGAACAGCGACTTGATCAGGGCTTCCCGGTCGATCGCCTGGTTGAGCGCATGGCGAACCTCGGGCTTGTCGAGCGGCGGGATCGTGGTGTTGTAGCTCATATAGCCGATGTTGAGGCCGGCCTGGTCGAGCAGGGTGACGTCCTTGTTGGCCTTGATGGTGGCGATGTCGGCCGGGTTCGGATAGGGCGCGATGTCGCATTCGCCGGCCAGCACCTTCTGGATGCGCGCGGTCGCGTCAGGCGTGATGGCGAAGACGAGATCGTCGATCTTTTCCTTGCCCTTGAAGTAGTCGGGGTTTGCCGCATAGCGGATGACCGAATCCAGCTGATAGTCGACGAACTGGAACGGACCGGTGCCGATCGGCTTGGTCGAGAAGTCGGCCATCTTGCCTTCCTTCTCGAGCTGGTCGGCATATTCCTTCGACACGATCGAGGCGAAGTCCATGCCGAGATTGGCCAGCATCGGCGCATTCGGCTCGGTCAGCGTCAGCTTGACGGTGAGGTCGTCGACCTTCTCCCACTTGGCGACATATTTCGGCATGTCCATGCCGGTGTAATAGTCCCAGGTCAGGTTCGGCAGATACTTGTCGCCATTCCACGGATTCTGCTTGTTGAACTGGCGATCGAAGGAGAAGACGACGTCATCGGCGTTGAGGTCGCGCGTCGGCTTGAAATAGTCGGTGGTCTGGAACTTCACGCCCGGATGCAGATGGAAAGTATAGACTAGGCCATCGTCTGAAATTTCCCATTTGTCGGCGAGACCAGGCTCGATCTCTGTGCCACCGTGCTTGAATTCGACCAATCGCGAATAGACGGTGCGCGAAGATGCGTCGAAGTCGTTGCCGCCGGTCGTCGTGCCGGGATCGAAATTGGCCGGCGACGCTTCCGAGCAATAAACGAGCGTCTTGGCGCTGGCCATGCCGCTGAGGACGCTTGCAGCCAGCAACGCGGCTGCAAAAGCCATTGTCTTTTTCATTGAGCACTCCCTGATGTTCTCCCAAGCCCCTCTATCAGGCTCGCGAAGGGCGCATATAAGCACCGTTTCTTCGCCTTTGGAACACCTCGTTTGCGTACCCTACGGGAAGCAGGAAAAGAATCTATCCTTTGCTCAAATCGTGGAAAAAACGAGTAGTTTTTTCTGCTCACGACATTGTTAACGACGGCGATTTTTTATTGATCGGCCGCCTGTCGAAATGGCGAAGCGAGACATGCCTGCCCCGGATCGCCTCGCCGCCCAGCCATGATGCGGGAGGCGACCGAAGTACGGGATTTCGACGGCAGATCTTTCCCCGCATTGCCGCTGGGGCAAGACTTGCACGGTCGCGGATAGAGGCAATACATAGATGATGGGCGGGATTTCCCGGAAAATCCGGACCGGCGTGGAGGACGCTTCTTTCAGAGGCGGCGCCCAGATCGAAGGCGACAGGGAGAGACAGGTGGCAAAAGCAGCCAAGACGACAGCCCCGGCGAAAGCAAAGGCCAAGGCCGCCGCCGAAAGCGATGCGCCCAAGGCTGCGAAGGCAGCGCCTGCCAAGGCAGCCTCAAAGCCGGCCACTGCCAATCCCGCGGCGGCAAAGACCAGGGCCCCAACCGCGAAAGTGGGCAAGCCGGAACCCGCAAAAGCGGAGACCGCCAAGCCGGCCGCAGCCAGGCTCGCCTCGAAGGGCTTGCCGAAGGAGATCACCGAGCTCACCGTCGGCCTGCCGGAAAAGCCATGGCTGAAAAGCTATCCGAAGAACATGCCGGCCGAGATCGGCGCCCTGCCCTACAAGTCCATCGGTGAGTTCCTTGTCGGCGCCTGCAAGCAATTCGCCGGACAGCCGGCCTTCGTGTGCATGGGCAAGTCGATCACTTATGCCGAGCTCGAGCGGCTCTCGGCCGCGTTCGGCGCGTACCTGCAAGCGAGGGGCCTGGAGAAGGGCGCGCGCGTGGCGCTGATGATGCCGAACGTGCTGCAATATCCGGTGGCGATGATGGGCATACTGCGCGCCGGCTACACGGTGGTGAACGTCAACCCGCTCTACACACCGCGCGAACTGGAACACCAGCTGAAGGATTCCGGCGCGCAGGCGATCGTCATTCTCGAGAACTTCGCCGGCACGCTGCAGGCGGTGATTGCCAGGACGCCGGTCAAGCATGTGATCGTCGCCGCCATGGGCGACATGCTGGGCGGCCTCAAGGGCGCCATCGTCAACCTCGTCGTGCGGCGGGTGAAGAAGATGGTTCCGGCATGGTCGCTGCCCGGCCACGTCAAGTTCAACGCCGTGCTCAAGACCGGCGCGACCATCGCCTTCAAGCCGCCCACGGTCTCCGGCGACGACATCGCCTTCCTGCAATATACGGGCGGCACCACCGGTGTCTCGAAGGGCGCTGTGCTGTTGCATCGCAACGTGCTTTCGAACGTTGCGCAGAACTCGCTGTGGGTGGAGGACGCCTACACGGTGAAGCCCAAGCCGGCGCATCTCAACTTCATCTGCGCGCTGCCGCTCTATCACATTTTCGCGCTGACGGTGAACGCGCTGATGGGCATGCAGCAGGGCGCGCAGAACGTGCTGATCCCCAACCCGCGCGACATCCCGGGCTTCGTCAAGGAACTGGCGAAATACCCGATGCACATCTTTCCCGGCCTCAACACGCTGTTCAACGCGCTGCTCAACAATGAGGAGTTCCGCAAGCTGGATTTCAAACCGCTGGTCCTGACGCTGGGCGGCGGCATGGCGGTGCAGAAAGGTGTGGCCGAGCGCTGGAAAGCGCTGACCGGCTGCCCGGTGAGCGAAGGCTACGGACTGTCCGAAACCTCACCGGTTGCGACCGCCAACAAGTTCAGCTCGGCCGATTTCACCGGCACGATCGGCCTGCCGCTGCCTTCGACCGAAATCGCCATACGCGACGACGACGGCAACAACGTGCCGCTCGGCGAAGTGGGCGAGATCTGCATCCGCGGCCCGCAGGTGATGGCCGGCTATTGGAACCGGCCCGACGAGACCGCCAAGGCGATGACCAAGGACGGCTTCTTCAAATCCGGCGACATGGGCTTCATGGACGAGCGCGGCTACACCAAGATCGTGGACCGCAAGAAGGACATGATCCTGGTCTCCGGCTTCAACGTCTATCCGAACGAACTGGAAGAGGTGGTGGCGCATCACCCGGGCGTGCTGGAAGTGGCGGCCATCGGCGTGCCGGACGAGCATTCCGGCGAAGTGCCTAAATTGTTCGTGGTCAAGAAGGACGCGGCGCTCACCGTCGAAGTCCTGATGGCCTACTGCCGCGAGCACCTGACCGGCTACAAGCGGCCGCGATATATCGAGTTCCGCACCGAGCTGCCGAAGACACCGGTCGGCAAGATCCTGCGGCGGGCGTTGCGGGACCAGGCTTGAGCGATCATTTCGCCGGCAAGACATGGTCACGCAGCAGGCGGCTCGATCCGGCGGACTTCATCAAGACGAACATGCGGCTGGCGCCGGCGCCGTCAGTGCCGGAGGTCCAGCTCTATCAGGCTCATCCCGGCAGCGGACTGCGGCGGCTGCTCGAACCGGACGACGACAACGACGGAATTGAGGCCGAGCCGCAGCCGCCTTACTGGGCCTATGCCTGGGCCGGCGGCGCCGTGCTGGCCCGCTACATCCTGGACCGCCCTTCGATCGTCGCCGGCAAGCGGGTGCTCGATCTCGGCGCTGGCTCGGGACTGGTCGGGATCGCGGCGGCAAAAGCGGGGGCGCGCATGGTGATCGCGGCGGAGATCGACGGCAACGGCGTGGTGGCGCTCCGCCTCAATGCGGAAGCCAACGGCGTCGCCATCCAGATACGCGATGAGGACGTCACCGCCGGTCCGCCGCCGGCGGCCGACCTTGTGCTGGCGGGCGACATTTTCTACGCGCAGGATGTCGGACAGCGAATGGCACCGTTCCTCGACCGATGCCTCGGCGCCGGGATCGATGTGCTGGTCGGCGATCCCGGTCGCGCCTGGCTGCCCCGGTCGCGGCTCTGCCTGCTCGGCGAATACCACGTGCCGGATGTCGGCGGAAACGGTGGCAGCGAGCCCAGGCCCAGCGCGGTGTTCGCCTTTGTTCCGATAAAGGGCGGCTAAAAAGTCCAGCAATCGCCCCTCGCCTCACATCGGGGCGCGAAAGATCACGCAGCGCTTCCTTCCTTGGTTCCGCGGGGCGAAGTTCGGAACAAGAACCAGCTAAACCCGTTTTGCCAGTTCTAACAGATAGAGCGAAAAGACGGAGCGGTCATGGAAATCTACGACACAAGCCACCGTCGATTGAAAATCGGCGGCCACACAATATTCCTGCGGGAAGCAGGACCTCCCGATGCTCCGGTCCTTCTTTTGCCGCATGGCTACCCGTGCTCGTCTTACCAGTTCAGGCGCCTGATGCCGGGCCTGGCCGATCGCTGGCGGACAGTAGCATTCGACTGGCCTGGATTCGGCTACAGCGACACACCGGATCCCGCGGAGTTCGACTATGATTTCAATGCCTATGCCAGTGTTCTCGCTGACGTCGCCGACGCGCTATATTTGGAGCGTTATGCACTCTGGCTCCACGACTACGGTTCTCAGATCGGCCTTCGTCACGCGATAGCGCGTCCGGACAGGATCGCGGCGCTGATCATCCAGAACGGCGACATTTACGAGGACGCCCTCGGACCGAAATACGACACGATCAAAGCGTGGTGGGCGGACAAATCGGTCGAGAGACACCGTCCGCTCGAAGAAGCGGTGAGCGAGGAGGGATTCCGCAAGGAGTTCATCGGCGAGATCTCCGAGGAAGTCGCCAGCCGCGTTCCTCCTGATCTGTGGAAGCTGCATTGGCCGCTGATGAACACGAGTGTCCGGAAGGCGGTGTCGGTCCGGCTGATGGAAAAGCTTGAACAGAATATCGAATGGTTCCCGCGGTACCAATCCTATCTGCGCGAGCACCGACCGCCGACGCTGATCGTGTGGGGCCCGCAGGATGGCTACATGCCCGAACAGTCGGCGCTCGCCTATCGGCGCGATCTCCCGGATGCGGAACTCCACATCCTCGATGATGCCGGCCATTGGCTGTTGGAAACACATTTCGAGGAAGCTTTGCGTTTCGTGCGCGACTTCCTCTCGCGAACGCTGCCGTAAGACGGCTCCCTGCGAAATCTAGAACTCAGGAGACGAACATGGCCACAAAGCCAACCATCGCACGCATCTGGCGCGGCCGAACCCGTCGCGACGTCGCGAACAGCTACGAACCGTATCTGAAGGCAGAGGGTATTCCTCCGCTCCAGAAGGTGGCGCTCGGTGTCCAACTCTTTCGGGAGGATCGGGATGAGGAGACCTGGTTCACGACCACCTCCTACTGGCCTGACATCGAGGCCATGACCGCTTTCACCAAGGGCGACCCGATCAAAGTCCATCATCTCGACCGCGACGCCGAATTTCTGATCGAGTTGCCCGAGCGCATCGAGATCCACCGCATCCTGGTCGACGATCAGGATCTGCGCTGAGATCGCCCTATGAGCAATTTCGCGCTGTTCGGCCTTATGGCGCTGATCTGGGGGCTGACCTGGGCCGCCATCAAGATTGGCCTGGAGGCGGGCGTCCCCCCAATTCTTCTGGCGGGACTGCGCTATCTGCTAACTGCGGGAATCCTCGCATTTTGGACACATGGATCGTTTTCAGCCTTCACGGAAGGCCGGGCGGCACGAGTCATCGTGTCGGCCCTGCTGACGAATGCCGGAACCTATGGACTGTTGTTCTGGGGCATGCAAACGGTCCCGTCCGGCCTGTCCGGCCTGGTCAATCTCGCACTGGTTCCAGTGCTTCTGTTTGGCTTGGCAGTCGTGCTCGGAGAAGAGCGGCCAACCTGGCGGCACGGCCTGGCGCTGGCGCTCGGCTGCACAGGCCTCTTTGGCCTGTTCTGGACGCGTCTTACCGAGCAGGAATCCGGAAACGGGCTGGGGCTTGCCGCGATCGTAGCGGGCACGGCGTGCTACTGCGTGGGGAGTGTCGTCGCACGGCCGCTGATCGGCCCGATCAAACCTCTGACGCTCACGGCGATCCATGCCGTTCTCGGCGGCGCGGCCCTGATCGTCGTCTCGTTCCTTTTGGGCGAGGTTTCGGCGACGCCAGCAGCGACGATCGATGTCGTTCCGGCTGCGGCCAGCCTGTTGTTCCTCTCCCTGCTCGGAACCATCGTAGCCTATACGATCTATCTGCGCCTGCTTGAAAAATGGGGCACCGCACGTGCCGGGCTCTACGCCTTTATCTCGCCCATCGTTGCACTGGCCGTAGGCGTTTGGCTCTTCGGCGAAAAGGTCGGAGCGGCCGAGATCGGCGGCGCCGTGCTGTTGTTGGTAGCAGCAGGATTAGCGCTTTTTAGACGCGACCGCGCCGACCCAGCGAGGAATTGAAGGCCGTCGCCAATGTCATTTCCCCATCGTATCGCCGGCAATCTGGCCCTTGACTTCGCTAACACCGTCAGTCGGCGAGGCACCGCCCGGGAAGTCGACCATCTCGCGACGGCGGCGGACATCCTGGCGTGGTCGAGGCAAACCGGGCTGATCGATGATGATTTCGCTCTTCGTTCGACCGACCGCAAGGCTTTGGTCAAAGACGTTCTCGCCCTTCGCAGCGCTATAAACGACGCCGGCTCGGCAATCGCTCACGGCGGCGAACCTTCGGCTGCTGCGCTCGACACAATCCGAAAATATGCGGCCGAGGCACTTAGGACCGCCGCGCTCGGCGGGTCGCCGGTATCGTTGCATTTCCGAGGCGCCAACCGCATTATCGGGGCAATCGCATGGGCGGCCCTCGATTTGCTTCGCGACGACGAACTATCGCGTCTCAAACAATGCCCGCCGGATGATTGCCGCTGGCTTTTCATAGATCGCACGAAAAACGGTTCGCGACGGTGGTGCGACATGAGCAGCTGCGGCAATCGGGCCAAGAAGCAGTCGCATCTGACAATGCCGGATCTAGGCGTTTCACCGAGACGGTGAAATGCTCAATCTTCTTGTCTCTTAGGCAATTCCGGACGAAAACCGCGTCTCAGCTCTAACCCGCCGGCACGTTCACCCGTGCGGCAAGGAAGTCCGGCAGGTCGGCGACCGAATCCAGAACGACGTCCGCCATCGGCGCCAACGAGTCGCGCGTGCCGGTGCCGGAGAGCACGCCCACCGCCAGGCCGCAGCCGCCGGCGCGCGCCATCTCCAGGTCATGGCGATTGTCGCCAACCATGGCGATCTCGCCCGGCTTCAACCCAGTCAGGTCGCAGAAGGCGACGACCGTGTCGGGCGCCGGTTTGGAGTTCGCCACGGCGTCGTAGCCGAAAGCGGCATCGAAAAGCTGCGCGATGCCGAGCGTGGCGAGCGTCTTTTCAGCGCCGCTGGTCGAATCGTTGGTGGCAACGCCCATCCGATAGGAGCGGCTGTGCAAGGTCCGAAGCGACTCCACGATGCCCGGCAGCGCCACGGCCATGGCCGACCCTTGCGCCGAAGTGATCTCGTTGAAGCGGGAGACGGCCAGTAGCTGGTCCTCGTTGGACAGGCGCGGGAACCAGAGCTCGACGACATCCATGTTCGAGCCGGAGGCGAAGATCGAATCGGGCTTGAAGCGCTTGGTGGCGAAGTCGAAGCCGGCGGCGGCGAGCAGCCGGTCGGCTTTCCAGCGGTCGCCCTCGGCGGCGTCCATCGCCATGAAGTCGGCTATTCCGAGCCAGGTTGCGTTGAAGTCGACAAGCGTGCCGTCCTTGTCGAACAAGATCCCCTTGATATCCGCCAATCCTTTTACTCCACGCCACGCAATTGGTGGATATGAGCCACCAGTCCGGCAGTCGAGGCGTCGCGTTTTGCGGCAGTCTCCTTGCCTTCTACGACAGGCAGCAGACCCGTCGCCAGTTCCTTGCCGAGTTCGACGCCCCATTGGTCGAAGGAATTGATGTTGAACAGCGTGCCTTCGACGAAGACGCGATGCTCATAGAGCGCGATGATTCGGCCCAATGTGCGCGGATCGAGCTTGCGGTAGAGGATGGTGAGCGACGGACGGTTGCCTGAGAAGACGCGGTGCGGCGCGATGCGGTCGACATCGGCCGGCTTCATGCCCTTGGCCAGCAACTGCGCGCGCGCCTCTTCCAACGTGCGGCCCTTCATGAAGGCCTCCGACTGCGCCAGGCAGTTGGCGAGCAAGAGATCATGCTGGTGCTTCAGTTCGGGCTCGTGACCTATCGCCGCGGCGAGGAACTCGACGGGGATGAAGTCGGTGCCCTGATGCAAGAGCTGGAAGAAGGCATGCTGGCCGTTGGTGCCGGGCTCGCCCCAGACCAGCGGGCCGGTCGGCGTGGCGGCCGCGGTGCCGTCCAGCGTGACGCTCTTGCCGTTCGATTCCATGTCGAGCTGCTGCAGATAAGCGGGCAGGCGCGACAGGCGCTGGTCGTAAGGGATGACGGCGCGGGCCGGATATTTGCAGACGACGCGATGCCACCAACCGATCAGACCCAACAGTACCGGAAGGTTCTTTTGCATCGGAGCCGAGCGGAAATGGTCGTCCATCTCATGCGCGCCGTCGAGGAAGGCGCGGAAGTTGCGCGGGCCGACGGAAATCATCACCGGCAGGCCGATGGCGCTCCAGACCGAATAGCGGCCGCCGACCCAGTCCCAGAAGCCGAAGACGCGGTCCTTTTCGATGCCGAATTTCGCCACAAGGTCGAGCGCGGTCGAGACGGCGGCGAAGTGCTTGCCGACCGCCTCCTTGCCCAGCGCCTTCTGAACCCAGTCGCGCGCGGTCTCGGCATTCGTCATCGTCTCGACCGTGGTGAAGGTCTTGGAAGCGATGATGAACAAGGTCGTTTCCGCCGACAGGCCCTTCAGCGTGTCATGGATATGGGCGCCGTCGACGTTGGAGACGTAATGCGCGCGCGGCCCGTCATGATAGGGCGCTAGCGCCAGTGTTACCATCGCCGGGCCGAGGTCGGAGCCGCCGATGCCGATGTTGACGATGTCGGTGATCTTCTTGCCGGTGGCGCCGGCCGCCTTGCCGGAGCGGATGGCGTCGGCGAAGGCGCCCATGGCGTCGAGCACGGCGATCACATCGGCCTTGGTGTCCTGGCCGTCCACGATCACGCTCTTGCCGGTCAGGTTGCGCAGCGCGGTGTGCAGCACGGCGCGGTTCTCGGTGATGTTGATCTTCTTGCCTTCGAACATGGCGGCGCGGCGTCCCGCGAGATCGGCGGCATCCGCGAGCTTCTCCAGCATCGTCATCGTGTTCGCGTCGACGGCACATTTCGACCAGTCGAGCAGAAGATCGCCATCGGTGGCGGAGAATGTCTCGAAGCGCTTGGGATCGGCGGCGAAGGCCTCGCGCATCGAGCCCTTGGCCGCCGCGCGCTGGTCGCGCAAGGCGGCAAGTTGCTTGTCGAAGGATGGCTGGTCCACTGGCGGGCTCCTGGCGGGTTTTTAGACCATTTTAACAGGCCGGATGTTTCCGGCGCATGTCGGCGCGTCATTCTATTGAGCCGATTTCCATTTCGTTCAAGCGCGGCTTTGCCGCACTGCATCACGCTTTGATGAGGGGCGGTATTGGACGGTGAGGGTGCGGGAATATTAGCGTGCATCGCGCCGCGACGACGCTTCGCGTCGTGCTTAAATGCGGGGCGACGACGCTTCGCATCGCGTTTGGGTGTTGCCGCGACGATGCTTCGCATCGCGCTTCGACGCGGGCGACGATGCTTCGCATCGCGCCTTGATAGATCACTGGCATAAATCCCAGCGATCAGAAAAATTGATTGGCGCAACCCCTTATGCCACCCATACACTCCACTGGTCCAGCCAAGTGAAAACAGCTGGCCATCCGAGGAAGATTTCCCATGCCACAGCGCAATGACACGGCCATATGGTCCGGCCTGTTCCGGATTTCGGCTGAATCCGGCCAAACCCTCCAGGCGCAGATCCGCCAGGCGATCGTCGCGGCCATTCTCGACCGGCAGATCGCCGCCTCGATGCCGCTGCCGTCGTGCCGAATTCTCGCGGAAAAACTTGGCGTTGCCCGCGGCACGGTGGTGCTCGCCTTCCAGCAGCTGGTCGACCAGGGCTTCCTGGTGGCGCGCGAGCGGCGCGGCCATTTCGTCAATCCGGACGTGCTGGCCACTCCCGCCAAGCCGCACCAGAAGGCGCCGGACCAGCAGAACGAGATCGACTGGAAGGCGCGCCGGCAGATCGCCGCCAGCGACATGCCGCCGCCGGCCAAGCACGACAACTGGATCAAGTCCTCCTACCCGTTCGTCTACGGCCAGTTTGACCCGGCGCTGTTCCCGACCGCCGAATGGCGCGAATGCAACCGCATGGCGCTCGCCGTGCTCGAGATCCGCAACTGGGCGTCCGACATGGTGGATCGCGACGATCCGCTGCTGATCGAGCAAATCCAGGCCAGGCTTCTGCCGCGCCGCGGCATCTTCGCCAATCCGGACGAGATCATCGTGACGCTGGGCGCGCAGAACGCGCTCTATATGCTGGCTTCGCTTTTGATGACCAAGGGCTCGAAAGTGGCGATGGAAGACCCCGGCTATCCGGACGCCCGCTCGATCTTTCGGCTGGCCGGCGCCGATATCCAGCCGGTTCCGGTCGACCAGTCGGGCATCGTCACCTCGGCGATCCCCAGCGATTCCGGCTTCGTCTTCGTCACGCCGAGCCACCACTGCCCGACCATGGTGCCTTTGTCGGCGGAGCGGCGGCAGGATCTTCTGGCGCGTGCCAACCGCAACAACCAGATCATCATCGAGGACGGCTATGACAGCCAACTCCTCGACGAGGCGCCGCAGCAGGCGCTGAAGAGCCTCGACCGCTCGGGCCGCGTCATCTATGTCGGCTCGATGTCGAAGACGCTGGCTCCGGGCCTCCGGCTTGGCTACATCGTCGCCTCCGCGGGGCTAATCGCCGAGCTTCGCGCGCTGCGCCGCTTCATGCTGAGGCACCCGCCTGCGAACAACCAGCGCGCGGTGGCGCTGTTTTTGTCGCTCGGCCATCACGAGGCGCTGGTGCGCAGGCTTTCCGCCGCATTCGACGAGCGGCGCAAGCGTCTGGTCCATGCGATTTCCGCTTTCCTACCAGAGTGGCGCTCGACCGACTCGGCGGGTGGCACATCGCTCTGGCTGGAAGGGCCGCGCGGCACCGATTCACGCGGCCTGGCGGAAGCCGCCGCTTCGCGCAGCGTCATCATCGAACCCGGCGACCGATTCTTCGACCGCAGCGAAAAGCCCTCTCGTTTCATGCGCTTGGGCATCTCCTCGATCTCGCTGCAGCATATCGAGCCGGGTATCCGCGAACTCGCCACCGCCGCCGGACGCAGGCCGGCGGCCGCGTGATCGCCACAAACGTCCCGAAAAAGAGCCGGCCCTGGGCCGGCTCTTTTCGTTTTGACGCACTCCTGTTGCTTTAGGACCCTGGCATATTCGACGGAAATGACTGGCCCATAGGCTGCACCAATGCCGGCGGCATAGTCGGGGCCAGAAGGGGACGAGACAGCCGATGGTGGACCAACCGCCGCGGATCGCCTCGCAGATAAGACAAAGGTGGAGTGCTTCCATGTCAGTGGCTCTCGAGAAGCAGGAATCGTCGTCGGACCAGCGTTCGCGGCGGTCCGGCGGGCGCGAAGCGCGCCGCGCGATGCGCGCTGCGCCCTTGGCCGACGACATCCGTCCGGTGCGGGCGGGGCTTGAAGGTGGCAGCTATGGCCCATTGAGCCAGAACGACCGGGAACGCATCCACGAAGCGGTGCTGACGCTCCTGGAGACGGTCGGCTTCGCCAATGCCATTCCGTCCTGCATCGAAGCACTGACCCGGGTCGGCGCCACCTATGGCGACGACGGCCGCATCCGGTTGCCCCGCGCGCTCGTGCTGGACACGATCAAGAAGGCGGCGCGCAACTTCACCCTCTACGGCCAGGATCCGAAGCACGACATGCTGATCCAAGGCAAACGCGTGCATTTCGGCACGGCGGGCGCGGCGGTGCATCTGGTCGACGTCGAGAAGCGCGAATATCGCGAATCGCTGCTGCAGGATCTCTACGACGCCGCCCGTCTAGTCGACGGGCTGGACAACATCCATTTCTTCCAGCGCACCATGGTGCCGCGCGATATTCCCGACCCGCTCGATATGGATTTCAACACGCTCTATGCCTGCGTGATGGGGACGTCCAAGCATGTCGGCACCTCGTTCACCGTGCGCGAGAACGTCAAGCCGGCGCTGGAAATGCTCTATGCGATCGCCGGCGGCGAGGAGAATTTCCGGGCGCGGCCCTTCGTGTCGAACTCGAACTGCTTCGTCGTGCCGCCGATGAAGTTCGCCGAGGACGCCTGCGGTGTGCTGGAGGCCTGCGTCGAAGGCGGCATTCCGATCCTGCTTTTGTCGGCCGGCCAGGCGGGCGCCACGGCACCTGCCGCGATCGCCGGCGCCGTCGTGCAGGCGGTGGCCGAAGTGCTGATGGGCTTGGTCTATGTCAACGCCATCAAGCCCGGACATCCGGCGATCTTCGGCACCTGGCCGTTCGTCTCGGACCTCAGAACCGGCGCCATGTCCGGCGGCTCGGCCGAGCAGGCGGTGCTGACGGCGGCCTGCGCGCAGATGGCGCAATATTACGACCTGCCCGGCGGCTCGGCCGCCGGCATGTCGGACTCGAAGCTGCCCGACATCCAGGCCGGCTACGAGAAAGGCATCACCAATGTCATGGCAGGCTTGTCCGGCCTGAACCTGGTCTATGAATCGGCCGGTATGCATGCCTCGCTGCTCGGCTTCTGCCTCGAAAGCCTGATCATCGACAACGACATGCTCGGACACTGCCTGCGCTGCGTGCGCGGCGTCGAGGTGACCGACGACGCGCTGTCGATCGACACCATCGCCGATGTCTGCCTCAAGGGTCCCGGACACTATCTCGGCAACGATCAGACGCTGAAGCTGATGCAGACCGAGTATTTCTATCCCGCCGTCGGCGACCGTTTCTCGCCCAAGGAATGGAACGAAAAGGGCCGGCCCGACATCCTGTCGCGGGCTATCGCGGAGAAGAAGCGTGTGCTTGCCGAGCATTTCCCGCGCCATGTCTCGCGCATTCTCGACGACAAATTGCGCGCCCGCTTCGGCGAGATGATCAAATTGCCGCGCAGCAAGATGGGCGGCTAGGACACCTTGATATTTCGGTGAGGCCGGCCTCACCGTCTATCCAGGTCACTCGGCGCTCAGCCCGTAGCGCTCGACGACCTCGGGATTGACCAGCTTGGCGTGCAGCGTCATCAGCACAATCTGCGCGTCGAAACTGTCGCCGGTCTCCAGCGCCGCCTCGATGCGGCGCTCGACCTCCAAGGTCGGCTCGCGGCCATTGGCCTGCTCGAACACCTGTGGGCCGGCGACGCAATAGCCGCAAAGCTGCGCAACGGATCGATAGGCGCCCGTCGGCGGCTCATCCGGCCAGCGGTCCTTCATCAGATTGACGATGGTGAGCTTCACGCCCTCCGGCACCAGGGCCGGGTGCAGGTCGGCCGCACGCAATGCCTGGTCGAGCTGGCGCAAGTCGCCCGAGCGGCCGAACATGCCGAGAAAGCCGAGGGAAGAACGCCGTTTCGCCATGGTGGTCTCTTTCTTCGTGAAGCGCTGAGACCAGGCTTATCTGTGGGCGCTCGGAGCCGAAACAAGGGCATGAGTAAGGGCGGCCCGCTGTCCGCAAGCCGCCCTTCGATCGAGCCGAATAAGTTCAGTGATTGTCGCGCGGAACGCCGTTTGTATGGGCGACGTCCTGGTACTTCACCGCCGGCTTCAGCACCATGCCGGCCGAAAACTGGTCGACCATGCCGCGCTGGATCTCCTGCCATGGCGTCTGGTGCTTGGGGTAGTGATAGCCGCCATTGCCCTGCAGCGCGGCGCGCCGCCTGGCGATCTCCTCGTCGCTGACGAGGATATTGGCGGTGCCCTTCTTCAGGTCGATACGGACGCGATCGCCGGTCTTCAGCAGCGCCAGGCCGCCGCCGATCGCGGCTTCCGGCGAGGCGTTGAGGATCGACGGCGACCCGGAGGTGCCGGACTGGCGGCCGTCGCCGATGCAGGCCAACGAATGGATGCCCTTCTTGATGAGGTAAGCCGGCGGCTGCATGTTGACCACCTCCGCGCCGCCCGGATAGCCGACTGGACCGGCGCCACGCATGAACAGGATGGTGTGCTCGTCGATGCCCTGCGCCGGATCGTCGATGCGGGCGTGGTAATCCTCCGGCCCATCGAAAACCATGGCGTTGCCTTCGAAGGCCTCCGGATCGTTCGGATTGGAGAGATAGCGCTCGCGGAATTCCGGCGAGATGCCGCTGGTCTTCATAATAGCGGAATCGAACAGATTGCCCTTGAGATTAATAAAGCCGGCATTGGCCTTGAGCGGCTTGTCGGCGCTGCGAATAACGTCGTGATTCTCGTTGACCGCGTCACGGCAGTTGTCGCCGATCGACTTGCCATTGGCGGTGATCGCATCGGGATGCGGCAACAGCCCGGCCTTCATCAATTCGGCGACGACCGCCGGCACGCCGCCGGCATGGTGATAATCCTCGCCGAGATATTCGCCCGTCGGCTGCAGGTTGACGAGCAACGGCACGTTGAGGCCGATCTTCTGCCAGTCGTCATTGTCGAGCGGCACCCCAAGATGGCGGGCGATCGCATTGAGGTGGATCGGCGCGTTGGTCGAGCCGCCGATGGCCGAGTTGACGACGATGGCGTTCTCGAAGGCCTGACGCGTCATGATGTCGGACGGCTTCAGGTCTTCATGCACCATGTCGACGATGCGCTTGCCGGTCTCGTAGGCGATCTGGCCGCGCTCGCGATAGGGCGCGGGAATCGCGGCTGAGCCGGGCAGTTGCATGCCCAGCGCCTCGGCCAGCGAGTTCATCGTCGTGGCGGTGCCCATGGTGTTGCAATAGCCGGTCGACGGCGCCGAGGAGGCGACGATGTCCATGAACTCGTCATAGTCGATCTCGCCGGCCGACAGGCGCTGGCGCGATTCCCAGACGATGGTGCCGGAGCCGGTGCGCTTGCCGTGGTGCCAGCCATTGAGCATCGGGCCGACCGACAGCGCGATGGCCGGAATGTTGACGGTGGCCGCCGCCATCAGCAGCGCTGGCGTGGTCTTGTCGCAGCCGATGGTGAGCACGACGCCGTCGAGGGGATAGCCGTAAAGTACCTCGACCAGGCTGAGATAGGCGAGGTTGCGGTCGAGCGCCGCGGTCGGGCGCTTGCCGGTCTCCTGGATAGGGTGGCACGGGAACTCGAAGGGAATGCCGCCCATCGAGACGATGCCTTCGCGCACGCGCTTGGCGAGCTCGATGTGATGCCGGTTGCAGGGGGAGAGGTCGGAGCCGGTCTGGGCGATGCCGATCAGCGGCTTGCCCGACATCAGCTCGGCGCGCGTCAGTCCGTAGTTTAGGTAGCGCTCGAGATAGAGCGCCGTCATGCCCGGATTGTCGGGATTATCGAACCACTCCTGGGAGCGAAATTTCTTCTTCTTGGTGGGGGCGCCTGCCATGGTGGTCTCCGTATTTGTATGACAAATCGATATGACAACGCGCGAGCGCAAGCAAGAGGCAGGCGCTGCCGGAACCCGGACTTTGGTGCGATAGACTTGTTTCGGCCCGCGCGCTACGACCAATCGGCATCGGCAAAATCGGGGAGGTCTTGATGGCTTTGGTGATCGAAGGCGAGGAGCGGATCGCCGCACCCGTGGAAAAAGTGTGGGACGCCCTCAACGACCCGGAGATCCTGAAAGAAGCCATTCCCGGCTGCCAGAGCCTCGAGATGAATTCGGACACCGAGATGGCGGCGACCGTGGTGCTCAAGATCGGGCCGATCAAGGCGACCTTCAACGGAGCGGTGACGCTGAAGAACCTCATGCCGCCGCATTCCTATACCATCCAGGGCGAAGGTAAGGGCGGCATCGCCGGCTTTGCCAAGGGCGGCGCCGACGTGACGCTGACCGCCGACGGGCCGGACGGGACGGTCCTCAAATACGCCGCCAAGGCCGAGGTCGGCGGCAAGATCGCGCAGCTCGGCAGCCGTCTGATCGAATCGACGTCGAAAAAGCTCGCCGGGCAATTCTTCTCCACCTTCGGCGAAAAGGTGGGCGCCTGACCCTTCCCGTTGACGGGAGGGATCACTCGAACACGATGCTCGGCACCGCGGCTTCGGCCGCACCGCGCTCTTCCTGGACCCGGTCCCAGACCTTCGAGGCGATGTCGCGGTAGATTTTCGCCTCCGCACCCTCCGGCTTGGAGGCGACGACCGGCGCGCCGGTATCCGAGCTTTCGCGAATGCCCATTTCCAGCGGCACCTCGCCGAGGAAGGTGACGCCGAGGCGCTCGGCCTCCCGGCGCGCGCCGCCATGACCGAAAATGTCGTAGCGCTTGCCAGTGTCGGGAGCGAGGAAATAGCTCATGTTCTCGACGATGCCGAGCAGCGGCACGTCCACCTTCTTGAACATGTTGAGGCCTTTGCGCGCGTCGATCAGCGCCAAGTCCTGCGGCGTCGAGACGATGACGGCGCCCGCAAGCGGCACCTGCTGGGCCATGGTGAGCTGGGCGTCGCCGGTGCCGGGCGGCATGTCGACCACCAGCACGTCGAGCGGACCCCACTCGACCTCGCGCAGCATCTGCGTCAGCGCCGACATCACCATCGGGCCGCGCCAGATCATCGGCGTCTCCTCATCGACGAGGAAGCCCATCGACATCACCTTGAGGCCGTAATTCTGCATCGGCTTGAGGATCTTGCCGTCGACGGTCTGCGGCCGGCCGTGGATGTTGAGCAGCCTGGGCATCGACGGGCCGTAGATGTCGGCATCGAGCACGCCGACCTTCAGCCCGTTGGCGGCAAGGCCGAGCGCCAGGTTGACCGCGGTGGTCGACTTGCCGACGCCGCCCTTGCCGGAGGCGACCGCGATGATGGCATCGATGCCCGGCACGCCGCGCTTGCCGTGGCTCTGCGATGCGGCCGCGTGCGGCGCGGGGCGGTGCGGCGCCGGCTGCGGAGCGGCCGGGCGCGCCGGAACCGGCGCTTCCATGCCGCCGCCCTTCTTCTCCGCGGTCAGCGCGACGACGGCGCTGGCGACGCCGGGGATAGCCTTCACCGCGCGCTCGGCGGCGGCGCGCAATGGCTCCAGCTCCTGGGCACGGGCGGCGGGAACGGTGATCGAGAAGAAGACCTTGGAATCGGCTATGAAAATCTCCGAGACCATGCCGAGGTCGACGATGTTGCCGGTGAAGTCCGGCCCGTTCACCGTCTTCAGGCGCTCGATGACGAATTCCTTGGTGATGGACATGACATTTCCTCGGGGCTTTGGCGTTCCAGATAGTGCAGTTTGCCGGCAGAACCAAGCCGTGGCGCAATGGCCCGCCCGGCGTGCCCCGGAAAGCGACGGATGACGTCGGATTTGCATCGGGATTAGCCTGGTAATGGTCAAACGACCTGCCCGCGCTATCTCCACTGCCACCACGACAATCTGTGAAGGAGACCGTCATGCTGCAAAACAGCAATGCGACAGCCAATCTCGCGGTGAAGGACTTGAGCAAGGCCAAGGCGTTCTACGAAGGAACGCTCGGCCTCAAACAAGTAGACGACATGGGCGGCGAGTTGGTCGTCTACCAGAGCGGCGACACGCTCATCAACGTCTACCATTCGCAATTCGCCGGCACCAACAAGGCGACGGCGGTGACCTGGGCGGTCGGCGACCAGATCGGCCAAATCGTCAAATCATTGAAGTCGAAGGGCGTCACTTTCGAGCATTACGACATGCCCGGGCTGTCGCTCGAGGGCGACCTCCATGTCGGTTACGGCATGAAGGTCGCCTGGTTCAAGGATCCCGACGGCAATATCCTGAACCTCACGGGCGAATAGCGCAGCGCCCCGATCCGGGCCGCCTCATGCGGCCAGTCGCGTCGCGACATAGGTCAATGCCGAAATTGCCGCCGTCGCCGGCAAGGTGATCACCCAAGCGACGACGATGTTGCCGGCGATACCCCAGCGCACGGCGGAGACGCGACGAGCGGCGCCGACGCCGATGATGGCGCCGGTGATGGTGTGCGTCGTCGAGACCGGGACACCGAGCCAGGTGGCGGCGAACAGCGTGATGGCGCCGCCGGTCTCGGCGCAGAAACCCTGCATGGGGTTCAGCCGCGTGATCTTCGATCCCATGGTGTGGACGATGCGCCAGCCGCCGAACAGCGTGCCCAGAGCCAGCGCCGACTGACAGGTGAGGACCACCCATAGCGGCACGTGGAAAGTCGGGCCGAGCACACCTTGCGAATAGAGCAGCACGGCGATTATGCCCATGGTTTTCTGCGCGTCGTTGCCGCCATGCCCAAGCGAATAGAGCGAGGCGGAAAAGAACTGCAGGAGACGAAACGTATTGTCGACCGCGAACGGCGTCTGGCGCACGAACAGCCAGGAGACGATGGCCACAAGGACGAGCGCCAGCACGAACCCGGTCGCCGGCGAGAGCACGATGGCCGCGACCGTCTTGCCGAGCCCAGACCAGACGATGGCGCCGGTTCCGGCCTTGGCGACGCCCGCGCCGACCAACCCGCCGATCAGCGCGTGCGAGCTGCTCGACGGAATGCCGGCGACCCAAGTGACGATGTTCCAGACGATGGCCCCGACGAGCGCGGCAAAGATCACCGCCGGTGTGACGATGCTGGCGTCGACGATGCCTTTTCCCACCGTCTCGGCGACATGCAGGCCGAAGAACAGGAAGGCAATGAAATTGAAGAATGCGGCCCAGAACACCGCGTAATACGGCCTGAGCACACGGGTGGAGACGATGGTCGCGATCGAGTTGGCGGCATCGTGCAGGCCGTTGAGGAAATCGAAGAACAGCGCCACGGCGACGAGGCCGACCAGCAGGGGAAAAGCGATCGCGGCTTCCATCGCCTAAACGTTCTCGATGACGATGCCGCTGATCTCGTTGGCGACATCCTCGAAGCGGTCGACCACCTTCTCCAACTGGCCATAAATCTCCGAGCCGATCATATAAGCCATGGCGTCGCCGCGGCCGTGACGCCTGAACAGATCCTTCAGGCCTTGCTCGTGCAGGTCGTCGGCACGACCCTCGACGCGCATCACCTCCTCGGCGATGGCATTGAGGCGCGCTGCGTTGGCGCCGACTTTGCTCAGCAGCGGGATCGCCTCCGCGACCAATCGGGCAGCCTGGACGATGACGCCGCCCATTTCCCGCATCAACGGGTCGAAGTCCTTGACCTCGAATAATTTCACCGTCTTGACGGTCTTGTGCATCATATCGATGGCATCATCCATCGACTGGATCAGATCCTTGATGTCGCCGCGGTCGAAGGGGGTGATGAAGGAGCGCCTGACGGCAAGCAGGACCTCGGCTGTGATGCCGTCGGCCTCGTTTTCGAGATCGACGATCTTCTGGCACCAGCGGTCGATGTCCTTGCCCTGCAAAAGCTGCTCGAGAGCCTCGGCGCCACCGACCACGGTGCGCGAATGCCGCTCGAACAGATCGAAGAAGCGATCCTCGCGCGGCAACAGCTTGCGAAACCAGCCCAGCATGTCGTCCTCCTCAGTCCGCGCCCTACCCCACATAGCGCCCCGCGCGGCGCGGGAAAACAGATAGCCGGCTCAAAAGTGTGGACGAGGTCCGATTGCGCGTGCGTCTTGCGGAGCGATGCGATTTCCCCGACCTTGGGCCGAACGCTGCGGATCGGATGGCATGATCGACAAGCTGGAATTCTTCATCGCTTTGGCCAAGGAGGAGCATTTCGGCCGGGCCGCGGAAGTGTGCGGCGTCACGCAGCCGACTCTATCGGCCGGCATCAAGCAGCTCGAAGAGCAGCTCGGCGTCATGCTGGTGCTGCGCGGTTCCCGCTTCCAGGGCCTGACGCCGGAAGGCAAGCAAGTGCTGGGCTGGGCGCGCCGCATCGTGGGCGATACAAGGACCATGCGCGAGGAGATGCGGGCGGCGCGTCACGGTCTGTCCGGACGCATCCGCATCGCGGCAATCCCGACGGCGCTTGCCATGGTGGCGCGGCTGACGACGCCGTTCCGGGAAAAGCATCCGGGCGTCACCTTCTCGGTGCTGTCGCGCACCTCGATCGAAGTGCTGTCGCTGCTCGGCAATTTCGATGTCGATGCCGGCATCACCTATCTCGATAACGAGCCGCTCGGACGCGTGACCAGCGTGCCGCTCTATGACGAGCGCTACCAGCTCATCACCGCGGTCGGGAACCCCTATTCCGACCGCGACAAAGTGACTTGGTCCGAGATCAGCCAGCTGCCGCTCTGTCTTCTCACGCCGGATATGCAGAACCGCCGCATCATCGACCAACACCTTGCGGAAGCCGGCGTGCAGGTACGGCCGACGCTGGAATCCAATTCGATGATCGTGCTGTTCTCGCATATCAGGACCGGCAAATGGTCGTCGATCATGCCGCTCAACCTTGCGGAAACATTTGGCTTTTCCGAACCGATCAGGGCGATACCGATCGTCGAGCCGGATGCCAGCCATACGGTCGGGCTGGTGGCGGCGCCGCGCGAGCCGCACACGCCGCTGGTGCAGGCGCTTCTGGACGAGGCGATGGCGCTGGCGGACGATTTCCGCGCCCACCGGTAGGTTAGAGAATGCGGGCCGCCGGCTCTTGATAGAAAATTTCTATCAAGCAACGGGAGCGCTTTATTGATCTCGGGGGTTTCCTCTGATTTCGTAAGGACTTAGCGATATTGCGTCCACGCATGTCGTCGCCTCAAAATCGCTAAGCGTTTGGGCGACATATGGTTGGATGCCACGACCCAGGGAGGGCGCTGCGTGACCATGCAGGCCGCAAGTACCGAGATAGCGTCGCGCACGGCGGCGGTCATTGACGAGATGAAGGGCCTCGAGGGCCCGCTGCTGCCGATCCTGCACAGCATACAGGAAGAGTTCGGGCACGTTCCGAAGGACGCTCTGCCGGTGATCGCCGACGGGCTGAACCTCTCCCGTGCCGAAGTGCACGGCGTGGTCAGCTTCTATCACGATTTCCGCGCCCAGCCCGCAGGACGGCATGTGCTGAAGCTCTGCCAGGCGGAAGCCTGCCAGTCGATGGGCTCGGAGGCGGTCGCCGCCAAGGTCAAGCGGTTGCTCGGCATCGATTTCCACGAGACCGCGCGCGACGGATCGGTTACACTGGAGCCGGTCTATTGCCTCGGGCTTTGCGCCTGCTCGCCGTCGGCAATGCTCGACGGCGAAGTCATCGGCCGGCTCGATGACGAGAAGATCGAAGAGATCGTCGCGGAGGTGCGTTCATGATCCCGCGCATCTATATCCCGGCAGATTCCGGCGCGCTGGCGCTCGGCGCCGAAAAGGTCGCCAAAGCGATCGAAAAGGAGCTCAAGGAACGCGGCGTCGAAGCCAAGATCGTGCGCAACGGTTCGCGCGGCGCTTATTTCCTGGAGCCGATGGTGGAAGTGGCTACCGACACGGGCCGCATCGCCTACGGGCCGGTAAAGCCGTCCGACGTCAAGAGCCTGTTCGACAGCGGCTTTCTTACCGGCGGCCACCACAAGCGCTGGCTGGGCTCGCCCGACAAGATCCCCTTCTTCGCCAAGCAGACGCGGCTGACCTTCGCGCGCTGCGGCGTCATCGATCCACTGTCGCTCGACAGCTACAAATCGCATGGCGGCCTGAACGGCCTGCAGAATGCAGTGGCGATGGCGCCCGCGGACATCGTGAAGCAGGTGACCGAATCCGGCCTGCGCGGCCGCGGCGGCGCTGGTTTCCCGACGGGCATCAAGTGGAAGACGGTGCTGGATACGGCGGGCTCGCAGAAATACATCGTCTGCAACGCCGACGAGGGCGACAGCGCCACTTTCGCCGACCGCATGATCATGGAAGGCGATCCCTTCGTGCTGATCGAAGGCATGGCGATCGCCGGCATCGCCACAGGCGCCACCAAAGGCTTCGTCTATATCCGCTCGGAATATCCGCATGCGGTGGCGACGATGAACAAGGCGGTCGCGATCGCGCGCAAGGCGGGCGTGCTCGGCCTCAACGTGCTGGGTTCGCCCAACGCCTTCGACATGGAGATCCGCGTCGGCGCCGGCGCCTATGTCTGCGGCGAGGAAACCTCGCTCTTGAACAGCCTCGAAGGCAAGCGCGGCGTGGTGCGCGCCAAGCCGCCCCTGCCGGCCATTCAAGGGTTGTTCGGCAAGCCGACGGTGATCAACAATGTGATCAGCCTGGCCTCCGTGCCTGTCATCATGGACAAGGGCGCCGCCTACTACAAGGATTTCGGGATGGGCCGCTCGCGCGGCACGATCCCGATCCAGATCGCCGGCAACGTCAAGCATGGCGGCCTGTTCGAGACGGCCTTCGGTCTGACGCTCGGCGAAATCGTCGACGAGATCGGCGGCGGCACGGCTTCGGGACGCCCGGTGAAGGCGGTGCAGGTCGGCGGGCCGCTCGGCGCCTATTTCCCGCGCGCGCTCTTCGACACGCCCTTCGACTACGAGGAATTCGCCAAGCGCGACGGACTGATCGGCCATGCCGGCATAACCGTGTTCGACGACAGCGCCGACATGATGAAGCAGGCGCGCTTCGCCATGGAGTTCTGCGCCATCGAAAGCTGCGGCAAGTGCACGCCGTGCCGTATCGGCTCGACGCGCGGCGTTGAGGTTCTGGACAAGGTCGCCGCCGGAATCGAGGCGGAGAAGAACCTCGCGCTGGTCACCGATCTCTGCAACACAATGAAGTTCGGATCGCTCTGCGCGCTGGGCGGCTTCACGCCCTATCCGGTGATGAGCTCGATCACGCATTTCCCCGAGGATTTCAAGCCTGCGCCGGCGCGCGTGGCGGCTGAATAGGAGCTGGCAGATGAACATCAAGGCCGACTTCCCGACACTCATCCAGGAGATCGACTACGGAACGCCGGAGTCGAAAGCGACCAAGCAGGTCACGCTGACCGTCGACGGGCAAAGCATCACCGTGCCGGAAGGCACCTCGATCATGCGCGCGGCCATGGAGGGCGGGGTCGAGATCCCGAAGCTCTGCGCCACCGACATGCTCGACTCCTTCGGCTCCTGCCGCGTCTGCCTGGTCGAGATCGAGGGCCGCGCCGGCACGCCCGCCTCCTGCACGACGCCCGTTGCTGAGGGTATCGTGGTGCGCACGCAATCGGACCGGCTCGACGCGATCCGGCGCGGCGTCATGGAGCTCTATGTCTCCGACCATCCGACCGGCTGGAACGAGAAGGCCGGAACCGGCGCCAGCGAGTTCGACGCGGTGGCGAAGTCGGTGGGGCTCACCGAGAATCGTTACGGCGTCGAAGGCCGCAACCACGTCAAGCAGGAGAATGGGGTCGCGCCCGGCCACGGCTCCCTCGCCGTCGACTATATCGCCCGCGACGAATCCAATCCTTATTTCACCTACGACCCGGCGCAGTGCATCGTCTGCTCGCGCTGCGTGCGCGCCTGCGAGGAAGTGCAAGGCACCTTCGCGCTGACCATCGAGGGCCGCGGTTTCGAGTCACGCATGGTCGCCGGCATGCATGAGGATTTCATCGCTTCCGAATGCGTCTCCTGCGGCGCCTGCGTGCAGGCCTGTCCGACGGACGCATTGCGCGAGAAGACGGTGCTTGAAAAGGGCATGCCGGAGCGCTCGGCCGTCACCACCTGCGCCTATTGCGGCGTCGGCTGCTCGTTCAAGGCCGAGGTGAAGGATGACGAGGTCATCCGCATGATGCCTTACAAGGACGGCAAGGCCAATCATGGCCATTCCTGCGTCAAGGGCCGTTTCGCCTATGGCTACGCCACGCATAAGGACCGCATCCTGTCGCCGATGATCCGCGAGAAGATCACCGATCCCTGGCGCGAGGTGAGCTGGGAAGAGGCTATCGCCCACACGGCCAAGGAATTCCGCCGCATCCAGTATCAATACGGACGCGGCGCCATTGGCGGCATCACCTCTTCGCGCTGCACGAATGAGGAAACCTATCTCGTCCAGAAGCTGGTGCGGCAGGGCTTCCGCAACAACAATGTCGATACTTGCGCGCGCGTCTGCCATTCGCCGACCGGCTACGGTCTCGGCCAGACCTACGGCACCTCGGCCGGCACGCAGGATTTCGATTCCGTCGAATACACCGATGTCGCGGTGATCATCGGCGCCAATCCGGCTTCCGCGCATCCGGTCTTCGCCTCGCGGCTGAAGAAGCGGCTGCGCCAGGGCGCCAAGCTGATCGTCATCGATCCGCGTCGCACCGAGATGGTGAGATCGGCCCATGTCGAGGCGGACTACCACCTGCCTTTGAAGCCCGGCACCAATGTGGCGGTGCTGACGGCGCTGGCGCATGTCATCGTCACCGAAGGCCTGTTCGACGAGGCTTTCATCCGCGAGCGCTGCGACTGGGCCGAATTCCAGGACTGGGCTTCCTTCGTCGCCCTGCCGGAGAACAGCCCCGAGACTGTCGGCAAGCTGTCCGGCGTCGACCCGGAGGCCATCCGGGGTGCTGCGCGGCTCTATGCCAAGGGCGGCAATGGCGCGATCTATTACGGCCTCGGCGTCACCGAGCACAGCCAGGGCTCGACCACTGTGATCGCCATCGCCAACCTCGCCATGGCCACCGGCAATATCGGCCGTCCGGGTGTCGGCGTGAACCCGCTGCGCGGCCAGAACAACGTGCAGGGCTCATGCGATATGGGCTCCTTCCCACATGAGCTGCCGGGTTACCGCCATATCTCGGGCGACGCAGTGCGCGATATCTACGAGAGCCTGTGGGGCGTGAAGCTGGACGACGAGCCGGGCCTTCGCATCCCCAACATGCTGGACGCCGCCGTCGACGGCTCGTTCAAGGGCATCTACATCCAGGGCGAGGACATCCTGCAGTCCGATCCCGACACCAAGCATGTCGCCGGCGGTCTCGCCGCGATGGAATGCGTGGTCGTGCACGACCTCTTCCTCAACGAGACGGCGAACTACGCGCATGTCTTCCTGCCGGGCTCGACCTTCCTCGAGAAGGACGGCACCTTCACCAATGCCGAGCGCCGCATCAACATGGTGCGCAAGGTGCTGGAGCCGAAGGCGCGCTACGCTGACTGGGAAGCGACGCAGGAACTCGCCCGCGCCATCGGGCTCGACTGGAACTATACGCATCCGTCCGAGATCATGGACGAGATCGCCAAGACCACGCCGAGTTTCGCCGGCGTCTCCTTCGATCTGATCGACCGCGTCGGCTCGGTGCAGTGGCCCTGCAACGAAAAGGCACCGCTCGGCACGCCGGTCATGCATGTCGACGGCTTCGTGCGCGGCAAGGGCAAATTCATCCGTACCGAATATGTGGCGACGGACGAGCGGACCGGCCCGCGCTATCCGCTGCTGCTCACCACCGGACGTATCCTGTCGCAGTACAATGTCGGCGCGCAGACGAGGCGCACCGGAAACATTGTTTGGCATGCCGAGGACCGGCTGGAGATCCATCCGCATGACGCCGAAGTCCGCGGCGTGCGCGATGGCGACTGGGTGCGGCTCGCGAGCCGCTCCGGCGAGACGACGCTGCGCGCGCTGATCACCGACCGCGTCTCGCCCGGTGTCGTCTACACGACCTTCCACCACCCCGACACGCAGGCCAATGTGATCACGACCGACTTCTCGGACTGGGCGACCAACTGTCCGGAATACAAGGTCACCGCCGTGCAGGTGGCGCCGTCCAACGGCCCGACCGACTGGCAGAAGGACTATAACGAGCAGGCTCGGCAGAGCCGCCGTATCGCTCCGCTGGAAGCGGCGGAGTAGAGGCAAGAGCTTCAATCTTGACTGCTGACCGACCCTCACTCCGTCGAGCTTCGCTTGACACCTCTCCTCCGATCGACGGGGGAGAGGAAAGGCGCGAACGCCCACAGCTACTGCGAAGGACAGGCGGTATAGAGGGGCGCGCCTCATGACGAACGAACGCCGTCCGGTCACTCAAATCTCTCGCCTCGCGCATCGCGCCGGCGGCACTGCGGCCGCGAACCGCATGGTGCCCGAAGAGACTCCGGTGGCGTTCTCCTATGCCGGCACCACGCATGCGGTGATGATGGCGAGCCCCGCCGATTTCGAGGATTTCGCGCTCGGCTTCTCGCTGACCGAAGGCATCGTCGCCGACCGAAAAGAGATCGAGGCGATCGAAGTCGAGGATCTCGGTGCCGGCATCGACATCCAGATCAGGCTGAAGGACAAGGCCAACACGCGCTTCCAGGCGCGGCGGCGCCGGCTTGCCGGGCCGGTCGGCTGCGGCTTGTGCGGCATCGAATCCATCGAGGAAGCGATGCGCTCGGTCGACGCCGTCGGTTCCTCGAAACTTACGCTTGACGCAGGGGATGTTACCCGTTCGGTGAAGCTGCTGTCGAAGCAGCAGCCGCTGCACATTGAAACCGGCGCGGTTCACGCTGCCGGCTTCTACGTTCCCGGCAAGGGCATCGTGATGGCGCGCGAGGATGTCGGCCGCCACAACGCGCTCGACAAGCTCGCCGGCGCGCTGGCCAAGGCCGGCATCGACGGCGCGAGCGGCGCCGTCGTGGTGACCTCGCGCGTCTCGGTGGAGATGGTGCAGAAGACGGCCGCCATCGGCGCCCCGATCATCATGGCCGTCTCGGCGCCGACCGCGCTCGCTATCCGCACCGCCGAAGCCGCCGGCATGACGCTGGTGGCGCTGGTGCGCGGGGACGATTTCGATATTTTCACCCACCCCGAACGGGTGGCTTCCGGAGTTGCCAAGCATGTCGCATGACGAAGACCACATCGCCAGCACCAAGGAAAAGCTGGTGCGCATGGCCAACCAGATCGCCACCTTCTTCCATTCGAAGCCGCGCGAGGAAGGTATTGCCGGCGTCGCCGAGCACATCAACAAATTCTGGGAGCCTAGGATGCGGCGGCAGTTCTTCGAACTGCTCGACGGCGACGCGGAGGATTTCGACGAGTTGGTGATTGCCGCCTCGCCCAAGATCAAGCGGCCGCAGACGCCGCAGCAGGCCGACGCGAGCCTGGGCTATGTCAGGCCTGCCGAGACCGTGGGCGCCACGCCCCGGAAATAGGCAGGGCAACTCCCGGTCGCCGAACGGCTTATATTCCCGCTTTCTAAAGTTCTTCTGCCTTAGACGGCCCATTTCTGCTATGGTCGGCGACAAGGAAATCGTCAGGCCAGGCGGAAAAACTCGTGAGGCCGATCGAGACCAGATATGCGCGCAGCGGAGAGGTGCGGATCGCCTATCAGGTGGTCGGCCAGGGCTCGTTCGATCTGGTCTTCGTGCCAGGCTTCATCTCCAATCTCGACCTGCATTGGGAAGACGAAGGCTACGGCCGCCTGTTGAAACGGCTCTCGGCCTTCTCGCGGCTGATCCTGTTCGACAAGCGCGGCACCGGGCTTTCCGACCGCGTCGACAGCCGACATCTTCCCAGCCTCGAAACACGCATGGACGACGTGCGTGCGGTGATGGATGCCGCCGGCAGTGGTCGCGCGGCGATCCTCGGCGCCTCGGAAGGGGCGCCGATGGCGATGCTGTTCGCCGCCACCTATCCGCAGCGGACGCGTGCGCTGGTGCTTTATGGCGGCTATGCGCATTTCCACAAATGGGTGATGCCGCGGGAGCGGCTGGAGGCTTTCATCGAGACGGCGGAAACGTCCTGGGGCACCGGCGCGACACTGCCCAATTTCGCGCCTGGCCGGGTGGACGACGCGCATTTTGCCCAGTGGTGGGCCCGGTTCGAGCGTCTGTCGGCCAGCCCGACCGCCGCGGCAGCGCTTGCCCGCATGAACGCCGATATCGACGTGCGCGACATGCTCGGGACGATACGTGTGCCGACATTCCTTATCCATCGTCGTAACGACGCCCGCGTCGACCCTGACGCCAGCCGCTTCCTCGCAAGGAAGATTCCCGACGCCCGTCTGGTCGAAATCTCGGGGCGCGACCACCCGATCTGGACCGGCGACGTCGACCGAGTGGCCGACCTGATCGAGGAATTCCTGACCGGGGAACCGGCAGTGGCCGATGTAGAACGCGTGCTCGCCGCGTTGCTGGTCACGCGCATCTACGACACGGCCAAGCTCGGCGATCGTATGTGGAGCGAGCGCAGCCAGCACTTCCAGGAAACCTGGCGGCTTTTGGTCGGGCGCCATGGCGGACGCACGGCCGGAACGCATGCCGAATTGATGATCTCGCGCTTCGATGGGCCGGCGCGCGCCATACGCTGCGCGGCGGCACTGCGCGAGGCGGCACAGCAGATCGGCGTGGCGAGCGCGCAGGGCGTGCATGTCGGCGAGATCGAAATGCGCGGCCAACCGGTCGGGCTGACGGCGCGGGTGACGATGCAGCTCGCCGCCTATGCCGGGCGCGGCGACATCCTGGCCTCGCGGCTGGTCGCCGATCTCGCGGTTGGCTCCGGCCTGCATTTCGTCGACGCCGGACGCGTCAGCCTCGATGAGCTGGATGAGCCTGTACCGGTGGTTCTGGCGACGTCGGAGCAGCATCTGGAACCGGCCTGCCGGCCCAAAGCAAAGTCTGCCGATCCGGCCGCGCTGACGGCGCGCGAGAGCGAGGTGGTGAACCTGATCGCCGACGGCAAGAGCAACGCGGCGATCGCCGCCGAGCTCAGCCTCAGCGAGCATACGGTCAAGCGGCACGTCGCCAACATCCTGCTCAAGCTCGACCTGCCGTCGCGCGCGGCGGCGGCGGCTTTTTCGGCGAGGCATGCTGGCCCGGACGGGCCATGAGAGCCATGGCGCTTTCGGGGGAAGCGCTGGGGGCACCGTAAGCGATACCAATTCTCCCTATGCGGGCCGGGCGATGTCGCCGAAATGCCCTGCGAAATGGAGGATGACATGCTGAAACTCAGTCGCAAGATCGGACTGCTGGCATTTGCTGCGGGTGCTTTGCTGGCCATCACCCCGGCGCATGCCGAAGACGCTTCGGCCACCGCCGCCTACAAGGACATCCAGGCCACGCTCGGCACGGTGCCGGACATGTTCAAGACGTTGCCCGATGTGGCGGTCGCCGGCGCCTGGGCCGAGATCAAGGGTGTTCAGCTCAACCCCAACACCGCCCTCAGCGGCAAGACCAAGGAGCTGATGGGGCTGGCGGTCGCCTCGCAGATACCCTGCCAGTACTGCATCTACTTCCACACGCTGGCGGCCAAGGCGAACGGCGCGAGCGACGAGGAGATCAAGGAGGCGGTGGCGATGGCGGCGATCGTACGCCACTGGTCGACCATGCTCAACGGCAGCCAAGTCGATCTCGCCGCCTTCAAGAAACAGACCGACGACCTGTTCGCCGCCGTCAAGGCCAAGTCGCAGTGAACGAAATCCTGCCCGGCGACGAATGCCGGGTGGTTCCCTCGTCAACCGCCCGATCGAAGACGGGCATATGGAGGATGACATGCTGACCAAGACAGGAAACGTGGATGGCGCCGCGATCAAGAAGGCGATCGAGGGCCGTGACGGCAAGTTGCTGTCGAGCTTCTACACCGACGATGCGCTGGTGCGGGTGATCGACCGCAACAATCCGCCGAGCAAGCCGCGCGAGATCCGCGGCCGCGCGGCGATCAGCACCTTCTGGGACGATATCTGCAGCCGGGCCATGACCCACAAGGTCGACACCACCATCGCCGAGGGCGACAGCCTCGCCTTCACCCAGGCTTGCGCCTATCCGGACGGCACAAAGGTGTACTGCGCAGCGATGGTGGAGCTGAAGAACGGGCGGATCGCGCGGCAGACCGTCGTGCAGGCCTGGGACGAATAATCAACCCACGGACAATCAACAGCGGACAATCAACAGCGCAATCATGAGGGAGAGCAAACATGTTCAGCGCCAGATGGCAGATCGATGCCAAGTTCGGACATAAGCAGACCGCACTCGAGCTGATGCGCAAATGGGAGCGCGAGATCGGCTCGCAGGTCGGGCTCGCCGATTTGAATTTCCGGCTCATGACGGGCTCGATCGGCGCGCGAGAGGCGACGATCGAGTCCCATCACGAGGTCGAGAGTCTGGCCCAGCTGGAAGCGTTCTTCGCCAAGATCGCCAAGATCGATGCGCATGCCAAATGGGGCAAGGAATTGGAGCCCTATGTGGTGTCGGGCACCAGCCAGTGGCAGATCTTCCGGATCGTGGAATAGCCGCATCGTCGACGAGCCGGAGCTGAGAGGCCGCCGGCGAGGAGCGTGGTACGAGTGGCCGCGACGCGGGCGGCCGCTCGTCATCGTCAGATCGACAAAACCGGGGACTGAACTCCCGGTGCGACGAGCCCCGGCGGCCGCGTCGGTTGCCGTATCATGGCTCTCCCGGGCCATGCCCCGCTGGTCCTTTCGGGCGAAGCGGCGAGCACCGGATTGGTGCACTGTGCTCTTCCTGCACCATCCAACGCACCCGCCCGTCGAGGCGGCATAACGAAGCAACAAATGCGTGGCGCCGACGCCGCATGGCGTTCGGCGCAATCAAGGGAGCAAATCGATGACCGACGAAACCCATGCAAAACTGCGTGAAAGCCTGCGCGGAGAGGTGATCCTGCGTGACGATGCCGGCTATGACGAGGCCCGCAAGGTCTATAACGGGATGATCGAAAAGCGCCCGTTGCTGATTGCTCGCTGCGCCGATGTCGCCGACGTGATCACCGCCGTGAAATACGCGCGCGACAACGATCTGCTGATCGCCGTGCGCGGCGGAGGGCACAATGGCGCCGGGCTGGGGATCTGCGACGGCGGCCTCGTCATCGACCTGTCGATGATGAAGGGGGTCCATGTCGATGCGAAAACGCGCACCGTGAGGGTCGGCCCCGGCTGCACTTCGGGGGACGTGGACCATGCCACCCATCCTTTCGGGCTGGCTGTTCCGGCCGGCATCGTCTCGACCACCGGCGTTGCCGGGCTAACCCTCGGCGGAGGGACAGGTTATCTCACGCGCAGATACGGTCTCACCATCGACAATCTGGTCGAAGCCGATCTGGTGCTGGCCGACGGCAGCGTGGTCACAGCAAGCAAAGCCGAGAACCCGGACCTGTTCTGGGCGCTCCGCGGCGGCGGCGGCAATTTCGGCGTCGTGACGAGCTTCCTGTTCCAGGCCCATCCTGTGAACATGATCTTCGGCGGCCCGGTGTTCTGGGAGGCCAAGGATGCCCCGGCCGTCATGCGGACCTATCGAGACTACCTGCCGGGGGCGCCGGAGGATCTCGGCGCCTTTGTCGGCCTGAAAACCGTTCCCTCGACCGATCCCTTCCCGCGCGAATATTGGGGCAAGCGCGCCTGCGCCATCATTTCCTGCTACAACGGCAGCGAGGAGGATGGCCGCAAGGCCATGGCGCCGCTGCTCGACAATCTGCCGCCGCCGATCTTCAACTGGATGGGCATGATGCCGTTCCCGGCCTTGCAGGCAATGTTCGATCCGCTGCTTCCGAAAGGCCTGCAATGGTATTGGAAGGGCGATTTCGTCAGGTCGCTTCCGGACGAAGCCATCGCGACCCATATCGCGCAGGCCGCCGAGGCGCCGAGCGAATTGTCGCTCATGCATCTTTACCCGATCGACGGCGCCGTCCGCCGCGTCGGCAAGGATGAGACGGCATGGAATGCGCGCGACGCAACCTGGTCAATGGTCATCGCCGGCATCGATCCCGATCCAGGCAAGGCCGCCGACCTCACCAAGTGGGCCAAGAATTACTGGGCGAGCATCCATCCACACAACGGCGAAGGCGGCTACGTGAATTTCATGATGGACGACGAAGGAGAAGCGCGCGTGCAGGCGAGCTATGGCGCAAATTACGAGCGGCTGAGTCAGGTGAAGCGCATCTATGACCCCTTCAACGTCTTCCGGGTCAACCAGAACATCAAGCCCGCGACTTCGGCGGCGGAGGGCAGGACAGCCGCTTAAATCTGCCGCGCCTCTTCGGTCGGATTGCCGCCCTTTGGGCAAATCGGCTGGTATCCGGCTTGGCCAGCCGGATACCAGCTACGCCTCGCCAAGATCGCCCGGCGCTTCGGCCACGCCGCAGCGGGGCGATCTATCCTCTCCGACAACGGGAGAGTAATGGCGCTATCCGTGCGCCACCATCACGTGGCGCACGGCGGTATAGTCCTCCAGCGCGTAGAGCGACATGTCCTTGCCGTAGCCGGACTGCTTCAATCCGCCATGCGGCATTTCGTTGGTCAGCATGAAGTGGGTGTTGATCCAGGTGCAGCCATATTGCAGGCGGGCCGCGGTCGCCATGGCGCGCGAAATGTCTTTGGTCCATACCGACGAGGCAAGGCCGTAGTCGCTGTCGTTGGCCCAGTTCACCGCCTCGTCGACATCCGCGAAGCGGGTGACCGAAACGACCGGACCGAACACTTCGCGGCGCACGATCTCGTCTTCCTGCAGCGCGCCGGCGACGACCGTCGGCTGGTAGTAGAAGCCGGAGCCTTCGCCCGGCTTGCCGCCGGTGGTGATCTCGATGTGCTTCAGCTCCGAGGCGCGCTCGACGAAGCTCGACACGCGGTCGCGCTGGCGGCGCGAGATCAACGGACCGATCTCGTTTTCGGTGTCGTCGGGCTGGTTGTATCTGATGGTCGATACGGCCGAGGACAGATCGGCAACCAGCTTGTCGTAGATCTTCTTGCCGGCATAGATGCGACAGGCGGCGGTGCAGTCCTGGCCGGCATTGTAATAGCCGAAGGCGCGCAGACCGTTGATCACGGCGCCGAGATCGGCGTCGTCGAAGACGATGACCGGCGCCTTGCCGCCGAGCTCGAGATGCGTGCGCTTGACCGACTTGGCGGCCGCCTGCAGCACCTTCTTGCCGGTGGCGACATCGCCGGTGATCGAGATCATGTTGACCTTGGGATGATTGATCAGCGTGTTGCCGACGCTGTCGCCGCGACCGAGCACAACGTTGACGACGCCCTCGGGCAGGATCTCGGCGAGGATCTTCGCCAGCTTCAGCGCCGTGAGCGGCGTCTGCTCGGATGGCTTGAAGACGACCGTGTTGCCGCCGCCGATCGCCGGCGCCAGCTTCCAGGCCATCATCATCAGCGGATAGTTCCAGGGCGCGATCGAAGCGACGATGCCGACCGGGTCGCGCCGCACCATCGAGGTGTGGCCGGGCAGGTATTCGCCGGCGACCTGGCCGGGCATCGAACGCACCGCCCCGGCGAAGAAGCGGTAGCAGTCGACGATCGCCGGGATCTCGTCATTGAGCACGGCGTTGATCGGCTTGCCGCAATTCAGCGCTTCGAGCGCCGCGAATTCTTTCGCTTCCGCCTCGATGCGATCGGCGATCTTGAGCAGGTAGCCCGAGCGCTGCGCCGGCGTCGTGCGCGACCAACTGACGAACGCTTGTCCGGCGGCACTGACGGCCGCGTCGATCTGCGCCGGGCTCGCCTCGGGCAAATTGAGGATGGTCGCGCCGGTCTTCGGATTGAGGATCGGCTCCTCGGTTTCGGTGCCCTTCTCGAATTTCGAGCCGATCAGCATCTGGGTGTTCATGGGGTTTCTCCTTATTCAGGAGCGAGTAGCGAGTAGCGAATAGCGAATGGGGTTTGGCTGCCGGCTTTCCCTATTCGCTATTCGCTACTCCCTATTCGCTGTTTTCATTTTCCGCTCCCCGCGATCTGGTCGCCGTCGCGGGTCAGGTAATAGGCGAAGAGGATCGGCAGCAGCGTGACCAGCACGACGACCATCGCCACGACATTGGTGACCGGGCGCTGGCGCGGCCGGATCAGCTCTTCCAACATCCAGATCGGCACCGTCTGCTGCTGGCCGGCGGTGAAGGTGGTGACGATGACCTCGTCGAAAGAGAGCGCGAAGGCGAGCATGCCGCCGGCGAGCAGCGCGGTGGCGATGTTCGGCAGCACCACATGCCGGAAGGTCTGAAAACCATCGGCGCCGAGATCCATCGAGGCCTCGATCATCGAGCCCGAGGTGCGGCGGAATCGGGCAACGGCGTTGTTGTAGACGACGACCACGCAGAAGGTGGCGTGGCCGAGCACGATCGTCCAGAACGAGAACGGAATGTCGGCCAGCGCGAAGGCGGAGCGCAGCGCGATGCCGGTGATGATGCCGGGGAGCGCGATCGGCAGGATGACCAGGAGCGAGATGGTCTCGCGGCCGAAAAAGCGCGTCTGCGAGACGGCGGCGGCGCAAAGCGTGCCGAGCACCAGCGCGATCGCCGTCGAGATGGCAGCGACGCGGACCGACAGCGAAAGCGCATCCCAGACATCCGGCCGGTTCCAGGTGACGGCGAACCATTGCGTGGTGAGCCCCGGCGGGGGCCACACAAAACTCTTCTCCTCCGTCGTGAAGGCATAGATGAAGATCAGGAGGATCGGCAAATGCAGGAAGAGCAGGCCGCAGGCGGCGGCGATTTTCAGGCCGAGCGGAGCGGATTGACCATGGTCAGAGCGCATCGAAAGCCCCCATGCGCTTGGCGCCCCAGAGGTAGAAGCCCATGATGACGATCGGCACCACGGTGAAGGCGGCAGCCAAAGGAATGTTGCCGGCGGTGCCCTGCTGCGAATAGACGGCCTGGCCGATGAACAGCCGCGACGTGCCGATGATCTGCGGGATGATGTAGTCGCCCAATGTCAGCGAGAAGGTGAAGATCGAGCCGGCGACGATGCCGGGAAGTGCCAGAGGAAACAGCACGTTGCGAAAAGTCTGCCCGGGCGAGGCGCCGAGATCGGACGAAGCCTCGACCAGGTTGCCGGGCACGCGCTCGAGCGCGGCCTGAACCGGCAGGATCATGAAGGGCAGCCAGACATAGACGAAGACGATGAAGGTGCCGGTGAAGGAGACCGACAGCGAGTTGCCGCCGACGATGGGCAGCGACAGCCAGGCATCGAGCAGCCAGAGCAGGTTCAGTTTGGCGAGCAGCCAGGTGAGGATGCCTTCCTTCGCGAGGATCAGCTTCCAGGCGTAGATTTTGACCAGGTAGCTCGACCACAGCGGCAGCATGACGCCGAGATAGAACAGCGCCTTCCAGCGGCCGCGCGCATAGCGCGCCGCGTAATAGGCGATCGGGAAGGCGATGATCGCCGAAGCGAGCGTGACGAGCGCCGCCATCGTCACCGTGCGCAGGATGATGTCGAGATTGGCGGCCTGGAACAGGTCGCCATAGGTCTTCAGCGTGAACTCGCGGTTGATGAGGCCGGAGAACTCGTCGATCGAGAAGAAGCTCTGTGCCAGCAAGGCAAAGAGTGAGCCTATATAGACGATGCCCAGCCATAGAAGCGGCGGCAGCAGCATCAGGGTGAGCAGGAATTTCGGCCGCCGCCAGAAGAGGTCGGAGAGCGCGCCGCGCAGACCGCCGCTGCCGGGAAGGATAGCGGGAGTGGGGTTGGATTGAACAGCGGCGATGGTCATGACATGCCTGCTGGAACAATGGCGGAAAGGTCGCGTTCCTTCACACCCCCCTCTGTCCTGCCGGACATCTCCCCCGCAAGGGGGGAGATCAGCAGCTTGTCTGCTCCGCCGGTTCTGCAACGTCGAAAATTGGCGAAGCCCGTGGCGACGGCCAATCTCCCCCCTCGCGGGGGAGCTGTCCGGCAGGACAGAGGGGGGTGCTTCGCGCAAACCTTCATCATGCCGGCTCATCCATCAGATGCAGGCTCTCGCGGTTGAAGGTGAGCATCACCGCCTCACCCTCCGCCGGCAGCGCGGTACCAGCAGGCACCATCGCATGGAGTCTCAACCCGTCGGCATCGAGCGCCAGCCTTGTCGTCGCGCCGAGATAATTCGTGCCGACGAGGCGCGCGGCGACACCGTCACCGCTGGTCGCGCTTGAAACGCGGATCGATTCTGGCCGGAGACTTCCCCAGCGACGCTGGCCGGAATAGCGCTGGACGAAATCCGGCGGCAGCACATTGGACGAGCCGACGAAATCGGCGACGAAGCGCGTGTTCGGGCGCTGGTAAATATCCTCCGGCGTGCCGACCTGCATGATCCTGCCGTCGTTGAAGACGGCGACGCGGTCGGCCATGGAAAGCGCCTCGCCCTGGTCGTGGGTGACGAAGACGAAGGTGATGCCGAGCACCTTCTGCAGCGACTTCAATTCCTCCTGCATGTTCTCGCGCAGCTTGAGGTCGAGCGCGCCGAGCGGCTCGTCGAGCAGGAGCACCTTGGGCTGGTTGACCAGCGCTCGGGCGAGCGCCACGCGCTGGCGCTGGCCGCCGGAGAGCTGGCCGGGGCGGCGCGCGCCATAGCCCGGCAGGCGAACCAGCGACAGCGCTTCCTCCGCCGCTTTCAGCCGCTCGGCCTTGCCGACGCCCTTGACCATCAGCCCGTAAGCGACATTGTCGAGCACGTTCAGATGCGGGAACAGCGCATAGTCCTGGAAAACGGTGTTGACGTTGCGCCGATAGGGCGGAACGCCTTCGGCGCGATCGCCGAAGATGGAGATCGAGCCTGCCGTCGGCTGCTCGAAGCCGGCGATCAGACGCAGACAGGTCGTCTTGCCGGAGCCGGACGGGCCAAGCATGGCGAAGAACTCGCCCGGCGCGATCTCCAGATCCACCGCGTCGACGGCGCGCACGCTGCCGAAATGGCGCGAGACTTGTTTGAAGGAAACGGCAGAGGTCATGGGCCCTGTCAGTTCAGTTGCCGGTTAAACGAGTGCGAGCTCGCACGACGCCCGACCTCCCCCTCGATGGGGAGGTCGCTGCGAAGCCGGGTGGGGGCACTTCGAAGACCCTCCCCGACGTTGCGCGTCGACCCTCCTTTGTGGAAGGGTGATGGCGTTACCGTCCGCCGATGACGCCGATATAATCCGACACCCAGCGGTAATAGGGTACGCACTGGTCGTTCTGGCTGGCGCATTTCGACACCGGTGTCTTCCAGAACTTGATCTTCTCGAAATTCTCGTAGCCGTTGGTCTTGCAGCCTTCGTCGCCGAGCAGTTCGTTGCCCTTGCAGGCGGCGGGCACGACCGGCAACGAGCCGAACCAGGCCGAGACGTCGCCCTGCACTTTCGGCGACAGCGAATGCTCGAGCCACATATAGGCGCAATTCGGATGGGCGGCGTCGGCCTCCATCATGGTGGTGTCGGCCCAGCCGGTAACGCCCTCTTCCGGCACGGTGGACGCGATCGGCTTCTTGGCGGCCACCAGCGTGTTGACCTGATAGGGCCAGGAGCCGGAAGCGACCACGCCCTCGTTCTGGAAGTCGTCGACCTGGATCGCGGCATCGTGCCAGTAGCGGCCGACCAGCGTGCGCTGCGTGCGCAAAAGATCCAGCGCCGCCTTGTACTGGTCTTCATTCAGCTCGTAGGGATCCTTGATGCCGAGCTCGGGCTTGTGGAACATCAGGTAATTGGCGGCGTCGGCGATGTGAATCGGACCGTCATAGGCCTGGACGCGGCCTTTGTTCGACTTGCCGTCGGGCAGCTTCATCTCCTCGAAGACGACATTCCAGCTCTTGGGCGCTTCCTTGAACACGTCGGTGTTGTACATCAGGATGTTCGGGCCCCACTGGTAGGGAACGCCGTAATGCACCTTGTCGACCGTGAACCAGGGCGCATCCTTCAGCCGGTCGTCGACAGTCTTCCAGCTCGGGATCAGATCGGTGTTGATCGGCTGCACGCGCTTGCCGGCAACGAGACGCAGCGAAGCATCGCCCGAAGCGGTGACAAGGTCGAAGCCGCCCTCGTTCATCAGCGAGACCATCTCATCCGAGGTGTTGGCGGTCTTGACGTTGACCTTGCAGCCGCTTTCCTTCTCGAAAGCCGTCACCCAGTCGTAATTCTTGTCGGTCTCGCCGCGCTCGATATAGCCCGGCCAGGCAACGATGTTGAGCTCGCCCTCGCCCTTGCCGAGTTCCTTGACCTGGGCGATGGCCTGACCGGAAAAAGTCAGCGCGACAGTCAGCGCGGTGCACGACTTCAGGAATGCATTCATCATCGATCTCCCATTGCTAGGGGCAGCGCTCTCAGGGCGCGGCTTTGTTCCCTAAGCGGAAGGTGCTGTGAAAAATCCGGTTTCGCAAATTCATTTATCAGAAACCCGATATCGGTTTTCCCGATACTTTCTTTGACGCATTCCGGGCGGAGGGCTATGGCGAAGTCCCCAAACCCAACCGCTTCACGCTTTTCCTGGAATTGCTCTGATCAGAGCCGTTGGCGAGCCATGCGCTGCGACTGCGCAAGGCCGATGAAGTCGCGCGCGGCCTGCGGCAGGCCGGAGCCGCGGCGCCAGACGGTGCCGACCTGGACCACCGGCAGCGAGCCGGAAATATCGCGCGATTCGATGCGGTCGCCTTCCAGGGACCAGGGGCGGTAGACTAGATCCGGCAACAATGCCACGCCGGCGCCGGTGGCGACCAGGCTGCGCACGGCCTCGACCGAGCGCGTACGGAAAGCGACATGCGGACGGGCGCCGATCGCCGAAAGCAGCTTGCCGGTGTTCTCCTCGATCTCGTCTACGGTGAGCATGATCAGCGGCTCGGACGCGATATCGCCGATCGAGATGATATCGGCGCTGGCGAGCCGGTGGCTGAGCGGGATCCACAGCCGGTAGGCCGAGACTTCCAGGATTTCCGACTGCAATGCCGTGCGGTCGCGCAGGTTGGACGTCACCATCACGGCGATATCGAGCTTGCCGCCGACCAGAAGGTGCTCGAGATAGTCGCCATTATCCTCGATGGCGGAGACCTCGACACCAGGATAGGCGCGGCGGTAGCGGGCGAGCAGGTCGGAGAGCACATAGCCGGCGACTAAAGAGGTGACGCCGAGTTGCAGGCGCCCGCCCGTGGCAGCCTGCTCGCTGGAGAAAGAGCGGCGCGCATCGGAGACATCGGCCAGGATCTTGGTCGCGTGGCGCAGGAACTGGTGACCTTTGTGGGTGATGTTCAAGCCGCGCGGATGGCGCTCGAACAGCTCGACGCCGAGGTCGCTCTCCAATTCCTTGATCGCTTCGGTGACCGAGGACTGGGAAATCGACAGATTCTGCGCGGCGCCCGAGACGGTGCCCTGCTCGGCGACGGCGACGAAGAACTGCAATTGGCGAATGGTGAAGGCCATGGCCGGACTAAACACCGGCGCGGCACGGAAGGAAAGATACTGGCGGCTCCGGCGCTAGGCCGTCGCGATGGTCAGGCGCGCTCCGGCATGGGTCAGCGCGGCGGCTATGTCGGATGGCGGCGGCTGGTCGGTGGCGAGCTCGGAAAAGCCGTCGAAGCCGCAGACCCTGACCAGGCCCTGGCGGCCGAACTTGGTATGGTCGGTGACGACCAGCGAGCGCTGGCCGCGCGACAGCACCATGCGGGCGAACTCCGCCTCCTCCAGTTCGTAGTCGGTCAGGCCGGCAGCGGCATCGACCGCGCCGATCGAGATCACCGCATGATCGACCGAAAAGCGGCTGACGAACTCGATCGCCGAAACGCCGAAAGCTGCGCCCGAATCGCTGCGCAGCTCGCCGCCGGCCATATAGACCTTGTTGCCGTTCACCGTCGCCAGCGTACGGGCGATGTCGGAGGAGTTGGTGACCACCGTCAGCCGGCGATGGCCGAGCAGCTCCCGCGCGAGGAAGGATGTGGTCGTGCCGGTATCGAGCATAATGGCCTCGCCATCGCGGATCGTGGCCGCGACCGTCCTGGCGATCAGGCGCTTGGCTTCCGCATTCTCGCGCATGCGCCGCTCGAATGGCGCCTCGCCCACGATTGACGCAAGACCCACGGCGCCATGCATCTTCAGCACCGACCCGTCATCGGCGAGCGGCTTGACGTCGCGCCGCACCGTTTCCAGCGAGACGCCGAGACGTTCGGCAAGGCTGGCTATGGTGATCGTGCCCTCCTCGTTGAGGAGGCGCAGGATTTCGCCATGCCGTTTCGAATGGATCATCGGGGGCCCGGAATTTTGACCGAATTTAACGCTTTGGCAATGCTTTGAAAGGAGTCGCTCATATTTTCGGGCAAAACACCCAAAAAAGGTCACAGCTTTTGATTGACAGCGCTGCCTTGCCGGCATGAGACTGACATTGTGACAGGCTCGGAGCTGCCACGGGAAGGTGATGGCAGAGCCGCAACCTAGTGACCAGATCGTCTGGAACCAGCCAGGCGCGAGCTTTTATCGAATCCGCGGGGGCGGATGCCGGGATACCATACCTGGCCAAGGGGCTCGTCGGTGCGGTGCGGGATACCGATCCTGGCGTCTCGCACCGACGAGGCTTTTTTATTTTGTCCCATCGTCGTTTTCCGCGAGACCGGCTGAGGCCGGAGCGAAGCCTTGAGTGCCGAAGACCGCATCCGGGCCCTGCCGTGCTGGAACGGCAGCATTGAGATCGAGCCGCTGCCGGGCGGCCTCAGCAACGCCAATTTTGTCGTCACCGATGCGGCCGGGCGGCATGTCGTGCGCTTCGGCCAGGACTTCCCGTTCCACCATGTCTTTCGCGAGCGCGAGGTGATGACGGCGAGGGCGGCGCATGCGGCCGGCTTCGCGCCCGCCGTGCATTATGCCGAGCCCGGCATACTGGTGACGGAATTCCTCGGCGCCAAGACCTTCGTCGCCGAAGACGTGCGGGCCAACCTTGACCGTATTGCCGGACTGCTGCGCGGCTTCCATCGCGAGATGCCGAACCATGTCTCCGGCGCCGGCTTCATGTTCTGGGTGTTCCACGTCATCCGCGACTATGCGCGCACCCTGGACGAAGGCGGCAGCCGCAAGAAGGATCAGTTGCCGCGCTATCTTTCGCTCGCCGACGAGCTCGAGCGGGCACAGAAGCTGTTGCCGATCGTCTTCGGCCACAACGATCTTTTGCCGGCCAATATTCTCGACGACGGCAGGCGGCTGTGGCTGATCGATTTCGAATATGCCGGCTTCAACACGGCGATGTTCGATCTTGCCGGCGCGGCCTCCAATGCCGGCCTGAGCGATGAGGAATCCTTAGCCTTCCTGACGGCCTATTTCATGAAGGAGCCGGACAGCGAAATCCGCCGCTCGCACGCCGCCATGCAATGCGCCTCGCTGCTGCGCGAGGCGATGTGGAGCATGGTCTCCGAGCTCTATCTCGACGCGCCCGGCATCGACTATGTCGCCTATACCGAGGAAAACCTCGTCCGGCTCGATGCGGCGCTGGAGAACTACCGGACGAAATACGGGACCAAGTCATGACCTTGCCCAGCCATGCCGAAATCGTCGTCATCGGCGGCGGCATCATCGGCTGTTCCACCGCCTATCATCTGGCGCGCGACCACAAGGCCGATGTGGTGCTGCTCGAACAGGGCAAGCTGACCTCGGGTTCGACCTGGCACGCCGCGGGTCTGGTCGGGCAGTTGCGCTCCTCGGCCTCTATCACGCGCGTGCTCAAATATTCGGTCGAGCTCTATAAGGGCCTCGAGGCCGAGACCGGCCTGGCGACCGGCTGGAAGATGACCGGGTGCCTGCGGCTGGCGACCAACGCCGACCGCTGGACCGAGTTCAAGCGGCTGGCGACCACCGCAAAAAGCTTCGGCATGGACATGCAGCTTCTGTCGCCGGCGGAGGTGAAGCGCATGTGGCTGCTGATGGAGACCAGCGACCTGGTCGGCGCCTCATGGCTGCCGACCGACGGCCAGGCAAGCCCCTCCGACATCACGCAATCGCTCGCCAAGGGCGCGCGCATGCATGGCGCGAAACTGTTCGAGGATGTGCGCGTCACCGGCTTTGCGATGAAGGACGGCCGCATCACGGCAGTGCAGACTTCAAAAGGCGACATCGCCTGCGACAAGGTGGTGAACTGTGCCGGGCAGTGGGCAAGGCAGGTCGGCGCGATGGCCGGCATCAACGTGCCGCTGCAGCCAGTCAAGCACCAGTATATCATCACCGAGAAGATCGAAGGGCTGGCCAACGACGCGCCGACGATCCGCGACCCCGACCGCCGCACCTATTTCAAGGAAGAGGTCGGCGGGCTGGTGATGGGCGGCTATGAGCCGAACCCGCAGGCCTGGGCAACCGGGCTCCCCGGCGGCGACGTTCCCAGCGACTGGGAATTCCGCCTGTTCGACGACGACTACGATCATTTCGAGCAGCATATGAGCCAGGCGATCGCGCGCGTTCCCGCCTTGGAAACCGTCGGCGTCAAGCAGATGATCAACGGGCCGGAAAGCTTCACGCCGGACGGCAATTTCATCCTCGGCGTCGCGCCGGAATGCGCCAACATGTTCGTCGGCGCCGGCTTCAACGCCTTCGGCATCGCGTCGGGCGGTGGCGCCGGCTGGGTGCTCGCGCAATGGGTGGTCGATGGCGAGGCGCCGCTCGACCTCTGGGTGGTCGACATAAGGCGTTTTTCAAGCCTGCATCGCGACCGCGACTGGGTCCGCGATCGCACGCTGGAAGCCTATGGCAAGCACTACACGATCGGCTTCCCGCATGAGGAATATCTGACCGGCCGGCCGCGCATCGTCTCGCCGCTCTATGAGCGGCTGAAGACGCACCGCGCGGTATTCGGCTCCAAGCTCGGCTGGGAGCGGCCGAACTGGTTCGCGCCGGATGGCGCAGCCGCCGAGGACGTCTATTCGATGGGCCGCCAGAACTGGTTCGGCCCGGTCGGCGAGGAACACCGGCATGTGCGCGAGAAGGTCGGCATCTTCGACCAATCCTCCTTCGCCAAATATGAGCTGAGCGGGACCGATGCGCTGAAGGCGCTCGACTGGATCTGCGCCAACGACGTCAACAAGCCGGTCGGACGGCTGACCTACACGCAGCTTCTCAACACGCGCGGCGGCATCGAGGCCGACCTCACCGTGTCGCGGCTCCGCGAGGATCGGTTTTATATCGTCACCGGCACGGGCTTCCGCACCCATGACCTGTCCTGGATAAGCGATCACATCGGCTCCGGCCTCGACGCCAGGTTGACCGACGTTACGGAGGATTTCGGCACGCTGTCGCTGATGGGACCGCGCGCCCGCGACGTGCTGCAGGCGGTGACGGCGGCCGATGTCACGAACGCCGCCTTCCGCTTCGGCCATGCGCGTGAAATCCAGATTGCCGGCCATGGCGTGAAGGCGCTGCGCGTCACCTATGTCGGTGAGCTCGGCTGGGAGCTGCATGTGCCGATTGAGGCTACCGGCGAAGTCTTCGATGCGCTGATGGCGGCGGGCGAGGCGCATGGCATTCGCCCGGTCGGCTACCGGGCGCTGGAGTCGCTCAGGCTGGAAAAGGGTTATCGCGCCTGGGGCTCCGACATCACCCCGAACGACACGCCGCTGGAAGCGGGGCTCGGCTGGGCGGTGAAGCTTCGCAAGAACACCGATTTCGTCGGGCGAAGAGCGTTGGAGAAAGCAGCCGGCAAGCCACCGGCGAAACGCTTTGCCGGCTTCACGGTGGACGATCCGGAGATCGTGCTGGTCGGGCGCGAGACGATCCTGCGCAATGGCGAACCGGTCGGCTATCTCACCAGCGGCGGCTACGGCTATACGGTCGAGAAGAACATCGGCTACGGCTATGTGCGCCACGCCGACGGCGTCAGCGACGGGTTCCTCGCCTCGGGCGACTACGAGCTGGTGGCGGCGATGGAACGCACGCCGGCAAAGATCCATCTCGAGGCGATGTACGATCCGGCCGGGACGAAGATAAAGGCCTGATCCGCGCAGCGCGGGTCAGCCGACACGCAGCGCCAGACAACGGCTCGGCACAGTGTCGCCCTCGCCGGGCATCGAGGCGTAAGGCCGTGTCTCTTCGAGGCGGCTTATCGCGCCGCGGGCTTCCAGTTCGGCGATCCGCCCCGCGAAACCGGCATCCCACAGCGTGTTCTTCACCGTCAGCACGATAATGCCGCCTCGGCGGCAAATGCGGATCAGCTCGTCAAGGCCCTCGGCCCCGACATGGCCCGAAGTGAAGACGCCGGCCGAGACGATGCCGGCATAAGCGCCGTCCGCGAAGGGCAGAGCATCGCCCATCGCCAGGCGGTGCAGCGCCGTGTAGACGCCCTTGGCGCCGGCCTTGTCCAGCATGCCTTGCGAGATGTCGAGCGCCTCGACCCTCGGATAGCCGGTGATCGCGAGCCACTCGCCGATCAGGCCGGTTCCGGCGCCGGCGTCGAGCAAGGGCGCGGCGCCGCGCGGCAGATGGCGGGCAAGCAGCGCCAGGCAGATCGTCGGATGGCGATAACCGGCAGCCGACATATCGGCGTCGTAGGTCTCGGCCCAACTGTCATAAACCGCGGCGACTTCGTCCGGCCGGGTAGCGGCATAGGCCGCGCTTAGCGAGCCGCTGTGCTTGCCGTCCGTCATTGCTGCTCCCGCCGAATCTTTGTTCATCCATGATAGCCAAGCGGCGAAAACTGTGGAACCGTCCGGCCATAAACATGACGGGAAGGTTAAAAAAGAGGGGAAAGCCGATGGACGACATACGCGCGGCGCTGGCGGCCATTCCCGCCCTGGCAGGCTATGACGGGCCGCTGGAGCGCTTGGGCGGCCTGACCAATAGGGTCTACAGGGCCGGCGAAGCTTGTCTGCGCATTCCCGGCAAGGGTACGGAAGAATATATCAACCGCGCCAACGAGGCGGTGGCGGCGCGCGAGGCGGCCAAGGCCGGCGTTAGCCCCGAGGTGCTTTATGCCGATCCGGCATCCGGCCTGATGGCGACGCGTTTCATCGCCGCCGCCGAGACGATGTCGCCGGAGAAGTTCAAGGCGCGGCCGGGCAGCCCCGCGCGGGCTGGCCAGGCCTTCCGCAAGCTGCATTCATCGGGCGCCGTCTTTCCTTTCCGCTTCGAGCTGTTTGCCATGATCGACGACTATCTAAGGGTGCTCTCGACCAAGGATGTCGCGCTGCCTTCGGGCTATCACGACGTGGTGCGCGAGGCAGGCAGCGTGCGGGAGGCGCTCGCCGCCCATCCGATCCAGCTCGCCGCCTGCCATTGCGATCCGCTCTGCGAGAACTTCCTCGATACGGGCGATCGCATGTGGATCGTCGACTGGGAATACTCCGGCATGAACGATCCCCTTTGGGATCTCGGCGACCTCTCGATCGAGGGCAGATTCGACGCGGGCCAGGACGAAGAACTGATGCGCGCCTATTTCGGCGGCGAGGCGAGGCCGGCCGAGCGCGGCCGCGTCGTTATCTACAAGGCGATGTGCGACCTGCTCTGGACACTGTGGGGCCTGATCCAGCTCGCCAACGACAATCCGGCAGACGATTTCCGCGCCTATGCCGACGGCCGCTTCACCCGCTGCAAGACCCTGATGGAAACGGCGGAGTTTTCACAGCATCTGGCGGCTGTGCGAGAGGGATGAGCCCAGGCCTGGATCCTAATTCACGCCCTTCGGCACGTTCTCGGGCGGCACCTCGGTCTCCACCACCTTCTGGCGATGGAAGATGAACATACCGGCAAGCACGACGGTGCCAGCGCCGATCAATATACGCGGCCCCGGGACATCGCCGAAGAACACGAGGCCGAAGACCACAGCCCATAGGAGCAGCGTGTAATGCAGCGGCGCCAGCGTCGAGGCGGGCGCCAGCTTCAGCGCCCTTGTGATCATCAGATGCGCGGCGCAGGAGACGACGCCCAGCAACAGCATGGCGCCAAAATCGAGCGCCGACGGCGTGCGCCAGGCGCCGATGGTGAGCAGGCCGCCGACGATCAGCGTGCCGATCGTCTGCCAGGTGACCAAAGTCGTGTCGCTGGTGCCGCGCAGCAGGCGCCCAAGAATGATGGCGAAGCCGAAGGCGATGCTGCCGACCAGCGCGAAGGCCGAAGACAGCGAGAAAGCCGCCGAGGAGGGCTTCAGGATGATCAGCACGCCGCAGAAGCCGACCAGGATCGCCAGCCAACGGCGCCAGCCCACCTTTTCGCCGAGCAGGAGGTGCGACAGCGCCGCGACATAGATCGGCCCGGCCATGTAGAAGCTCATCACGTCGGCCAGCGGCAAGTAGACGACGGCGGCATAGAAAAGCCCAGTATCGGTGGTGGTGGCCACGACGCGCAGGAACTGCAGGAGCGGCCGGTCCATGTGAAACAGCTTGCCGGTGCCCTGGTTGGCGATCATCGGGCCGAGCACGATGAAAGCGCCGATCGAGCGGATCAGCACCACCTGCCCGACGGAGAAGCTCGCGACCAGCCATTTGCCCATCGCGTCGTTCAGCGCGAACATGAAGTCGCCGGCCAGCATCAACAGGACGCCGGCGAGCAACATGTTCCTGATCGTGAAATTGCGGGCGAGCGGAGCCATGCCGCTCCCTAGCCGCAAGCGGCCGGTTTGACGAGGGAAAATCGGGCGATCGGTAAGACCAGCGGCGGAAATCGGCTGGTTCTAGCCGGCCCTGTGCCGCCGATTCACCTGCGCAGGCCGTCCCGCGATCGAGAGACGGGTTTCCTGCTTCGTCCGCTCAGCCACCACCTTGCCCCTGGCGATGACGCAGAGGCGTTCGGGACGCAGGCGCACGGCTTCGATCGCGTTGCCGGCGTCGAGCACGACGAGGCTTGCGCGCTTGCCGACGGCAAGCCCCAGATGGTCGAGCCCCATGATGGCGGCGTTGACGTTGGTGACCATGTCGAAGCAGCGCGCCATATCGGCCGGGCTCGACATCTGCGCGACATGCAGGCCCATGAAGGCGACGTCGAGCATGTCGGCGGTGCCCAGCGAATACCAGGGGTCGAGCACGCAATCCTGGCCCCAGCCGACGCGGATGCCGAGCGCCTGCATCTCCTTGACCCGGGTGAGGCCGCGCCGCTTCGGGAAGGTGTCGTGGCGCCCCTGCAGCATGATGTTGATCAGCGGATTGGGGATCGCCGAAACGCCGGCCTCGGCGATCAGCGGCAAAAGCTTCGAGACGTAGTAATTGTCCATCGAATGCATGGAGGTCAGGTGCGAGCCGGCCACCCTGCCCTCCAGGCCGAGCCGTTGCGTCTCGAAGGCCAGTTGCTCGATATGGCGCGACAGCGGATCGTCGGTCTCATCGCAATGCATGTCGACCATCAGGCCGCGCTTCGCCGCGATCTCGCAAAGCTCCGTGACCGAGCGCGTGCCGTCGGCCATGGTGCGCTCGAAATGCGGAATGCCGCCGACGATGTCGACGCCCATGTCTAGCGCGCGGATGGTGTTCTTCAGCGCCGTCGGCGAGCGGTAGAGACCGTCCTGCGGAAACGCGACGAGCTGCAGGTCGATATAGGGCGCGACGGTTTTCTTCACGTCGAGCAGCGCTTCCACCGCGAGCAGCCGGTCGTCGCAGACATCGACATGGCTGCGGATGGCGAGCAGGCCCATCGACACGGCCCAGTCGCAATAGGCGAGCGCACGCTCACGCACGGCTTCATGGGTCAGAAGCGGCTTCAGCTCGCCCCAGAGCGCGATGCCCTCGAGCAGCGTGCCGGAAGCATTGATGCGCGGAATGCCGTAGGAGAGCGTCGCATCCATATGGAAATGCGGGTCGACGAAGGGCGGGGAGACCAGATTGCCGCGCGCGTCGATCTCGGTCGGCGCGGAGCCCGGCAGTTTCTGCACGACCGCCCTGATGGTTTCGCCGGTAATGCCGATATCGGCGATCCTGCCGTCCGGCAGCGTGCCGCCGCGCACGATGAGGTCGAAATCCATCTGTCGTCACCTTTTCCCAAGAATCGGCACCCATCGTGGCCGAAAAGACAGCCCGGCGCAGCCTTTTCTTTCCTCGGCGGCCGAAAGGTTCCATCGCGCCGCAACTCGCTCTATAAGCCGCCTCTCGCCCTTGTGGCGAATCCGAAATTCTTTGCAAGCCAGACACAGGATCGGCCGTTGTTTCGCTTCTTCCGTTCGACGGAAAACCAACGCCTCATCGCGAGGCTGGTGAGGGAATCCTTCCACGAGTATAAGTTGGGCTATGGCGCGGCAATCGCATCGATGCTGGTGGTGGCCGCCATGACCGGCGCCAGCGCCTGGATCCTGCGCGAGATCACCAACGAATTCGTCGTCTTCAAGAGGCTCGACCGCGTCAACCTGATCGCGGCGGGCGTCGCGGCGATCTTCCTGCTCAAGGGTTTTGCCACCTTCGTCCAAGCCTATTTCATGAGCCGCGTCGGCAACGCCATCATCGCCGACCGGCAGCGCCGGATCTACGACCGCATCCTGGCGCAAGGCATCGAATTCTATCATTCGACCTCATCGGCCGACCTGATCGCCCGCATGACCAACAACGCGCAGGCCGCGCGCAGCGTGCTCGACCTCGTCGTCACCTCCTATGTGCGCGACCTGGTGACGTTGATCGTGCTGGTCGGGGTCATGGTCTGGCAACAGCCGGCGCTGTCGCTGATCTGCTTCATCGTCGGACCGATGGCGATCTATGGCGTCAACCGTATCCTGAAGCGCGTGCGCAAGATCGCGGCGATGGAATTCATCTCGCTGGGCCAGATCGTGCATGTGATGCAGGAGACGGCGATCGGCGTGCGCGTCGTCAAATCCTTCAATCTCGAAGCCGCGATGCGCAAGCGCATGCACAAGGCGGTTTCGGACGTCGAAACCCGCGCCAACAACATCGCGACGCTGGAAGCCGCCACCAGCCCGGTAATGGAAACGCTGGCCGGGCTGGCGATCGCCGGCGCCGTGCTGGTCAGCGGCCTGCTGGTGCTGCAGGGCGGCCAGATGCCGGGCAACATCATGGCCTTCATCGCAGCGCTGCTCTTGGCCTATGAGCCGGCAAAGCGGCTGGCGCGCGTGCGCATCTCGCTCGAGACCGGCATCGTCGGCGTGCGCATGATGTTCCAGCTCGCCGACCGGCCGCTGACGCTCGCCGAGAAACCCGGCGCCACACCGCTGCAACCCGGTCCGGGCGAAATCCGCTTCGAGAATGTCAGCTTCGCCTATCCGGAAAGCCCGCCGGTTTTCGAAGGTCTGAACCTGACGCTCGCCCCCGGCAAGATGACGGCGCTGGTCGGGCCGTCGGGCAGCGGCAAGTCGACGATCCTGAACCTGATCATGCGCATGTACGATCCGCAGACCGGCAAAGTGATGTTCGACGGGCAGGACATCTCCTTCGCGACGCTCGATTCGCTCAGGCAGAAGATCGCCTATGTCAGCCAGGACACGTTCCTGTTTGCCGGCACCATCATGCACAATATCCGGCTCGGCCGCGAGGGCGCGACCGACGAGGAGGTGGTCGCCGCCGCCAAGGCCGCCAACGCGCATGAGTTCATCAGCGCCATGGCCAAGGGCTACGACACGGAGGTCGGCGAGAACGGGTCCCTGCTCTCCGGCGGCCAGCGCCAGCGCATCTCGATCGCACGCGCCATGCTGCGCAACGCCGAGATCCTGCTGCTCGACGAGGCGACCAGCGCGCTCGACGCCGAGTCGGAAGCGCTGTTCCGCGACGCGCTGCAGCAGCTGACCGTCGGACGCACGACGATCGTCATCGCGCACCGGCTGTCCACCGTGCACCAGGCCGACACGATCGTGGTGCTGGAAAAGGGCAAGGTGCTGGAAAGCGGCTCGCACAAGACCCTGCTCAAGCAGGGCGGGCTCTATCAGAAGCTTTATGAATATCAGCTGATGCCGTAGGCGCAGGCTTCACCTTCTCCCCCTGCGGGAGAAGGTGGCCGCGAAGCGGCCGGATGAGGGGTGTTGGAAGGATCGCGACGCCGAAGAATTAAGCGCGCGGGACCCTTCAATCTTCGAGGTCTCACTCCGCTGGAACACCCCTCATCCGTCTCGGCGCTAACGCGCCGATCCACCTTCTCCCACAAGGGGAGAAGGGAGAACCGCTCCTCACTCCGGCACTTTCCTGACCGCGCCCTTGTCGGCGCTGGTGGCGAAGGCTGCGTAGGCGCGCAGCGCGGTCGTCACCTTGCGCTTGCGCTTTTCGGCCGGCTTCCAGGCGTCGGCGCCCTTGGCGTTCATCGCCGCCCGCCGCGCTTCAAGCTCGGCATCGCTGACGGCGAGCCGGATGGTGCGGTTGGGAATGTCGATCTCGATCGTGTCGCCTTCCTGGACCAGGCCGATCGCGCCGCCTTCGGCGGCTTCGGGCGAGACGTGGCCGATCGACAGGCCTGACGTGCCACCGGAGAAGCGGCCGTCGGTGATCAGCGCGCAGGCTTTGCCGAGGCCCTTCGACTTCAGATAGCTGGTCGGGTAGAGCATCTCCTGCATGCCGGGGCCGCCGCGCGGTCCCTCATAGCGGATGACGACGATGTCGCCGGCCTTGATCTCGTTGCCGAGGATCGCCTTGACGGATGCGTCCTGGCTTTCGAAGACGCGGGCCGGACCGGTGAACTTCAGGATCGACTCGTCGACGCCGGCGGTTTTCACGATGCAGCCGTCGAGCGCCAGATTGCCCTTCAACACTGCAAGGCCGCCATCTTTCGAGAACGGAGTCTTTGCCGACCGGATCACACCCGTCTCACGATCGAGATCAAGCTCGTCCCAGCGGCGATCCTGGCTGAAGGCGACTTGCGTCGGCACGCCGCCGGGCGCGGCGCGGAAGAACTCGCGCACGTTTTCGGCGGAAGTGCGAGCGATGTCCCAATGGTCGAGCGCCTCGCCGAGCGTGGCGGTATGCACCGTCGGCAGGTCGCGGTTGATCAGGCCCGCCCGGTCAAGCTGGCCGAGGATGGCCATGATGCCGCCGGCACGGTGGACGTCCTCCATATGCACGTCGGACTTGGCCGGCGCCACCTTGCAGAGCACCGGCACCTTGCGCGACAGCCGGTCGATGTCTTCCATGGTGAAGTCGACCTCGCCTTCGTGAGCCGCCGCGAGGATGTGCAGCACGGTGTTGGTCGAGCCGCCCATGGCGATGTCGAGCGCCATGGCATTCTCGAAGGCGCCCTTGGAGGCGATGCTGCGCGGCAGCGCGCTCTCGTCTTCCTGCTCGTAATAGCGCTGGGCGAGATCGACAATGAGGTGGCCGGCCTCGACGAACAGCCGCTTGCGGTCGGCATGGGTCGCAAGCGTCGATCCGTTGCCAGGCAGCGACAGGCCGAGCGCCTCGGTCAGGCAATTCATCGAATTGGCCGTGAACATGCCGGAGCACGAGCCGCAGGTCGGGCAGGCCGAGCGCTCAATGACCTTGACGTCCTCGTCGGAGATCCTGTCGTCGGCGGCGGCGACCATGGCATCGACCAGGTCGAGCGCCTGCGCCTTGCCGGCCAGCACCACCTTGCCGGCTTCCATCGGTCCGCCCGAGACAAAGACGGTCGGGATGTTGAGGCGGAGCGACGCCATCAGCATGCCGGGCGTGATCTTGTCGCAATTGGAGATGCAGACCATGGCGTCGGCGCAATGCGCGTTGACCATGTATTCGACGGAATCGGCTATCAGCTCGCGCGACGGCAGCGAATAGAGCATGCCGTCATGGCCCATGGCGATGCCGTCGTCGACGGCGATGGTGTTGAATTCCTTGGCTACGCCGCCGGCCTTCTCGATCTCGCGCGCGACAAGCTGGCCGAGATCCTTCAGATGGACATGGCCCGGCACGAACTGGGTGAAGGAATTGACCACCGCGATGATCGGCTTGCCGAAATCACTGTCTTTCATGCCCGTGGCGCGCCACAGGCCGCGGGCGCCGGCCATGTTGCGGCCATGGGTGGTGGTGCGGGAACGATAGGCAGGCATTGGATTGTCCTTGCTGGCTGGCCGCGCCGATGCGCGGCGGGCGGCGCTCGAATTTTAGTCGGCAGCGGTTATAGCGATCACGGCCAGGCATGACCACCATTTTGCACTGCGCCAGATTCTTCCGGAAAAACCGCAGGCCTGTGTCGGATCACGGGCCGCACAGCCGTCCTTGGGCAGACGGAACGGCACCAGTCAGCACTCAGCCGTTGACCGTATCCGCAAAGAAGCATTCGGAGGAAGACGCATGCAAAAGATCACAACCTGCTTGTGGTTCGACGGCCAGGCCGAAGAGGCGATGAACCATTACACATCCATCTTCAAGAATTCGAAGGTGCTGAGCGTCATGCGCTGGCCCAAGGGTCATCGTGATGAGGGCAAGGTGCTGGTGACCACCTTCGAGCTGGACGGGGTGCCGTTCCAGGCGCTCAATGGTGGACCGGAATTCAATTTCACCGAAGCTATTTCGCTGTCGATCGACTGCGAGACGCAAGAAGAAGTCGATCACTTCTGGACGAAGCTCACCGAAGGCGGCGGGCAACCCGGCCCCTGCGGCTGGCTGAAGGACAAGTTCGGCGTTTCCTGGCAGGTCGTGCCGGAACAGCTGCCGCGCCTGCTTCAGGATCCCGACCGGGAGAAGGCCGGCCGCGTCATGAGCGCGATGATGCAGATGGGTAAGATCGACATCGCCAAGATCGAGGAAGCGGCGAAGGGGTGAGCGCTTTTCCCTTCTCCCCTTGTGGGGCTGTTGCGCAGTTAGCGAGAACAGGCCCATAAGGGGAGAAGGAAAGGCCGCGCTTCACGCCGCCTTATCACGCACCTGATAATCCTTCACCGCAGCAAAGCGGATCGCTTTCCAGCGCTCGGCTTCGTAGTTGAGCGAGAAGGCGTGCTGGGCGAGGAAGACCGGATCGTTGTCGAGGTCGCGGGCGATGTCGCCGCGGTGCGATTCGATGAAACGCTGCACCTCCGCCTTGTCGTCGGCCGAGATCCAGCGGCAGACCGAGAAGCGCGACATCTCGAAATCCACCGGCAGCGAGTATTCGATGTTCAGCCGTTCCTTGAGCACATCGAGCTGCAGCGCGCCGACGACGCCGACGATGGCCGGCGAGCCGTCCTCCGGCGAGAACAGCTGCACGACGCCTTCCTCGGCCATCTGGTGCAGCGCTTCCTTCAGCTTCTTGGCCTTCATCGCGTCGCCGAGGCGCACGCGACGCAGGATTTCGGGCGCGAAGTTCGGCACACCGCGGAACAGGATCTCCTCGCCCTCGGTCAACGTGTCGCCAATGCGCAGCGTGCCGTGGTTGGGGATGCCGACGACGTCGCCGGCGAAGGCCTCGTCGGCGGTGACGCGGGTGCGGGCGAAGAAGAACTGCGGCGCAGACAGGCTCATCGGCTTGCCGGTGCGCACCAGCTTTGCCTTCATGCCGCGCTCCAGCTTGCCCGAGCAGACGCGCACGAAAGCGATGCGGTCGCGGTGGTTGGGATCCATGTTGGCCTGAATCTTGAAGACGAAGGAGGTCATCTTCTCCTCGGTCGCCTCGACCAGACGCTCGTCAGCTTCCTGGGCGCGCGGCGGCGGGCCATAGGCGCCAAGCGCCTCGATCAGGTCGCGCACGCCGAAATTGCGGAGCGCCGAGCCGAAATAGACCGGCGTCAGGTGGCCTTCGCGGAAGGCGTCGACATCGAGCGGACGGCAGGCTTCGCGCGCCAGCTCCAGCTCCTCGATGAAGTCGTTGCGCTCATTGTCCGGCAAAAGCCCGGCGACGCGGTTTGAATCCGGGCCGTTGACCGGCGTGCGCTCCTTCTCGTCGTCGCTGCGGCGCACCGCATTCTGCGCCAGGTGGTAGGTGCCTGAAAAGGTCTTGCCGCGGCCGATCGGCCAGGTGACGGGAGCGGTGTCCAGCGCGAGCTTCTGCTCGATCTCGTCGAGGATCTCGAACGGGTCGCGGCTCTCGCGGTCCATCTTGTTGACGAAAGTGATAATAGGGATGTCGCGCAGCCGGCAGACCTCGAACAGCTTCAGCGTGCGCGGCTCGATGCCCTTGGCGGCGTCGATGACCATGACGGCGGAATCCACCGCCGAGAGCGTGCGATAGGTATCGTCGGCGAAGTCTTCGTGGCCAGGCGTGTCGAGCAGGTTGAAGACGTTGTCGTCATATTCGAAGGTCATCACCGAGGTGACGACCGAGATGCCGCGCTCGCGCTCGATCTTCATCCAGTCGGACCGCGTCTGGATGCGGTCCTTCTTGGCCTTGACCTCGCCGGCAAGCTGGATGGCGCCGCCGAACAGAAGCAGCTTTTCGGTGAGTGTGGTCTTGCCGGCGTCGGGGTGCGCGATGATCGCGAAAGTGCGGCGGCGCGCGACCTCTTCAGGTATCGTTTCGGGCATATCGTTTAAGGCGTTCCGTGTGACAGGCGGCGCTTCTATCAGCGCAGCGCCGGCCTGTCGACATGGGTGGGCACGCCTCGTACTTGACGCTCCGGCTCAAGCCGGCTCGGCCGCGCTTTCGGCCCGGGCGACATCCGGCAGCCAGCCGGCGATGGCCTCACCGATCGTGTGGGGGTAGTCTTCCTGCAGATAGTGGGCGCCAGGGCCCAGATCGATGAAGCGGCAGTTCTTCAGCCCGGCCGCGAACTCCTTTGCCGCCTGCGCCGAAATGAGGGCACCTGGGTCGCCGGCGAACAGCAGCTTCGGATAGGAGGAAAGCCGCAGCGCGCGGTGATCGTGCTCGCTGATCGCCGCGACATCGGCCGGCTGGTTCTCGATCGGCAGTTCGCGCGGCAGGCGCAGCGCCGGCTTGCGCGACTGCGGCGTCGGGAACGGCGCACGATAAGCGTCCATCTCCTCTGCGCTCATCTTGCGCAGGATGGAAGCAGGCAGGATCTTTTCGACGAAGACATTCTCCTCCAGCACCAGCTTCTCGCCGGCGCCAGGCGTGCGCAGCGCCTTGAACAATTCGCGCGCCTGCGGGCGCTGGTGGAAATCCTCCCAGCGCTCGAAGGGCCGGATGAACTCCATGAAGGCGAGGCCGAGAACACGCTGCGGCCGCCGCGCGGCGAAATGGAACGCCAGCGCCGTACCCCAATCCTGGGCGACGATCACCATGTCCTTGAGATCGAGCGCTTCGATGAAGGCGTCGAGATAGCGGACCTGATCAAAGAAGCGATAGTCGATGTCCGGCTTGCCCGACTGGCCATAGCCGATCAGGTCGGGCGCAATACAGCGACCGAACGGCGCGACATGCGGGATGATGTTCCGCCATATGTAGGACGAAGTCGGATTGCCGTGCAGGAACAGCACGGTCGGGCCGGCCGATCCGGCCTCCAGGTAGGACATGCTGGAGTCCAGCACATTCACTCGCAAACGCCGCAGCGCGGCTTCTTGTCCACCGGTCTTCGAACTCATCGCGCTGTCTCCTTCCCAAATACAGTGCTGAAGATGATTTTCTTGAACCGTTCGAGCGGCTCCGGGCTGCGCTCGACCTTCATGCGCAGCATGGCGCCCTGCCAGGACGACAGCAGAAAATCGGCAAGGTCCTCGGCATCGAAGGTTTTTGTTATCTCGCCCGCCGCCTGACCCTCGGCGATGCAGGCCGCGAATGGTCGGCGCCAGCGCTCGAAGATGGCGACCAGCCTGAGCCGGAGCGGCTCGCTGTGGACGGCCGTCTCCAGGCTGAGATTGCCGATCATGCAGCCGCGCGCCCAATCATGCGCCTCGAGCTTCGAGGTGATGACGTCGAGATAGCGGCGGAGCCTCCCGACGGGCGGCGTGCCGTCACGCGCCAGCGCATTTTCCACCAGGTCGCTGACATAGGTGAAGTAGCGTTCCAGCACCTCGCCGGCGAAATCTTCCTTGGAGGCAAAATGGTTGGTGAATGAGCCCGGGCGGGCGCCTGCGGCGGCAACGATGTCGCGAACGCCGGCCGCGGTGTAGCCGGAATTCCAGATCGTCTGGAACCCGGCGTCTAGGAGGTTTTCACGGAGTGATTGCCTGGCCATTGCCAAATAATACGTACGTACGTATTGAGGTCAAGCACGAATTTGGACTGGCAAGACCCAAACTGTGCGAGCGATGCGTGCCGCCGGGCCGACCTCATCGGCTCCGGCTGAAGCGCACACCATGGATAAGTCGCGCCGAAACCAGCCCTCAAATTCGCGCATCGTCGTCCTGGCTGACGCCGTACCAGGTCACCGACGAGATTTCCGAACGTTTGATACCGATGTCGCGCAACAGATAATCCGGCAACTCGTCCAACCAGACGCGGTCGCTGCGGATGCGGACCAGCCGCGCAAGCACGCGCAGGCCGGAGCGGCATGTTTCGACGGCTGTCGCGAAGAAACGCCCGCCAACGGACGGGCCGGCCACAGACTTCATTCCCATGCGAAGAGTTGACATGATCGTCTTTCCTTTGTCTGAACGAAGGGATCGGGAGGGCCATGAATGGCCCTCCCGAGGACGCCGCCCGTCACGCCCGTCAGGACCGGGCGTGCTCGCAGCTCACATCAGGGTTCCAGTCCGCAAACATGCCGGCCGGGTTGTGCCGCCAGTGCCAGACATGGAGCTCGTAATACGGGTCCACCGGATGAACGCCCACCGTCGTCTTGCGCTGCAGGGTGCGGCCGAGGAATTCGGGCACGCCTTTACCCTTCCAGTCCTTTTCGAAGACGATGTATTCCATGCCGACGAGTTGCATCGAGCCATCGGCCTCCGGCTCGTAGGTCAGCACGTCCGGCTCGCCGAGCACGAGCTTGCCGTCGCCGGCGCGGCCGGGATGGATGAAATGGACGCCCATCGTGCCGTGCTCGTCATGCGTCGTGCATTCGAACAGCTGCTTGTAGCCTTCGGTCTTGGCGACCTCGATATCGAGATACTTGGCCGCCATTTCCCGGGACCGGTTGAGCACCGGATCGGGCATGTCATGGGCGACCGCGCCACCGCAAAGCAGCGCCGAGGCGCCGACGGCAAGGACGATTTCCGCAATGCGCTTCACGATCGATCCCTTCCCGTCAGGCGGCGGCGTAAGCCGTCGTCGGATCGAACAGGCGCTTGATCTGCGTGATCTTGGTCGCCGGGAAGCCGCTCATCTTGGCATGACGCTGGATGATCGCCTCGTCCTTGGCGAGATAGACGCAAAAGGTCTTGTCGTCCGCCACGAAGGATTCGACCCACTGGATGTCCGGGCCGAGTTCGGCCAGGACTGCGTTCGAGGCCTTGGACGCGTCGCGAAGCTGCTCGCGCTCGAAGGTGCCGACCTTCGGGATCTCGCGTTCGATGATGTATTTCTGCATGTGACAATCTCCTTGATCTGGGTGCAAATCCCACCGGGCGCCCGACCATGTCGGTGCCGGTGACATCCTGGGGGTCGCTGAGCTAAACTCTCAGCTTGGCCCGCCAGACAGACGGAGAATTACGAAAGAGGCGGCCAACAGTCCTTACGCCGCCCTTATCTTATTCTGATCCTTTGCCTATTGCCGTTACAGGGATTGCTGCCGATGGGAATTTATTGCTTCGGCGACTTCGAGCTCAATGAGCACTCGCGCGCGCTCCGTCTCGCCGGAAGCGAGATCGAGGTGCAGCCCCTCGTCTTCGATTTCCTCGCCGTCCTGCTGCGCCACCAGGAGCGCGCCTTGAGCAAGGACGAATTGCTTGAGACGCTGTGGCCCGGCGTGACGGTGACCGAGGCTTCGCTACAACGCGTGGCGAGCCTTGCCCGCGGCATTCTTCGCCAGGGCGGCATGGAGACGGCGCTGCGCAACCTGCCCCGCTTCGGCTACCGGATTTGCCTCGATCAGCCAGCCGCCTCGGAAACCAGGCCGGCGCTGGCCGATGCGGGCGGCAAGCCTTCGAGCCCCGGTTCACCGATCCTGTCGGCGCGCGCGGCCGTTGCGGGCAGAAAATGGCATGAGGCCGCCGCCTCTTTCACGAAAGCGGACGCCGACGACGAGCTGCTGACGGCCGATCTCGAGGAATGGGCATTGGCCCTGGAATGCATGGGCCGGCCGGCCGAAGCCATTCCGCTTCTGGCGCGCGCGGTGACGGCCTACGGCGTGGCCGGCGAGCGCTTGCGCGCGGCTTCCCCGGCAATCACCCTTGCCAGGATCCATCTCGAGAGAGGCGAGCTTGCTGTCGCCAAGGGTTGGCACAAGCGAGCCGGGCAGTTGATCGATACCGCTACCGACAGCAGGGAGCACGGTCTCTGGTGCTGGATGGGCGCGCGCATCATGGGCGCGGAAGCCGAGCCGGAACAGGCGCTGGCGCTCGCCGAGCAGGCCTTCGCGGTCGGTAGGCATCTCGACGATCCGGTCGTGGAGTCGCTCGGCCTTATCTATCGCGGCTTCTTCAAGCTCTGCCTCGGTGAAACCAAAGCCGGACAGGAGGATCAGGACCTTGCCGCCGCGCTCGGCCTGTCCAGCGACGTCGACCCGGTCGTCGGCGGAATCCTCTACTGCAACATCCTGTGGGCCTGCCGGAATTTCGGCGACTGGTCGCGCGCCAACCAGTGGACCCTCGGCTACGAAGACTGGTGCAGGGGACATGGCCTGGAGGACCTTTCGGGCTCGTGCCGGCTGCATCGCGCCGAAGTACTCGGCGTTCACGGCACGCTGAAGGAGGCGGAAGCGCTTGTGCGTGCGGCACTCGACCAGCTTGCCCTCGACGCGCCCTGGGCGACCGGCGATGCCTTGCGTGTGCTGGGCGACATCCACCTCGCGGCCGGAGAACTCACGGAGGCCGAAACGGCCTACCGTGCATCGCATGCAGCGGGCTGGGATCCGCAACCCGGACTTGCGCTGCTGCAACTCGAGCAAGGACAGCCGGAGGCCGCTTTCAACGCCCTCGAACGTTCCCTGGTGGGCAATGGCTGGCCGACCCTGCAGCGGCGAGGCATGGTCCTTGCCACTCTGGCCAAGGTGGCGGCGCGGACCGATCGGCGCGACAGGGCGAAAGAGGTGATCGCCGAACTGGAGACCCAGCCGCAACGCTGGCCGATGGCCTCCATCAAAGCGCTGACCGCGGAAGCCAAGGCGGAGCTTTTCATGCAGGAAGAACGCCTCGCCGAGGCCGCCCGGGAGCTGCAGATCGCATGCTCGCGCTGGAACGAGATCGGTTCGCCGATCAATGCCGCCGACGCCAGACTGTCGCTTACCGCGCTGCTCATCAAGATCGGCGATCGATCCGGCGCCGAGCTGGAGCTCGGCACCGCGCTGGCGGTTGCGAAGAAGGTCGACTCTTCACGGCTCATGCGGCGCTGCGACGAACTGAAGGCCCTGATTGCCGGGGCGCCTGCGGTAGCGGCGGGCGGCGCATAGCCGACTCTCACTTGAGGTCCAGCCGGCGCGGTGGCATGAGGGGAGAAATCTCTCTCAAGGGTCCGGTATGAGCAGCTCAAAGCAAGTCATCGTCATTGGAGCCGGCATTATCGGCGCGTCGACTGCCTGGCATCTCACGAAAGCCGGCGCACAGGTGACGGTCATTTCAGAAAGCGGCGCCGGCGGCGTCGCCACGCCGAATTCCTTTGCCTGGATCAATGCTAGCTGGGGCAATCCGGAAACCTATTTCCGGCTGCGCATCCGCGCCATGGCCGAATGGAAACGGCTGGCGAACGACCTGCCGGGCCTGCCGCTCGCCTGGTGCGGCGGTCTGTGCTGGGACCTGCCCGCGGACAAGCTCGAAGCCTATGCGGCCGAGCATTCGTCCTGGGGCTATGGCGTAGAGCGGGTCGGGCGCGAAGAAGCGGCGCGCATCGAGCCCAACCTGGCGGTGCTTCCCGATTTTGCGCTTTACGTCGCGCAGGAAGGCGTGGCCGAGCCTGTGGCGACCGCGAAGGCGCTGCTGGCCGATGCCGAACGGCGCGGCGCGCGGATCGCCACGGGTACCATCGACAGGCTGGCGCTGGTCGACGGCAAGGTCACGGGCGTCGCTGTTTCAGGCGATATCATCGCGGCCGACGAGGTGGTGATTGCATCGGGCGCCGGCACCCCGGCGATCGCCGCGACGGCTGGGATAAGGCTGCCGATCGAAACGCCGCCCGGCCTGATCGTGCATTCGCGCCCTTACAAGAAGCTCCTCAACGGCCTGGTCATGGCCGACAGGCTGCATATGCGCCAGACGGCCGAGGGCCGCATCATCGCCGGCTCGGATTTCAGCGGCGGCGATCCGGGCGAGGACCCCCAGGCCACCGCTCGCGAGCTTTTCGAAGCGACGAAAGCGATGCTGCGCGGTTCGGAGGGGCTGGAGCTCGATTTCCACACGGTGGGCTACCGTCCGACGCCGGTCGATGGTTTCCCGATCGTCAGCCGGTCGGAAGGCGTCAGCGGTGTCTACATCGCCGTCACGCATTCCGGCATCACACTGGCACCGGCCGTGGGATTGTTTGCGGCGCGCGAAATCCTCGACGGCGAGCGCGATGCGTTACTCAGGCCTTACGCTCTCTCGCGTTTCGCCCGGTAGCCCGAAGGACGGCGAAAGCCGTCCCGGGATCAGCAAGGACCGATGCCTTAACCCGCCATCGCCAAACGTGCGACTGCCGGCGCGAACGGCCGGATGCTGGTGTTGTCGCGGGTCATCGTCACGAAGCTCGACTGCGGAATCTCATGCCAGGTCCGGCCGTCGCGATCGAACGGCTCCGAGACGATGCAGCGACCGACGCCCTTGGCGAAGGCGCCGGTGTAGAGCGTGGGCGCCTGGTCGTCGGTGGCGTAGCGGACGGCGTGAAGCGCCTTACCATCGCTGAAGGCGGCCGTCAGCTTCAGGGACGGGTCGATGGCGGCGCGGCGCGCAGCCTCGATCACGCGGCTGGTGGCGCGCGATACGGCGCCATAGGGATCGTCCGAAAGCCCCTCGCCGATCATAAGCCTGAAGAACAGTTCGGAATCCGTGGTGCCTTCGAGCTGGTCGAACAACGTATCGGAGAGCGAATTCTCCAGCACCCGGCGGATCTTCTCGAAGCCGCCGATCTGGCCGTTGTGCATGAAGGACCAGCGGCCCGAGACGAAGGGATGGCAGTTCACGCGGCTGGTGGCGCCGCCTGTCGAGGCGCGTACATGGGCCAGGAACAGGCCGGATTTTATCTGGCGCCCAAGGCTCCTGAGATTGGTGTCCGACCAGGCCGGCAGAACATCGCGGTAAAGGCCCGGTTCCGGCCGATCGCCGTACCATGCCACGCCGAAGCCATCGGCATTGGTCGGCGATCTTGCCTCCCGCGCCTGGCGGCTCTGAACGATCAGGGAATGGGAGGGTGCGGCGATGACGTCTTCCAGGAAGATCGCGTCGCCGAGATAGGCAGCCCATCTGCACATTGTCCTGTGATCCTGTGTCGATGCGTTTTTGAGCGCGAATGAATTCGCCGCCCGTCGAGCGCCACAGATGACAGGAGGGAGCTTGGGCGTCCTTACGCCGCGCTTACGTTTTGCTGATCTCTGCCTGAACGCGGCAGCTCGGGATTTGCGTCAGCCGACGACCAGCGCCAGCTTGTTCGCTGCCGGCGCAAACGGGCGGATGCCCGTGCCGTCCCTGGTCATGGTGACGAAGCTCGCCGGAGGTATCGCCTGCCACTCGCCACCGTTGCGGTCGAAGGGTTCCGAGACGATGCAATGGCCGGCGCGTTTCGCGAAGGCGCCGGTATAGAGCGTCGGCGCGTGGCCATCGGTGGCATAGCGAACGGCGTACACCGCCGCGCCATCCGAGAAGGCCGCCGTCAGCTTCAGCGCCGGCTCGATATCAGCCCGGCGGGATGCTTCGATGACGCGACCGGTTGCTCGCGACACCGCACCCTGCGGGTCGGTCGCCAGACCCTGGTCGATCATCAGAAGAAAGAAGAGCTCGGAATCGGTGGTGCCCTCACGCTGGTCGAAGACCTCGTCGGAGAGCGAATTCTCCAAGGCGCGGCGGATCTTTTCGAAACCGCCGATCTGGCCATTATGCATGAACGACCAGCGGCCCGAGACAAAGGGATGGCAATTCATGCGGCTGGTGGCGCCGCCGGTGGAGGCGCGCACATGGGCGAGGAACAGGCCGGACTTGATCTGCCGGCAGAGGCTTTTCAGGTTGGGGTCCGACCAGGCCGGCAGGATGTCGCGGTAGAGCCCAGGTTCGGGCCGGTCGCCGTACCAGGCGAGGCCGAAGCCGTCGCCATTGGTCGGCGACTTGGCCTCCTGAGCACAGTGGCTCTGGGCGATCAGCGAATGGCAGGGCGCGGTGATGATGTCTTCGAGGAAGACCGCTTCACCAAGATAGGCCGCCCACCGGCACATCGCATTTCACCATCTATCAGGCGCGGTCCAAGAGAGCCTTCGGCTCCTTCACCGCATGCGAACCCCTGTTATGCGTGCGCTCATAGAGCTCGCGAACGATTCGGCTGGCCGTAGTTTCGAACAGAAATGGCAAGAAAGCGTGAACGAGCGCGGCGCCCGCCGCCATCGACAGGCGCGAACAGAACCAGGCGGCAAAGGCCATGTGGCCGAAATAAGTCTCGCCGACCTTCTCCGGGTGAGCCGTGAACAGTGCCGTAAACCGTGTCGTCATGGTGATCCCTCCTGCCGGGATGAGTCCCGATGATGAGTATCGTGCCACACGGCTTTGGTTCATCGGTCCCAAATCGTCCTTGCCTTTTGCCATTTTGTGGGACATTCATCCCAACATGCCGACGGAAATCGATGAGATCGATCGAAGATTGCTGGCCGAGCTGCAGCGCGACGGCACGCTTTCGGTCGACCAGTTGTCGGAGCGCGTGGCGCTGTCGCGCAACGCCTGCTGGCGGCGCGTCAAGCGGCTGGAGGAGGATGGCGTCATCACCGGCCGCGTCGCGCTGGTCGATGCCGACAAGCTAGGGGTCGGCCTCTCCGTTTTTGTCCTAATCCGTACGTCCAATCACGATCCGGACTGGCTGCAGAAATTTCGCGCGGCGGTGACCGGCTTTGCCGAGATCACCGGCGTCTACCGCATGTCGGGCGACCTCGATTATGTGCTGAGGGCCCGTGTCGCCGACGTGAAAGCCTATGACCGTCTCTACCAGCGGCTGATCGCCAGGGTGCCGCTGTCGGATGTCTCGGCCTCCTTCGTCATGGAGGAGATCAAGGAAACGACCGTGGTGCCGGTGGAACTGCGCTGAGGCATGCTCAGTTTTAGGTGAGGCCTGACCCGAATCTCAACACACTTCAGGTCATCGTGACGCCCCAAAGAAAGCCTTGGATAGCGTCACGGCCGAGTTGACCGAATCGGCATTCGCGCCGATAGGAGTGGGCTCATGCGCACGGCTGTCCATCCTTCCTCCGTCATCGGCCCCACCGTCGGTTTCGTCAGGCTTCCGCATGGCGAAGGCCTGCCTCTGCCGGCCTATGAGAGCGCGGGCGCCGCCGGCATGGATTTGCGCGCCGCGGTGCCGGAAGACCGGCCGTTGCTCATCCTGCCGGGGAAACGCGCGCTGGTGCCGACCGGGCTTGTGCTGGAAATCCCGGAAGGCATGGAAGGCCAGGTGCGGCCGCGCTCGGGCCTTGCCTTCAAGCATGGGCTCACCGTCCTCAACTCGCCCGGCACCGTCGACAGCGACTATCGCGGCGAGGTGAAAGTCCTGCTCGTCAACCTCGGCGACGAGGATTTCGCGGTGACGCGCGGCATGCGCATCGCCCAGATCGTCTTCGCTGCCCTGACCCAAATCACGGTCGAGGAGCGGGCGCTGGCGGGCGGCACGACACGAGGTACCGGCGGGTTCGGATCGACCGGCACCGCTTAATGCAAGTTCCGAAACTGGTCATCTTCGACTGCGACGGGGTTCTGGTCGACACAGAAAACCTTGCCAACAGACGTCTCGCCGAATGGCTCACAGCCGCCGGTTTCACGAGCACATTCGAATATTGCCGCAAGCATTTTTCCGGCCGCAGCATGGCCTCGGTGCAGAAAGAGGTCGAAGAGACGACCGAGATCAGGCTTGGCGCCGACTTCGTCGAGCGCTGGAACGCCGGTCTGCCGGATCTTTTTTCGCACGGCGTCGAGGCAATCCCCTATGTGGGCGACTTCGTCCAGAAGGTGCGAGCCGCCGGCATCGCCTACTGCGTCGCCTCGTCGGCGCGGGTGTCGAAGATGCACATCACGCTCGGCCAGACCGGGCTCCTGCCGCTGTTCGAGCATGCGATGTTCTCGTCCACCATGGTTTCCCGCGGCAAGCCGTTTCCGGACCTCTTCCTGCATGCGGCAAGGACGATGGGCTTCGCGCCGGCCGACTGCGTCGTCATCGAGGACAGCGTCGCGGGAACCGAGGCGGGCATCGCCGCCGGCATGCGGGTGTTCTCCTACCACGCCGATCCGCTCTCCGACCGTGACGGCCTGGCGGCGGCCGGCGGCATCCTGTTCGACGACATGCGCGAACTCGCGAGCCTCGTGCCGATCCGCTGAAAGCACCGGCTGCGCACCTTACGCGTCCGTGCTATCGTGCTTTTTTCCGGGGGGTGCTTGTAGTGATTTCCATTTTATCGAGACTCCTGCTCGCGTGCCTGCTGCTGCCCTGTGCCTGGTCCGCGGCGCACGCCCAGGCCGTCAGCTTTCCGGAGCTGAACGGCGCCATTCCCGGTCATCAGGACGTCACCTATCTCGACCTCGCGAAAATGGTCGTCCCCGATCTCGCCGCCGGGGATGACGGTTTTTACAAGGGAAGCGCGCCCATCGAGGTGCGCCACATCCTTGGCGGCGATCAAGGCGGCTCGCCGCCCGAGACCATCAGCCTGCCGAACGCGGCGGTGCTTGCGATCAAGGCCGGTGGCAAGGACCGGCTGACGATGCTTTTCGACCTTGGCCAGGCGCAAAACAGCGCCGAAGGGTTTGCGGTGCTGGCGCTTTACGATCTTTCGGGCAAGCCGAAGCTGCTCGATGCCGTCAATGTCGGAACCGACCAGAACAGCTATTTTCGCGATCCTAGCAAGATCGCAATCGGTCCGGATGACGATGCCCTCATCACCATGAGCATGCATTTCAATTCGAACCAGGGTTATGTCAGCACCATTCTTATCCTCGTTCGCGACGACCGCTTCGAGCCTATCGATCAGATCAATACGTTCGACGAGAATGTCTGCGCCTACAAACGCACACAGGACCTGTCGTTCCAGACGCCCGGCAGTGAAAAACCTTATGCGGCGATCAAGGCGACAGTGAGCGACGTCACCAAGCCGAGCGGTGAAAGCTGCGACGAGGCGGCGCCGAAGGCTGCTTCGCATGACGTTACCGTCACCTATCACTGGGAGGAGGCAAGGTCGCGTTACGTGCCGGATTCCGACGCCTTCGAGAAATTGGCAGCAGAGAACGCCAAACACTTCTGAGCCAGACGCATTCGTTTGCCCGGTTCGAGCGACCGCGATAGATTTCCCTCACAACCCCGATCACGATTGAGGATCCGCCATGGACAAGGGCAAGATTTTTCGCGATCTGCATTCCTCCACCTTCGTCATGCCCAATCCCTGGGACGTAGGCACGACGAAGCTTCTTGCTTCGTTCGGTTTTAAGGCGCTGGCGACGACCAGCGCCGGCTTCGCCTTCTCGCGCGGCCTGCCGGACGGCGCCGTGACGTTCGAGGCCATGATCCATCATTGCCGCGAGGTGACGGCGGCGACCGACCTGCCGGTTTCGGCCGATCTGGAGCGCGGCAAGGGCGACAGCCCGGAACAGGCCGCCGAGACCATTTTCGCAGCCGAAGCCGCCGGCCTTGCCGGCTGCTCGATCGAGGACCACACCGGCGACCCCGCCAACCCGATCTACGATTTCTCGCTGGCGACTGAACGGGTCGCGGCCGCGGTCGAGGCTGCCCGGGCGCTCAAGCACGATTTCGTCTTCACCGCGCGGGCCGAAAACTTCCTGTGGGGCAAGACCGATCTCGACGACACGATCAAGCGGCTGCAGGCCTTCGAAAAGGCCGGTGCCGACGTGCTCTACGCTCCCGGCATCGGCGACGTCGAAATGGTGCGCACGATCTGCTCGTCGGTGAGCCGACCGGTCAATGTGATGGCCCGGCCAGGCTTCACCATCGGCGACCTTGCCCAGGCCGGCGTCAAACGCATTTCGCTCGGACCATGGCTGACCAATTTCGCCTATGGCATGCTGGAAACGGCGGCGCGCGAAATCCAGCAGGACGGCACTTTCGGCTTCACCCGGGCGGCGATGCCTTTCGGCAAGCTGCAGGCACTGTTTCGCAGCGGCGACATCGATTAAACCGGCAGCCGCGCCGAAACCGCCTTGTGCAGATGGACCATCATGGCGGCCGCGAAAAGCGGCGTCAGAAGGTTGAGCAACGGCACGGCCAGGAAAAGGGCAATGACCAGCCCGGCCAGGAATACCGTGCCGGCATGTTTGCGCCGCAGCGCCTTGGCCTCTGCCTCGGGGCGGAAGCGCATGGCGGCGAACTCGAAGAACTCCCGGCCGAGCAGATAGCCGTTGACGATGAAGAAAGCGGCAATGTTGATGCCCGGCAGCAGAAGCAAGAGCAGCGCGACGATATTGCCGAGGACCACCACGCCGAAGAATTTGACCGCCAGCACAAGCGACTGCAGCGCCGGCACGGCGCGGCCGGGCGAGTCGTTGGGATAGTCGGTGCGCTCGACCACTTCGGCAATATCGTCGAGGAACAGGCCGGCGACGATCGCCGTCACCGGCGCGACGAGCAAGGCCAATCCCATAGCCAGAACGATGCCGGCAATGATGCCGCCCAGCCACCCGGCCCAGGACGGCAGACCAGGCAGCAGCGTTTGCAGCCATGGCCAGGCCAGCCATTCGAGCAGGCTCTCCAGGCCGAGCCAAAGCGCCAGCAGAGCGAGCAGCGTCAGCCCCAGCGTCTTCAGGAAGACGGCGCGGAATTCAGGCGAGAACAGGCGGCTGGCGGCGGCGCGGGCGGCGTCTAGGATCACGGCAGGTCCAAGCCCTTATCGAGAAACGACGTCCCCGAGATAGGCGGGCTTCTTCCCAGACGCAACCAAGCGCGTCGCGTCGACGCGCTTTGGCTTTGTCTCGATGCATGTCGGTTATCCCAAAACCGCGTCACACGCGGGGCGACATGCATTATCGCGCAAGCTTGACCTGCCGTGCCGGAATGGTCATCGCCGCGACGCCGGCGACGACGAAGGCCATGCCGGCCCAGGCCGTCGATCCCAGACTTTCGCCGAGGAAGACGGCGCCGATACCGACGCCGATCGGCACTCGCAGATAGGCCTGCGAGGTGGTGCCGACCGATCCCAGCGTGTGGATCAGGCGAAAATAGATGACGAAGGCCAGCGCGGTCGAGAAGACCGACAGGCCGAGCAGGGCCAGGATCGATGCGTCCGAGGGCGCAAGCGTCCAGGGCCGGTCGACGATCAGGCTGAGCGGCACAAGCATCACCGCGCCGCAAAGCATCGAACCCGCGGCGGGTATCATCGGATCGAGGCCCTTGAAGCCGCGGCCGAAGATCGCCGCTCCCGCATAGGAGACCGTCGCGATGACGATCGCAAGCTGCGCCCACAATTGATGGCCAAGCCCGCCAAGTGCCTGCGTGCCGACGATGAGGCAGATGCCGACGATGCCGGCGCCGACGCCGACGAGCTTGCGCGTCGTGACCGGCTCATGGCGCGTGATCAATGCCGTCAGCAAGAAGGTAAAGATCGGCGACGTCGAATTGAGGATGGTGGCAAGGCCGGCATCGACCGAGCGCTCGGCGGCGGCGATCAGCGTGAACGGCACGACGCTGTTGAGACAGGCCTGGAAGGTGAACCGACGCCATGTCGCCGCATCCCCAGGCATGGCAAGGCCGCGCCAGCGGATGACAGCGAGGAGAATAGCCCCGGCGATCAGCGTCCGGGCGGCGATGAAGGTCACCGGCGGGATCGTCTCGACGCCGATCTTGATGAAGGTATAGGAAGCGCCCCATAGCACCGCCAGGACGCCGAGCAGCGCGAGGTCGGTGGACATTTCGGTCTTTTCGGACATTTCTGCCTTCCGTTGCGGGGAACGCTCCGCTTTGTTTTTGCGCAATTCCGGACGGAAGGCGACGGCGGGTCGCCGAACCTAACCGCCACGCAGTTTTCCTGGAATTAATTCTAGCCCATGGCGGCGCGGAAATGTTTCGATCGCCGCGAAACCATAGCGGGGACAGCTACGGTCGATATAGGCCAGTTCGATGTGAACGCTGCCGCAGCCGGCGAACGATCGGCGTCGAGGTCGGCGTCACGGAAGATGATGACGATTTTCAGGGTAGGCAAAGCAGCGCCAAGTCGCTAGACCCGCGCCCGGCCGGCATGCCAGATAGCCGGGGCAGTCCTTGGCGGAGATTTTGATGCCGGAATATGACGTGCTTTGCATCGGCAATGCCATTGTCGACATCATCGCGCAGTGCGACGAAGCCTTTCTCGAGACCAACGGCATCATCAAGGGGGCGATGAACCTCATCGACGCCAGGCGCGCCGAATTGCTTTACAGCCGCATGGGACCAGCGATCGAGGCTTCCGGCGGCAGCGCCGGCAACACGGCGGCCGGCGTCGCCAGTCTCGGCGGGCGGGCAGCCTTCTTCGGCAAGGTGTCGAACGACGCACTGGGCGACATCTACACCCATGACATTCACGCCCAGGGCGTTGCGTTCGACACCAAGCCGCTCGCGGGCGAACCGCCGACCGCGCGCTCGATGATCTTTGTTACGCCCGACGGCGAGCGTTCGATGAACACCTATCTCGGCGCCTGCGTCGAACTTGGCCCCGAGGATGTCGAGGCCGACAAGGCCGCCGGCGCCAAGGTGACCTATTTCGAGGGCTATCTGTGGGATCCGCCGCGCGCCAAGGAAGCGATCCGGCAGACCGCCAGGCTGGCGCATGCGGCAGGCCGCGAGGTTTCGATGACGCTGTCGGATTCCTTCTGCGTCGACCGCTACCGTGACGAGTTCCTCGAGCTGATGCGGTCGGGCACCGTCGACATCGTCTTTGCCAACAGTCACGAGATCAAATCGCTCTACCAGACCGCCTCTTTCGAGGAGGCGCTCGCCGCCATCCGCAAGGATTGCAAAATAGCCGCCGTCACACGTTCCGAAAAAGGCTCGGTGATCGTGCGCGGCGACGAAACCGTCACCATAGAGGCGACGAAGATCAAGGAACTCGTCGACACGACCGGCGCCGGCGACCTTTATGCCGCCGGCTTCCTCTACGGCTATACGAGCGGGCGCAGCCTCAAGGATTGCGGCGATCTCGGTTCGCTGGCCGCCGGGCTGGTGATCCAGCAGATCGGCCCGCGTCCGCGCCAGAACCTGCGCCGCGAGGCCGAGCAGGTCGGGCTGCTTTAGAATTACCGAGCAGGCAACGACGATTCTGGCTTCGGAATCCCGCGGAAAGACGTGCCGTTGCGTCACCATCAACAGCCTTTCAACAAAGCCGGCTGTCGCGGACCTGTCACGTTCGGCTTCTAGAACGCAAAATGAGGCGTTCCGTGACTGACATTTCGGCGCCCAATCAGGGGTGTAAAGATGCAAGCCAGCAAGCAGCCGGGCCGCGGTGCCTGTTGTCGTGGCGATTTTTGCTTTCCGCTATAGATTTTCAGCAACCGCCAGCGCTTGGGGAGGAGCGCGGGCCACAAGATAGATGCATGACCAGATTCCAGAGCCCGTCTGAAGGGATTTCACAAGAGGCCTTGGCAGGCCTGGTGGCCGAAGCCGTGCAACAGGCGCTGATGCAGCATGGTGTCCTGCTGGACGCCGAGGTGCTGGTATCGGCCAGCAAGGTCGCCGGCCACATGGCTGCGGCTCTTCCCTTCCTGCCACAAGGACAGCGCCTCGCGGTCGGCTCCTTCAAGGGCGGGTGGAGCAGCCTTGCCTCAGATTTTTTCCGCATGATGGCAGAGAGGATCGCGAGCGGCGGCTCGTCCATATCTGTCCCCACCTTTGAGCGCATGTTGCCAAAGCCGGAACAGGGAAGGCCGATCACCGAGCGAGCCGCGGAACTCCAGTCGATGCTGATCGAGGATTGGGCCGGCGAGGTCGCCGGCTCGACCTATCTGGAAGAGAAGCTCCGCATCCCGCGCTCCACGCTGCATCGCTGGCAAAGGCGCGGCGAGGTGGTTGCCCTGCGCAAGGGCGGCCGCAAGCATGTCTTCCCCTTGGCGCAGTTCGTCGACGGCAGGCCAGTTCCGGGAATCAGCGACGTGCTTTCGGCGATCGCCAATCCGAGGCTCGCCTGGTTTTGGTTGAGCCGGCCTTCGCCCGAGCTCGACGGCCGCGTCCCGATCGAGATGCTGAGGGAAGATATGGTCGAGGACGTGGTCCGCGCCGCCCGCGCCCTGTCCTGACCTTCTCCCGGATTCGTTTCTCCTTATCCAGAGCTATAAATTAGCTGGCAAACTCATTGTCATAATTCTGTAATAATTGGCACATTTGGTACATTCTCACGTCTCTCTACATGTTTCGATTGTATATATTGTGCAATTTGTGCCACTTTTACAAATGTATGACGTGATATTTGGGCAACAAGACCTTCATAAGATTAAAAAAGCCGCCTTTCAGACACAATCTCTGTTGTACGTGACGGTCGATTAAGCCATGTCCAAGGCGAAGAAGCGGCGCCGGTGCGCGACTTTTTCAACGATGGGGACGGGGTGGCAAAAGCCGAACGGCATGTCAGGCCTGTCTTGAACCTTTGACTGGAGATTCAAGAAAATGAACATCAAGAGCCTTCTTCTCGGCTCCGCTGCGGCCCTGATCGCAGTTTCGGGCGCGCGCGCCGCCGACGCGGAGACCGTCGCCGAGCCGGAACCGGCCGAATACGTCAAGATCTGCGACGTCTATGGCGCGGGTTACTTCTACATCCCCGGCACCGAGACCTGCCTGCGCATCGGCGGCTATCTGCGCTATGACATCGGCGTCGGCGATTCCGGCACGCTGGATGGCGTCAACAACGTGCCGGATCATATGGACGGTCGCGATCACGACACCTACTACAAGAACATGCGTTTCACGCTGAGGACTTACACCGGCCAGGAAACCGAGCTCGGTACGTTGAAGACCTTCACCGAGACCCGCTTCCAGTTCGGCAACTCCTCCAACGACTACGAATTTGGCGGCTCCGGCTGGCAGGCCGGCAACAAGACGACCACCCTCAATTTCGCCTGGATCCAGCTCGGCGGGCTGCGCGTCGGTAAGGATGAGACGGCATATGATCAGTTCATCGGTTATGCCGGCAACGTCATCCAGGACACGATCATTCCTTACGGCATCAAGGACACCAACGTCGTCCAATACAATTTCGATGCAGGCAACGGCATCACGGGCGTCGTCTCACTCGAAGAAGGCACCGGCGTCAACACGATCGACAGCTATGTCCCGCATGTCGTCGGCGGCTTGAAGTACAAGGGCGACTGGGGCGCGATCACCGGCGTCGTCGCCTATGACAGCAATTACGAGGAAGTGACCGGCAAGGTCCGCCTGGACGTCAATGTCAGCAAGGAACTGACGCTGTTCGTCATGGGCGGCTACGGCACTACCGACAACAGCGACGACTTTGCTCCGAGCGGCCGAACCCAATACAAGCCGTGGGGCGGCAACTGGGCCATCTGGGGCGGCGGCACCTACAAGTTCAACGAAAAGACGGCGTTTAACGTCCAAGCCTCGGCTGACGACGACAAGAACATCGCTCTGGCCGCGAACGTCGCCTACACCATCGTGCCGGGCTTCACGATCACGACCGAAGTCGACTGGGACCACTTCGGCCGCTTCAACGACACAACCATCTACGGCAACTTCACCCACGCCGACAAGAAAGACAGCATCGGCGGCATCGTCCGCTTCCAGCGCAACTTCTGATCGATCCTCGCGATCAAACAGAAGGGCCCGCGGCAATGCCGCGGGCCCTTTGCTTTTTTGGATGTTATAAGGAATTGGGCACGCCGATAAGCTCGGTCAATTCCCCGCCGTATAGGCCGCGATCGCCGCCATGTTGACGATATCGGAGTCCTTGGCATTGAGCGAGACGATCTGCACCGGCTTGTTGAGGCCGACCAGCAGCGGGCCGATGACGGTCGAGCCGCCGAGCTCCTGCAGCATCTTGGTCGAGATCGAGGCCGAGTGGAAGGCCGGCATGATCAGCACATTGGCCGGGCCGGTCAGCCGGATGAAGGGGTACTGCGCCATGGCGCGCGGGTTCAGCGCCACGTCGGCCGCCATCTCCCCGTCATACTCGAAATCGACGCGGCGCTTGTCGAGGATGCGCACCGCCTCCTGCACGCGCTCGGAGCGCTCGCCCTGCGGATGGCCGAAGGTCGAATAGGCAAGCATGGCGATCCTCGGCTCGTAACCCATGCGGCGGGCGAAGCCCGCGGCCTCCTCGGCGATGTCGGCTATCTGTTCGGCGTTCGGCATGTCGTGCACGGCGGTGTCGGCGACCAGCACCGTCCTGCCGCGCGCGAGCACGACCGAGACGCCGATGACGCGGTGGCCGGGCTTGGCGTCGATGACGCGGCGCACGTCGTCGAGCGCCGTCGAATAGTTGCGGGTGACGCCGGTGACGATGCCGTCGGCATCGCCCAGCGCCACCATGCAGGCGGCGAAGTGATTGCGGTCGTTGTTGATCAGGCGCTGGCAGTCGCGGAACAGGAAACCCTTCCGCTGCATGCGTTCGTAGAGATAGTCGGTGTAGATGCCGTTGCGGCGCGACAGCCTGGCATTGATGATCTCGAGGCCCGGCTTGTTCAAGTCGATGCCGGCGTTGCGGGCATTGTCCTTGATGACGTCGTCGCGGCCGAGCAGGATCGCGGTACCGAGCTTCTGGTTCACATAGGAAACGGCGGCGCGCATCACCTGCTCTTCCTCGCCCTCCGCGAAGACGATGCGCTTGGGCTGGCGGCGCACGCGGTCGTAGATGCGCTGCAAGGTGGAAGCGATCGGGTCGCGGCGGGCGGACAGTTCCTGCGCGTAGCGGTCGAGATCAAGGATCGGCTTGCGGGCGACGCCGGATTCCATCGCCGCCTTCGCCACCGCCAGCGGGATCGCCGAGATCAGGCGCGGATCGAACGGCACCGGGATGATGTAGTTGGGGCCGAATTTCGGCCGGTTGCCCTGATAGGCGGCGGCGACATCGTCCGGCACGTCCTGGCGCGCCAGCTCGGCCAGCGCGCGTGCCGCGGCGATCTTCATCTCGTCGTTGATGGTGGTGGCGCGCACATCCAGCGCGCCGCGGAAGATATAGGGGAAGCCAAGCACGTTGTTGACCTGGTTCGGATAGTCCGAACGGCCGGTGGCCATGATGGCGTCGGTGCGGATCTCGGCCACTTCCTCCGGCGTGATCTCCGGATCGGGATTGGCCATAGCGAAGATGATCGGATTCTTCGCCATGGACTGCACCATGGCGGGAGTGAGCATGCCTTTGGCGGAAAGGCCGAGGAAGACGTCGGCGCCATCCAGTGCTTCGGCGAGACTGCGCAAATCGGTCTTAACCGCATGTGCCGACTTCCACTGGTTCATGCCTTCGGTGCGGCCCTGGAAGACCACGCCCTTGGTGTCGCACAGGATGACGTTTTCGGGCGGAAAACCCATCGCCTTCATCAACTCGATGCAAGCGATGCCGGCGGCGCCCGCGCCGTTGCAAACCATCTTCGTGGTCTTCATGTCGCGGCCGGTGATCTCCAGCGCGTTGATCAGCCCGGCGGCCGAGATGATCGCCGTACCGTGCTGATCGTCGTGGAAGACGGGAATGTCCATCAGCTCGCGCAGCCGCTGCTCGATGATGAAGCACTCCGGCGCCTTGATGTCCTCGAGATTGATGCCGCCGAAGGAGGGCCCGAGGAAGCGCACGCAATTGATGAACTCGTCGGCGTCCTCGGTCGCCACTTCGAGGTCGATGGAATCGACATCGGCGAAGCGCTTGAACAGCACTGCCTTGCCCTCCATCACCGGCTTGGACGCCAGCGCGCCGAGATTGCCGAGGCCGAGAATGGCGGTGCCGTTGGAGATGACGGCGACCATGTTGCCGCGCGTCGTATAGTCGAAAGCACGGCTCGGATCCTCGGCGATGGCGCGCACAGGAACGGCGACGCCGGGCGAATAGGCGAGGCTCAGATCACGTTGCGTCGCCATCGGCTTGGTGGCGATGATCTCCAGCTTGCCGGGCCGTCCCATGGCGTGGAATTCCAGCGCCTCCTCGGGACTGACGGAGGGGCCGCTGCTTTCGGTTTTCCTGGCCATGATGCTTTTGGTTTCCTCACCTGTGCGGCACCGCTTGGGACGGGTGCTTTCCTTTGGAATTCCAGGACTAAGGCCACAGGCGACGGCTGTAAACCGGCAAGCGCCGCAAAGCCGCTTCAACATGGTCAGTGCCGTCAGTGACGATGATCCGCCGTCCTGGACCGGGCAATCTCGCGGGCCTGCTCGCGCACCATTGCCCGCTTTCCCCTGCTTTTCGCACCATCCGCATTAAACCGGGCTGCCACTTCTGCTAGCGTCCGGGCATGAACATGCATATGCCGACAGACAACGACGCCCAGGAGACGACGACGCCTGCGCCCGCCACCGGCGGCGTCACGCCGATGATGGAGCAATATATCGAGATCAAGGCGGCGAACCCGGATTCGCTGCTCTTCTACCGCATGGGCGATTTCTACGAGCTGTTCTTCGACGATGCGGAGAAGGCGAGCCAGGCCCTTGGCATCGTTCTGACCAGGCGCGGCAAGCATCAGGGCCACGACATCCCGATGTGCGGCGTGCCGGTTCACGCCGCGGACGATTATCTGCAGAAGCTGATCGCGCAAGGCTTCCGCGTTGCCGTGTGCGAGCAGATCGAGGATCCGGCCGAAGCCAAGAAACGCGGCTCAAAATCGGTGGTGCGTCGCGACGTGGTGCGGCTGGTCACGCCCGGCACCATCACCGAGGACAAGCTGCTGGCGCCCTCGGAATCGAGCTTCCTGATGGCGCTCGGCCGCGTGAGGGGCGGCGGCGCGGCGACCAGTCAGGCGAGCTTCGCCTTGGCCTGGATCGACATTTCGACCGGCGCCTTCCGCGTCGCTGAAACGAGCGCCGAGCGGCTGCTTGCCGATATCTTCCGCGTCGACCCGCGCGAGCTGATCGTCGCCGAGCCGGTTTTCCACGATCCGGAGCTCAGGCCGATATTCGATGTGCTGGGCCGGGTTGCCAATCCGCAGCCGCCGTCGCTGTTCGATTCGGCCTCGGCCACAAGCCGCATCGCGCGCTTCTTCGAGGTCGCGACGCCGGACAGTTTCGGTACCTTCTCGCGCGCGGAGCTGTCGGCGATTTCCGGCGCCATCGCTTATGTCGAAAAGACGCAAAAAGCTGAACGCCCGCCGCTGTCGCGGCCGGAGCGCGAGGAGCAGGGCTCGACGCTGTTCATCGATCCGGCGACGCGCGCCAATCTGGAACTGCTGCGGACGCTCTCCGGCAGCCGCGACGGCTCGCTGTTCAAGGCGATCGACCGCACGGTGACGGGCGGCGGCGCGCGCTTGCTCGCCGACCGGCTGACGGCGCCGCTGACCGATCCGGCGGCAATCGCGGCGCGACTGGATTCGGTCTCCTTCTTCCGCTCCGAGACGCGGCTCTGCCAGGGTCTGCGGGCGAGCCTCAAAAACGTCGCCGACATGCCGCGCGCGCTGTCCAGGCTGGCGCTCAACCGGGGCGGCCCGCGCGATCTTGGGGCGCTGCGCGCCGGTTTCGAGGCGGCCGGCGCGATCGCCGAATTGTTCGCGGTGGGCGCCCTGCCCGCCGAGCTCTCCGCGGCGCTTGCCGCGATCAAGGCCTTGCCCGAGGCACTCGCCCGCCATCTCAGCGAAGCGCTCGACCACGAACTGCCGCTGATCAAGCGCGACGGCGGCTTCGTTCGCACCGGCTATCATGCCGAGCTCGACGAGATGCGGGCGCTGCGCGACGAATCCCGAAAAGTGATCGCCGGGCTGGAGCGCTCGCTGATCGAGGAGACCGGCATCCGCTCACTGAAGATCCGGCACAACAATGTGCTCGGCTATTACATCGAGGTCACCGCCAACCACCACTCGATCATGACCGGAAGCGACGCCGCCAAGGCGCGCTTCATCCATCGCCAGACCATGGCCAACGCCATGCGCTTCACCACGACGGAGCTGGCGGAACTGGAATCGAAGATCGCCAATGCCGCCGACCGGGCGCTCAGCATCGAGCTCGCCGCCTTCGACCGGCTGACGGCGGAAGTGGTGGGCGAGGCCGAACGGATCCGCGCCGGTGCCGAGGCGCTTGCGGTGCTGGATGTGTCCGCGGCATTGGCGCTCTTGTCCGAAAGCGAGGGCTGGTGCCGGCCGCTGGTGGATTCGAGCCTCGCCTTCGACATTGCCGGCGGGCGTCACCCGGTGGTCGAACAGGCGCTCAGGCGTTCCGGCGAAGGTCCGTTCGTCGCCAATGATTGCGACTTATCGCCGGAAGACGGCGCCAAGGCCGGCGCGATATGGCTGCTCACCGGCCCCAATATGGGCGGTAAGTCGACCTTCCTCAGGCAGAACGCGCTGATCGCCATCCTTGCCCAGACCGGCTCCTTCGTGCCGGCGCAAAGCGCTCACATCGGGGTCGTCGACCGGCTTTTCTCGCGTGTCGGCGCCTCGGACGACCTGGCGCGCGGCCGCTCGACCTTCATGGTCGAGATGGTCGAGACGGCGGCGATCCTCAACCAGGCCGGCGAGCGGGCGCTGGTCATCCTCGACGAGATCGGCCGCGGCACGGCAACTTTCGATGGCCTGTCGATCGCTTGGGCGGCGGTGGAGTACCTGCACGAGAAGAACCGCTGCCGGGCGATCTTCGCCACGCATTTCCACGAGATGACGGCGCTGGCCGGCAAGCTCCCCCGGCTCCACAACGTCACCATGCGGGTCAAGGAATGGGAAGGCGACGTCGTCTTCCTGCACGAGGTCGGCAAGGGTGCGGCCGACCGGTCCTACGGCGTGCAAGTGGCGCGGCTCGCCGGCCTGCCCGAAGCCGTCGTCGCCCGCGCCAAGGAGGTGCTGCATCAGCTCGAGGAAGGCGAGGTTTCGGGCAAGACCAACCGGCTGGTCGATGATTTGCCGCTGTTTTCGGTGGCGGTAAAGCGCGAAGCGCCGAAGCCGGTCAAGAGCGACGCGCTGGGCGAAGCGCTCGGCGCGATCAATCCCGACGAGATGACGCCGCGCGAGGCGCTGGAAGCGCTGTACAGGCTGAAGGGGTTGGCGACAAAGCAGTAGCACCGGACCCGCCATTGACTCATTGTACCAGTCGGTACAATGTCGGTTATCGATAACCGAAACCGACAGGAGATCTCATGAGCCGTCCGCCATTGCCGCCCTTCACGGCCGAAACGGCAGCGCAAAAGGCGCGCCTTGCAGAGGATGCCTGGAACAGCCGCGACCCGGAGCGGGTTTCGCTTGCCTATACCGAGGACAGCATCTGGCGGAACCGGGCTGAATTCATCTCAGGCCGCGGCGAGATCGTCGGCTTCCTCAAGCGCAAATGGGCGCGCGAGCTGGACTATCGCCTGATCAAGGAGGTGTGGACCTGGAACGACAACCGCATCGCGGTGCGCTTTGCCTATGAATGGCGCGACGACAGCGGCCATTGGTTCCGCTCCTACGGCAACGAGAACTGGGAGTTCGACGACGCCGGACTGATGCGCCGGCGCGTGGCGAGCATCAACGACCTGCCGATCGCCGAGAGCGAGCGCAAATATCATTGGCCGCTCGGCCGCCGGCCGGATGATCATCCCGGTCTTTCGGAGCTCGGGCTCTAAAGCATGATCCCGAAAAATGTGAAGCGGTTTTTGCTTCGCTGACCTTCTGTTCGGAAAAGATCATGATTAAACAAGAAGGCTGAGCCAGTATGCGACGGATCGCTCCGGATCGCGACCGGTTGCTGGGGATCGTTGCCGAGGTTTTCCGCGAGCATGGCTATGAGGGTGCCAGCTTGTCCCTGATCGGCGAGGCGACGGGGCTCGGCAAGGGAAGCCTCTACCATTTCTTTCCCGGCGGCAAGGAAGAGATGGCGGGAGCCGTCATTGCCCACATCAACGGCTGGTTCGAGGATAATGTCTTCGCACCGTTGCGCGACAGCGCCGATCCGTTGGCCGGGATCGAGCAGATGCTCGCGGCGACAGACAGCTATTTCCGCTCGGGACGGCGCGTTTGCCTCATCGGCGCCTTCGCGCTGGACGAATCGCGCGACCTCTTCGCCGACCAGATCAGAAGCTATTTCGGCCGCTGGGTCACGCATCTCGCTGATACGCTGGAGCGATCCGGGCATCCACCGGGCGAAGCCAGCGCGCTCGCCGAGGAGGCCGTCGCCGCCATACAGGGCGCACTCACGCTTGCCCGCGCCGCCAATGATACCGATCTGTTTTCCCGCGCCTTACGAAGGATCCGCAAGCGGCTGGGCGTGCCGGTAAGCGGCTAGATCATTTCCAATCCGCGCTTGCGTGTCGGCGGCGGGAAGGCGCGGTCGAGATCGGCGAAATCTTCCGCCGTCAGAGCGATGTCGAGCGCGGCGGCGTTCTGGCGGAGGTGCTCCTGGCGGCCGGCTTTGGGAATGGCGATGACGCCCGGCTGCGCCATCGCCCAGGCGAGCGCGACCTGCGCGGCCGTGGCGTTGTGGCGGGCAGCGACGACCTCCAGCCGGGCATTGCGCGCCAGCGCGCCCTGCTCCACCGGCGAATAGGCCATCAGCGGTATGCCGTGCTCCGCGCACCACGGGGCCAGATCGAATTCGGGGCCGCGCCGGGAAAGGTTGTAGAGCACCTGATTGGTCTGGACATTGCCGCCGGACGGCAGACCGACAAGGTCCTCCATCTCATCGGTGTCGAAATTGCTGACGCCCCAGTGGCGGACCTTGCCTTCGGCCTTCAGGGCCTCGAAGGCTTCAACGGTTTCGGACAGCGGCACGCTGCCCGGCCAGTGCAGCAGATAGAGATCGATGCGGTCGGTGGCGAGCCGCTTCAGGCTGGCCTCACAGGCGCGTTTCACGCCGGCGCGCGAGGCGTTGGAGGGCAGCACCTTGGAGACCAGGAAGGTCTCGTCGCGCCGCCCGGCTATGGCTTCCGCCACAACTTCCTCGGCGCCCCCGCCGGCATACATTTCGGCGGTGTCGATCAACGTGATGCCGAGATCGAGCCCGAGCTTCAGCGCCGCGACCTCATCGGCGCGGCGGCGCCGGTCCTCGCCCATCTTCCAGGTGCCTTGGCCCAGCACCGGAACGGCTTCGCCGGATGGCAGCTTCAGAGTTCTGATCGACGAGGGCATGGCTTTCTCCGCGTGAGGACGGATCGCAGCACAGCCATGGCCGGAAATCCAGACCAAAGCCGGGCCGCCCGGATTTCCCGGGAGTGGGTTAGAGCGGTTCAGCGTTTCGCGGAACCGCCGAACCGTTCCAAGTATTTGTTCCTATGCAATTCCGGACGGAAAACCGCTCACACTTTTCCTGGAATTGCTCTAGTTCGCCGGGTGCTTGGCGAGCCAGTCCTGCATCTGCTTGATCTCGGCCTCCTGGGCCGTGACCACGCCTTCGGCGAGCTTGCGGATTTCGGGGTCCTTGCCGTTGGCGATCACCACCTTGGCCATGTCGATGGCGCCCTGATGATGCGGGATCATGCCGCGGACGAAGTCGACATCGGCATTGCCGGTGTATTTGATCGCCATGTCCTTGTGCATCTTTTTCATCGCCGCCTCATAGCCCGTAGTGGCCGGGCTCTGGGCGCCCATCGCCATCTTGGACATGTCGTGCTTCATCTCCTCGGACGAGGCCGGCACGCTTTCGAGGAAGACGGCAAGCAGCATTCCGGCCGCCATCAAAAGCAGCACGATTTTCTTGGCCAGGGTCATTCAGGTCTCCTTGTGATTGAGGTTCGTATCTGGGGGCTTTGCTCAAAGTTTCAACGTCCTCAGCCGCAACGCGTTGCCGATCACCGAGACCGATGAGAGGCTCATCGCCGCCGCGGCAATCATCGGCGACAGCAACGTGCCGGTGAGCGGATAGAGCAGGCCGGCGGCGACCGGCACGCCGAGCACGTTGTAGAGGAAGGCGAAGAACAGATTCTGGCGGATGTTGCGGATCGTCGCCTGAGCCAGCGTGCGCGCCCTGACGATGCCGTTCAAGTCGCCCTTGACCAGCGTGATGCCGGCGCTTTCGACCGCGACGTCGGCGCCGGTGCCCATGGCGATGCCGACATCGGCGGCGGCCAGCGCCGGCGCATCGTTGACGCCGTCACCGGCCATGGCGACGACAGCGCCTTTGCCGCGCAACTCTTCCACCAGCGCGCCCTTGCCGTCCGGCAGCAGGCCGGCACGGATATCGTCGATGCCGAGCCTGCCGGCGATGGCTTTCGCCGTGCGCTCATTGTCGCCAGTGGCCATAATGATCCTCAGGCCCCTGTCATGCAGCGCCTTGATCGCCTCGGCCGTCGTTGCCTTTACGGGATCGGCGACGGCGACGATGCCGGCGAAGCTGCCATCGACGGCCACGAACATGGCCGTCTTGCCGTCGGCCTGCAACGCCTCGGCATTGGCCGCCGGCGTTCCGACGCCGAGATCCGTCATCATCGCCGCATTGCCGAGCGCGACCTTCCGGCCCGACGCCGTGCCCGAAACGCCCTTGCCGGTGACGGCTTCGAAATCGGTCGCGTCGGCCAGCTTCAGGCCGCGCGCGGTGGCGCCCTCGACGATCGCCTCGGCCAGCGGATGCTCCGAACCCTTTTCGAGCGCGGCGGCGAGGCCCAGCAGTTCGTTCTCCTCGATGTCGCCGGCCGCAACGACGTCGGTCAGCCGCGGCCTGCCCTCGGTCAGCGTTCCGGTCTTGTCGACGATCAGCGTGTCGACGGCGGCGAAGCGCTCGAGCGCCGCGGCCTCCTTGATCAGCACGCCGGCATGCGCGCCGCGCCCGGTCGCGGTCATGATCGACATCGGTGTGGCAAGGCCAAGCGCGCAAGGGCAGGCGATGATCAGCACCGACACCGCCGAGACTATGGCGAAGATCAGGCTGGGCTCGGGACCGACGAAGGCCCAGGCGATGAAGGCAATGACGGCCACCAGCACGACGGCCGGGACAAAATAGAAGGACACGCGGTCGGCCAAACCCTGGATCGGCGCGCGCGAGCGCTGCGCCTTGGCGACCAGTTCGACGATGCGCGACAGCGTGGTTTCGGCGCCGACCTTCTCGGCGCGCATGACCAGCGAGCCGTTCTTGTTCAGCGTGCCGCCGGTAAGATTGTCGCCCTCGGTCTTTTCGACCGGCAGCGGTTCGCCGGTGATCATGGATTCGTCGATCGCCGAGCGCCCCTCCAGCACAATGCCGTCGACCGGCACCGCGTCGCCGGGGCGGATGCGAAGCCGATCTCCGGTCTTGACGCCGTCGAGCGGCACGTCCTTCTCGGAGCCGTCGGCGCCGATCAGCCGCGCCGTCTTCGGCGCAAGGTCGAGCAGGGCGCGAATGGCCGAGCCGGTGCGTTCGCGGGCGCGCAGCTCCAGCACCTGGCCGAGAAAGACCAGCGCGACGATGACGGCGGCGGCCTCGAAATAGACCGGAACCGCTCCGTTATGGCCACGGAACTGATGCGGGAAGACGTCCGGGAACAGCGTCGCTACGACGCTGAAGAAATAGGCAGCACCCACACCCAGCGAGATCAGCGTCCACATATTCGGGCTGCGGTTGAGGATCGATTCCCAGCCGCGATGGAAGAACGGGAACGCCGCCCACAGCACCACGGGGCTCGCCAGCGCCAGCTCGCCCCAAGTCTTCGTACGGCCGTCGATGAGGTTCTCGAAGCTGAAGCCCAGCATCGGAGCCATGGCGACGATCAGGAGCGGCACGGAAAGCACCGCGCTGACCCAGAAGCGGCGCGTGAAATCGATCAGCTCGGGGTTCGGGCCTTCTTCGCCTGACGGCACACCCATCGGCTCCAGCGCCATGCCGCAGATCGGGCAAGAGCCGGGCTTGTCGCGAACGATCTCGGGATGCATCGGGCAGGTGTATTGCGTGCCCTTCGGCATCGGCTGCGGCTCGGGCCGGCCGGCAACATATTTTGCCGGCTCCGCCTCGAACTTGCCCTTGCAACCGGCGGAGCAGAAATAGAAGCCCTGCCCTTCATGACGGAGGAAGTGCTTCGCGCTCGCCCGATCGACGCTCATGCCGCAGAGGGGATCGGTGGCCGACAGGTAGCTCTCAGGCTCGGCCTGGAATTTCGTGCGGCAGCGCTCGCTGCAGAAATGCAACGTCCGGCCGCCATGCTCGACCGCCGGCTTGCCGGCCGCCGGATCGACGGTCATGCCGCAGACAGGATCGCGAATCACCGCGTCGGCGGCCTTGCTGTCCTTGCCGGAGCAGCAGGTGCCGCCATGCGCATGATGGTGGTGGTGATGGTCGGAATGGGTCATCAGCAATGCCTCGGAATTTTCGAATTGAGGCGGAGGTAGTCCTTCCAGTAACTGGAAGGTCAAGGGCCGGTTTCGCCTTTTGCGAAAATCGGCAGTGCGATTGTCGATCGGAGGCTTCGCTGCGCGATGACAATCGGCGCCGCCGGCCCCCATACACAGCGCCGCGAAAACAGGCTATAGACGCCGCCGAATGGCAAAGATCTCCCTGAAACTCGACGAAATCATCGATGGCGATGCCTTGCGCCGCGACCTGACCGCGCTGACGGCAGCGAGCGCCGGCGACGGTTCGAGCCCGGCGGTTCGCACCGCCGTCCTCCAGTTGCTCAAGAGCAGGCTGGCGGAGGGGCGCAGGATCGCCGAGACCATGCTCAAGCAGGATGGCGGCGGCAATGCCTGCGCCGAGCGGCTCTCGCATCTGATGGATGAGCTGATCCGGGCGCTCTATGATTTCGCCGCCACCCATGTCTACCGGGTCAAGAACCGGTCCGCGGCCGAGCGCATGGCGGTGGTGGCCGTCGGCGGCTATGGCCGCGGCACGCTGGCGCCGGGCTCCGACATCGATCTGCTTTTCCTCTTGCCCTACAAGCAAACGCCGTGGGGCGAGCAGATCGTCGAATACATGCTCTATATGCTGTGGGACATGGGGCTGAAGGTCGGTCACGCCACCCGCAACATCGAGGAGTGCCTGAGACTCTCGCGCAGCGACATCACCATCCGCACATCGATCCTGGAAGCGCGCTTCCTGTGGGGCGAACGCAAGCTATATGACGAGCTGCTCACCCGCTTCGATCATGAAGTGGTGCGCACGACCGGGCCGGAATATGTCCAGGCCAAGCTTGCCGAGCGCGACGAGCGCCACGCCAAGGCCGGCGAAAGCCGATACCTGGTCGAGCCCAATGTCAAGGACGGCAAGGGCGGGTTGCGCGACCTGCAGACGCTGTTCTGGATCGGCAAATATTTCTATCGCGTGCGCACCGGCGAGGAACTGGTCGAGAAGGGCGTCTTCACCGAGGCCGAATACCGCGAGTTCCAGAAGGCCGAGGATTTTCTCTGGGCGGTGCGCTGCCACATGCATTTCCTCACCGGCAAGGCGGAAGAGCGGCTGCATTTCGATATCCAGCGCGAGATCGCCGAGCGGCTGGGCTACACGACGCATCCCGGCCTGTCGGCCGTCGAGCGCTTCATGAAGCACTATTTCCTCGTCGCCAAGGATGTCGGCGACCTCACCCGCATCTTCTGCGCGGCGCTCGAGGAAGAGCAGGCCAAGCATGTGCCGGGCTTCAACCGCATCTTTCTCACCTTCCAGCGGCGCAAGCGCAAGCTTGCCGGCACGTCCGACTTCATCGTCGACAACCACCGCATCAACATCGCCGACGACAGCGTGTTCGAGCGCGATCCGGTCAACCTGCTGAGATTGTTCTGGTTCGCCGACAAACATGGGCTGGAGTTCCATCCGGACGCGCTGAAGCTGCTCACCCGCTCGCTGGGTCTCGTCAACAAGTCATTGCGGCGCGACGAGGAGGCCAACCGGCTTTTCCTCGACATATTGACCTCGGACCGCAACGCCGAGCTCAACCTGCGGCGCATGAACGAGGCCGGGCTTCTCGGCAAGCTGATCCCCGACTTCGGCAAGATCGTCGCCATGATGCAGTTCTCGATGTACCACCACTATACGGTGGACGAGCATCTGATCCGCTGCATCGGCGTGCTGGCCGAGATCGAGCGCGGCGACGGCGCCAAGGTGCATCCGCTGTCGCATTCGCTGATGCCGGGACTGAAGAAGAGCCGCGAGGCGCTCTATGTCGCCGTGCTGCTGCACGACATCGCCAAGGGCCGGCCTGAGGACCATTCGGAGGCCGGCGCCCGAATTGCCCGGCGCATCTGCCCGCATATGGGGCTGTCGGCGGCCGACACAGAGACCGTGGCCTGGCTGGTCGAGAACCACCTGGTGATGTCGATGACGGCGCAGACGCGCGACCTCAACGACCGCAAGACAATCGAAGATTTCGCCTCGATCGTGCAGTCGGTCGAGCGACTGAAGCTGCTTTTGATCCTCACCGTCTGCGACATCCGCGGCGTCGGGCCGGGTGTTTGGAACGGCTGGAAGGGGCAATTGCTGCGCACGCTTTATTTCGAGACCGAGCTGCTGTTGACCGGCGGCTTCTCGGAAGTGTCGCGCGCCGAGCGCACCTCCGCCGCGCGCGAGCATCTGGCCGAAGCGCTGTCGGCCTGGCCGGCGAAGGAGCGCAAACGCTACGTCGCCCTGCACTACGAGAACTACCTCTTGACCGTCGACCTGCCCGATCAGTTGCGCCATGCCGAATTCGTCCGCGAGGCGGATGCGGCGGGCAAGAAGCTCGCCACCATGGTCAAGACGCATGAATTCGAAGCGGTGACCGAGATCACCGTTCTGGCGCCCGACCATCCGCGCCTGCTGTCGATCATCGCCGGAGCCTGTGCCGCGGCCGGCGGCAACATCGTCGACGCGCAGATCTTCACGACGTCGGACGGGCGCGCGCTGGACACCATCCTGATCTCCCGGGAGTTCGACCTCGACGAGGACGAGCGCCGCCGCGCCGAACGCGTCGGCCGGCTGATCGAGGACGTGCTTTCGGGCAAGAGCTGGCTTCCCGAGATGATCGAGAAGCGCACCAAGCCGAAGCGCGGCGCCAAGGCGTTCCGCATCCCGCCGCGCGCCGAGATCCGCAACACGCTCTCCAACCGCTTCTCGGTGATCGAGGTCGAGGGGCTGGACCGGCCGGGACTGCTCTCCGAGATTACCGGAACGCTGTCGGACCTTTCGCTCGACATCGCCTCGGCGCATATCACCACCTTCGGCGAGAAGGTCATCGACACGTTCTATGTCACCGACCTGACTGGACAGAAGATCGACAGCCCGACGCGCACCGCCGCCATCCACAAGCGGCTGATCGATACGCTGGAAGGCAATTCGTCGGAACGCAACGGCAAAGCCAAGGCGGCGGCCGAGTGACCATGCATTTGACGCAATTTTTCTGGCAGTCGTTCCCAAGATGAGCCTCGTCAAGAAATTCGCCACCGTCGCCTCCGGCACGCTGATGAGCCGCGCGCTGGGCTTCGGCCGCGAGATGCTGATGGCGGCAGCGCTCGGCACCGGGCCGGTCGCCGACGCCTTCAACGCTGCCTTCCAGTTCCCCAACACCTTCCGCCGGCTGTTCGCCGAAGGCGCCTTCAACGCCGCTTTCGTGCCGCTCTTCGCCAAGGAGATCGAGCAGCATGGCACCGATGGCGCCAAGCGCTTCTCGGAGGAAGTGTTCGGCGTGCTGTTTTCGGCGCTTTTGGCGCTGACGATCGCCATGGAACTCGCGATGCCGCTTATCGTGCGCTACCTGGTGGCGCCGGGCTTTGCCGACACTCCAGGCAAGTTCGAGACGACCGTCACGCTCGCGACGATCATGTTTCCCTACCTGATCTGCATGTCGCTCGGCGCCATGATGGCGGGCATGCTGAACTCGCTGCGCCGCTATTTCGCGGCGGCGATCGCGCCCGCCTTCCTCAACATCATCCTGATCAGCGTGCTCGCCTATGCCTGGTACCACGGGCTCGACGCGCATGATGTCGGCTTCGGCCTTTCCTGGGGCGTTCTGGCGGCGGGCATCGTGCAGCTCGCCATCGTCTGGGTGGCGGTGCGCCACGCCAGCATCTCGATCGGCTTCCGCCGGCCGAAGATGACGCCCAATGTCAAGCGGCTGCTGATCCTGGCGCTGCCGGCGGCGATCACCGGCGGCATCACCCAGATCAACCAGCTTATCGGCACGGCGATCGCCTCGGGGCAGAACAGCGCCGTGTCCTCGCTCGCCTATGCCGACCGCATCTACCAGCTGCCGCTCGGCGTCGTCGGCGTGGCCGTCGCCATCGTTCTGTTGCCGGAACTGTCGCGGGCACTGAAATCGGGCAACCTCATCGAGGCCGCCAATCTGCAGAACCGCTCGGTCGAGTTCACCTTGTTCATGACCTTGCCGGCGGCGGCGGCGCTCTGGGTGATGTCGGAGCCGATCGTACGGCTGGTCTATGAGCGCGGCGCCTTCGCCGCCAACCACTCGACACCGATCGTCGCCTCGATCCTGGCGATCTTCGGCCTGGGCCTGCCGGCCTTCGTGCTGATCAAGGCTTTCACGCCGGGTTATTTCGCGCGCGAGGACACGCGCACGCCGATGATCTTCGCAGCCGTCTCGGTCGGCGTGAATGTCGCCACGGCGCTGACCCTGTTCCCGTCGATGGGCGCGCCGGGCATAGCCGTCGCTTCGGCCGTCGCCGGCTGGGTCAACGCGCTGATGCTGCTCGGCATGCTGATCAGGCGCGGCCATTGGGGCCGCGACATCCCTTTGCTGAAGCGCATTCCGCGACTGGTGCTGTCGGCGGTGATCATGGCCGTGGCGCTTTACTTCGCCGAGCACTATTTCGCCGCGCGGCTCGGGCCCGGCTCGCCCCTGGTAGTGAAGGCGACGACGCTGTTCGCGCTGGTCGGCGGGGGAGCGGCGCTCTATTTCATCGCCGCTTTCGGCACCGGCGGCGCCGATTTCGGCATGATCCGCAGGAACGTGAAACGCGGCTCGAAGGCGACGCCGCCTGTTACGGAACAGTCTCCAGATCCGTGAGCCTGAATTCGTCTGCCGTAGAGAGCATCGGAACCGCGTAGTAGCGAGCGCAAGCGTAGTGGAAACAATCCGCCATGTTCAGGCGCATGGCGTTGCTGCGAAATCGTGATGCGGCCTCAATGGATAGCGACGCTGCCTCGGACGCGGGCGGAAGCTCGCGTAACGCAATTGCGCGTTCTTCGAGAAAGCGGCCCACAATCTCCGCACTTCTGACGACCGGTACGGCCAGCTTTTCTGGTCGCGCTAGCGCCATCGCGGCCTCCCAGACAGCAATCGCCGACGTGAACGGAGCCGCAGCGTCCACGACCGCCTGCGCACAACGCTCGGCCTCCGCTTCGTTGCTCAGCATTGCCACGATGGCTGCGGCGTCGACAAACATTAGTCGTCGCCAGACAATTCGTCATAGATTGAGCGCGGCAGCGGTTTGCGCGCCTGCTCGCTAAGCTCAATTCCGAACTCGGCCCTGAGTCGGGCAGCTGTTTCCAGCGGCGTCTCGCGATTGCGCCGACGCTCCAGAGCCTCACGCATGGCGATCACGATCGCTTCGGTGATGCCGACACCTTCGACCTTGGCGAAGGCGCGTGTCAGGCTGTCCGCTTCCTTGTTGTTGATGTTGATGGTCATAGCGAGCGTCCGCGTTCGATTGTGTAGTCATTTTAATGTAGCAATCTACAAGAAGAAATCAACACGCGGCTAACGCGTGCCTAGCCCGGCCTCACCCACGCTCCAAAGCCAGCTTGGCACCGAACAGGATGAGCAGGCAGCCAGCGACGCGATCGATGGTGCGCCGCAGCCGCCAATAGCCGTTGGACACCGCTTCGGCGGCGAACAGCCAGAGCACGCACGCATACCAGCCGACGGAGATCGCCACCATGAGCGCGACCGACGCGACGCCGAGCCACAATGAAGGCTGCGCCGGCAATGCGACGGCGAAGATGCTGGCCACCGAAAGTGCGGAACGCGGGTTGGCAAGGCTGGTCACGAGACCGATCCAAAAGGCCCGATGAGTTGAGAATCCCTTCGGATCGACAAGCAGCGAGCCATCGGCCGCGCTGCGCTTCTCGGCAAGGACGATCAGCCTTACGCCCGAATAGATGAGATAGCCGGCGCCTGCGAATTTCAAAGTCGCGTAGGCCCAGGGCGCGGCGAGAAACAGGGCCTTGATGCCGGCGAGCCCGCAGATGCCCCAGATGGCGGTGGCGATGCCGATGCCGCAGACGGCGGCAAAGCCGGCGCCGCGCGAGCGCGCCACGGCAATCCGCGCCGTCATCAGGAAGTTCGGCCCGGGCGACACGGCCGCGACCAGCCACACGGAGGCGACGGCAAGCAGATGCGAAAGCATGATGAGGGTTCCAAACAAGGCGATAATGCTAGGCCGGATCAATGCCGGCTGGCTAGGGCCGATGCGCGCCATGGCCGGGCCTCTTGATCGCGCTGTCGGCTTCGTTCATAAGCGCGCCGTCGCAAGACTTTCGCCGCGCGCGAAACGGCCCTCCACAAGCCCTGAGGAACTCATGTCCGCCTTCAAGCCACTCGTCTTTTCGGGCGTCCAGCCGACCGGCAATCTGCATCTCGGCAACTATCTCGGCGCCATCAAGAAATTCGTCGCCCTCCAGGAACAGTCCGACTGCATCTATTGCGTCGTCGATCTGCATTCGCTGACCGCGCAGCTCGTGCATCAGGACCTCGGCGACCAGACCCGCTCGATCACCGCGGCGTTCCTTGCCTCCGGCATCGACCCCAAGAAGCACATCGTCTTCAACCAGTCGCGGGTCATCCAGCACGCCGAGCTGGCCTGGATCTTCAACTGCGTGGCGCGCATCGGCTGGATGTACCGGATGACGCAGTTCAAGGACAAAGCCGGCAAGGACCGCGAGAACGCCTCGCTCGGCCTGCTCGCCTATCCGAGTCTGATGGCGGCTGATATCCTGCTCTACCGGGCCACCCATGTGCCGGTGGGCGAGGACCAGAAGCAGCATCTGGAGCTGACCCGCGACATCGCGCAGAAGTTCAACAACGACTTCTCCGAGAAGATCGCAGCGCTCGGTGTCGGCGTCGAGATGCAGGTCGGCGAAGAGACGGTGAACGGCTATTTCCCGATCACCGAACCCGTCATCGGCGGTCCTGCGGCGCGCATCATGAGCCTGCGCGACGGCTCCAAAAAAATGTCGAAGTCGGACCCGTCGGACCTCTCGCGTATCAACCTGACGGACGACGCCGACACAATCTCGAAGAAGATCCGCAAGGCCAAGACCGATCCGGAGGCCTTGCCGAGCGAGATCGACGGGCTGGAAAGCCGGCCGGAGGCGGAAAACCTCGTCGGCATCTATGCCGGCCTCGCGGAGATCTCGAAGGAAGACGTGCTGAAGGAATATGGCGGCCAGCAGTTTTCCGTGTTCAAGCCGGCGCTTGCCGACCTTGCCGTGGAGAAGCTGGCGCCGATCGCTTCGGAGATGCGCCGCATCGAGGGCGACCGCGCCTATGTCGACGCTGTGCTCAAGGATGGCGGCGACCGGGCCCGCGCGATCGCCGAGGGCACGATGAAGACGGTTCGCGACATTATCGGCCTGCTGCAGGACTGATCGAGCGATCTTGCTGAACCACGCCATGCCGACCGGCGGCTTGCCGCCGGTCTGTGGCGGTGGCAGATTGCGGCTGAAACCATACCGAGCAGATAGACATGGTCTCCAAACGCCTCAGCCGCGAAGCCGGCCATCGCAGAAAATTCCTGGCGATTATCGACGATACGCCGGAATGCGAGCGGGCCGTCGCCTACGCCTCGAAGCGGGCGCAGCACACAAGCGGCGTGCTGGTGCTGCTCTATGTCATCGAGCCGGACGATTTCCAGCACTGGCTGGGCGTGGAAAAGATCATGCGCGAGGAAGCGAACGCGACGGCGCGCGGAGCACTCGACGGCTACGCCAACAAGGTGCGCCAGAGCGTCGGCATCGAGCCGGAGCTGGTGGTCCGCGAAGGCAAGCCGACCGAAGAGATCCACAAGCTGATCGAGGAAGATCAGGACATCGCCATCCTGGTGCTGGCAGCCGGCGCCGGCAAGGAAGGTCCCGGACCGCTGGTCAGCGCGGTTGCCGGCCGCGGCGCGGCCTTCCCCATCCCGGTCACGGTGGTGCCGCAGAACCTGTCCGACGAAGAGATCGACAGCCTCGCTTGAGGTGCATCGATATTCAGGTGAGGCCGGCCTGCTCGACGCCCATGGAAGCCAAAAAAACATTCCGCCGGCCAGCCGTTCCCAGCGACGCGTTTCGCTTGAATGTCCAGCCGATAGAGCCTATTTAGAACTATTCCAAACTATCGGCCCACGAAGGGCCTGGAGATACCCATGTTCATCCAGACCGAATCGACGCCGAACCCGGCGACACTGAAATTCCTGCCGGGCAAGGAAGTGCTGCGCGAAGGCACAGCCGATTTCCGCAACGCCGAAGCCGCGGCGGAGGCGTCGCCGTTGGCCGGCCGATTGTTCGAGATCCCGGGCGTCACCGGGGTTTTCTTCGGCTATGATTTCATCACCGTGACCAAGGACGGCCCGGATTGGCAGCACCTGAAGCCGGCGATCCTCGGCGCCATCATGGAGCATTTCATGTCCGGCGCGCCGGTCATGGCATCGGCCGCTCCGGCGAGCGAAGCAGGCGGCACCGGCGAGTTCTACGACAAGGCCGACGAAGAGCTGGTGCTGACCATCAAGGAACTGCTCGACACGCGCGTGCGTCCGGCCGTCGCCCAAGACGGCGGCGACATCACCTTCCGCGGTTTCGAGAACGGCACGGTGTTCCTGCATATGAAGGGCGCCTGCGCCGGTTGCCCGTCGTCGACGGCGACGCTGAAGCACGGCATCCAGAACCTGCTTCGCCACTTTGTTCCGGAAGTCCAGCAGGTCGAGCAGGTCGCCTGAGAATTCTACTCCGCCGGCCGCCCGCTCAGCGGAGCGAATTTTCCCCAACGCAAAAAACAAAAAACCGGGCCCCAACAGCCCGGTTTTCTGTTTTCAGGACGTCTTGTTGTTGCCTAGACGGTCCGCCTGCGAAATTTTTCGTGCCTACATCACAATGACCTTGGCGCCGACCGACGTGCGGTCGTAGAGGTCGATAATGTCCTGGTTCATCAGCCGGATGCAGCCCGACGACATCGCCTTGCCGATCGAGAACCATTCCGGGCTGCCATGCAGGCGGTAGCCCATGTCGCCGCCCTTGTTGAAGAGATACATGGCGCGCGCGCCAAGTGGGTTCTTCAGGCCCGGCTCCATGCCGCCGGCGAATTTGGCGAGCTCGGGCTGACGCTTGATCATCGGCGCCGGCGGCGTCCAGGTCGGCCATTCGCGCTTCAGCGCGATATGAGCGGTGCCGTGCCATTCAAAACCTTCGCGGCCGACGCCGATGCCGTAGCGCATCGCCATGCCGTCGCCCTCGATGAAGTAGAGGAACTTGTTCTGGGTATCGACGATGATGGTGCCCGGCTTCTCCGAAGTCTCATAGCGCACTTCCTGCCGGTGATATTTGGCGGGCACCTTCTCGATCGGGATGCGCGGCAGCTGGTAGCCGGCATCCGTCATCGCGCCATAGTTGTTGGTGAACATTTGCCCGCCGATGGTGCTGCACCCGCTGATCGCGGTCGACAGCGCAAGAGCGGCGAGGATTGCAAATGACTTCAAGCGCATGAATAGGTCCGACGCCCCGTCTCTATGGCAGCGGCACGAGTCGGCCGCTTTGTTGCCATCATTCATGCTGGCATTTCTTTTGCTTGCCAAGCGCGCACTGCCTATATGCAAGGCCTTACGCGCCGGTAAGTGCCGAGCTGCGGCATTTCCGCAACAGGCCTCACTGGATTGTGAAACAAAATCAATGAGGCGGCTCATGGGCCGCCTGGAATTCGAGGAGAGCGCCATGAATGTCGGTGATGCCGCCGAACGTTCCGGCCTGCCGGCCAAGACCATCCGCTACTATGAGGAGATCGGCCTGATTCGTCCGGCGCGGGCCGAGAACGGCTATCGCGACTACTCCGGCGAGGACATCCACCGGCTGGCCTTCCTGCGCCGCGCGCGCAATCTCGGCTTCTCAATCGACGATTGCAGGCAGCTTATGGCGCTCTATCAGGATCGCGGCCGCGCCAGCCACGACGTGCGCGAGATCGCCGCCGCCCATGTCAGGGCGATCGAGGAGAAGGTGCGCGAATTGCAGTCCATGCGCTCGACGCTGCAAAAGCTGATCCACGCCTGCCATGGCGACGACCGGCCGGACTGCCCGATATTGGACGATATGGCGGGGGCGGCCTGAGGTCGGAATTCTATCAGCGCTTCCAGAAATCGCGGTGCGGGGCGAGCAACTCGTCGGCGATTTCGGGGAACGGCCCGAAGACCTCGATCTTCTTCTGGCCGGAGGCGAACACGGTGCGCGAGGCGAGGTTCATCGTCGGATTCTCCTCGTGATCGCCGGTGAGCGCCAGGAGGCTGGTTTCCTCGACCTCGTAGACCAGGCGCCCGATATTCGCCCAGTACATCGTCCCGCTGCACATCGCGCATGGTTCGAAGGTAGAGACCAGCGTGCATTGCCACAGGAACTCCGGCTCATAGGCGTCCGCGGCGCGGCGGGCCAGTTCCGTCTCGGCATGGCGCACCGTATCGAGATTGCCCTGCCGCATCAAAACGCGATCGTCGGGCCCGACCAGCACGCAGCCGAACGGATGATGCCCATGCGCCGCCGCCTCGCGCGCGACGGCGCCGGCGGACCGAAGGTGGGCAAGCATCTGATCGCGGGTCATGGTGAAATCCTCTCACGGCGAGATTGCTGCCGAGGCTTATGATTAGCAACCTAATCTTCTCTGAACCGCAGCTCGAGCATCCTTTACGCTCCACGCATTTCCGGTTTGGTGCTATTTTGACGATCGCGCAAAATGAGATTGCCGGCCATGGGTCTCCAGGAAGACATCGAACGGGTCGAGCAGCACATCCGCGAGATCGAAGAGCGGATCGAGCGCCAGCGCGCGGTCATCTCCCAGGCAAAAGAAAACGGCCTGGCGACGGACGGCCCGAGCAACTTCCTGTGGTTCCTGAAAGAGACATTGAGCCTGAGCCGCGACCACTTGGCCAGGCTTCTGGCGGATGATTTTCGAGCGGGAGACTCGCCGTAGCGGGTGTCGCCGTAGACATATGCTTCAACCGCTGCCTTTTCGCTTTGCGCCCACCGACCGGAGGAACCGGCCGACAATCGCCGACCTGTGGCGATTATAGATTTGACAGACCTGCCTCTCGATCGCTTGCCCCGCTCCCACACGCAACACCGTGCCACCAAAAAAGCCGGACTTTTTCTCCCAGCGGCGACGTTTGTTATCCGTCATGGCCAGATATTTCTTTGAGCTCTCTCATAGCGGGGATGTCTACCACGACGCCCGGGGGAAAGAACTGCTGGGGCTGAAGGAGGCCAAGGAACGAGCCTTCGAAATCGCCCGCCGAATGCTGCTAAACGCAAAGACCAGCGATATCGTTTGCACAGTCCGCGACATCACTGGCAGACAGCTTTTGCAAATCAGGGTGCAATGCACGGTCCCCGCTGAGATCGAGTCGATGAACCGGCTCCAACCCGGCGGATGAATGCGGCCTACTCGCTCTTCGATTTTGCTCGCTTCCGCCCGGGCGTGCGAGGAGCCTCTTCAAATATATAATCGCCCGACCTGCGGCGATTATATATTTGACATAGCCGCTATTCCGAAACCCACTGGAGACGGGCCGCGTCTACGGCCTCAGCGCCCCATGTACTTGATAAAAGCTGCTCTAATGGCGTTTTTTTGTTTTTGCCATTTATTGGGATTCGTACAGGGGTCCATGCCGTCGCCTAGGAAAACCCAGTTAACGAACTGGTCAGCCGTTACTAAGCCACTTTTGGGAATGAAGTCTGTAATGTGAAGCGACTTGCCGTCCTTGACCGCACCGCACCAACCCCACCGCACGCAGACGTCGTGCATCAGGGCATCAAGCCAGCCTTCATTTCTTTGACTTCTTGTCTTCTTTCGGCGCCGGCGACTTCGCGACTTTCTTGTTAGGCGAGGGCGGAGCCTCTTCCCTAGGCTGGGCTCCTTTGACGACGTGCTTTAGGCGCGCGTTGAAGTTCTCTTCACCGTCGTCCGTTTCGCGCTCGCGGTCGGCTTCGCGGAACTTCTGTGCCCTCTTGGGTTCTACCGTCTTGGCCAAAACATCGTCTCCGTCCGCGCCGTCGGGCTCCACCAGAACTTCCTTGTCCAATCTAGCTTTCGGATGAGCCGGTCAATTTCCTTATCGCCTATATGCCCGCTGACTATGACACGGAACGTGGCGCCTTTCGACAGAATGCCAGTGGTTAATTCGCGCTCGCCTTCCCTCAGTGAGCCTTCTTTCTTGGGAGGCGGCGGCTTTTTGGCAGGCTGTTCAACTTGAACGTCTGCGATGAGTCGTTTGCCGCAGCGCCCTCGCCTACGGGGTCTTTCACGGTATCAGAAGACGGGGGGATGAGTCCCGAATTCATGCAAGGCGAAATCATGGTAGGCGCGACGATAGGTGCCGCTCTCGTCGGCCATAAGCAGGCTTTCCTTGGCGATGCCTGGCGGCGATTATCTGGTTGACAAACCCAAATGGAACTGCGATAACGATTCCAAGGAGTTATCGCTATGTCCGTTCTGTCCCGCCCCGAATTCCATGACGAAGCCAAGGCTTTCGAGCATGTCGAATCCATACTGTGGCCGAACGGTCCCGTTTGCCCCAAGTGCGGTAGCGTTGATCGCCACTACGCATTGAAGGGCGTTCGCACCAAGCCTTCCAAAAAGAACCCGAACGGCGTCGAGCGTCATGGCCTGTACAAGTGCAGCGCCTGCCGTTCGCAGTTTACCGTCCGCATGGGCACGATCTTCGAGGAAAGCCATCTGCCGCTTACCAAGTGGCTACAGGCAATCCACCTTATGTGCGCCTCGAAGAAGGGTATCAGCGCGCACCAGATGCACCGCATACTCGAATGCACCTATGAGGCCGCTTGGTTCCTGTGCCATCGCATTCGCCTTGCAATGGCGTCTGGCGAGCTTTCCCCGATGGGTGGCGGCGGTAAGACCGTTGAAGCGGACGAAACCTATATCGGTCGTTTGCAGGGTTCTCCCGTCAAGCGCGGCGGCAGCGCCCACAAGAACACGGTCGTCACGCTTGTCGAGCGCGGCGGCAAGGCCCGTTCATTCCATGTCGATACCGCCCGCATGGGCAATGTCATGCCAATCGTCCGCGCAAACATCGCCAAGGAAAGCGCGTTGATGACCGACGAAAGCGGTATCTATCGCCGCGCCGGTCAGGATTTCGCCTCGCACGAATTCGTCACGCATTCCAAGGACGAATACGTTCGCGGCAACGTCCACACCAACACCGTCGAAGGCTTCTTCTCGATCTTCAAGCGCGGCATGAAGGGCGTTTACCAGCATTGCAGCGAACACCACCTGCACCGCTACCTTGCCGAATTCGACTTCCGCTATTCGAACCGCATAGCCCTTGGCGTCGATGACGGCACCCGCGCTTTCATCGCCCTGAATGGTGCCAAGGGTAAGCGCCTCACCTATCGCAGACCTGCTTGACGATAAGCGACGACACTACCGCAAGCCGGTGCAACTCGAATTGCCGCTCTGGCGATATGCAAGGCACCGCAAGAAAAAGCCGGGGATCTAGTCCCCGGCAATTTGGTTGATCGGAACGGCTAGGCGGCTACGCCGCTAGCGCCGTCTTATCGACTGCGAAAATGGCCGCAGACGGATTCGATGCGTCCGAAACGGAAGCGCGTGTAGGGATTGACCCATACCATCGCAACACCCTCTTTTCAGAGCGTGGGCCTTGAAAAGAGGCGGCAGAGATGCGATTCTAGGCTGTGACGCTCTAGTGGTCGCGGGCCTCTACCGCCCTTTCCGACTGCTGGTCATCTGGGCCGCCTCACCGCTGCAATCGGTTTGGCGGCCTTTCCTTAGTCTCCCCTCAGGCGCCGATGACCCGTGGCGCGAGGGGCTACCAGTTCTCTTCACTGCCTATCCTCCATGAATCATGTTGGCCCGCTTGTAGGCGCCAACACGTATAACGAACGATTCGGGATTTTGCAATCGCGCCTTTTCGATTTGCGCGTTCGTTATGCGCCCAACTTGCGCAGGGAGACATGTTCTGTTAATGTCCCGCCCATCTAGAAGGCGCGAGGTGTCTCCATGACAGGCGAGAAGGTTGATTTCAGCGAGGCGGCCAACGCGGCGCGCGAAGCTGGCGACGACAAGAGTAAGCGTGAGCGGTCCCTGATCGATTTCCCCTACGTATCGCTTGAGGGAGCGGTAGAGGTGGCCCGAGCTATTTACAGCCGGTGCGCCTTCAGTTCCTGCGATCAGGACGAACTAGCCGCCGAGATGGGCCAAACCCTTAGCGGAGCATTCCGCATGAAGACTGGCGCGGCAAAGACATTTGCACTAGTCGAGAAGGATGGCCGCAGCGCTTTTCGGCTGTCCGACATTGGTAAGCGCATCGTCGCGCCAGAAACGGAACGGTCAGCGCGCGTCGAGGCGTTTTTGGCCGTACCCCTCTACAATCAGATTTATGAAAAATTTCGGGGGCATAATCTGCCTCCGATGAAGGCGCTCGAAAGGGAAATGGAGACGTTGGGAGTGCCGGCCAAACAAACCGACCGCGCACGGCAAGCGTTCGAACGCTCCGCACAATATGCGGGCTTCTCTGATAGCGGAAAAGACCGCCTCGTGCGTCCTCGCATGGAACAGACCTCCGCTTCGGAATCAGCGCCCGTAGCAGCAGAACGTTCGACATCAGTTCCGCCTCAAGAAAGGCGAGCCGGGGGCGGTGATGACGGCAATGGGAATGAGCCGCCCTCTATCGACCCAATCATCCGTGGCTTGATCGGCAGGCTTCCCCCGGCTGGGTCGCATTGGCCAAAGGCGAAGCGAAAGCTTTGGCTTCAAATCCTCGAAAATAGCTTTGATTTGGTCTATGAGGACGACAGCGACAAGGGAGATGCTTTCCAGTGACCAAGAAGCCCGCCCCAAGGGCGGAGGAATCGCAAGTCGAGAAGTTTCGCAAAGCCGCGCGGGAACTTGGAACGGACCAGTCCGACGAAGCCTTCGAGTCCGCTCTAGGCAAGATCGCCCACGCGCCCAAGCTCACCAATGAGCAGATAAAGGAATTGGCGCGGCGGAAGCGGAGTGACGCCAAAGATTAATGGGTAGAGTCCTTTCCCCCTTCGCTTTCTTCCGCCTCCTCAAGAGCCTTGAGCAGCGAGACGAAGTTGAGCGGCAATTCGGGATCGACTTCCAGCCCTAAAAGCTTGTGTAATGCGCGGCGGTTTTGCTCGTTTCGGATCATCGAGCGAATGGCTTCACCGCCAGCGTGAGGCCGCCTTTGTGCCATGGGATTCCGTCCCCGAATCGATTCCAAACTCCGTTCTCGGGGACGGGTTCCATGCCATCGTCAAAATTCCAGGGTGGTGCCGGCCTGTCTGGATTATATTCCTATCGCGCTCTTGGTTTGTCAACCAGATAATCGCCTGCCTGGCAGGGGTTCAAACCGTGAACAAAATCTGGCATGGTGCCTCCCATGCCACTCGTTTCCCCGATTCCCCTCAATCCCTTGATCGACGGCCGCCAGTCCGAGCGCGCCATGCTGGTGCGGCGCGGCGTGCAGCGGCTGCTCAGCGAAATGGGCGCGCATGTGCTGCCGGAGTTGTCCCTGGCGACCGGGCGGCGCGCCGATCTCGTCGCGCTGACCAGGCAGGGCGACATCTGGATCATCGAGATCAAATCCTCGATCGAGGATTTCAGAGTCGACCGCAAATGGCCGGACTACCGGCTGCATTCCGACCGCTTCTTCTTCGCCACCCATCCCGGCGTTGCCCAGGACATCTTTCCCGAGGAATGCGGCTTCATCCTCTCGGACGGCTATGGCGCGGAGATCCTGCGCGATGCGCCGGAACACCGCATGGCGGCGGCAACACGCAAGGCGCTGATGCTGCGGATCGCCCGCGCGGGCGCCGCGCGGCTCTTGGCAGCCGAGCTTGCCGGCGTCGCCGTGCCGGCGCTGGATGGCGAGAGCGAGTAGTCCGGTTCCCCGTCCCACGAAGTGGGCCGCCTTCGCGGGAACGAGGAAATAGGCGTCGCCGCGCGCCCTACTCCACGTCCTCATCGGCCCCGCCGGCCGCAGGCGCCGTCAGCAGCACGGCGGCGCCCAGCAGCGCGGCAAGCAGCGAGCCTGCAAGGATGCCGACCTTCACCGCGTCCTGAAGCGCCGGGTCGGAGGCGAAGGCGAGCAGGCCGATGAACAGGCTCATGGTGAAGCCTATGCCGCACAAGAGCGAAATGCCCAGCATATGCAGCCAACCGGCATTGGCCGGCAGGTCGGCGAGGCCGAACCGGATCGCCAGCGCCGAGGAGCCGAAAACACCGACCAGCTTGCCGAGGACCAGGCCGGCAGCGACGCCCAGGGTCAGCGGCTCGACAAGGGCCGCAAGGCTCAGGCCGCCGAGCGAGACGCCGGCATTGGCGAAGCCGAAGATCGGGATGACGAGGAAGGGCACGAGCCTATGCAGGCCGTGCTCCAGCCGGTGCAGCGGCGACTGTTCGAGATCCTGGCTGATGCCGGGAGAACGCTCCAGTGGGATGGTGAGCGCCAGCGCGACGCCGGCCAGCGTGGCATGCACGCCCGACTTCAGCACCAGCACCCATAAGACGACGCCAAGCAGGAGATACGGCCAGAGTTTCATGGCCCGCATGCGATTGAGCAGGACGAGCAAGGCGATGACGACGAAGGCGGCGGCCAGATAGGCGAGCGACAGGCCGCTGGTGTAGAACAGCGCGATGATGACGACGGCGCCGAGATCGTCGATGATGGCCAGAGCGGTGAGGAAGACCTTCAGCGAGGCGGGCACGCGGCTGCCGAGCAGCGAAAGCACGCCGAGCGCGAAGGCGATGTCGGTGGCGGTGGGGACCGCCCAGCCGGAAAGCGCTGCCTGATTGTCGCGGTTGATCAGGACATAGACCAGCGCCGGCACCGCCATGCCGCCGGCGGCGGCTATGCCGGGCAGCACGCGGCGCGGCCAGGTCGAGAGCTGTCCGTCCAGTATCTCGCGTTTGATCTCCAGTCCGACCAGCAGGAAGAACACCGCCATCAGCCCGTCATTGATCCAGTGCGAGACACTGAGCGGCCCGAGATAGGCATGCAGGACGGCGAAATAGGTTTCAGCCAAAGGCGAATTGGCGACGATCAGCGCAAGGGCCGCGGCCACCATCAGGATGATGCCGCCTGCGGCCTCGCCGTCGAGGAACTCGCGCAGGATCGATTTCGGCCGTTCGTCTTGCATTCCGCCTCCTCGCTTCCCTTTCGGCGGCGCGATGATGCTGAAACTTCAACGGCCGGGCAAGCATCGAAGGCAATCGTCGCTGCCCTCTCCTCCAGTTCCGAGCGCTAGCGCTGCCCCTCATCTGCCTGCCGGTATCTTCTCCCCGTGAACGGGGAGAAGGGCGCTGTCCCCGCGGTTTCGCCAATCACAAGCGTTGCAAGAAGGGCGCCAAGGCTGCGGGCAGCCCCTTCTCCCCGTCACTATACGGGGAGAAGTGCCCGGCAGGGCGATGAGGGGCAGCGCTGACTTTGGTGGGTTGGCATTTCAATACAAGCCGGACTGAGGCCGGCCTCGGGCGCATAATACTGCGCGCTCAGCGATACCTAACGCGGCGCCCGCTTTGCGAGAATCCGCTGCAGCGTGCGGCGGTGCATGTTCAGGCGGCGCGCCGTTTCAGAAACGTTGCGGTCGCACATTTCGTAAACGCGCTGGATGTGCTCCCAGCGCACGCGGTCGGCCGACATCGGATTTTCCGGGGGCGCCGCGCGCTCGCCTGAGGTGCGGGTGAGCGCGGCGAAGACATCGTCGGCATCGGCGGGCTTGGAAAGATAGTCGACGGCGCCGAGCTTCACCGCCGTCACGGCGGTGGCGATGTTGCCGTAGCCGGTCAGGATGATGGCGCGGGCGTCGTCGCGCTTCTCGCGGATGGCCGCCACGACATCGAGGCCGTTGCCGTCGCCGAGCCGCATGTCGACCACCGCATAAGCCGGCGGATGGGCGCGCGCCTTGGCGACCGCCTCTTCCACGCTCTCCGCCGTCTCGACCACGAAGCCCCTTGTCTCCATGGCCCGGGCAAGCCGGGTGAGGAACGGCTTGTCATCCTCGACGATGAGCAGCGAGGTGTCCTCGCCCTCGACCATTGCGCCAGTCGTTTCGTCTCCGCTCATCTTATCGGCATCCTACTGACCTGAAGCGCGCCACGCAGAACCTATTCTGCCGAAGACCCTTCCGATCCTTGTTTCCGGGCATATCGTCTTCCCAAGCCGCTGCACAGTTTTAGGCGACATGCCTCACTTTTACGCAGATACAGTCCCGCAAGGGCAATGTCCAATTTTTAGAGCCGGCAACAGAGCTGCCATGCGGCAATTGCAAAGGTTACGCGCTATCCAACCGAGGTTTAGGCATTGTCGAACATGGTGGCCGAGGCCTGTTCCTGGTTGAGGAAGAGGCCGCGCGGCCAGGATATCTGCACCACCGCGCCTTCGCCGAGCCCGCTCGAATTGCGGAAATCGATGGTTGCGCCGGAACGCTCCAGCAAGGTCTTGGCGATGAACAGTCCGAGCCCCAGGCCGCCGCCGGCCTCCGTGCCCTGGCGCGTCGACATATAGGGCTCGCCGATGCGGTCGATGATCTCGGCCGGGAATCCCGGCCCGTCATCAATGATGGAGAAGGTAACCGCCTCATTGTCCCAGCTCCAGCTTACGGTGACGGAGCTGCGGGCGAAATCGACGGCGTTCTCGACCAGGTTGCCGAGCCCGTAGATGACGCCGGGGTTGCGCTGGCCGACCGGCTCGGGGCCGATGCGCTCGCCGGGCCGCAGCTGGATCGAGATGCCGAAATCGCGATGCGGCGCCGTCACCTCCTCGATCAGCGAGGTGAGCGGCATGCGCGACAGATGCGCTTCGCCCTCCGAGGAAAGGCTGGTCAGCCGCTTCAGGATCTCGCGGCAACGCTCGCTCTGCGAGCGCAGGAGCTTGACGTCCTCGCCGTATTTCGGGTCCTTGCCGAGCGCCTTTTCCATCTCCTTGGCCACCACGGTGATGGTGGCCAGAGGCGTGCCGAGCTCATGCGCGGCGGCGGCGGCCAGCCCGTCCAGCGCCGACAGATGCTGCTCGCGCTGCAGCACCAGCTCGGTGGCGGCAAGCGCATTGGCGAGCAGGCGCGCTTCCGCCGCAACGCGGAAGGCATAGATGGCGGTGAAGGCTATCGATGCGAAGACCGCCATCCATATGCCGGCGACATAGATGAAGGGCATCGCCAGTGGCGATCCCTCGTACCAGGGCAGCGGCAGGTGGAAGAACACCAGAAGGGTTGCAGCCACTATGACCAGCGCGCCGAGGATCGCGGTGAAGCGCAGCGGCAGCGACGCGGCCGAGATGACGACCGGCACCGAAAGCAGCACGCAAAACGGATTGGTCAGGCCGCCGGTCATGTAAAGCAGGCCGGTGAGCTGGATGCCGTCGAAGGTGAGGATGGCAAAGGCCGAAAACGGGGTGAGCCGATGCGCCGCCGGATAGCGGAAGGTCAGCCAGAGGTTCATCCAGGCCGAGCAGGCGATCAGCGCGAAGCACATCGACACCGGCAGCGGGAACTTCAGTCCATAGGCGACGACGAGCACCGCAATGCTCTGGCCGACGATGGCGAGCCAGCGCAGACGGATCAGCGTGTTGAGCCGCAGCCGCTGGCTCTGCTGGGAATCGGGCGCGCGCAGGATGTTGATCATGGTCAAGGATTACAGCCGCAGGAGCGGAAGCGATAGAGCTTCGTCAAGTCCCGCGTGGCTTGGCGCGGCTGGTGGCGGCGGCCAGAAGCGGGTTTTCCGGCCAGACATGCTTTGGATAGCGGCCGCGCATGTCGGTGCGCACATCGGCCCAGGAACCGCGCCAGAAGCCAGGGAGGTCGCGCGTCGTCTGGATCGGCCGGTGCGCCGGCGACAGCAATTCCAGCGTCAGCGGCACGGTGCCGTTGGCGATTGCCGGATGACGGTCAAGGCCGAACAGCTCCTGCACACGGACCGAAAGCACCGGCCATTCGCCGTCATAGCGGATCGGCACGTGGCTGCCGGACGGAGCGTCGAAATGGGTCGGCGCCAGCGAGTCGACCTTGCGCTGCAGGTCGTGCGGGACCAGCGCCATGAGCGCCGAAGACAAAGTCGCCGGCTTGATTGCTGCGAAGGAGGCGTCGCCGGCGAGAAACGGCAGGAGCCAGTCGTCGAGCCGGTCCAGAAGCGCGGCATCGGAAACGTCCGGCCAGGGCGCGCCGAGGCCGCGATGCAGCCAGCCGAGCCGCTGACGGAGCGTCTCCGCCTCCTTGCCCCAGTCGAGCAGCGACAGGCCATGCTCGCGCAAAGCAACGAGAATGGCGCGGTCGGCATCCGCGCCGGACGGCGCCGGCAGCATGCGCCCGGAAAGCGTGATAGCGCTGAGCCTGGCAGTCTCGCGCATGCGCACGGCACGGCGCTCGCGGTCGAAGCTCGCCTCGCGCTTGGTCTCGATGCGGTCTGCGAGGGCGGCGCGGATATCCGCTTCTTCAACAGGGGCGGCGGCGGTGATGCGGGCGTTCTGCGCCTTGCCCTGGAGGTCGGCGACGACGAGCCAGGTTTCATTGGCGAGCGGATCGGCGGCGTCGACCATTGCGCCCGAGCCGTTGGCAAGCACGAAGCGGCCTCGCTCGCCGCGCGCCCTTGCCACGCGATCCGGCCAGGCGTGGATGAGGAGGGCGCCGGCGGAGGCCGCCTCGCCGCCCCGCCCGCCACCGGCCTGCCTGGCCAAACGCTCGGCGAGCTGCCTGGCGGCATTGGCGCGGGAGGATTTCTCGCCGCGAAACCGGATCAGACGCCGCTCCAGGTCGGCGCTGTCGCCGCCCAGCCCACGCTCGGTCAAGAGCACGGCAAGCGTCGCCGCATCCCGCGCATGGCCGGTCTTCGCCGCTTCGGCCACCATATGCGCCAGCCGCACCGGCAGCACCAGCTTGCGCATGGCGGCGCCTGCTTCCGTAAGCCGCCCTGCCTCATCGATGGCGTGCAGCGCCCTGAGCAGAACCCTCGCCTCGTTGAGCGCCGGGGCCGGCGGCGGATCGAGGAATGAAAGGCTCGACGGGTCGGCGACGCCGAAAGCGGCGCAGTCGAGCAGCAGGCCGGACAGATCGGCCTCGAGGATTTCCGGCGGCGTGAAGGCGGGAAGCGACGCGGTCTGCTCCGCGCGCCACAGGCGCACCGCCACACCGGCTTGCGTGCGCCCGGCGCGGCCGGCGCGCTGATCGGCCGAAGCCCTGCTGACGCGCACTGTCTCTAGCCTGGTCAGGCCACTCGCCGGCTCGTAGCGCGGCAGCCGCGACAGGCCGGAATCGATAACGACGCGCACGCCGTCGATGGTGATCGAGGTCTCGGCGATCGAGGTCGCCAGCACCACCTTGCGGCGGCCGGCCGGCGCCGGCCTGATCGCCTGATCCTGCGCCTTGTTGTCGAGCTGGCCGTAGAGCGGAACGACGTCGGTGTCGGCCGCGACATTGCCCGCGAGCCGCTCGGCGGTGCGCTCGATCTCGCGCTGTCCAGGCAGGAAGGCGAGCACGCTGCCTTGCTCGCCAGCCAACGCAGAGCGCACGGCCTTAGTCATGGCATCCTCGATCGCCGTACCGGCCGGTCGTTCGTCGTAGCGGATCTCGACCGGGAAGGCGCGGCCCTCACTTTCGATCACCGGCGCTTCCGACAAAAGCTTCGCGACGCGCGCGCCGTCGAGCGTCGCCGACATGACCAGCAGACGCAGGTCCGGCCGCAGCGCGCCCTGCACGTCAAGCGCCAGCGCCAGGCCGAAATCGCCGTCCAGCGAACGCTCGTGGAACTCGTCGAAGATAACCGCCGAGACGCCCGGCAGCTCCGGATCGTCGAGGATCATGCGCGAGAGCACGCCTTCGGTGACGACCAGGATCTTTGTCCGCGCCGAGGTCCGGTTCTCCATGCGCATGGCGTAACCCACCGTGCCGCCGGGCTCCTCGCCCAGCAACTCGGCCATGCGGCGCGCGGCGGCGCGGGCGGCGAGCCGCCGCGGCTCGAGGAGCACGATCCGGCCCTGCCCTAGCCAAGACGCGTCGAGCAGGGCCAGCGGCACCAGCGTCGTCTTGCCGGCGCCTGGCGGCGCCACCAGCACGGCGCTGTTGCGCCCCGAGAGCGCTTCGCCAAGTGCCGGCAGCACAGCGGTGACCGGAAGCTCCGGCAAGGGTTTCGTCGTCATGTCGCCCGCATATCAGCGGTCGCGATTGCTGCGCAACTCAAAGCCGAGCGCGCGTAAACGGGTTCCAGCGCACGGTGCCAAGCCGTACTTCCTCGCGCACCATGGTCAGGAGGCCAGAGGCGCCGACGACTGCAAGGCCGACCAGTGTCATCGCGTCGGGATGTTCGTTGAAGAACATAGCACCGAGGATGACCGCCCAGACGATCTGCGAATAATGCGTCGGCGCGATGCGGTTGGCGGGTGCATATTTGGCCGCCAGGAGATGCAGCAATTGGCCGCCGGCAGTAAACAGACCGCCCAGGACCAGCCAGCCCAGTTGCCACAGACTGGGAAGCGAAAACGAGGTTGCGGCGGCTCCGGCGCCGTTGAACAGCAGGCCGTAGCCGATCAGCGTGCCCAACATGGTGGTGCGCTTTTCTTGCTGGGCGAGAGAGCGCATCAGGATGACGATGGCTGCCGCGACGAAGGCGTTGGCAAAGGCGGCGAGATGGCCGAGATGCAAGTCGCGAAAGCCTGGCCGCACCACCAGCATGACGCCGACAAAGCCTGCAACCACGGCCAGCCACCGCCAGGGACCGACCTTTTCCTTGAGGATGACGGTCGAAAGCACGGTGACGAGCAACGGGGCCAGAAACAGCAGGGCGTAGACCTCCGCCAGCGGAATGGTGGTGAAGGCATAGACGCTGAGCACGCCAGACATGATGCCGGCCAAGGCGCGCGCCTGAACGGCCCACGGCCGCCTGGTGCGCCAGAAATCGCGCCAGCGTTCCTCCTTCGGCCGAGTGAAGAAGAGGAAACAGCCGGCAAACAAGGTCACGAAGAAACCGATCTCGAAGACGGTCAGTTGCCCGCCCAGACCCTTGATGACGGCGTCGCTGAACGAATAGTTTGCGTAGGCGAGAAGGGCGAGCAGGATTCCGTTCGGCACGATACCATTTCCGGGAGAGAAGACATGAAGATACTGGCGCTGGGGGCGCATCCCGACGACATCGAGATATTCATGTTCGGTACGCTGGCCGCCTATGCCGCGCAAGGCGCAGAACTGACTTTCGCAATAGCCACCGATGGTGCCAGAGGCGGCATGGGCGACCGCAAGGTGCTTGCCCGGTTGCGGCGCGAGGAAGCGGCCAAGGCGGCGGGCCTGCTCGGCGTCGAGCCGCGCTTCCTCGACTTTCCCGACGGCGAGCTCGTCGCCGACGCCGCGTTCATTGCGGCGCTAAAGGCGCTGATCGGCGAGGTGAAGCCCGATCTCGCCATCACCCATGCGCCCTACGACTATCATGGCGACCACCGCGCCCTGTCCGACGGCGTGCGCATCGCCGCATCCTTCGCGGTCCCGGTGCTGCATGTCGACACGCTCGGCGGCACCGGTTTTTCGCCGACGCACTATGTCGAGATTTCGCAGCATTGGGACGTCAAGGCTGAAGCGATCCGGGCGCACCAGTCGCAAGGCCCGGAGCATTATGTGCACAGGGCGCGCCTCCAGAACGAGTTTCGCGCCGGCCAGTGCAACGGCGCCTCCGGCGCGCTGGCGGAGGCCTTCCGCTTCGAGCCGATCTTTCCCTTCGCAGACATACGCGCATTGCTGCCGCCGGCGCCATCGATCCGGCCGGTGACGACAAGCCCAGGCCCGGCCGTCCCGACCAACTGACGGCAGCAGGCCGGAAACGTCCGGCGATCATTTCCCAACGATTTCAATGACACGGCTCGCCATGCTGCGGCGCAGCAACGAATTCGCTTGCGTTGTTTAGTAAAAAGAGCATCACTAAACAAATTACTAAACATCGGCAGCGCATAGCGTGCCTTGTTTAGGCCCTCGGAGGAGCGAGGGTCGAGGGCTCTTGAAACCGTCATCCGGACGCGTTTCGCAAATGGGAGGTAAGGCATGAAATCGACCTTGAAACTGGCGTTGGGACTGGCCTCGGCGATCTTTGCGTCGACAGCCGTCTGGAACGTCGCGCATGCGGAAGACCTGACGCTGTGCTGGGCGGCCTGGGATCCGGCCAACGCGCTCGTGGAACTGTCCAAGGACTTCACCAAGGAAACCGGCATCGGCATGAAGTTCGAGTTCGTGCCGTGGACCAATTACGCCGACCGATTCCTCAACGAGCTCAACTCGCACGGCAAGCTCTGCGACCTGATCATCGGCGACAGCCAGTGGATCGGCGGCGCCGCCGAGAACGGCCATTACGTCAAGCTGAACGACTTCTTCGACAAGGAGAAGATCAGCATGGACGACTTCGTGCCGGCGACCGTGGTCGGCTATTCGGAATGGCCGAAGAACACGCCGAACTACTGGGCGCTGCCAGCCATGGGCGACGTCGTCGGCTGGACCTATCGCAAAGACTGGTTCTCGCGGCCCGAGCTGCAGAAGGAATTCAAGGAGAAATATGGCTGGGACCTCGCCCCGCCGACCACCTTCGACCAGCTGAAGCAGATCGCCGAGTTCTTCCAGAAGCGGCAGATCGACGGCAAGACCGTCTATGGTGCCTCGATCTATACCGAGCGCGGCTCGGAAGGCATCACCATGGGCGCCATGGACGTGCTCTACAGCTACGGCTTCCAATATGAGAACCCCAAGAAGCCCTACGAAATGGAAGGCTTCGTCAACTCCGAGAAATCGGTGAAGGGTCTCGAGTTCTACAAGGCGCTCTATGATTGCTGCACGCCGCCCGGCGCCTCCAACAGCTACATGGGCGAAGGCGTCGACGCCTTCAAATCCGGGCAGGTGGCGATGCACATGAACTTCGCCTTCACCTGGCCCGGCCTGCAGAAGGACGAGAATGTCGGTGGCGACAGAATAGGCTACTTCGTTAATCCGAAAGGCCCCGACGGCGACCAGTTCGCGCAGCTCGGCGGCCAGGGCATCTCGGTGGTCTCCTATTCCGACAAGCAGGAATCGGCGCTGAAATACATCAAGTGGTTCGCCAACAAGGACGTGCAGGCCAAGTGGTGGTCGCTCGGCGGCTATTCCTGCCTGAACTCGGTGGTCAAGGACCCGAAATTCCCGTCCAGCCAGCCTTACGCGCAGGCCTTCCTCGACTCCATGGCCATCGTGAAGGACTTCTGGGCGGAACCGAGCTACGCGCCGCTGCTGCAGGCCTCGCAGAAGCGCTTCCACGACTATGTCGTCGCCGGCCAGGGCTCGGCCAAGGATGCGCTGGACGGCCTCGTCAAGGACTGGACGCAGATCTTCCAGGACGATGGCAAGATGTAGTCGGGGCAAGATGTAAAGCTCCTCCCGAGCTTGATCGCAGCGTCCCGTGCCGCCTTGGCACGGGACGCAGTTCAGATAAATTCCATTGTCGAGACTTGACGTGACCGAAGCAGGATTAACCATGCTCGATCGGACTGCGGACAACGTTGCCCGGGCCACACCGGAACCGTTGGCCAAGAAGATCCGGGGCATCAGCGACAAGGGCCTCGCCTGGCTGTTCATCTCGCCGACGATCCTTTTGCTTTTGGCCATCAACATCTTCCCGCTGTTCTGGGCGATCTATCTCTCCTTCACCAATTACCGGGCCAACCGCCCCAACGAGGTTGTGAAGAATCTGGGGCTCGCCAACTACCGGCGCATCCTCGGCGACCAGGATATCTGGATCGCCATGCAGACCACGGCTCATTTCGTCTTCTGGACGATCCTCCTGCAGACGGTGATCGGCTTCACGCTGGCCTGGCTCATCGACCGCAAATTCCGCGGCCACGCTTTCTGGACCACCATCATCCTGGTGCCGATGATGCTGTCGCCGGCGGTGGTCGGCAATTTCTGGCGCTTTCTCTACGAGCCGCAGATCGGCCTGTTTTCCTACGTCGTCTCCTTCGTCACCGGCATTCCTCCGACGAATGTGCAGATGCTGTCCAATGTCGAACTCGCGCCGTGGGCGATCATCATCGTGGACACCTGGATGTGGACGCCTTACGTGATGCTGATCTGCCTCGCCGGGCTGCGCTCGATTCCCGAATACATCTACGAAGCGGCCGAGGTCGACCGCGCCTCCAACTGGCGTCAGTTCTGGTCGATCACGCTGCCTATGGCGCTGCCCTTCATCATGCTGGCGGTGCTGTTCCGCGGCATCGAGAACTTCAAGATGTTCGATATGGTCAACCTGCTCACCGGCGGCGGACCCGGCTCGACCACCGAGGTCGCCTCGATCACGCTGAAGCGGCAGGCTTTCGAAAGCTGGCGCACCGGTTATTCCTCGGCCTTCGCCATCATCCTGTTCGTCGCCGTGTTCGGGCTGGCCAACATCTACGTCAAGGCCCTCAACAAGGTGAAGCAGAGATGAGCCTGACCACCGCCCATTCCGTCGTCGCCCCGTCGTCGAACGCGAAGCTGATCGCCGGCACGATCATCATAGCCTATGCGCTGATCTCGATCGTGCCGCTGCTCTGGATCTTCGCCACCAGCTTCAAGACGCCGCCGGATTCGATCGCCTATCCGCCTAAGATCGTCTTCCAGCCGAGCACCGAGGGCTATTGCAACCTCTTCACGACCCGGACCCGCCAGACGCCGGAATATATCAACGCGCTGGGGCCGGCGACCGGCTTCTGCGACGAGACCGTGCGCAAGCGCAACATGGTCATCGCCGGCCCGTCGAACTTCCTGCCACGCTTCGTCAACTCGCTGATCATCGCCTTCGGCTCTACGTTCTGCGCGGTGTTCCTGGGCACGCTCTCGGCCTATGGCTTCTCGCGCTTCAAGGTGCCGCTCGCCGACGATCTTCTGTTCTTCATCCTGTCGACGCGCTTCATGCCGCCGATCGCGGTGGCCATTCCCATCTATCTGATGTACCGCGAGCTTGGCCTCTCCGACACCGCGCTCGGCATGATCCTGCTCTACACCGCGGTCAACGTCTCGCTGGCGGTCTGGCTGCTCAAGGGCTTCATCGACGAGATCCCGCGCGAGTACGAAGAGGCCGCGATGATCGACGGCTACACGCGGCTGCAGGCCTTCTGGCGCACCGTGCTGCCGCAGGCGACGACCGGCATCGCCGCGACCGCCATCTTCTGCCTGATCTTCGCCTGGAACGAATATGCGTTCGCAGCGCTGCTCACCTCAGGCACGGCGCAGACCGCGCCTCCCTTCATCCCGACCATCATCGGCGAGGGCGGCCAGGACTGGCCTGCGGTGGCGGCGGGCACGACCATCTTCCTGGTGCCGATCCTCGTCTTCACCATCCTGCTCCGCAAGCAATTGCTGCGCGGCATCACCTTCGGCGCGGTGCGCAAATGATTGATGTGGGAATAAGTCGACCCCCACTCCGTCGAGCGTCGCTCGACACCTCTCCCCCGATCGACGGGGGAGAGGAAGGACGCGAACTTCATTCAGCCTGGCTCCCTTCCTCTCCCTCCGGAGGGGGGAGAGGTGGCGCTGCGAAGCAGCGACGGAGTGGGGGAACCACCTGGCAACCATCTCTCCTCGTAACGGGGGAGAAGAACGGGAGGAACGCATGAGCCGCGCTGTCTCCAAACGCTCCTCCTGGCCCCGCTGGGCAAGGCGCGGCCTGATGGAAAACATCGCGACCGCGATCATCGCGATCGGTTTCCTGATGCTGTTCCAGCCCTTCGCGCTGGCGCTCTACACGTATTCCTTCATCACCATGCTTGCCGGCACGGTGATGTTCATCATCGTCTCGAAATTCCCGGAATAGAGATGGCCGAGATCCGTGTTCAGAACCTGAGGAAGGCCTTCGGCGCATTCGTCGCCGTGCAGGATTCCAATTTCGTCGTCGAGGACGGCGAATTCTTCGTCATGCTCGGGCCTTCCGGCTGCGGCAAGACGACAACGCTCCGAATGATCGCCGGCCTCGAACTGCCGACCGGCGGCAAGATCCTGCTCGGCGGCGAGGATGTCACCATGCGCCGGGCGCGCGAGCGCGACATCGCCTTCGTCTTCCAGCTCTTCGCGCTCTATCCGCATATGAATGTGCGCAAGAACATCGGCTTCCCACTGCTGGCGCAGGGCATGCCTTCGGCCGAGATCCGCAGCCGCGTCGAGGAGACGGCGAAGCTGCTGCGCATCGACCATCTGCTCGACAAATCCGTGTCGGGCCTCGCCGGCGGCGACCGCCAGCGCGTCGCACTCGGCCGCGCCATCGTGCGACGTCCGAAATGTTTTCTCATGGACGAGCCGCTCGGCACTTTGGATACCGAGTTCCGCGACCTGATGGTGCATGAGCTGCGCGAGCTGCACAACCGCATCCATGCCACGACCGTCTATGTCACGCATGACCAGATGGAAGCGATGTCGATGGCCGACAAAATAGCGGTGATGAACCACGGCGTCATCGAGCAGTTCGGCACGCCGCGCGAGATCTACGACCGGCCGGCGACCATGTTCGTCGCCGATTTCATCGGCTCGCCGCCGATGAATTTTCTGCGCTTCGGCGGCGGCTTGGCGAAGGGCGCGAAGGAGATCGTCGTTCAGGGCGCGAAAGTGCCTGTGCCGGAGGTGCGCGAGGACGTGGCACCCGCCGACATGGCGCTCGGCATCCGGCCCGAGCACATCCGTTTCGACGATGGCTCGAAGCTGCGCGGCGCGATCTACGGCACCGAATATCTCGGCACCACCCAGATCGTCGCGGTGGAGACGGCCGACGGCATCATCAAGGCCCGCGTGCCGGCCGGCATCCATCTCAGTCCCGGCGAGCAGGTTGGGCTGACGCTGAGCAGCGCGCGGCTTTCGCTGTTCGAAAAGGGCACTGGACGCGCGGTCAGGACCGCCATGCATGATCAGGCAGCGGAGGCGCGCCATGGCTGATGTCAATCTCCAGGGCGTGACCAAAAGCTTCGGCGAGACCGTCGCGGTCAGCAATCTCGACCTCGCGATCAAGGACGGCGAATTCGTCGTGCTGCTTGGGCCGACCGGCGCCGGCAAGACGACGACGCTCAGGCTGATCGCGGGGCTGGAGCGGCCGGACAGCGGCACGATCCACATCGGCGGCCATGACGCGACGGCGCTGTCGCCGGCCGAACGCGACACCGCCTTCGTCTTCCAGCAATATTCGCTCTACCCGCATCTTTCGGTGTTCGACAATCTGGCCTTCCCGCTGCGCTCGCCGGCACGGCGTTTTCCGGAGGACGCTGTGCGGCGCCGTGTCGAGGAAGTGGCGCGCATGGTGCGAATCGACCACAAGCTCGACAACCGCTCGACACGATTGTCGGGCGGCGAGATGCAGCGTGTCGCCATCGGCCGCGCGCTGGTGCGCAAGCCCGCGATCTACCTTATGGACGAGCCGCTCTCCTCGCTCGACGCCAAGCTGCGTGCCGATCTCAGGCTCGAGCTGAAGCGTATCCAGTCCGAGCTCGGCGCCACCATGCTCTATGTCACGCACGACCAGATCGAGGCGATGACCATGGCCGACCGCATCGGCATCCTCGCCGACGGCGTGCTGGTGCAGATCGGCACGCCGCGCGCGATATATTCGGAGCCGGCGAACCTCCATGTCGCGGCCCGCCTCGGCCAGCCGGCGATCAACCTTTTGCCGGCCGGGCTGCTGCCCGACGGCGGCGCGCCGGCCGGAACGACGACGATCGGCGCCCGCACCGAACATCTCGCGATCGAAAAGGCGATGAACGGCAATGCCGACGGCGTCGTCGACTGGGTCGAGCATCTCGGCGACCAGAACCACCTGCATGTGACGGTGGGGGCGAAGAAGCTGGTGACGCTGACCGATCCCGACACGCCGCTCGCAAAGGGGGACAGAGTAACGATCCGCTACATCGCCCCGCTCTATTTCGGCTCGGACGGGCAAAGACTGATGTAGCTGCGACGCCTTAGATATTAGCACACCGAATGACGACCGCAGATACGGACTGGACGAAATCCATGAAGCACTTTTTCAACCGCAAGGACACGATCGTCACAGAGGCGCTCGACGGTTTCCTCGCCACGGCGGGATCGGGCACGCTCGCCCGCCTCGATGGCTATCCCGAGATCAAGGTCGTGCTGCGCGCCGACTGGGACAAGACGAAAGTGGCCGTGGTGTCGGGCGGCGGCGCGGGTCATGAGCCCTCGCATGCCGGCTTCGTCGGCGCCGGCATGCTGACTGCGGCCGTCTCCGGCGAGATCTTCGCCTCGCCCAGTGTGGAGGCGGTGCTGGCGGCGATCCGCGCGACGACAGGGCCGGCCGGCTGTCTGCTGGTGGTCAAGAACTACACCGGCGACCGGCTCAATTTCGGCCTGGCGGCCGAGAAGGCGCGCGCCGAAGGTTTCGCGGTCGAGATGGTGATTGTTGCCGACGACATAGCGCTGCCGGACATCGCACAGCCGCGTGGCGTCGCCGGCACGCTGTTCGTGCACAAGATCGCCGGGCACCTTTCGGAATCCGGGGATGACTTGGCATCGGTAGCCGCGGCGGCCCGCGCGGCGGCTAAGGACATCGTTTCGCTCGGCATCTCGCTCTCCTCCTGTTCGATCCCCGGGCAGGCGCATGAGGAGCGCTTCGGCGCTGACGATGGCGAGCTTGGCCTCGGCATCCATGGCGAGCCGGGCGTCGAGCGTATCCCGCTGCAAAGCGCGGGCGCATTCGTCGCCATCATGGCGGAGCGCCTCGCCGCGCAGCTGGATCCCGGCGATCACTATGGCTTGCTGATCAACAATCTTGGCTCGGTGCCGCCGCTCGAAATGTCGCTCATCGCCAACGCCGTTTTGTCCTCGCCGCTCGCCAAGGCCGTGACGCTGACGATCGGTCCCGGGCATCTGATGACGGCGCTCAATATGAACGGTTTCTCGCTGTCGCTGCTCAAGCTGAACCCGGCGCGCGAGGCGGCGCTGCTTGCGGCTGTCGGCCCGCATGCCTGGCCACCGGCAAAACCGGTTCGTCAGCCGGTCGTTGTCGCGATGCCCGAGCCTGTTACCGGCACAGCCCCAAAGCCCGCCAGCCGCGATGCGGCCGCCGAGCGGCTGATCAGGGCCGCCTGCCAAAGGCTGATCGCGCTCGAAGAGCCCCTCAACGCGCTGGACGCCAAGGCAGGCGACGGCGATACCGGATCGACCATGGCAACCGGGGCGCGCAGCGTGCTCGAGCGCATCGACACCCTGCCGCTTGCCGATCGCGCGGCCACGCTTGCCGCGATCGGCGATGCGCTTGGCACTTCGATGGGCGGTTCCAGCGGCGTGCTTCTGTCGATCTTCTTCACCGCCGCCTCGCAGACTTTGGGTTTTGGCGCAACTCTGCCCAAGGCGCTGCTTGCCGGCCTCGGACGAATGTCATTTTATGGCGGTGCCAGGATCGGCGACCGCACCATGGTCGATGCGCTGGAGCCGGCGCTGAGGGCATTCGACGCAAGCGGGCTGGAAGCAGCCGCCAAGGCGGCGCGGCAAGGCGCCGAGGCAACTGCCGCGATGCGGAAGGCAAAGGCCGGCCGTTCTGCCTATATTGGCAGGCAGCTTGACGTAGCGGATCCCGGCGCCTTCGCCGTCGCCGAGGTTTTCGCTGCCGTGGCGGCGCTGTTCGCCCCGGCATAAAGGACCAAGAATGGCCGCATCCGATTTCTCAAAGCTGATCGCAGCAGCGGCGGACACGATCGCGGCGCATGCCGAGGAATTGACCGCGCTCGACCAGGCGATCGGCGACGGCGACCACGGGCTCAACATGAAGCGCGGCTTCGAAGCCGTGCGCGCCGAGGCCGACGCCTTTTCAGCGAAGCCGCTGCCCGAGGCGCTGAAGGCTGTCGGCACCAAGCTGGTGATGACCGTGGGCGGCGCTTCCGGTCCCTTGTTCGGCACGTTGTTCATGGCGCTCGGCAAGGAACTGCCCGCTGTCCCGGATCGCACTGCGCTGGCGGCGGCATTGGACAAGGCGATCGAAGCGGTCGCGGCGCGCGGCAAATCGCAGCCGGGACAAAAAACCATGCTCGACGTGCTGCAGCCGGTGTATGAGGCATTGGCGCAAGGCAAGACGGTACGCGAAATCGCCGATGCCGCCGACAAAGCGGCAGAGGCCACGGTGCCGATGAAGGCCCTGCGCGGGCGCGCTTCCTTCCTGGGAGAGCGCTCGATCGGGCATATGGACGCCGGAGCGCGCTCCACCGCGCTTCTGGTGCGCGCAATCGCGGAAGCCATAGAGGGCAATCGATGAGCAATGTCGGTATCGTCATCGTGTCGCATTCGCCCTTGGTTGCCGAAGGCACGGCCGACATGGTGCGCCAGATGGTGGGCGACGAAGTGCCGCTTGCATGGTGCGGCGGAAACGGCCATGGCGGGCTCGGCACCAGTGTCGAGGCAATCATGGGCGCGATCGACAAGGCCTGGTCGGACGCGGGCGTCGCCATCCTGGTCGATCTCGGCGGCGCCGAGACCAACAGCGAGATGGCGGTCGAGATGATCGGCGAGCCGCGCTCGCACAAAATAGTCGTCTGCAACGCGCCGATCGTCGAAGGCGCGGTGATGGCGGCGACCGAATCTTCCGGCGGCGCCTCGCTCAAGGAAGTGGTGGCGACGGCGCACGAATTGTCGCCGTCGTGAACGAACGGGAATCGACTGAATGTCCGCATCCGCCGAAGCAACGGTCCTGATCACCCACGCGGTCGGGCTGCATGCGCGCCCTTCGGTGAAGTTCACCAAGCTTGCCAAGTCCTTCGCGGCCGAGGTGGAGGTGGCGGTGGCCGCCAACGGCCCTTGGTTCGATGCCAAGAGCATCGTCAAGGTGATGGCGGCGAAAGCGCCGAAAGGGACCATGCTGCATATCCGCGCCAAGGGCGACGGCGCCGCCCAGGCGGTGAAAGCGCTGGTCGACCTGGTGCAGCGCGACTTCGACGAGGATGCGGATCATGCCCGGTCGGCTTGAGACCGATTTGCATGACGGCAGGCGCGCAAGGAATGCGAGCCATGCGGGTTGAGGGTATCCCGGCCTCCCCCGGTTACGCCGAAGGCCCGCTGTTCGACCTCGAGCAGCCTCCAACCAGCTACAAGGCCAGGGCGAGCGCCGAGGAAGAAAAAGTCGCACTGGTAAGCGCAATCGGCAAAGCCGTCGACCGGCTGGCCGCACTGGTCGAAAGCACCGATGGCGACGCCCCCGGCATCCTCGAATTCCACATCGCCATGCTGGAGGACGACGCATTGAGCGGCCCGGCCTTGGCGGCGATCGGCTCCGGGCAGCCGGCGGACGCCGCCTGGCGGGCAGCGCTGGACGGCGAGATCGCCGGCTATGAAGCGTCGGACCAGGACTATTTCCGCGCCCGCGCCGCCGACCTGCGCGACATTCGCGACCAGGTGCTGCGGGCGCTGAGCGAAGCCGGCGAAGCTGCGGGGCCCCCCGGCGCGATCCTCTATGGCGAGGACATCGCGCCGACGCGCTTCCTGGAGACCGATTGGAGCGAGGGCGGCGGCATCGCGCTCAAGCGGGGCAGCACCGCCAGCCATGTCGCGATGCTGGCGCGCTCGCGCGGCGTGCCGATGGTCGTCGGTCTCGGCGACGAGGCTCAAACGCTCACCGGTGTCGCGCTGCTCGATGCCGAACGCGGCGGGCTCATCTTTTCGCCCTCGCCCGCCGAGATCGAAGCCTTCCGGCAGTCAGCCTCTTCCTTCGCCGACCGCCGGGGCGCGGCGAAGACATTCCTGGCAGAACCGGCGGTGACCAAGGCCGGCACCGCCGTGCGCGTGCAGGTCAATATCGCCTACCCTTCCGATGTTGACGGCATCGATATCGCGACCTGCGACGGCGTCGGGCTGATGCGCACGGAATTCCTGTTCGGCAAGACGCTGCCGGACGAGGAGACGCAATACCGCGCGTATCGTAAGGTGCTGGAATGGGCCGGCGACAAGCCGGTGACCATCCGCACCGTCGATGCCGGCGGCGACAAGCCGGTGCCGGGTTTCACCGTCGGCGAAACCAACCCGTTTCTCGGTTTGCGCGGTATCCGGCTTTCGCTCAAGCGGCCCGATATTTTTCGCGTGCAGATACGGGCATTGCTGCGCGCCGCCATCCACGGCAATCTGAAGGTGATGTTCCCGATGATCGCCACGCCTGACGAGTATGCCCAAGCAGCAGCGCTGTTCGCCGAAGAAGGAGTCGCGCTTGCCGCGCAAGGCGTGGCGCACAGGCTGCCGCCGCTCGGCATCATGGTCGAGGTGCCATCCGTGGCGCTGGCGCCGGAGGATTTCGCCGACGTCGCCTTCTTCTCGATCGGCTCCAACGACCTGGCGCAATATGTGATGGCGGCCGCGCGAGACAACGCAGCCGTGGCGCATCTCAATTCCGTCCGCCACCCAGCCGTCCTGCGGCTGATCGCTGCGATCACGACCTTCGGGCGGGAAAGAGGTATTCCAGTGAGCCTCTGCGGCGACGCCGGCGGCGATCCGGCAGCGATCCCGGCGCTGCTCGATGCGGGCCTGCGCGACCTGTCGGTCGCTCCTGCGCAACTCGCCATGGCCAAGGCGGCCATTGCGGACGTTTCGGTCTAAGCGCGGCATGGCCAAGACTGCCAAGATACAGGAAGTTGGCTCGGAAGAGGCGATCCGCGCCTATAAGACGATCCTGTCGCAAGTGATCGACCAGCGCCCGTCGGGCATGCGCCAGCGCCTTGCCGACGCGCTCGGCAAGCACCGCAGCTTTGTCACGCAGATTTCCAGCCCTGCCTATTCGGTCCCGATCCCGTCAAAGCATCTGCCGTCCATCTTCTCGGTCTGCCACTTCAGCCAGGCCGAGCGCGACCAGTTCATGGCCGCCTATCACCAGGCCCATCCCGGCAAGGCGCCCGCGGCCTCGGGCCAGCGCAAGACACGCCATGTCTCGCTCATCGTGCCGGATTTCGGCGACGACAGGCAGAACGCCGCGCTGGACCGGGCGATCAACGAGTTCATCCAGAAGATCACCAGCATCGCCGGCAAGGGCAGCGGCTAGCGCGGGAGCATGGGAGGACTGCCATGAAGAAATTCATCAATTCGGTGGACACGGTGCTGGCCGAAAGCCTCGATGGTTTTGCGGCGGCTCATGCCGACATCCTCGTGCTCGGCGAGGACCACAAATTCATCCGCCGCAGAGAGCTGAAGCCCGGCAAGGTGGCGCTGATCTCGGGCGGCGGCTCGGGCCACGAGCCGCTGCATGGCGGGCTGGTCGGCCACGGCATGCTTGACGCCGCCTGTCCTGGCCAGGTGTTCACGTCGCCGACGCCCGACCAGATGCTGGCCGCCTTCGAGGCCGTCGACACCGGCGCCGGCTGCCTGTTCATCGTCAAGAACTACGAAGGCGACGTGATGAATTTCGACATGGCGGCCGAGATGGCGGACGGTGTGCTGCAAGTGGTGACCAATGACGACGTCGCGGTCGAGAATTCATCCTACACAACGGGGCGGCGCGGCGTGGCCGGCACGCTGGTGGTGGAAAAGATCGTCGGCGCCGCGGCCGAGCAAGGTATGGCCCTGCCCGCGCTCAAGGCGTTGGGTGACGGCGTCAACGCCGCGACGCGCTCGATGGGCGTGGCGCTGACCAGCGGCACGGTGCCCGCCGCCGGCAAGCCGACCTTCGAGATCGGCGACGGCGAGATGGAATTCGGCGTCGGCATCCACGGCGAGCCCGGCCGGCGGCGCGACGCGCTGAAGAGCGCCGATGCCATCGCCGAGGAAGTCTGCGCGGCAATTGCCGGTGACTTCGGCGGCCGCGCCAAAGGACCAGCGCTGCTGTTCGTCAACGGCTTCGGCGGCACGCCGTCGATGGAGCTCTATCTGATGTACAACAGCGCCCGCAGAATGTTCGAGAAACAGGGCGTGACGGTGGTCCGCTCGCTGGTCGGTTCCTATGTGACCTCGCTCGACATGGCCGGATGCTCGATCACGCTGACCCTGCTCGACGACGACATGACGGCGCTTTGGGACGCTCCCGTGCACACGGCAGCGCTGCGGTGGGGGATGTAGCCGTCGCTGGCTTCCCCGATGCTTTTCTGGCAAGCATGCGTGGAACCTGCCGCTGTTGCCTGAACGATGCTGCCCGAGCTTTCGCCTGCCCAGGAAAAACTGCTGATCAACCTTGCGGATCCGGGGGCGCCGGCCGATCTGGACAAGGACGTTTCAGCGGCCGGCCTGTTGGCGCTGCTGGCCAATGCGGAGTTTCACGGCGTGCTGCCGATCGTGCTGCGCAAGCTGCGCGAACGCGGCGAGGCCGGTCTGCCGAAAGACGCGGGCCTGCTGCAAAAGCTTGCCGAGCTGCGCGACCAGATGACGACGGCGACCGGGCAGTCGATGCTGCTGCAATATCACGGCGACCGCATCATGAAGGCGCTGGCGGCAAAAGGCGTTCCGGCCCGGATCGTCAAAGGGCCGGTGTTCGCGCGCAAGCTCTATCGGCAGCTTGCCGACCGGCCGTTCACCGATATCGACATCCTCGTCGACCCCGCCAGCGTCGAGGCGGCCAATCGGACGATCGCCGAATGCGGTTTCGAGCTCGGCAGCGGCGAAGCCGAGTCGCATGAGCTGCAGGAATTCAAATGGCTGGAGAAAGAGAACTCCAGCCTGCTCATCGAATTGCACGGCAATCTGGTGCACGACACCGGCATGCGCAGACGCCTGTCACTCGGCTTTCGTGAGCTGCAGGCGATCGACAAGGGCGAGACCGACACGCCGGCGGCGCTGCTCACCACTGCCATCGTCCATGCCGCAGGCGGCCACAAATTCCACCGGCTGCAGCTCTGCGTCGACGTGCTGCAAGGCGTGCGGGCGCTGAGATCGCCGGAAGACGAAGCGCGCCTGCTCGAGGCCGCCCGCATGACCGGCATCGAGCTCGAGCTGGCGACGGTGCTCAATGTCACCGGACGCCTGTTCGCCGCGCCGCGCGCTATGGAGCTCGCAGACCGCATCAAGCCGGACCTCTCGATACGGCTGGCGAAATGGCTGATCACCGGCAACATGCTGCTTCGCGTCAATTCCCGCGAAAAGCTGCGCTCGCGCCTCAGCCGCGACGCCTTCCGCTGGGTACAGAGGCTGGCACGGCCGCGACCTTATCCAGCCTGAGCGCGGGAAGCAGACCTCAGACACCCACCGTGGCGCGGATCAACTCCGCCGCCTCATCCGGCCTTGCTCCGACCTCCAGCGTGAAGGTTGGCACCGCCTTCACGAGGGCCGCGATCATCGCCATGCGCCTTTTCTGCAGCGACAGCAGGCCGGTCATGCCGGTCCGCACATTGTCGGTGGCCAAGGCCACCATGGCGTCGGTCCTGGCCATGGGCAGCAGCCGGGTCTCGGCGTCGGCCGAGCGCGCGAGATGCAGGAGCACGGCGACGGGCCTGGCGCGCACATCGTCGACGCGAATGATTTGGCCGAGGCAATCCAGCGAAACGGACTGCTCGCCCTCGGCGTCCCAGGTCTCGCCCAGGCAAGGCGCGACGAAGGGCAGCATCGCCGCCGTGTTGCGGTGGACCTTCACTTTGCGCGGCATACCCCAGGCCGCGACCCCGTCCGCTGTCGCCTTGAGGACCATGACGTCGTCCGAGCAGAGGCCGAAACCCTGCGAGGCAAGCGCCAACGACGTCGTCGACTTGCCCGTGCCGCTTGGCGCATGGATAAGAACCAAGCCGTCCTTTCCGGGCAGAGTGAGACCCGCAGTATGCAGCATGTGCTGGCCGTCCGCATCGAGCGCCGCATCCAGCACCATCATCAGCAAGGTCCACTTCATCTTGCTGTCGGGATGAAGACGGATTTCGGCCCGGCGCTCGCCGTCGCGGATCGACAGCGTCTGCTGGCCCGGAAAGACGAGATGGAAGACGCTTCCGGCGTCGATCATGCGGCAATGGCCATCCAGCGGCACGTCGCCGTCGAAAGCCAGATTTCCTTCGGGGTTCTCCTGCAACTCAAGCGTTTCGACGATGTCGACGCGGAAACCGGGCGGGACAGGCTCGTTCACACGCAGGGCGCCTAGCATCAGGTCGAAGCTTGGCCAGAGATCGGCGCGCGCGGCGGTGATGCCTATGACCTGGCCGTCAAGGTCGTAGCGGAAAGTCTGGTCGCTCAAGCGGCTGGCGCCTTCATCCTGGCCGGGTGGCGGTAGATCTCCACCATGCCGGGCTGGCTGTCGCTGACCACCGGCGTGCCGTCGAGGCAGACCCAGCAATGCGCCGACAGGCGAGGCTCGTGCATCGATTTGGCGTCGACGCCGAAATGCAGTTCCGGGTCGAGACCGGCCATGCGCAGAAAACGAAAGCCGAGCAGACCTTCCCGAAGGCATCTGCGGTCGCGCATCAGCCAGGGGCGCCGCACCGTTCGTTTGACGCGGTGGACGATGTAGGTCCAAGGCAAGTCACGATAGGGCGCAGGCGACTGCAGCGGCGCCAGCTTCAACACGCTTTCGAAATCGCGCCGGCCGACCAGCACCGGCAGCAGCCGGGCGCTGAGCCACAAATGGACGCGGAACAGGACGCGCAGGACCGGTCCGTCGGCCATCACGCGCCCGGGTCGGCGAGGATGCCTTCAGCCACCAGCTCGACGGCCAATTCGACCATATCCTGGTCGAGTGTTGCCTTGTCGACCTCGAATTCGTCCGACAGCAGGTCGACGATCTGGTTGAGGTTGCGCGCGCCGTTCACCTTGTCGAGAAAGGCCTCGGTGGTGTCGTTGCAGGTGTAAAGCTGGCCGCTGCGCGCCAAAAGCACGACGGCGCCATCGCCGACATGCTGCACGGACGCATCCTCCGCCATCCGAAGCACCGTTTCAGAGCCGATTTCAGCCATCTGCCCGCTCCCTTCGCCGAAGAGCAATTAGCGCGGCGCCGCGAGACTGTCCATCGGCATGGATGGCGAAGGGACCCTGCAAGCCTGCCCGCCGCGAGGCGAATATTAGCGAAGCCTTGCCTTCTTGCCCTTGGGTAAGCTATGAGTCCGCCGGGTTTTGGGGAGTGATCTGTATGCGTTATAATTGGGAACGGGCTCCGACGGCGTTCGAGCGCCATCGGAAGGCGCTTGCGGCGGCCATCCTGATCGCGGGCGGCGTCGGGCTGATGCTGGCGGCGCTGCCGCTTTAAGCCGGCTGAGATCACGGACAGTGACAGCGGCGTCTCCACTGGAGGCGCCGAACAGAAACGTTTGCCGGCATGTCGACCAAAATGCAGGAAGACATGGCCGCCACGGGCGGCTTAGTCTATGGCAGGGCGGCAAAACGTTCCTGGGGAGGAAGACTACATGGCCTCACGCTATCACGAAGTCTATGAGGACTGGAAACGCGACCCCATAGGGTTCTGGGCCGAGGCGGCCAAGGGGATCGATTGGTACAGGCCGGCCGACAAGGTCTTCGACCCGACGCAAGGCGTCTATGGCCGCTGGTTCGTCGGGGCCTCCTGCAACACCTGCTACAACGCCATCGACCGCCAGGTCGCCGGCGGCCGCGCCGACCAGCTGGCGCTGATCCATGACAGCGCGATCACCGGCACGATCCGGACATTCACCTATGCCGAATTGAAGCGCGAGGTCGTCGCGCTGGCTTCGGTGCTGAGGCATCGCGGCGTCGGCAAGGGCGACCGCGTCATCATCTACATGCCGATGGTGGCGGAAGCGGCCATTGCCATGCTCGCCTCGGCGAGGCTGGGCGCCGTGCATTCGGTGGTGTTCGGCGGCTTCGCCTCGCATGAGCTTGCCACCCGCATCGACGACGCCAAGCCCAAGCTGATCATCTCCGCATCCTGCGGTCTGGAGCCTGGACGCGTGGTCGCCTACAAGCCGCTGCTCGACAAGGCGATCGAGATGTCGAAGCACAAGCCCGACGCCTGCCTGATCCTGCAACGCGAGCAGCTGCGCTGCGAGATGAAGGACAATTACGACTTCGACTATGCGGATGCAGTTGCCCGCGAGCGGGCTGCCGGCGCCAACGTCGATTGCGTGCCGGTGCTCGCCACCGACCCGCTTTACATCATCTACACCTCCGGCACGACCGGCCAGCCGAAGGGCATCGTGCGCGACAATGGCGGCCATATGGTCGCGTTGAAATGGACCATGGACAACGAGTTCGGCGTGAAGCCCGGCGAAGTGTTCTGGGCGGCTTCCGATGTCGGCTGGGTGGTCGGCCATTCCTACATCGTCTACGGACCGCTTCTGCATGGCTGCACGAGCGTGCTCTTCGAAGGCAAGCCGATCGGCACGCCGGATGCCGGGACCTACTGGCGGGTGATCTCGCAGCATGGCGTCGTGGCGCTGTTCACCGCGCCGACCGCCTTCCGCGCCATCAAGGGCCAGGATCCCAAGGGCGAGTTCGTGCCGAAATACGACCTGTCGAAGTTCCGCACTTTGTTCCTCGCCGGCGAGCGCGCCGATCCTGAAACCATCAAATGGGCGGAGCAGAAGCTCGACCGTCCCGTCATCGACCATTGGTGGCAGACCGAGACCGGTTCGCCGATGACGATCAACCCGGCGGGCCTGGGTCTTTTGCCGGTGAAATACGGCTCGCCCGGCGTGCCGATGCCGGGCTATGACATCCGCATCCTCGACGATGCCGGGCACGAGGTGGCGCGCGGCACGCTCGGCAATGTCGTGGTGAAGCTGCCGCTGCCGGCCGGATGCCTGCCGACGCTGTGGAATGCCGATGCCCGCTTCCGCCAGGCCTATCTGGAAGAGTTCCCGGGCTATTACAAGACAGCCGACGCCGGCATGATGGACGAGGACGGCTATCTCTATGTGATGGCCCGCACCGACGACATCATCAACGTCGCCGGTCACCGGCTCTCGACCGGCGCCATGGAAGAGGTTCTGGCGGCCCACCCCGACGTCGCCGAATGCGCGGTCGTCGGCATTGCCGATGCCATGAAGGGCCAGGTGCCGCTCGGCTTCGTCGTGCTCAATGCCGGCGTGTCGCGCGAAAGCGGCGCGATCGAAAGCGAGGTGGTGGCGCTGGTGCGCGAGCGGATCGGCCCGGTCGCCGCGTTCAAGACCGTGGTGACGATCAAGCGGCTGCCCAAGACCCGTTCCGGCAAGATCCTGCGCGGCACGATGCAAAAGATCGCCGACAAGGAGGAATGGACGATGCCGGCGACCATCGACGATCCCGTGATCCTCGACGAGATCGCGGCGGCGCTGAAGGGACGCGGCATCGGGTTGTAGCCGCCCGGCAGACGGCCGCGTTAAGGACGGATTCACCAATTTTTCCCGCACCGCAATCGTTTGTTGTGCAATGCAGCAACAGACTTTAAAGTTTGCATGGGGGGCCATACCGAAGGCACGGCATGGCTCAGCAAAAGACGACATTCGGCGGCATCGACATCCTGCGTTTCCTGGCTGCCGTCATGGTGATGTTCTATCACTACGGCTTCTGGGTCTGGGCTTTCCCCGACGGCATTTCGGCACGCGCCACCGGCGGCATCCCGCCGCATCCCGAAATGGCCTTCGCCGGCTCCGGCTGGGTCGGCGTGCAGGTGTTTTTCGTCATCAGCGGTTTCGTTATCGCCTTCAGCGCCGAGAACGCGACGCCGCTGAAATTCTTCGAAGCGCGCTTCCGGCGGCTGGTGCCGGCGGTCTGGATCTGCGCGCCAATCTCCGCGATCGTCCTGTTCATGGTCGGCCTCTCCTGGCCGACGGATGCCGTGATCCGCCTCGTGCGCACCGGGATGTTCGTGCCCTTCGAGCCATGGGTGGACAGCGTCTACTGGACGCTCGGCATCGAGATCGCCTTCTATGCCATCGTCTGGGTCCTGCTGCGGCTCGGCCGCTTCGATCTGATGGAACCGGTCGCCATCGTCATCGGCCTGGTCAGCACGCTGTTCTGGTGCCTCTATTTCGCCTTCGGCTGGGCCGGTCTTGCCGAGACCCGCTGGCTGCAGCTGACACTGGTGCATCACGGCGCATTCTTCGCCGTCGGCGTGCTTTTGTGGCTGATGCGCTTCAAGGCGCTGACCATGCCTCGCCTCGCCTTCACGGCCCTGTTCCTGTTCGCGGGCGCGCTGCAGATCGCGAGCTCGGTCGACGTGCACGCCATCAAGGTCGGAGCCGCCATGCCTTACGCAACGCCGATCGCCGTTTTCCTGGCGGCTGTCGCGCTGATGGCATGGTCGCTGCAGCTCGACCTTTCCTGGGGCGGCTGGCGGCGGATCGGGCTGATGACCTATCCGCTCTATCTGATCCACGATGTCGTCGGCGCGGCGATGCTCGGCGCCCTGATGCGCGCCGGTATGGCCTATCTGGCCGCTATTCCCATTGTCGGCGCCGCCATGATCGCGGTGAGTTGGCTGATTGCGGCGGAGGCCGAGCCGCGCATCCGGCTGCTCTTCGACCACACGCTGTTCCGTTATCGGTTGAAGGCCGCCTGACCACGCGACTGCCGATCGCGCGCCGGTGTGGAATTGTTTGCATTCGGCATGATATCGAGGCGCAGATCATTGCAAGCCGCCGGGCCTCAATTCGTGAACCTTTTCCAAAAATCGAGACGCCCTCGACCCGCGCCGCGCGAGCGCCTTGTCATGGACATGCGCGACACCGTCGTCTACGCGATCGGCGACGTGCATGGCTGCCATGACGAGCTGCGCGCGCTGGAAGGAAAAATCCAGCTCGACGCCCAACGGTTCCGCGGCCGCAAGATCATCATCATGCTGGGCGACTATATCGACCGCGGACCGCATTCGCGGCGCGTAGTCGACCATCTGATGGCGCCGCCGCCGAAGGGCTTCCAACGCATCTGCCTCGCGGGGAACCATGAGGTCGCGCTGCTCCTCTATCTGGACGGTCATCTCTCGCGCGAAACCTGGCTCTGCTATGGCGGCCGCGAGACCCTGTTCTCCTACGGCGTCGACCCTGACCGCCTGATAAGCCTCTACGGTTCGAGCGAGGAGGCGGATGCACGCATACGCGAGGCCATCCCAGCCGGCCACATCGACTTCCTGCGCACGCTGCCGGCGATGATCTGCTCCGACCAATTCGTCTTCGTGCATGCCGGCATCCGGCCCGGCATCGCGCTCGAGGCGCAGGACGAGGGCGACCTGCTCAACATCCGCGAGGAATTCTTCCAGGCTGCGCATCGCCTCGACCGCTGGGTGGTGCACGGGCACACGATCGTCGATGCTCCGACGCTCGACGGACGCCGGCTCGACATCGACACCGGCGCCTTTCAAACCGGACGGCTGACCGCTCTCAGGATCGTCGGCAAATACGGCCGCTTGCTGTCCTCACGAGATTAGGGCGGTTCGGCAAGACTTGGCGGGTCGGAGACATGGCGACAGGGCGACACCTATCGTCTGTTGAGCCGACTATGCCAACCCTGGAGAGTGGCCCTAAGCCTTGCCGACGTCGTCATTACGAAGGCAAGCGCCAGCCTTGGAGATTGGCTGCAGCTTCCCTCCGATCGTCATTCCAGGGCGGAGCAAGGAGCGAAGCGACGCGCGCAGACCCTGGAATCCATGCCGTTACGCCGAGGCGGCGCCAGCGGCGCAGAATTCTGGACCCTCGCACTCTACGGCGACGCTCACGGCATGGATCCTCGGGTCAAGCCCGAGGATGACGAAGGGATGGGCCTTCCGGCTAACCACAAAGGTCCGCAAGCGCCTGCAGACGGCTAAGGGATGTCTCGGCATCAAGATGCGGAGCAGTTCGCCTTTCATATGACCGAAACCCGCTTCAGGCTGCCTGCTTGGGGCGCTGCTCGGATTTTTCCAGATAGTAGGTCGAGTAGCGGTCGAAGAACCTTTCCGAACCGCCGAGCGAGCCGTATTTGGCCAGCTTCTTCAGATCGACCTTGTTGAGCACCGCGCCGATCACCTTGTTCGCGATATAGGGCTCCGATTCCAGCATCGAGCGCACCATGTTGCGCGGCGTGCGGCCCCATTCGGTGACCAGCACGAAGCCATCGACCAGCGGCGCGAAGGCCTTGGCGTCGACGACGGGGCCGAGCGGCGGCAAGTCGACGATGATGTATTCGAACGTCTCCTTGGCGTTCTCGATGAAGCGGCGCATGCCGGCCGAGCCCAAAAGCTCGCTGGTGTGCGAGAACTGGCCGCGCAGCACGGCGGGGATGATCGCCAGCTTCGTCTGACGGTCGACCTTGCCGACCGACTGCCAGGTCTGGCCGTTGACCACCGCTTCCATCAGACCCTGCTCGGTCTCCATGCCGAGACTGCGGCTCAAGCCCGGATTGCGCAGGTCGCCGTCAATGAGCAAGGTCTTGGCGCCGTTGGCGGCGAGCAGGCCGGCGAGATTCGCGGCCACCGTCGATTTGCCCTCGCCGGGCAGCACCGAAATGACGCCGATCACCCGACTGCCGCGGTCTTCCATCACAACATCGAAGGCGATCTTGGCGTTGCGCAGCGTCTCGGCGAACATCGATGCCGGGGCGTCGATGCTGACACGCATGCGCGCCCGTCTCTCCGCCGCGGAAAGGCTCGCCACCTTGCCGTCGGCCGGCAGGTCGTCGGGCTTGGAATCCTTGGCCTTGCCACCGCCGATGGTCGGCAGATAGCCGAGGAATTTCAGACCGACCCGGTCACGAACGTCCTCGCCCGTCCTGAAGAAACGCTCGTTGAACTCGTTGAGGCCGCCGAAGCCGGCTCCAAGCATCAGGCCAAGCACGAGCGACAGCGCCAGCACGCGCAGGGTGCGGGGGCTGGAGGCCGCGAGCGGCATCGTCGCGTCGGATATGATGCGAACCTTGCCGACCGGGAAGGACTGCTGCTGCGAGGCTTCCTCGTAACGGCTGAGGAAGGTCTGGTAGAGCGTGGTCAGCGCCTGCGCCTGCTGGTCGAGCTCCTTAAGCTTCACCTGCGACTGGTTGTCGATCGAGCTCTTGCCGGCGGCGGTGGAGATCTTGTCGCGCAGCGCCTGCTCGCGCGCCTGCGCCACTTGGAAGTCGTTGCGGTAGCTTTCGGTGAGCTGCTTCAACTGGCCGAAGATCTGCGCCGAGACGTCGGCCTTTTCCTTGGTCAGCGCGACCGCCTGCGGATGATCCTTACCGAAATTGGTCTCGACGTCCTGCAGGCGCTTGGCAATGGCCAGATAGCGGGTCTTGAGCGCGATGATGACCGAGCTGCTCGGCTGGTCGGCGCCGATGGCCGAATCGTTGAAGGCGCTTTCGGAGCCGCTGTCGACGATCGCCTTGTATTGCTGGTAGCGGGCGCTGGCCCTTGCTGTATCGGCCTGGGCGACGATGAGCTGCGCGTTGAGGTCGGCGAGTTGCTTGTCGCTCAGCAACTGGCCGTCGCTGTTGGCGGAGAGCCCGTGCTCGGCCCTGAATTTCTCGACCGCCATCGCAGCCTGCTGCGAGCTTTCGCGCAACTCGGTGAGCCGGCCCTGCAGCCACAAGGCCGCGCGCTCGGTGGCGTCGAAGCTGGCGTTGAGCTGGTCGGCCAGATAGGCATCGGCATAGGCCTTGGTGATGGCCGTGGCCAGAGCTGGATCGGGCGCCTGGTAGCCGATGGAGAGCACGTAGCTGCGGCCGTTGCGCTGCGCCAGCACCTCGCTCTGCAGCTTCAGCACGGCATAGTCGTGGCGCGCCGTCTTGATCATGGCCTGCCGCGTCGCCTCGTCGACATTCTGCATGCCGGGGATGTCATCGGCCGAGCTGCCGCGGAAATAGCCGACCACACCACGCAGGAAGCCGATGCCCTTGGCCAAAGCCGATTGCGGCGGGTTCATGAAGGCGTCGTTCTGATCAAGCTTCAGCTTGTCGACCACCACCGATGCCAGGCGTGCGGAGGTGAGAATCTCGACCTGGCTGAGAAAGGAAGCGTCAGTCTGAACGGTTTGCGACGCCGCCGAAATGTCGTCGACGACCTTGTTCAGCCCCTCGTCGATCAGCACGCTCGCCACGGACATGTATTGCTTGGGCGTGGTCTGCAGATAGATCACGCCCAGGAAAAGGCCGATGATGGCGCAGACCGCCACGACCTTGGCCTGTCGGGCAGCCATGCCAAGCAGACGCTCGACATCGATGAAGTCTTCACCCTTTTCCGGGTCGGTGCTGGGCAACGGCATCCTCTTGTCGAGAGGAAAGTTGGCATAGTTCATATTCGGTCCAATTCCAGGTTGCAGGCGCTATCGGCCTGGTAGATCGGCGTCGTGACCAGAAAAGACCGCGCAACGTTGTTGCCAGGATGCGCCGGGCCGGAAGGCCCGGGCGCTTGAGTGGCAGTCGCGCCATCGCGAAACCGCATATGCACCCGAAAGATGGGCATTATGCGGCTACTTCCCGGCGCTCATGCGACCGGACAAATTGCTGCAGCATCTCGAAGACAGGGCCCTTCATGTCGTCGCGCGCCAAGGCGAAGGCAATGGTGGCCTCGATGAAGCCCTCCTTGGAGCCGCAGTCGAACATGCGGCCATCGAAAGGCTGGGCATAGAAAGGCTGGCTCTGAGCCAGGCGCACCATGGCGTCGGTGAGCTGGATCTCGTTGCCGGCGCCGCGTTGCTGGTTGCCGAGCAGCGCAAATATCTCCGGCTGCAGGACGTAGCGGCCGTTGATGTAGAAATTCGATGGCGCGTTGGCGGGCGCCGGTTTTTCGACCATCGCCGTCACTTCGAAGCCGGATGCCACCTCGGCGCCGCGGCCGACAATTCCGTATTTGCTGGTTTCGGAGGGATCGCAGCGCTCGACGGCGATCACATTGCCGCCTGTACGCTTATAGAGATCGACCGTCTCGGCAAGGCAGCCGCGCGCGCCGAAGGACACCATGTCGGGAAGCAGCAGTGCGAAGGGCTCATTGCCGATCACGTCGCGCGCGCACCATACGGCGTGGCCGAGGCCCTGGGGCGACTGCTGGCGAATGAAGGAGGTGGCGCCGGCGACGGGCAGCAGGCTTTCCAGCGATTCGAGCTGCGCCTTCTTGCCCGTCTGCTCCAGCGTGCCGATCAGTTCAGGGTGCAGGTCGAAATAGTCTTCGATGACCGCCTTGTTGCGGCCGGTGACGAAGACGATGTGCTCGATGCCGGCCTCGAACGCCTCGTCAACGGCATATTGCACGACAGGCTTGTCGACGACGGGCAGCATTTCCTTCGGCATCGACTTGGTCGCCGGCAGAAACCGCGTTCCGAGCCCCGCCACCGGGATGACTGCCTTCCTGACTTTCTGCATCTGGTCTTCCTTCTGCGAGAAAAAGATTTCTATCTGTCGCCGGCTATCAAATCGCCCGCATGCTTCATCTCCCCGCCCCCACGGCGAAACTGCGCCGCAACCCTTCTCAGCCGGACCGCGATAGGCATGCTCATATGCCCGATCGCGGCCGGATCCCTGAGCGCCGCGCCGATCGCCTTGAGCGGCGCGCGCGCCTTGATGTGCTGAACCAGGGACAGGAACGACGCCGCCTTGCGCAGGCTGCGGCCACGCCTGGCGAAGGCCGCCTTTGCGCTGCTGTCCATGGGATATGCCGCCGCGAAGGCGGCGTCGGCGCGCGTCATCGCCTCGACGTGATGCAATTCGAGCACCCGTGAGATCGAGCCGGTGCGGATGTGATAGACATAGCCGACGGTCGGCTCGACCACGCAGCGGCCGCCGCTGGCCAGCGCGCTGGCCAGGAGAATGTAGTCCTCGCCGATGCGCAGCTTCTCGTCGTAGCGCAGCCTATTGTCGTCGAGGAAGCGGCGCTGGAAGATCGGCTTGAGATAGCCGAGATTGAAGCGCGATTCGAAGACCAGATTGCCGTCGATATAGTCGGCCAGCGAGATTTCGCGCAGGCCTTCGAGATAGCCGGCCGGGAACATGGTGTCGTCGGGGGTGCCGTCCTCGCGCACGACCTGCACATTGTCGACCGCAATCTGGGCGCCCGCCGCTTCGGCGCGGGAGATCATCGTGGCCAGGCGGTCGGGAAGAACCGCATCGTCGGAATCGAGCACCGCCACCCAGCGGCCACGCGCAAGGTCGAGGCCGGCATTGCGGGCGCCGCCCGGGCCGCGATTGGCGGGCAGCGCCACCACCCTGACGATATCTTGCGGATAGGCGCGCGCCACATCCAGCGTGCCGTCGCGCGACTGGTCGTCGACGACGATGACCTCGACGGTCACGCCAAGTTGGGCGATCGCGCCGGCGATGGCGCGGTCGAGAGTGGCCTCCGCATTGTAGGCGGCGATGACGAAGCTGACGTCAGGCTGCACGCTTGTTCCCTTGTTCTGGCGACGTGAGGCCGTATTGGCGGATTTCACGGACACCTACCAAACCGCTGACGACGCCAACGTGCATAATGCCACGCAACACGCTGCGGTTCCGTCGCACCGGACTGATCGCGGTCAAAATCGCCATGCCGAAACAGTAGGCGGCCTTGGCGGAGGCAAGCCCGACCTGGCCGGCACGGCGCATGCCGCCGGCGCCGCGCCCGATCAGGTGGCCATGCGTCTGGCCGAAGCGGAAGCGGCGGCGGCGCAGCCAGTCGAACGCGGCCCTGGCGCGCGGCACGACCTCGTCGACGAAGGCATCAGGCGCAAAGGCGATGCGTCCGCCGGCCTTGACCATGGCGTCGAAGAATTCGGTGTCCTCGCCGCCGGTCTGGCCGCGCGCCAGGCTGAAGCGCCGGCCGCGCAGGCTCGCATCGGCCGTTCTGAGCAGGACGTTGCAGGTGTAACCGGTGCGGATCTCGCCGCGTACCCAGACCGGCAAGGTGGAATGGAAGTCGCCCTTCCGCATCCAGTCCGGTGCGTCCTGGCGGTAATGCGCCCGCACCGGGCCGAGCACCGCCGCGGCGCCCGTTGCGTCGGCCGCCGCCATCAACTCGACCAGCCAGGAGGGCGACGCCGTCTCGTCGTCGTCGATGAAGGCGACGAAGTCCGAAACGCTGGCGTCGAGGCAGGCGTTGCGGGCGATCGAGATGTTGCGCGCCGGCGCGTGGCGGTAGCGGATCGGCAGGTTCAGCTCTTCGGCCAAAGCCTTCACCACCTTCTGCGCGCTGGGTTCATCGTCATTGTCGGCAATGACGATGCCGATCTCCAAACCCTTAGGCTTCTCCAGCGCGGCGACGGAGCGCAGCGTGTCGGCCAGCTCCAGCCGGCGGAAGGTGCAGATGCAGATGTCGATCGAGCGCCCGGCCATCACGCCACCTTGCGCTGCGAGCGGGAGGTCAAAAGCTGCTGCCAGAACCCGACGGACCAGCCGAAATGCATGACCATTGCCGAGACGCCGGCAAGCGCTATGCCGGCATTGCGCTGGCGTATCGCGGTCACGATGCCGTAGCCGAGGCACACCGCCGCCCACAAGAGGAATGGCACCGCCGCCAGCCAGTGGAGGAAGGAAAACAGGGCGAGCAGCACCACGGGCGCAACCAGCAGCGGAATCATCTGCCGGACCTTCGGCACCATGCGGTGCTTCAGCACGTTCCTGGCGCGGCCGCGGCCATAGCCGAGATATTGGAAATAGAGGCTCTTCAGCGTCGAGCGCGGATAATAGACCATCTGCGTCCTGCCGCTCATCCAGATGCGGCAGCCGGCCTGGCGCAGGCGGTAGTCGAGCTCGGCGTCCTCGTTGTGGCTGAAGCTCTCGTCATAGCCGCCGACATGCCGGAAGGCGGCGATGCGCATCAGCGCGTGGTGGCCATGGTCGACCCACTCGCCCTCGGACATATGCCGGTGCTTCGAGCCGCCGGTGCCGAGCTTGGAGTTCTGCGCCGCCGCGACCGCTTTCTGCACGGCGCCGGTGCCGGCGGTCAGCATCGAAACGACGACCGAATCGGCGCCGGTGGCAAGGGCTTCCTCGACCAGCCGGTCGCAGTAGTCATCCGGGTAGCCGCCGTGCGCGTCGATGCGAATGAGGTAGTCGACGCCTTCGCCGAGGCTCGCCACCGCGAGATTGACGGCCGCGCTCTGCAGGCGCTTCGGATTGGCGAGCAGGATCACCCGGGGATCCTTCGCCACGACGTTTTCGACGATGGCTTGCGTGCCGTCGGAGCTGCCGCCGTCGGCGACGACGATGCGACCGCCGAGCCGTGCCGCCGCGGGCCGCAATTGGTCGAGCAGGCCGCCGATATGGGTCGCCTCGTTGAGGCAGGGAACGACGATCAGGATCGACGGGGCAGCCTGCGTCACCGGTTCTTGCACGTCACCTCCCATCACGCCGCCGCCTCCGTCACAAAGGTTGAAGGCATGGCGGCGAGGCCGCTCAGCTTTGCAACGAAAGCCGCGCAGTCGCTGCGGTCGTAGCTCCAGGTCCGAGGATTGCGCGCCAGCACCCGCGACTTCAGGCCGCGATATTGATCCTGATCCATCCCGCCGAGCATCGCTTCGATGCCCTCGGGCGTCGCTTCGGACAGAAGCACGCCGATATCCTGCCGCTTCAGGAATCGGCCGGTTTCGGTGCCCGCCATCGAGATCGGCACGGCGCCGAAGCGGCAGCCTTCATAAAGACGGTTGGGAAGCAGCCATTCGGAATTCTGGCCGGCTTCGAAGAAATCGATCGCCCAGGAGAAATGCACTTGCCCGTAGATGGCCGCCATATCCTCCGGGTTGCGGTAAGGCCCGCCGAACGAAAGCCAGGGCTCGGCCTCGACGAAACCGTGAAAGTCCGGGAATTCGGACAGCGCCGGGCGACCCCTGAGCACGACCTCGAAACGCCCTGCCTGACGGCGGGTGAAATCGGCCAGCAGTTCCAGCGAACGGCGGCAGCGCAGCGCGCCGAACCAGCCGATGCGCCAGGGCGGCGTCGCAGGGCTGTCGTCCCCCAAGGAATGCGCGGCGACAACGGACGCCGCCTCGAAATATTTGTTCTCGATCAGCTCGACGGGTGCGACGATCTGCCCGAAAGGCTTGAAATAATTGGCGATGAAGGCCGGCGAGCTCGTCACCAGAAGCTTCACGTCGCGGGCGAGATGACGTTCGGCGCCGCGCAACGTCCTGCCGAGGAAATCGTCGCGCAACACCAGGCGATGGATATCCAGGCATTCATAAACAATAGGCACGTTTGCCCCGAGCGTGGCATTGGCGCGGCGGGCCAGCGCCAGCATTTCGAGGTTACGCGCGATGATGAGATCGGGCGTCGGCATGGCGCCCAGCTTCGCGCCGATCGACATGGCGGCCTTGGCGACCGCGCCCAGGCGTTGCGCGAATCGGCCGTCGCGCGTCGCGCCGAGGTCGATGGGCTCGATACCCTCGATCTCGGCGACCGGGCTGGTCGTGCGGCGGAAGCCCGCCAGGGTGACCCCGGCGCCGCCTGCCTTGAGCATCTGCACCCTCCGGCGCACAGCCGGATCGGATACGTCATGCACAAGGTACAAGACATGCAGCATGTAACTCGACCGCTGTTGGCCCACCCGTCGGGATGCTAGTACAGCTTTTGCTGCATCGCAACAATTTTGGTGCGCCGTAGCAAATGCGCGACCATTCACGCTGCGCTGCACAATTCTTCAGTAGATCGCCGGCTACCTTCGCATCGGCCCGGTGCGTCGCGCGCGATTCGAAGCGATCGCGCCGAAGCATAAGCAGTCGCTCAATTATTATGTTGCAGCGCAATAAGAAATGGTTTTAAATTCGTAAACGTAAAGTAGGCCGTCAGAACTGAACGTTGGGGACTGCCACCTGCACTTTGTTGCGGCGTGGAAGTGCATGGTTGTGATGACTTGGCGCCGCTGGCAAATTTTACGACGACTCCCCATGCCGATGGTTTGCACGGAGGAGATGTGACATGGGCAGATCTCTTCGTGTTGCCGTCTACAACGACCGGTATCCGACAAGTTTCGTAACGCCGCGCTCATCCAGACATACGATGGTGCGCAAGCGTTTCCTGCCGTTCAACCTGATCTCGACGAAACTGGAGGGCGTCACACTGATCGAGCCCGACCGCTCTGTGGATCTCGTGCATGCCTTCAATCGCATACCGCTCAATTCCTCCAAGTTCATCATTTCATTTGAATCCCATTTGCCGCGTCAGTTCGCCCTGCGCAAAGAGGGTCGGATAGCGACCTACATGCGATCGCGGATTGCCGGCCACGGCTGCCGCCGGATCATCGCGCTGTCGCATTTTGCCCGCAGATGTTTCCTGAGCCAGCACGCCGACAACCCGGATGCCGGCTTGCTTTCGGATAAGCTGATCGTGCGCCATCCCAACATCGTCATTCCCGCCGTCGAGGACGCCATGGCGGGCGACGGCGCGGCAGAGCTCGTGTTGACTTTCGTCGGCGCGCATTTCGGCCGCAAGGGCGGGTGCGTGGCGGTCAAGATCGCTGAAAAGGCGATCGAGCGGAACCTGCCGATCCGGGTGAATATCGTCTCCAGCCTGCTTGTTGGCGGCCATGTGTGGACCGACCCGACCAGCCCCGGCTTCTTCGATCCCTATACCAAGCTGCTCAGCTTGAAAAACGTCCAGCACCATGGCGCGCTGCCCAACGACGCGGTGCTGCGGCTGCTGGGCAAATCGCATTTCGCAATCCTCGCAACCTTCGGCGACACGTTCGGCTACTCGGCCATCGAATCGATGTCGCAGCACACGCCGGTGCTTGGAACCAGGGTGTGCGCTTTGCCGGAATTCCTGGAGGACGGCGTCAACGGGATTTCGTTGCCGGTGAAGCTCACGGAAGACGGTGACTGGTGGAATCCGGGGTATGATTTGCGTGGCGATCCCGGGTACGCGCAATATTTCCGCGACGAGGTCGAGCGCCTCGCCACCGAGGCCGTCGACCGACTGACCGTCTATATAGGGCAGCCAAATCTGATGGCACCGCTTCGCCGTGGGGCCCGCCGAACGGCGGAGACCCTGTTCGCGTCGGGGCCAGCGGGTGAATTTCTCGACGCGCTCTACGAGCGCGTGGCATTCGAGCGCAGCGGGGAACCCGCACGGCTCGATCCGGCGCTCGATCTATCTTCTCCGCAGTCGCCGCTAGCTGCGGGCCTCTCGCAAACCACCTCCGCCCCAATCCCCTCGGCCGCTTGAGCGCCTGAAGTGCCGTGCTGAAACGGAAACAGCCGGCGCGCTTTGAACCTCTGTTTGAACATGTCGTTGTTCGCCGTCCCTTCTGCGACCAGTAAAATTTGCTGCATTGCAACAATTTTGATGCGGCGTCGCAAAAATTGCCATATCCTTGCTTCATGATTGAGGGCGGACGGGGCATTTCGGTGCTCAATGACGGTCCGATACACGGGCCCGGATTGAGCGAAAGTCAGGAATCCTGAATTTGCAAGCCAGTGCATTCGATCCGCCAGAAGGCTCTCTTCGAAAATCGGTCGGGCGCGGCGCCGTCGTAACGGCCGTGGCGCAGGGGGTGCGGGTGGCGACGCAGATGATCTCCGTCATCGTGCTTTCCCGTCTGCTGTCGCCCCAGGATTTCGGCGTTGTGGCCATGTGCGCGCCGGTGCTTGCCTTCATCGCGCTGTTCCAGGATTTCGGCCTGACCCAGGCGACGATCCAGAAGACCGGCATTCGCCACGAGGAAGTCAATTACCTGTTCTGGATCAACGTGGCTGTGAGCACACTGCTTGCCTGCGTGCTCGCGGCTTCGGCGCCGATGGTCGCCGCCTTCTATGGCGAGCCGCGCGTGACGGGCCTGGTCGCCGCCTTCGGCCTCCAGATCATAGCCTATGGCCTGGGAGCCCAGCATGTGGCGCTGTTGACGCGCCGCATGGAATTCACGCGGCTGGCCGTCATCGACATCGCCAGCGCTATTATCGGCGTCGCCGTCTCGATCGCATGGACCTTCATCGACCGTTCCTATTGGGCGCTTTTCGCCGGCACGCTGGCGAGCGCCGTGCTGCCGACGCTGTGCTACTGGGCTTCCTCGCGCTGGCGTCCCGGCGTGCCACGCAAGGTCGAGGGCATCGGCGGGCTGATCAATTTCGGCGCCGGCATCACCGGCTTCAACTTCGCCAATTTCTTTGCCCGCAACCTCGACAATGTGCTGATCGGCAAATACTGGGGCGAGGCGCAGCTCGGCCTTTATGACCGCGCCTACAAGCTGCTGCTTTTCCCGCTCAGCCAGATCACCAACCCGCTGGCGAAGGTGATGGTGCCGGCGCTCTCGCGGCTGAAGGACGAGCCGGACCGCTACCGCAGCGCCTATCTGCGCGTCATGCCGCTGATCCTTCTGGTGGCGCTTCCGGGCGTCGCCTTCGCCGCCGCGATGGCGGACATGCTCATCCCCTTCGTGCTCGGCGAGCAGTGGCGGGGAAGCGCGCCGATCTTCCTGGCGCTGGGCTTTGCCGGACTGCTGCAGCCGCTCAACAACCCCGCGGGATGGCTGTTCGTCAGCCAGGGCCGTTCGGGCGACTTCATGCGCTGGGGTATCGTCACCGCAGTGACCTCGGTACTGGCCTTCGCCATCGGCCTGCCTTACGGCGCGCTCGGCGTCGCCGTCGCCTACGCGGTCAGCGAATATATGCGCACGCCTTTCCTGTGGCTCTATGTCGGCAGGCACGGACCGCTCAAGGCCAGCCATGTGCTTCACGCGGCACTGCCTTTCGTGCTGGGCGCGCATCTGGCCTTCGGCGCGGTCTGGCTCGCCAAACCGTTGCTGCAGGCCCCGCCCGTCGTCGTGCTGGCCGGCGGCGCGGCGCTCTCCTATGCCGTCACTATCATCGTCGCGCTCGCCTTCGGCGCGGGGCGAGAAGCGCTTCGCGAGGCGTTGCGCCTGGTCCCGGCACGGGGGCTTCTCGCCGCGCCGAGCGGGGCGAAATGAGCCCGCGCGACACGCTGATCTCAGGACAGGATAACCGCATGAACTATCGATCGATTTCAGACATGAACGATGCGATCGTGCGCAACCTGCACCGGTTGCCGCGCGACATCGACCTGGTCGTCGGCGTGCCGAGAAGCGGCATCCTCGCCGCGACGCTGGTCAGCCTGACGGCGAACATCCCGATGACCGATCTCGACAGTTTCCTGGCTGGCCGGATCTATACGTCTGGTATCACGAAGCGCTGGGCGGGCCTGGACCGGCAGGCCTCCGACATGCGCAAGATCCTGGTGATCGACGACAGCATCATCGGCGGCACCGCCATGCGCGATGCGCGCGAAAAGGTCGTGGCCAGCGGAATCGAGGGCGATTTCATCTTCGCCGCCGTGTTCGGGCTGACACTGCAGCATGAGGAAACCGACATGGTCTTCGAGGCCGTGCCGCATCCGAGGATGTTCCAGTGGAATTTCATGCATCACGTCTTCCTCGAGCAATGCTGCGTCGACATTGACGGCGTGCTTTGCCTGGATCCGACCGAGGAGGAAAACGACGACGGCCCTGCCTACGAGAAATTCCTCACCGAGGCGCGGCCCCTGCTCGGCCCGACTCGCAAGATCGGCTGGCTGGTGACGAGCCGTCTGGAAAAATACCGCAAGCTGACCGAGGCCTGGCTTGCCGCCCACGACATCAAATACGACCGTCTCGTCATGCTCGACCTGCCCAACAAGGCCGAACGGCAGCGGCTCGGCGCGCATGGCAGCTTCAAGGCCGAGTTCTACCGCAAGTCGGACGCCATCCTGTTCATCGAGAGCGAACACCAGCAGGCGCTGAGGATCGCCGAATTGTCGGGCAAGCCGGTGCTGTGCGTCGAAACCAACGTCGTGAGCTACCCCAACGCGCTGTCGCTGCCGGCGCTCGAGCAGGCTGCCCGCAACCTTCCGACCCGGCTGCGGCAGGTCAATTCACCCGGCGGACGTAAGGCTGTCGCCAAGAAAATGGCACGGCTGCTGCTTGGCGAGCGCGGCTATGAATCGGTGAAGAACCGGGTCAAGCGGCCGGCCTGACGGCTGCCAATTGGAGCAAATCCTGACGCCCATTGCGATGCAAAGTTCAGACCATCGAAAATGAACGCTCCCTGAGAAGCCCACCGCCATCGGGGTGCCGCTAGAGGAGATCGGCTTATGGACATCACACGCAGAAAGTTCCTGCCACCGCTTTGCGTTTTCGTGGCAATGCCGTTACTTGCGGGCCGCGCCTTGGCCCAAACCGCTGCCGAGCAAGGGGCGAAGCCTGCCCTCGACCCGCTTCCCGACTGGTCGAAGGTCAAGCTCCAGCTCTGGAAATACGGCAATCCGTTCGTTCCCTCGCAATGGAACGAACCCAAGCTTGGCGGCTACGGCTGGAAAGGTGAGAACGTCAAGATCGTCAACGGTGAGCTTCAGTTGACCGTCAGCGAGAAGGCCTCGGCGCAGGTCATTACCGGTGGCAAGTCGGACGCCTCATCGGCGCGTTGGGAAGTGGACGTCACACTGCCGAAGATGAGGCCAGGGCTCATCGCCGCGCCGCTCTGGACATTCAACGACAAGGCCCACGAGGAAATCGACTTCGAAATCGTCGGCACGAAAGGGCTGCAGCTTACCGTCTGGGCGAGCGTGAACAACCAGCATAAGAGCGTCTGGGTCAAATGGATCGAGCTCGGAGACCTGTCCGGCAAGCGTTACCGGCTCGGCATCGAATACGAAGCGGGCAAGCGTGTGACTTTTCTGATCAACGGGAAAGAAGCCGCCGTCGTGACGCCCGCCGATACGGCCGGCGGCGCCTTTCCGAACAATCCCATGAGGCCCTATTTCGACCTGTGGGTCGCGGCGGGAACCGTGATGGACCCGCGCTGGGCCGGCCAATGGGAGCCGATGGCGCCCACCGACAAGTTGGTCATGACGATACACGGCTACAAGAGGACCGATCTCGGCTCCTAGAGCATTTCACCGTTTCACGGAAACAGTGAACCGCTCTATCTTCTTGTTTTTTTATGCAATTCCGGACGGAAGGCTACGGCGAAACCGCCGAGCCTAACCGCTCACGCTTTTGCTGGAATTGCTCTAAGCGGCTCCCAGAAAGCCGTTTTGCGCTTTCCTGGAATTGCCCTACGCCGCACGCCGGACGCCCTGCCGGGCCGCCCTTTCGAGCAGATCGAGAAACACCACCAATTGCCGCGCGGGATCGAGCTCCGGGCGCTTGGAGAAGGCGAGAGCCGCGGCCGAAAGCCGTTCGTATTCCTGGCGATCTTTCCACAGGCGCTTCACCGCCGAAGCCCAGTCGGTAAGCGGAGCATCGTAGTCGAGCACCACGCCGCCGGGACCGATAGCTTCGGGCAGGCCGCCGCGCCTCGAGCCGACGACCGGGATGCCGCTGCAATGCGCCTCGGACGCCACGCGGCCCCAGGCTTCCTCCCATTTGCTCGGCGCAAGCAGGATTTTGGTGCGGCCATAGACCGTCTTCATGTCGTTGGTGCGGTTTTCGAGCTTGATGTTCGAGAACGGCGCGATGGTCTTCTCGACGCGGGCGCGATGGTCGTCGTCCAGTTTCCAGCTCTCCACGAAGAGGAACGGAATCTCCGGGCAGGCAGCCGCGATCTTGACCGCCAGACCGAAACCCTTCTCCTCATAGGGGTTGATCATGGTGACGAATTCGCCGGTCGTGTGCGTGCAATAGAGGGCGTCATTGATGGTCGGCGGAAGCACGATGGATTCGATGCCGAATTTTTCCCTGTAGGTGCGCGCGGTGAATTCCGAATTGGCGATATACAAGGCCGAACCGAGTTCGCGCGGGTCGCCTGCAAGCTCATGGAATTCGACATTGTGCAGATAGACGACCAGCGGCACGCCTTCGGCAAGGAGCGCTTTTCCGAGCTGAACGGATTTGTGGCATTGCACGACGGCGACGTCGGGCCTGGTTTTCCTGACGGCGAAGCCCGTCGCCTCCCAGGGAAACCAGGCGCGCATCACCGGGTAACCGGGAAAATTGTCGACCACCGCCGGCTGCCGCAGCAGCTTCATCTTGGCGCGTGCCTTGAAGCCGAACATGCCGTCGCCGAACAGCGAGGCGAGGACCGACGCCTGGTGGCCGTGCTCGATCAGCTGTTCGACCAGATGATGGGTGTTGGATTGCACACCGCCGGTGAACTCTGGAATGTATCCGTTGCCGCTTGCAAAAAGCACTTTCATCGTTCGGCTCCTAATTCGGCCCGGGCGACCATCCGCAACCCACGGCTGATCAGCTTGCGCCGCGCGCCAATGGAAGCTTCGACGTCATCGCCCGGCACAACCGGCCGAGCGAGGCGGAAAGCGACAGCGTCGAATACTCCCGCCATAATTTCGATGCCGGGATCACCTTTCCCGCCTTCAGGTCCCTGACCAGATGATGCGGGAAGGAGTGCATGTACTCCCTGACGATGTCGGCCTTCAACGGACCCGCCTTCCATCCCTTCACCGCCGAGACGAATTCATCGGCGGGGGCGGATGCCAGGCCCGTGTCATAGGCTTCGAAGGTGCGCCGCACGATGGCGCGTTCCTTGTCGCTGAGCGACGTCTTTCCGGCTCGTTCGGCAAGCTGGGCGTAGCGGCGGATGTCCGCGGCCGCATGGTGCCATAGGCCTTTCCTTGCCATGATGCTCGAGCGCTGCAGCAGCGCCTGCATCTCGAGATCGGCCGTCTTCGGCAAGGCCTGTTCCGAGCGATCGAGATATTCGTGGAGATCGACCGACTTATAGATCTCTTCCATGATCACGCGGTCATAGGACCCCCAGGCCTTTATCCGGTCTGTATAGGAAATCACGACCTTGGTGCTGCCGCGAACCATGTCGTGCTGGCGCTGGAAGAACATCAGACCGTCGACACGGATTGCCTTGAACCGGCGCGCGAGCCTCAGCATCATCTCATAGTCCTGCGACCGGACCAGGGTCTCGTTGAAGCCCCCAACCTCCTCATAACATTTGCGGCGCACCAGCAGGCCCGGTTGGTGAACGTGGCAGTATTCGAGGTGAGACGGGAAGAAATTGTCCTGGGTGACGTGGCCGAAGGCGACGATCTCGTAATCCTGCTCCTCGATCTGGGCGGAGCGCTGGAAACGCGCGTATTCGCCGAAGGCGAAATCGGCCTCCGGTTGCCGCTCGAAGGCGTCGAGAAACCGTTCCAGCGCCGTCGGGTGCGCGACGTCGTCGTCGTCGAATATCCAGACGAAATCCCCCGTGCAGTGCTTCAGGGCGAAATTCAGCGCCGTCGACTTGCCGCCATTTTCCTTGCGGTAATATTCCACCGGCGCCGGGAACGAGGCCGCCACCGCGCCGGTGTTGTCGGTCGAGCCGTCGTCAACGATGAGGATCTGATCCGGCACCACAGTCTGCCGGAGCAGGCTGTCGATGGCTTCGGGCAGGAATTTTTCGCGGTTGAAGGTGGGGACGATGACGGTGACCGTCGGTTTGCGCTGCGCAGCCATTGGCGACCTCATGCTGGAGCAACTCCAGGAAAAGCGTGAGACGGCTTTCCGTCCGGAATTGCGTGAAAACAAAGAGCTTCTGTTCCGCCTGTCTTACGCATTCTGCGGTTCCAGATTGGCGAAAGGATTGGTGCATGGTTGCCAGCCGGTGAAGCGGATCGGATCATCGGGCGAGCTGCGCCAGGCATAATCGGTCAGCATGTGGAACTCGGCGACGACCCAGCGGTCGAAATGGCGCAGATCGCGTCGCTTGTCCTGAGGCAGCAGCTCGCGCGCCTTGCCGAGCTTCACCGTTTCGGCCAGCGTCACCGCGTCCGCCAGCTTGGCGCTGGGGAATATCCAGGGGTTGCGGTTCCGGAATTCGAGCACGAATTGCTGCAGGTGCTCGACGCGCATGTTAAGTGGACCGAAATATCTTTCGAGCGTGACGCGAACCAGGTCCTCGTCCGAGAAGGACGAGACGGCTGCGGCCGCGATGCCGGTGGAGGCGACCCCGCCGGCGACGATGGCCAGTGCGGTGCGGCGCGTGATCTTCATCGAGCCCTCCCTCATGCCGCCAGCTTCCCCGCCGCCCGCAGGGACAAGGCAGCCGCCGTCAGGCTTGGATTGGCGCAGGAACAGCTCGGATAGGTGCTGGTGCCGACGACCACGAGGTTCCTGAGCTGGTGGTGGATCATGTCGCGGTCGACCACGGAATCGGCGGGGCCTGTTCCCATCCGCAGCGTGCCTTGCACATGCGACTCGGTCGGCCTTATGCCGCGATCGAAGATCTGCTCGACGGGCAGCGGCTTGAGCAGCTCCGGCAGCCTTTCCAGCGCTTTCGCCATGCCCTTGGTGGCATAGTCCGACGCGCCCTTGAAGCTCACGAACGCGTTCTCGTCCTTGTCGAGGACCACCCGGTTTTCGGGGTCGAGCAGGTTCTCGGTGACGACGACCAGCGGCAGCACCTGCCGCAGCCTGCCCTTCTCGGCGCGCATGCCGTGCTGCCAGCGATTTTCGAAATAGACGAGCGCCGCCGCATGCTCGGCCCGGTGCGGCCCGTCATAGAGGCCGAAATTCAGGCCGGTGGTGATGGTCGAGCCGTCGAAATTGTCGACGCCGCCGAGATAGGCCTCGTAGTTCCAGCCATAGGATTCATGCAGGCCCAAGCCGACGAACTCGCCGCCAAGTCCGGAGCGCAGCATGATCGCCGGGCTCTGTATGGCATTGGCGCCAAGGACGAAGAGATCGCCGCTGACTGAATATTCCTTATCGTCCCGCACGAATGCGACGGAGCGGACCGCGGCGCCGGCATGGTCGAACCGGCGCACCTCGGCTCCGAGGCAAACCGAGACGTCCGGATGCTGGAAGACGTGCATCAGGCCGTTGTTGACGGTGAACTTGGCGTCCGCCGGACACAGCCAGCACCTGAGATTGGCGCAGCAGGAGGAGCGCTGCGACGTCGCCACACGCGCCCGGGCGGTCGGCATGACGAAGTGCTGGTCCGGCTGCGCCGCTTTCATCATGCGGTCGGGCGTCGACATGCGATGCGGCGGCTGCGGAAACGGCCGCGAGCGCGGCAACATCCGCGCCATGTCGGGATCGCCCGAGATCGACATGATCTCCTCGGCGTCGCCGTAGAACGGCTCGAGCTCGTCATAGCTGATCGGCCAGTCGTTGCCGACGCCGTAGGTGCTCTTCAGCTTGAAGTCGTTGGGATGGAAACGCGGCGTCTGCGCGAACCAGCAATTGGTGCCGCCGCCAAGACCGATCGTGTAGTTCCACGGCTTGTCGGCGTTGTCGGTCTTGTAGGTGCTTTCGTCGTCTATGTCGGTGTTGGCGTTCTGGCTGAGCTGCCATTCATGTGTGTTGTGACGGCCCCATTCCAGTACCAGGACGCGGGCTTTGCGCCGCTTCAGGAACTCGTGCAGGAAGAAGGACGACCCGAAGCCGGATCCGATGACGACGAGATCGAAATGCTCGTTGGCGATTTGTTCGGGCCGAACGTCGAGCACCATCAGATCGAACCCTCCTGCTTCACGCGCATGGTCATTGTCGGCCCCGTTGCCGTTGGCGGCCATCGTTTTTCTTGAGGCAAGCAGCCATCGTCATGCGGCCATCCTGCCGATCGAGAAATATTCGATGCCGTAGCGCGCGATCACCTTGGGATCGTAGAGATTGCGGCCGTCGAAGATGACCGGCGTCGTCAGCGCATCCTTGAGCGCGTCGAAGGACGGCGCGCGGAAGCTCTTCCATTCGGTGCAGATCAACAGCGCGTCGGCGCCGCGCAGCGCCGCTTCCTTGGTGCCGCACAAAAGCAGATCCTCGCGCAGGCCGTAGATCGACTGGCACTCCTGCATCGCCTCGGGATCGTAGGCCTGCACCTTGGCGCCGGCTGCCCACAGCGCCTCCATCAGCGTGCGCGACGGCGCCTCGCGCATGTCGTCGGTGTTGGGCTTGAAGGCGAGCCCCCAGACCGCAAAGGTCCTGCCCCTGAGCGCGCCCTTGAAATAGTGGTTGACCTTGTCGAACAGGACCGACTTTTGCGCATTGTTGCGCTCCTCGACGGCGCGCAGCAATTTGGGGTCGAACTTGACGCCCTCGGCGGTCTTGATCAGCGCGCGAACATCCTTCGGGAAGCAAGAACCGCCATAGCCGAGGCCGGGGTAGATGAAGTGGTAGCCGATGCGCGGATCCGAGCCGATGCCCTTGCGCACCTCCTCGATGTCGGCGCCCAGCTGCTCGGCGAGATTGGCCATCTCGTTCATGAAGCTGATCTTGGTCGCCAGCATGCAATTGGCGGCGTATTTGGTGAACTCGGCGCTGCGCACATCCATCACGATCATCTTCTCGTGGTTGCGGTTGAACGGCGCGTAGAGTTCGCGCATCACCATCTCGGTATCCTCGCTGGAGGTGCCGACGATGATGCGGTCCGGCTTCATGCAATCGGCGACCGCCGAGCCCTCCTTGAGGAATTCGGGATTCGAGGCGACGTCGAAGCTCAGATCCTCGCGGCCGCGCTTCTTCAGCGTCTCGGCGATCCTGGCCTTCACCTTTTCGCAAGTACCGACCGGCACGGTCGACTTGCCGACGACGATCTTGGGGCTGTCCATCTCCCGGCCGATGGTCTCGGCGACGGCCAGCACATATTTCAGGTCGGCGGAGCCGTCCTCGCCGGGCGGCGTGCCGACCGCGATCATCTGGATCTGGCCATGCCTGACCGCCGCTGCGGCGTCCGTGGTGAAGCGGATGCGCCCCGCAGCATGGTTTTCCTTGACAAGGTTTTCGAGGCCCGGTTCGAAAATCGGGATCAAACCCTGGTTGAGCCGCTCCACCTTCTTCTCGTCAACATCGACGCACACCACCTCATGGCCGACCTCGGCAAGCACTGCGGCCTGGACGAGACCGACATAGCCAATCCCAAACACCGTCAAATTCATTTGGTTCTATTCCTGTCAAAGGCCGGGCCACAAAAGCGGTCCGGCCGGTTCAGATGTCCCCCAGGCCCAACGGCCTAGCTGGTTCGGCATGATCTTACCCCAAAACCGGTTCCCCACTTTTGGGGATCATGCCTAATTGGAATTACTTATGCTGCATGCCAGCGATTCCGGAAACTGGCATGGCTGGCCCAAAGCGGTGAAAGCGGCGCGCTTGACCTGCATGGTCACCTTGCTGCCGGGATCGGTGAAGGCGCCCATCCAGTTGGTCAGCTTGTCGCTGCCCCAGAGGCTGAAGAAGATTTTCTGCGAATGCGTCGGCAGCTCGTCCGGGTTGGTCACCTCATGGACGAGCTTGCCGTTGATGTACCAGCGCAGCCGGTCCTTCTCCCAGACGAAGCCGTAATCGTTGAAACCCTTGTCGGCGCCGCCCTCGACGTCGACCAGCTTGCCGTTCTTCGGCTTGCCCTGGATGTAGCTGTTGACCTGCACTTTCGACGGATCCTTGGTGAGGACCTCGAAGTCGATCTCGTCCCAAGGCTGTTTGTCCTGCGGGCCGATATAGGAGAAGAAGGCGGCGTTGAGGCCGGAGCCGGTGCCGGTCTTCATGCGCGCCTCGTAGACGCCGTAGCCGTAGCGCTGCTTGGTCTGGATCTCGGCGCAGGCGAACTCGCGGTCCTTCAGCTTACGCTTTTCGAAGCCTAGCGATAGCACGCCGTCGGAAAGCCGCACGAGATCCTTCGACCAGGTGCAGTTCTGATGGGCGCCATTGGTCCAGCCGTCCGAGACAAACCAGCGGGACTGGTTGAAATTCGAGAAATTGTCGACGAAGGACGGCGCGCTTTGCGGCTCTTGCTGCGCCTCTTGCGCGTGCGCGGGATGCAGGCCCGCCGCAAGGGCCGCTGCAACCGCAAACAGGGCGCCGGCCACGCCGAGCCGCAGGCTGGTTAATCCCCTCCCTGGCGCATGCGACATCGCGCAAGCCGCCACGGTGGAGGTTTTGTCCGGATCTGCGTTCATAACAAACTCACCTTGTGTTGTCCGCCCAACCCAAGTCATCCTCGGTTCGCATGAGCGAGCCGCTTCTGATCCTCCGCCCTTTGAACTCCTCTAATGCCTCGTACCGATGACGGCGCCTGACGCGCCATCAGCCTCTTGCCGCCGCCTGCGCAGCAGGCCGGTCGGAACCATCCTCGACCATCGCGTCGAGCGAATGACGCAGTTCCCTCATCAAACTTTTTTGGCGAGCGAGCTCGGCAATGCGCCGCTCGCAATTCAGGATCGAGCTGGTCATCGCGCTGACGTCCGATCCCTTGCTGGCCGACGCCGATCCGTTCTCCATCGCCTCGACCAGGAAGGCCGCGTTGGCGGCCGTCGACTTGTAACGGTTCTCCAGCCCGGTTTTCTCCGCCTCGATCTCCGCCGCGATCTGGTCGAACAGCTTCGACAGCCGGTCGAAACGCTGGAGATCGGTCTGCCGGTCGCGCGCCGGATCCCGGGATCTGAAGCCAAAAATCGAAGCCATCCTATCGGCCTTTCGAAATTGCTGCATTGCAACATAGACTGCCATTCCGGCAGCGACTAGGCAACATCATAGTTTTCGGAATGCGGATTTTTTGAGGGGCGGCAGCTTCCGGGGCAATGCAGGATCACTCGCTCGCCGTGCTGGTTGCCGCCATCAGGAAGCGCATCGGCGGTATTTGCTGCCGCGCAGCAATCCCGGTGCGGCGGAACAGCGCGTCGAGCTTATCCGTGGCGACGCCGCAGACGATCGGGATCAGATTCGACTGGCTTGCGAAGGCGTAGGCCGCGGCTGATGCCAGGCCGCGCTCGGCTTTCACGTCAAGAAAGTTGCGCAGCCGGTATTTGTCGCGGACATGGCGCTCATGGCGCCGCAACGCGGCCTTCGAGCGCTCCGGAAGGCTGTCGATCTGGAGCAGCGCCAGATCGGCATCGGCAAGGCGCTTCAAATCCTGCGTCCTGTGGCGGCCGCTGAGCGAATCGGCGCGCACGATCGCGCCATAGCCGCATGACTTGATGACCTTGAACCGAGCGCCGCAGGCGACAGCGCGCGCGTAAAGCTCGTAGTCCTCGCCAAGCCTGAGGTTCTCGTCATAGCTCAGTCCATGTCGCTCCAGGAAAGCCCGGCTGATCACCGGCTTGAGGAAGCCGAGCTCGCCACGCCGCACACGGCGGCGCGAGATGTTGCCCTCGATGAAGCGCTCGAAATCGAGAAATTCCGGCTCGGCAGCGAAAGGCGGCGCTGCGACCTTGGCGGGGTCGGTCGCGGCATCGTCACGGATCAGCATGATGTTGTCGGCGGCGAAATCCCAGTCGGTGCTGGCGAAAAGCCGGCGAAAACGGCCTTCGAGGAAGAAATCGTCGGCATCGAGAATGCTGATGAAGGGCGATTTGGAGGCCTGGATGGCGGCGTTGCGCGCGGCGGAAGGACCCCGATTGACGTCGAAGCGGATGACGGCAAGCCGGCCGCTGCCGTCGTCGGCGGCCAAAGCCACGTCCCGGGTGTCGTCGGTGGAGGCGTCGTCGACCACGATGACTTCGGCGACTTCCGTTTCGCGCAGCGCCGAAGCGATGGCGCCGGGAATGGTGCGCGCCGCATTGCGCGCGGCGATGATGACGCAGACCCCCAAGGTCGTCACGGGGGTCGTGATGGGCGTCGTCACGGGCATGGACTTACCTTTCGCTTGCATGATTGGCCGCCCCGCCCACGATTTTGATCATTTCGCTCGGCGGCGACTGGACCGTGGCCGGGCGCTCGAAGATGCGCCTGCTGAGGTCGGCGGAGGCCGCCCAGCCGGCTTCAGCAAGGTAACGGACCGGCTCGCGGCCGCAGAGCTCCCAAAGCACATGGCGGCGCTGCGGCCAGCGGAGCGACGCGAGCCACGGCGCCATGACCATGTGGAAGAGATCGGCATTGCCGATGCGGGCCAGAATGCGGGTGGCGCGCTCCGAAAGCAGGGTACCTGTGGCGCCAAGCAGCACGTCGGCCGCGCGCAGGCCGAGGAGCAGCGTATCCGCCAGGCCCTGTCCGGCGGCGTGATCGAGCACCCTCTGCTGCTCGGCGTCGTTCAGGCGGCTGGCGCTGGCCCTGACGTCGCAGACATAGCCGGCGCAGGGCTCGCGGTTGAAAAAGGCCTTGGCGACGCTGATCGAGGACAAAAGCAGCGTGTCGGCCGCCGAGATCACCGGCATGACGGCTCCGGCCACCTCGACTTCGCGTTTGCGGCGCAGGAAGCCGTCGACGTCGCGCGGGCTCGGCGATCCCGGCTGCTGCAGCCGGTGATGGAGGTCGACCGTCGAAGTCCTCGCGCCATCTTCGCGAACCATGTGCTGCTCGCCAAGGAAGCGAACCCACCAGACGGAGCGGGATTTCCCGGCGACCTCGTAGCCTATCGCCCGCAACGCCTCGCGCGCTTGGCCAAAGCGCGCCGGCGAAACCAGTATGTCGACATCGCCGGAAGGCTTCATGAAATGGTCGCCATAGAGCAGATGCTGCTGGAGCGGCCCCTTGAGGAAGACGAAATCGACCTGCCTCTCGCGCAGCGCGCGATCGATGGCTATCGAGTCGCCGATGCAGGCGGCGTTCATCGACATCGTGCGCCGACGATAGCCATCGAGCCATCCAGGCAATTCCGCGGGCGCGGCACCTGCGGGAGCATGCTTGAGCGCCCTGAGCAGGATCACGGCGACCTTGTTCAGCCTGGCGATGTCGGCGACCTTTGTCGCTGAGATTGGGGTCGCTGAGATTGGGGAGACCGTGATTGGAGTCGCGGCCGAGACCGTCGGCGCTGGGACATCGGCTCGGCCGTCCGTAATGTTGGCTCGCGGCGCGAAAAACAGCCTCAGGCAGGCCTGCACATAGGCGACTTCGTCGGCGCAACCGGCTGCGCGCAGCCTTTCATAGGAGCCATCCTGCACCGCCATGGCCGATGTCGTTCTCCGCAAAATACCGCCCGGGCGGTTTATACCGCAACTGCGAAGAAAAGCACCGGGAAAATTAACGCGATTGCCCCTCAGCCTGGCTGGAGCCGTTTCATCGCTGCAACCCAAGCGTTAACATGGTCAAACGTTTGATCACTTTTAAAGACAACGCAGGGACATCCGGTCGTGGCCGAAATTCGGCATTTTTTGCAGCAACTTCTTCGCATCTGTGAAACAGATTTTCGCGTCGCGAAAATTACCACAAATAAATCAGGTGCTTATCTAAACGGCGAAGACCTGCGGTTGAATCCTGGGGCAGTCGAGGTTTACGATAATGGCGTCCAGGGCTTGATCATTAACGAAGGCGAGCGCAACCGAGAATTGATTAATGCTCGGTAAATCAGGCTTGACTCATAGATGTTGCCGTGCAGCAATCGCATTGCAGCATAGCCATATGCTGGCGGCATTCTGCAGCCGCTTCCAGTCCTTAATTGGAGAGTAGAATGGAACAGAATGTTGAAAAGCATGAGTACGAGACCCCCAGCCTGACGATTCACGGTTCGATTGAATCCATCACGCAGGGCGGTGCTGGCACGACGGCGCTTGACGCGAGCTTTCCCGCGCACACGCCGGTCGGCGAGCTGACTTTCTCTTAAAGCTTACAGGCATCCGGGTGTCTAGGTTGGGGCTCCGGATCTCCATCAGGTGAGCCGGGGGGCTTTGTCCCCCGGCTTGCTGCCGAGGATCGCCGGCAACCGATCCACGGCGAAAAGGCCCAAGGGCGCGGTGGCCAGCAACGAGGTTTTAGGATGGACTGGGACCCCTCGGACCATGACCGCGTGGTCGCGACCGGCGAGGCGGTCGCATGTGAATTCGGCGCCGGGCTGGCGCTGCTTCACCTCAAATCCAACGTCTATTACAGCCTGAACGGCGTCGGCGCGTTCATCTGGGAGCAGATCCAGGAGCCGCGATCGATCCTCGATATCCGCAGCGCCGTGCTCGCGCGCTACAATGTCGATGCCGAGCGCTGCAAGGCCGATGTCGAGGGCTTGCTCAAGGGGCTCACTGAAGCAGGGCTTGCGAGGCTCCACCGTGAGGAACTGGTCTAGGCTCCGCTCGCTGAGCGGCCGCGAGATACTGTTTCTGGCGCGCTGCCTGATGGTGGTGGGCGCGGTGCGGTTCGCGCTGACGCTGTCCTCCTACAATCGCGTCCGTGGTATGGTCACACGGCTGGATGCCAGGCGTGACGCCGGCATCGGCGACCTGCGGCGGGTTGCCTGGGGCGTTGCCGCCGCGGCGCGGCTCGTGCCGGGCGCCACTTGCCTCACCCAGGCGCTGGCCGGGCAATATCTGCTCGCTCGCCAGGGCAATGCATCGAAGATCAGCATCGGCATCGAAAAAGGAACGGGCAGCGAGCTCAAGGCGCATGCCTGGCTGATGAGCGGCAACCACATCGTGCTCGGCGGCTCGATCAATGGATTTGCCCATCTGGTCGATCATGGATCGTGAGCGATGAGCGGCGTGGCCGGAATCGTGCATGGCGACAATGGCCGGCCCGCCGGGGCCGGCGATGTCCAGGAGATGCTTTCGCGCATGCGCCACCGCGCCCGCGACGGCAGTTCCTGGTGGACGGAGGGCAGCGTGGCGCTCGGCCACGCCTGGCTCGACACGACCGGTGAGGACGGCCCCGGTCCGCTGACGATGGCCGGCGGCAAGCTCGCCATCACCGCCGACTGCCGGCTGGACAATCGCGACGAGCTTCTGGCGCGGCTCGGCCTGCGCGATCGGGCGATGGCCGACGCGATGCTCATCATGCGCGCCTACCTCAAATGGGGCGAGGCCTGCCCGACCTATCTGCAGGGCGATTTCGCCTTCGCGATATGGGATGGCGAGAGGCAGGCGCTGTTTTGCGCGCGCGACCATTTCGGCGTCAAACCTTTCTACTATCATTCGACCGGCAGGCGTTTTGCGTTCGCCTCGGAGATCGGGCCGATCCTGGCGCTGGACGGCGTCGGCAGACGGCTCAGCGAACACCAGATCTCCGGTTTCCTCGCCGGCCTGCCGGACGATCCGCAGGCTACGCCCTATGCAGAAATCTTCCGCCTGCCGGCACGGCACAGCATGATGGTCGCGGACCGTCAGGTAATGCTGCGGCGCTACTGGCAGATCGAGCCGTCGCAGCGGCCGCCGCGGTTGGACGCGGCCGAGGAATTCCGGCATCTCTTCGCGCAATCGGTGGAGAACCGCATGCGTGGCACGCCGGCCGTGGGCGCCATGCTGAGCGGCGGGCTCGATTCCTCCTCGATCGCCTGTCTCGCGGGCCTCAGGGCGGCGGCGAAGCGCAACCCGAAGCTCAAGACCTTCTCGCTGGTGTTCGATAAGGGCTCGTCCATGGACGAGAAGCCGTTCATCGATGCGGTCGTCGCCGACAATCCGCTCGACGCCACGCTGATCGCGGTCGGCAACTACGCGCCTTTCGCCGAATTCGAGCGCATGCTGGAGGAGCAGGAAGGCACGTTCCTGGCGCCTGGCCTGTCACTGACGCGCGACCTTTACCGCACCGCCGGCGTCAACGGCGTCAAAGTGCTTCTCGACGGGCATGGCGGCGACGAGGTCGTCTCGCAGGGCCATGGGCACCTTCACGAACTCGCCAATGCCGGCAGGTGGCTGGAGCTGTGGTGCGAATTGCGCAGCGCCGCCAACACCTATGGCGAGGGGATGCTCTCGCTCTACTTCAAGTTCCTGACCATCTACGGGCCGGCGTGGCGGATCGCCAGGATGAGATCGATGGCCAGACGTTTTGTCGGCAAGGTGCGGGGCAGGCCGGCGCCAGCGGCACGCGCCGCCTGGGCGGGCCTGGTCAACCCGGAGCTTGCCAGGCGCACCGATCTTGCCGAGCGTTTCCACCGCAGCGGCTACATGCCAGCAGCCGTTACGGCCAGCGAAGCGCTGACGCATCGCTGGCTTTTGTCCAACGGGCTGGTGCCGCACGCCTTTGAGGTGCTCGACAAGGCCGCCGCCAATTTCGGCGTCGAGCCCCGCTATCCGTTCTGGGACAAGCCGCTCGTCGAATTCTGCCTGGCGCTGCCCGGCGAGGAAAAGCTCAGGGACGGCTTCGGTCGCCATGTGCTGCGCCGGGCCATGCAAGGCGTCCTGCCGCCGGCGGTGCAGTGGCGGCGCGACAAGATCGATTTCACCGCCAATCTGGTCAAGGGCATGCTCGGCAACCATCGCGAGCTTCTGGACAGGCTGCTGATTTCGGACAGCGAGCGGATCGCGCCCTATGTCAACCTGCCCGAAGTGAACGCGGTCTATGAGCGCCTGCTCAGCCAGCCCGACCAGGCGACGCTGCCGGACGTCCAGCATGTCTGGCGCTCGGTTTCGCTGTCGCTGTGGCTGCGGCAAGTCCAAGGAAGCCCGGCATGAACCTTCCGATCGCTTCCCTTGCGCGGCCCGAAACCGCCACCGAGACGCCGGCGCCGGGCGAACGGATCCGTCATTTCTACAAGGCCTACGGGCTGATCGTGCGCTCGGAAGTGAGCTTGCCGGAACTGGACCCGACGGGGCCGGCGACGCCGGACCTGGAGATCGCAGTCGGGCCGGTCGATTTTCCGGACGGCGTATCGGCGGGCGCCACGGCGTTCCGGTTCGAGCCGGCGCGCCAATATCTTTCCTGGCAGGCGGTAGGCACCTTCATGATCAGCGGCGGCATGCGAATCGACGTCGATCCGGCGCCGGGGATCGACGATCCGCTGCTTGCCTTTCCGCTGCTCGGGCCGGTGATGGCGCTCGCTCTTCACCAGCGCGGGCTGCTCGTGCTGCATGCCAGCGCCATTGCCGTCGGCGGCAAGAGCGTGATCTTCATGGGCGACAAGGGCGCCGGCAAGTCGACGACGGCTGGCGCGATGATCCGCGCCGGCCATCGGCTGCTCACCGACGACGTCCTGGCGCTGGATCTGTCCGACCCGGGCCGGCCGATGATCCTGCCCGGATTTCCGCAGCTCAAGCTCGCCGCGGACGCCGCGGGCGCCATTCGCCTCGAGCAGGCAGAGGTGCGTCCGCAGGTGCATCCGCAAATCGACAAGGCGCAGCACCGGCTGCGTGAGGGATTTGCCGGTGAAGCAGTGCCGGTATCGCGCATCTATGTGCTCGAGCGCGGCGGGCGGGCGGCGATTTCGCCGCTGGCCGGGGCCGCCGCGCTGCCGGCGATCATCAAATTCTCCTATGTCACGCGGTTCGGCCGGCAGGCGCTGCCGGGTGATTCCGCCTCGGTCCATCTCGGCCAATGCGCACAGGTCGCCGGACGGGTGGGCGTCAGCCGCCTCGAAGTGCCGGCCGGACTTGCCCGGATAGACGAGGCGGTCGCCGCGATCGAAACCGACCTGGCGGCCGGGACAAGGTGAGCCAAGGCATGGGCTGGTCCTCCAAGCTTCGCGTGTCGTTTTTCCGGGATGTCGCCGGCTTCGGCGCCATGATGGCGCATGTCGGCGGGCGACGCACGGCGACGGCGCTTGCCTTCCTGATCCTGGGGAGCCTCACCGAAGGCATCTCGATCCTGCTTCTCGTTCCGCTGCTGCGCCTGATCGGCAAGGCCGAGCAGGATTATGCGGTCGGGGTGCCGGAGGCTTTGCGTTGGCTGGTGCCCGGCGGAACGCTGTCGCTTGCCACCGTGCTCTCGCTGCTCGTCGCGCTGGTGGCGCTGCAAGCGATTTTCAACCGCTTCAAGTCCGTCTACATGGCGCGGCTGCTCTACGACTTCGTCAACCGCGTGCGCATGAACCTGTTCGAGAGCGTCGGCAAGGCGCGATGGGGCGTCTTCACCCGCATCCGCAGCTCCGATCTCGACCATGCGCTGAACGGCGATGTCGACCGGGTGCAGGTCGCCGCCTTCTCGCTGCTCATGCTTACCCAGGCGACGCTGCTTCTCACCGGCTATCTCGTGGTCTCGCTCTTCATCTCGCCGGTGATGACATGTTTCGCCATTTTCATCGGCCTGGTGCTGCTGATCGCCCTGCGACCGTTCAGGGCGCGCGCCAGTGCCTATGGCCGCGCGCTGACCGGCAATCGCCAGGACCAGTACCGCACGGTCTCGGAGTTTCTCGGCGGCATCAAGGTGGCCAAGAGCCTGAATGTCGAGGCGGGCTATTTCGCCGAGCTCGGCGCGACGTTGGACAGGATGAAGGCCGACAACATCGCCTTCGTCCGCAACTCCTCGCTCGGCACCGCGCTGTTCCAGGTTACCAGCGTGATCGGGCTCAGCCTCTTCATCTACATAGCGCTGGTCGGCTTCCATTTGTCGCTTGCCGAGATCGTCGTGCTGCTCCTGGTCTTCATGCGCGTGGCGCCGCGCTTCATGGACATGCAGCTTCAGACGCAGCAGGTGCTGATCAACCTGCCGGCCTATGCTTCGATGCGAAGCCTCCAGGCCCGTTTCGATGCCGAGCGGGAGCCGGAAGAGAACGCGGGCGAGCAGGGCGCGAAACTCACGCTCGATACGGGCCTCAACATCCGCGATGTTTCTTTCGTCTATGGCGAAGGCGACGGGAAACCGGTCGTCAGCGATATCAGCTTCGGCCTGCCGGCCGGCAAGGTGACGGCGCTGATCGGCCCTTCCGGCTCCGGCAAGAGCACGATCGCCGACATGCTGCTCGGCCTGCTCGAACCAACCAGCGGCCGGATCCTGGCCGACGGCGTGGAGATCACCGCCCAGAACCGCAGGGCCTGGCGCGATCAGGTCGCCTATGTGCCGCAGGACGTGTTCCTGCTGCACGACACGATCGCCGCCAATCTGCGCCTTGCCGCGCCTGAGGCGAGCGACGACGAGCTCTGGGCAGCACTGCGCAACGCCCATGCGGCCGATTTTGTCGAGCGGCTGGCATTGCGGCTCGAGACGGTGGTGGGCGACCGCGGTGTGCGGCTCTCCGGCGGCGAGCGGCAGCGCATCGCCCTGGCGCGGGCGCTGCTGCGCAAGCCCTCGCTGCTTATCCTCGACGAGGCGACGAGCGCGCTCGACTGGCAGAACCAGTCGCTGATCGCGCAATCGATCGAGGCGCTGCGCGGCCAAATGACGATTCTGACCATCGCGCACCGGCCGTCGATGATCGCCTTCGCCGACTGGGTCGTGGCCATCGAGAACGGGCGGATCGTCGAGGTCGGACAATATCGGCGGCTGAAAGCAAAAGCCGGCAGCCGTCTTGCGAGGATGCTGTCAGGCGAGCAGGCCGAGCGTGAAACCACGCCCGCGGTCGAGGCCGGACTGGTCCCGGCGTCGGTCGAGCGATCAACGGAGGCTGCGCCTGGCGCTTAGCTTTTCGCTTTCGGCGACCTTGTCGAGGATCGTGCCGCGGTCGGCTTCACGGACCTTGCCTGCCGATGTCGGTGTGGCCCGGCCGATCATGGCGAAGACCAGAAGGAAATAGCCTGCCTGGATGATCACGGCGCAGACGATAGCACGCAAGAGGATGGTGCCCGCCGGTGCATCATCGAGATAGGACCAGCCGATGATGATCGCGAGCGCGAACATCATGCCGATGATGAATTTTGGCAGAGACATGTTCGCCGGCCTTCAACCGAGACGAGCATGCAGACGCTGCGACTTACCCACCCGCGTAACTCCCCGTTGCGCCAAAGAACTCTTTCTGGCTGCCCAATCCGGCCGGTTGCTTCCGGCCTTCCTTACCCATGCCGACAATGACAGGAACAATTTGCGACTCTATTAAGGCAGGCCGATTGGAGCAAGGCCCCACAGGTATGGTTTCCAAGGATTTTACGAGATCGACTCTGCCATGGTGCGTCGCACACTATGGCCCCGACAGCTATTTCAATGGCCCGTCTTTCGCTTCAGTAAAACCAGCCACTTTAATTAGTATTTTATCCGAATAACTTACCTTGGCGAGTGTTTTCGACGGCGTGCAACCGTGTTTCTGCTGCAGCAAAGAATGAACTGTCCAAAAATGGCCCAAAAGGCGGACTACATTTTCCTGGCTTTCTGCCACCTTGTCATAAACGTGCCACAAAGGTGAAAATTTGGGCAGGTCAGGTTTATTATTTAGTCAATTCATGACGTGAACGTTTCACCGCTACGGGAAATTGTGTGTTGCGCTGCAGCATTTTTTTGATATCTTGCCGTAAACCATCCGTTCAACGTATGGAGCTTCTGCATGAGGGACGTCGCCAAGTCGGCTAATGCGGGTTTTGCGCAGGTCGGCGTTGATTTTCCACCCCCCATCGGCGGTCTAATCAAACGCAGCTTCGACATCGTCGGTTCCCTGGCAGGGCTGGTTCTGCTCAGCCCGCTTTTCCTGATGGTGGCCCTGCTGGTCAAGCTTTCGGACAACGGTCCGATCTTTTATGGCCATAAGCGGATCGGCCGCGGCGGCAGGATTTTCTCCTGCCTCAAATTCCGCACCATGGTTCCGGACGGCGAGCGCGTGCTCGCCGCCTATCTGGCGGCCAATCCGGAAGCCAACGCCGAGTGGATCGCGACGCGCAAGCTGAAGAACGATCCGCGCGTCACCCGCGTCGGCGCGGTGCTTCGCAAGCTCAGCCTCGACGAGCTGCCGCAAATCCTCAACATCCTGCAGGGCGACATGAGCCTTGTCGGTCCGCGCCCGGTCGTGCGCGACGAATTGGAAATCTACGGCAGCGCCGCGGTCTATTACCTGAAGTCGCGCCCGGGTCTCACCGGGCTGTGGCAGGTGAGCGGCCGCAACGACGTATCCTACGACACGCGCGTCGCCTTCGATCGTCACTATGTCGAGAACTGGTCGTTGTTCGAAGACATTCGCATCATCTTCAAGACGGTTCCTGCCGTGTGGATGTCGCGCGGCAGCTATTGACCGACAGGCCTGCCCCGCCGAACTCGGGGCAGGCATCCGAAAATGATCTCAATCGGGCGGATGGGGCCAAAGCGAATCGGAAACGTTCATTTGACAAAAAACCTCTTCGGACTGTCTCTCGCCTGCAGTCTCACATCCCGGACACCAGCCCGCGTCGCGGGCTTCTTGCTTGCGGCGTCGCTGGCCATGCCGCAATTGGCTGCCGCCGGCGATTATCAGCTTGGTCCTCTGGACAAGCTCAACATCCGCGTCGCCGAATGGCAGACGGTCGACGGCACGTTCCGCGACTGGTCGGCCATCAACGGCGAGTATTCGATCGGCCCGGGCGGGACGCTCTCGGTGCCGTTCGTCGGCGACATGCAGGCCGCCGGCAAGACGACGGCGGAAGTCGCTTCGGCGATCGGGCTCGCGCTGCAGCGTAAGCTGGCGCTTCCCGACAAGCCGGAAGCCTCCGTCGAGATGGCGCAGTTCCGGCCGTTCTACATTTCGGGCGAGGTTCAGAACCCCGGCCAGTTTCCCTTCGTGCCCGATCTGACCGTGCTCAAAGCAATCAGCATTGCCGGCGGCATAAGGCGCAATGCCGACTACGGTCCCCAACTCGGCAAGGATCTGGTCACCGCTAAAGGCAGCTATGACATCTATGACGACCAGCGTATCCGCCTGCTCGTCAAGCGGGCCAGGATCGATGCCGACCTTGCCGGGAAGACGAGTTTCGAGGTGCCGAAGGAGATCGAGGGCGATCCGAGACTGCCGCCCATCGTCGCCGACGAAATGGCGATCCTGGTCTCGGACCAGAAATCGCTGAAGCTGAAGCTCGATGCGCTCGACGATTTGAAGGGCGTGCTTCAGGCGGAAATCGAATCGCTGCAGAAGAAGATCACCAACCAGCAGAAGCAGGTCGACCTGGCCGAGAAGCAGGCCGAGAGCATCGGCCCGCTGGCGCAGAAAGGTCTGGTCGCCAATGCGCGGCTGCTCTCCTCGCAACAGTCGGTCACCGACCTGCAGGGCAAGATCCTCGATTATGAGACAGCCATCCTCACCGCCAAGCAGTCGATCAGCAAGGCCGAGCAGGACGCCATCGACGCGCGGAACTCGCTCAACTCCACCCTTACCGCCAACCGTCAGCAGGCCGAGGCCGACCTGAACGAGGCGACGTTGAAGGCCGGCATGCAGAAGGGCCTGATCGCGCAGGCGTCGGACCCCGCGACGGCGGCCAGCATGACCGGCGACCAGGAGCCTGCCCTGCTCTATTCGCTCGTGCGTGTGGCCAACGGCAAGACAAGCGAAGTCGAGGCCAAGGAAGACACACCTGTCCTGCCGGGCGATGTGATCAAGGTCAAGCTGGCACCGACGGCCAGCCAGTAGCGCCGCCACCCGGGCTTGCTCAACGCAAACTTGGGAACGGAGGCGGGAGGGACAAGCCAGGCTCGTTCGCGTCGAGCCGGATGATTTCAGGTCGATTACCTGAAATCATCCGGCTCTAACTCAAAGAGATAGAGCATGATGTCATCCGAAAACCCGCTTCACACTTTTCGACATCATGCTCCAGGCGCGGCCGGGCTATCTGTTTGGACCGCTTGAAGGCACAACATGCAGCCCGCAGCCCCGCGTCATGTGTATCTCAATCTCGACGCCATCCGCGGTGTGGCGGCGATCAGCGTCATGCTCTACCACTTCTCGCCGTTCCTGGCCGACGGCAAGGTGCTGCCGTCGAGCTATCTTGCGGTCGATCTGTTCTTCCTGCTCAGCGGCTTCGTCATCGCGCATGCCTATGACCGCAAGATCGAGAACGGCATGGGCTTCGGCTCCTTCGTGGCGATCCGCTTGATCCGGCTCTATCCGCTCTACCTCGCCGGCACGCTGCTCGGCTTCTTCTACCTTCTGGTCAAGAACAGGCTGATGCCGGCCGAATACATGCCGTTGTCCGAGATCGGCATGCAGCTGACGACCGGTATGCTCTTCGTCCCGCTGGTCAGCGATGCCTATCACACGATCTTTCCGCTCAATCCGGCCTCGTGGTCGCTATTTTTCGAGCTCATCGTCAACTTCGCCTATGTCGCGGTCTTCGTGCTTTTGTCGCGGCGCGTGCTGACGGGGATCGTCGCTGTCAGCCTCGTGCTGCTCGCTGTCGCCTCTATCCTCGCCGGCACGCTGGATTTCGGCATGACCGGTAAGACAATCCTCAGCGGACTGCCGCGCGTGACATTCTCGTTCTTCCTCGGCGTGCTGCTCTGCCGGTCGATGGCACGCTGGCAGGGCAGCCTCGGCTTCCTGCGGCGCGGGCTCTGGGTCGAGGGCGCGATCCTGCTCACCCTTGCCATCTTCGCCATCGCACCTGGCGGCGGCGCGCGCGTTGCCTACGACCTCGCCGCGATCGTCGTCGTCTTCCCGATCATGGTGATGACCGGCGCGGTGGCGCCGACCGCGCCGCTTCTGTCCGGCTTCTATGGCTGGCTCGGGCGGATTTCCTATCCGATCTACATCATCCACACGCCGATGCTGATGATCATCGCTGGAGCCGGCAAGGCCTTCTCGATCGATCCGTTCGCGCATCATCCCTGGTTCGGCATCGTGATGGCGGTCTCGGTCGTCGTCATCGCCGACATCGCCACGCGCGTCTATGACGAGCCGGTGCGGCGCTTCCTGCAGCGGCAGATGCAGCGCGCGCGAGCCGTGGCTTAGTCCGGCGCAGACTGAAAAAGGGCTCAACGGACAAAATCCGGCATGAAGATTCCCAAATCCATTCTTATCGATCCCGACCGCAACGAGACCTACGGCGCCTTCGCCGTCGCGATCTCCATGGTCGCTTTCGCCTACTCGCCCAATTTCGGCCAGATCCTGATCCTGGCCTACTACGCCGTCTGGCTGCCGCTGCTCCTCGTCGATTACCGGCGCTTCACCTGGAAACTGTCCGGCGCCTGGCTGCCCATACTGCTTGCGACCTATGTGTTGTTCTCGGTGTTCTGGTCCCAGGCGGCGGGCATCAGCGCGCGGGCGGCCGTGCAATATGCCTCGCATATCGTCTGCGCCTATGTCGCGGCGCGAACCATCAGCGTGCGCACGCTGGTGGTGGGCTCGCTGATCGGCATCTTCGTCGTTCTGCTCTATTCCCTGAAAGTCGGCGCCTACGCGCTCGACACGATCGACGGCACGGTCAATTTCGTCGGCGCCTTCGGCTCCAAGAACCAGATCGGCTTCTTCTCCTCGCTCGGCATCTTCTTCTGCCTTGCCTTCCTGGTCTTTTACCGGCGCAACTGGCTGGGCTTCCTCTGGACCGCGCCGATCATGCTTCTGTCGGTCTACATGCTGGCCATCGCCCATTCGGCGACGTCGGTGGCCTCGCTGCCGGCGGTGATCGGCATCGTGATGCTGCTCACCATGACCAAGGTGCTGTCGCTGCGCTATCGCCGCGTGCTGTTCATCGTCGGCGCCGGCGCGCTGGTGACGGGCGTGGTTGCGGCGCTCAATCTCGGCCTGCTGGATGTCGTGCTCGGCATCTTCGGCAAGGATTCGACGCTTACCGGCCGCACCTATCTCTGGGAGCAGGGCTGGGAGGCGGCGCAGCAGCATCCGCTGCTCGGCTATGGCTATGCCGCCTATTGGGTGCAGGGCTTTGCCGATCCGGAACGGCTGTGGGCTGAATTCTACATCTCGACCCGCTCCGGCTTTCACTTCCACAACACCTATGTCGAGACGCTGGTCGAGATCGGCTTCATCGGCGTGACGTTGCTGGCGCTGGTCATCCTGCGCTCTTTCTACGGGCACGTGTCGAAAGTGGTGTTCGGCGAATGGAACGCCGATTCGGTGGTGCTCGCCGGCGCGATCGGACTGATGCTGATCCGCTCCTTCTTCGAGGTCGAGATGCTCGGCCCCTACTTCATGGCGTCCTTCATCGTCTATTACGGCCTGTTCACGCTGACCCCGCTGCCGGCTTTCCGGCGCCGCAGGATGGCCGTTCCAGCCGAGGACGAAAGACATGCCAATGGCCGCATGCCGGCGCCGGTCTGATCAGAGCGAGGCAGCAGCCGGGGAGCGCGCGACCGCTGCCTGGATGAGCCGGTCGGCCAGGATCGCCAGGAAGGCAATCGACAGGCCGGCGATCAGGCCCATGCCGGCATCGGCCTTGCCGAGCGCGACATAGACCGCCTGGCCAAGATCGCGGGTGCCGACAAGGGCGGCGATGGCCAGCATCGACAGCGCCGCCATGATGGTCTGGTTGAGACCGAGCATGACGACCGGCAAAGCCAGCGGCAGCTTGGCCTGCAGCAAGGTCTGCATCGGCGCCGCCGGCACGGAGAGGCATGTCGACTGCCTGATCGATTTGATCGGCGCCGACATCGGGCATGACCTGGTGACGGTGACGCGTTATTCAGCGACCAGAACGCCGGAATTCGTCAAGCACCGGCGCTTCTCCGACGAGATGGTGCGGCGCTATCTCGACAATTACTACGTCTTCGACCCCTTCTATGCCTCGTGGCGCAGCCAGCGCCGGCTCGGCATCATGCCGCTGAAAGGTCTGGCCGACGAGGAGGCCAAGCGCGGCCAGTACATAGCCGGCTTCCTGGCGCAGTCGGAAATCTGCGACGAGGTCGGCATCATGCTGGCGGATGGCGGCGACTGGTGCCTCGGCATCTTCCTCGACCGCTCGACCGTGTCGTTCAAGGACAGCGAGATCGCGCTGCTGACCGAGCGGCTGCCGGTATTCGAGGCGCTGCATGCGCTGGACATCAAGGCACGCGGCTCAGACTTTTTGCGCACCTCGACGCCGAGCGGCCCCGGCGCCTCGCCGCAACAAAAGCCCAGAATTCCGGAAAGCCTGTGGCCGGAGCTTTCATCGCGCGAGCGCGAGCTGGTGGAGCTGATCCTCGCCGGCCATCCGACCGCCAATATCGCCGAGCGGCTCGGTATCACCGTCGGCACGGTGAAGAACCACCGCCGCCGCATCTATGAAAAGCTCGACATCACCACCGAGCGCGAATTGTTCCTGCAGTTCTTCCAGCACCGGATGGAGAACTAGCAGCGTCAGTCGTGCAGGTCCCTTGAAATCGGCGGCCCGATGGTGAAGCCGGAAAAGGTCGCCTCGAAACCTTCGCGCTGCGGCGAGCAGCACATCATGCCGACATCGACCTTTTTCGAGATCGGGAAATAGGCCAGCCGCACCGGCTTCCAATGGCCATCCGAGGCATCCAGATATTGGATGCGGATCGCCTCGGCGTGGCGGGTCAGGCGGATCCTGACGCCGTCCTTGCCGGCGGCTATGGCGACCAGCGACCAGTCGGAGGTGTCGTTGGTGACCACGACGGAGAAGTAGGCCAGCCCGTCGGTGTATTCGATGCCGGCCTTGATCCAATGCGTTTCGCTGAGGCGCAGCATCAGGCCAGCCTGATCGTAGAGCACCTTGTAGTCGCCCTTGACGGTGACCTCCGCACTGAAGTCACCTTCGACGGAACGGTAGAAGAAGTGACCGTTGTCGCGCCAGAAGCCATAGAAGGTCTCGCGCCAGAAATCGGTGTCCTTGCCGGTGCGAACGGTGAGCGTGCCGTCGCCGACCGTGTGGTGCGGCGGCGGGTTGAGCCATGTCATGTCGGCCACGCTCATCGATCTCCTCCCGAATCGGATCAGCCGGCGAATGTATAGGCGGTCTTCACCGTGGTGTAGAACTCCATCGCGTAACGGCCCTGCTCGCGCGGGCCGTAGCTGGAGCCCTTGCGGCCGCCGAACGGCACGTGGAAATCGACGCCGGCGGTCGGCAGGTTGACCATCACCATGCCGGCTTCGGAATTGCGCTTGAAGTGCGTCGCATGCTTGAGGCTGGTGGTGCAGATGCCGGAAGTGAGGCCGAACGGCGTGTCGTTGGCGACGCTGAGCGCCTCGTCATAGTCCTTGACGCGGATGACGTTGGCGACCGGCCCGAAGATCTCTTCGCGCGAGATGCGCATTTCGTTGGTGGCACCGAGGAACAGCGCCGGCCGCAGGTAAAAACCAGGCGTCTCGCGCTCCAGCCGCTCACCGCCGAAAGCGAGCTCGGCGCCTTCCTGGCGGCCGATGGCGATATAATCCTCGTCCTGCTTGAGCTGCGTCTGGTCGACGACCGGGCCGATCTGGGTCTTGGCATCGAGCGCATCGCCGATGACCAGCTTGTCCAGCCGCTCCTTCACCGCATCGACGAAACGGTCGTGGATGCGTTCGGTGACGATCAGGCGCGAGGAGGCCGTGCAGCGCTGTCCGGTCGAGAAATAGGCGCCGTTGACGGCGCAATCGACCGCCACCGCGAGATCGGCGTCGTCGAGCACGACGAGCGGGTTCTTGCCGCCCATTTCCAGCTGGAACTTGCGCATATGCTCGACACTCGCCGCGGCGACGCGCTTGCCCGTGCCGACGGAGCCGGTGAAAGAGATGGCGTTGACGTCGGGGCTGTCGAGCATCGCCTGGCCGACCACCGAGCCCTTGCCCATGACAAGATTGAGCACGCCTTTGGGCAGGCCGGCGCGGTGCAGGATATCGACGATGGTCCAGGCGCTTTCGGGCACCAGCTCGGCCGGCTTGAAGACAATGGTGTTGCCGTAGGCGAGCGCCGGGGCGATCTTCCAGGCGGGAATGGCGATGGGGAAATTCCACGGCGTGATGATGCCGACGACGCCGACGCCTTCGCGGGTCATCTCGACGCCGACGCCCGGCCTGACGCTCGGCACCATCTCGCCCGACAGACGCAGCGTCTCGCCGGCGAAGAAATCGAAGATCTGCGCCGCGCGGATGGTCTCGCCGACGCCCTCCGCCAAGGTCTTGCCTTCTTCACGCGCGAGCGACCGGCCGATCTCGTCCTTGCGCGCCATGATCTCGTCAGAGGTCTTCTTCAGCACGGCGTGGCGGGCCAGCGGGCCGGAGCGCGACCAGGCCGGAAAAGCGGCCTTGGCGGCCGCGATGGCCTGCTTTGCCTCCTCCGCCCCGGCCGAAGCGTATTCGCCGACGACATCGTTGGTGTTCGAGGGATTGATGTTGCGCGAGCCGGCTTCGCCAAGCCACTCGCCATCGATCAGATTCTTGCGCAGCACGGTCATCTTGTTTTTCCTTGGGTTTTGGTCGCGGCGGCCTTCGGCCGGGTCAATTGTCAGACAAATGGTATAGTCATTGTCCCGCAGGAGGTCTACCCGCGATCTTAAACCTAGAGCGTTCACCGTTCAGGGAAACGGCGAAACGCCCTAGCCCCTTGTTTGACGCAATTCCGGACGGAAAACCGCTCACATTTTCCTGGACTTGCTCTGAAGCCGCATCACGTCAGGTCGAGAACGACCAGAACAGGCAGGCGAGCGTCACCGCACCGAAGGCGACGAAGGACAGGCTTCTGAGCAGGATGTTGCGGCGGAGCTCGTTCATGGCGAGGTGCGCGGCCACAATCACTGCCACGAACAAGAAACGCCAGTTGAAGAGCGCCCAAAGCACCTCATGCTGGCCGAAGGCCCATCTGGCGAGCAGCGAGCCGACAATCGTTGCGAACAGCATGATCGTCGCCCAGAAGATCGCGTCGGCGGCATGGGTCAGCACGATGCCGGCCGCGCGGATCGGCAGGATCATCATCAGCATCGCGCCGAAGAAATAGACGGCGGCAATCGCAAGGAAGGAGCCGGCGTCGGCAATGCCGTCGAGGCGCTTCACGCCGAACGCGCCGTAGGGATAGCCGTGCCTCGCCACGGCCAGTGACAGCGCCATCAGCAGGGCACTCAGAACGGTGATCAGTGCGAATGTGCCGAGGGCCTTGCTCATGCCGTTTCCTGTCGAGGCGAATCAACGGAAACGATTCTAGCCTACGGTCTTCCGACCTGCATCGACGTCTAGCCGATCCGGTTTCCGCTCGCCGGATCGAACAGATGCAGCGCCGCCGGATCGGCGGCAAGGCGGATGGTGTCGCCGGGCTTCACGTCGCTGCGGCCCATGACGAAGACGCAGATCTGCTGGTTGGCCAGCCTGACATAGAACTGCGTCGACAGGCCGAGCGGCTCGACCACCTCGACCTCGGCCTTCAGCGCGCCATCGTCGACCGGCTTGATGTGCTCGGGCCGCAGTCCGATGGTGAGGTTATCACCGTCGCCGAGCGGCAGGCCGTCGGGCAATCTGAGCTTCTGGCCGTCGGCGAGCACGGCATCGACCTTGCCGCTCTTGGCGACCTTAGCCGGCAAGAAATTCATGCCCGGCGAGCCGATGAAGCCGGCGACGAAGGTGTTGGCTGGCCGATCGTAAAGCTCCAGCGGACGGCCGACCTGCTGGACATAGCCGTCATGCATGACGACGATGCGATCGGCCATGGTCATGGCCTCGACCTGGTCGTGGGTGACATAGACCGACGTGGTCTTGAGCTGCTGGTGCAGCGCCTTGATCTCGGCGCGCATATGGACGCGCAATTTGGCGTCGAGGTTCGACAGCGGCTCGTCGAACAGGAACACTTTCGGGTCGCGCACGATGGCGCGGCCCATGGCGACGCGCTGGCGCTGGCCGCCGGAAAGCTGGCGCGGCAGGCGGCCGAGATACGTCTCGAGGCCGAGCCGCTTGGCGGCGGCGCCCACGCGCCCGTCGATCGTCGTCTTCTCGGCCTTCTTCAGCATCAGGCTGAAGCCCATGTTCGAGGAGACATCCATATGCGGATAGAGCGCGTAGGATTGGAACACCATGGCGATGTCGCGGTCCTTGGGCGCGATGTCGTTGACCAGGCGCTCGCCGATACGGATCTCGCCACCGGTGACCTCTTCCAGGCCGGCGATCATGCGCAAAAGCGTGGACTTGCCGCAGCCCGACGGGCCGACCAGCACGACGAACTCGCCGTCGGCAATCTCGAGATCGACGCCGTGCAGGATGCGCAGCGCGCCATAGTCCTTCTCGACATTTTGCAGCGTGACGGAAGCCATCGTTTATCCTTTGACCGCGCCGGCGGTGAGGCCGGTGACAAGATAGCGTTGCAGGAAGGCGAAAAAGACGCAGACCGGGATGAGCGCCAGGATGGACGCCGCCATCATCTGCCCCCAGTCGACGGCGAACTTGCCGATGAAGGTGAGCAGGCCGACGGCGAAGGTCTTCTGCTCGTCGCTGGAGATCAGCATCAGCGCAAACAGCAATTCGCTCCAGGCGGCGGTGAAGACGAAGCCGAGCGTCGCGCCCATGCCGGGCAAGGTCAGCGGCACGATCACCCGGCGCATCGCCTGAGCCCGGGTGCAGCCGTCGATCATCGCCGCTTCCTCCAGGTCCTTCGGGATGCCGTCGAAAAAGGACTGCATGAGGAAAGTGGCGAAGGCGGTGTTGAAGGCCGTGTAGATGATGATCAGGCCGATCAGGCTGTTGGTGAGACCCAGATCGCCCATGATGCGGTAGATCGGCGGAATGACCATGACCAGCGGGAAGGTCTGAGTGAGCAGCAGCAGGATCGCCAAAGTCGCCTTGCCGCGGAAGGTGAAGCGTGACATGGCATAGCCGGCCAGCGTGGCGATGACGGTGACAAACGCGGCGGTCGACACCGAGACGATGACACTGTTGAGAAAATAACGCGGGAAATCGGAGGCTTCGAGCACGGTGTCGAAGTTCTTGAGCGTCATCTCGGACGGCCAGAAGGTGATGCCTTCGGAATAGAGCAGGCGCTCGGGCGTCACCGAGATCTTCAGCGTCCAGAAGATCGGGAACAGCGCGAAGATCACGTAGGCCGCGATGGCTGCATAGAGCCCGATGCCGCCGAAGATACGCGAGGAGGTGGAGCGACCGGCGATCATCAGACGTGCCTCACCAGCGTGCGGCGGATGGCGATCAGGCCGATGGCGTAGGCGATCAGCAGCACCAGAAGCAGCACCGCCACCGCCGAAGCGTAGCCCTTGTCGAGCGACTTGAAGGCGCTGACATAGATGTAGACCGGCACCGTGCTGGTCGAGCCGGCCGGTCCGCCCTCGGTCATGACGAAAATCAGGTCGGCGAAAGTGGCGATCCAGATCGTGCGCAGCATGACGGTGATGACGATGGTCGGCGCCAGGAAGGGAAGCGTCACTTTGGTGAAGCGCTGCCAGGGCGAGGCGCCGTCGATTGCCGCCGCCTCATGGAGTTCGGACGGGATCGACTTCAGCGCCGCCAGCAGCGTGATGGCGAAGAAGGGAATGCCGAACCAGATGTTGGCGACGATCGGTCCCCACATGGCGGTGGCGGGATCGGAGAGCACATTGGTCGGCTCGGCCTTCAGCCCGAGCGCGAAGAGCCAGTGCGGCAGCGGACCAATGATTGGGTTGAACAGCCAGGCCCAGGTGAGGCCGGAAAGAAAAGACGGCACCGCCCAGGGCAGGAACACCACCGCCTGCACGATCCTGCGGCCGTAGAACGGCTTGTCGAGCAGCAGCGCGAGGCCCAGTCCAAGGAAGAACTGGAAGAACAGGCTGGCGACCGTCCACCAGAGCGTGTTGATCAGCGCCTGGCCGAGCACCTGATCGGAGAGCATCGCCTGATATTGCACGAGGCCGACATATTCCGATTTGAAGGCCGAGAATTTGCGGAAGGAATAGCTGATGCCGATGATCAGCGGCACCAGAAGCACGAGGACCAGCAGGACGATGGCCGGCGAAAGATAGAGCCACGGCTCGATCGCGGCCTTGCTCAGCCGCTTCCTGCGCGGCCGGGCGGCGGATCGGATTTCGGACACGGCGTAGGTCATAAGTTTTGGCTCTACGGGTGATGGGTGGATGCCGGGGACGGCAACAGCGTCCTTCTCCCCATTCATGGGGAGAAGATGCCGGTTCGCCCTCCGTAGCAGCGGTGCAGCTGCTGCGAAGGAGGGCAGGCAAATGAGGGGCGGAGCCAGCCTATCCGAACTCGGCGCCGCCCCTCATCCGGGCATTTTTGTGCATGTCGTTATCCCAAAACCGCTTCGCACTTTTGGGCGACATGCATCGCGTGCCACCTTCTCCCGGTGACGGGGAGAAGGAGGGGCCTGCGCCTACTTCTTGTTTTTCGCCAGCCAGTCCTGCTGCTCCTTGGTCAGGAACTTGGCCCATTCGTCGGCCACTTCCTTGGCCTGCTTCTGGCCGAGCAGCACCTCCTGGAAGTTCTTGATCGCCACCTGGTCGACGAAGTTGCCGAGGTTCTCCAGATGCGTCGGCGGCGTCACCATTTCATATTTGGAGCTGTCGTTAAGCTCGGTGAACCAGCCCTTGAACTGCTCGGTCTTGAAGTGGGCGTCCTGATCGGCGCCGTTATGGATCGGGACCACGCCTACTTCCTTCGCCCATTCCAGATTGTCCTTGGGTGACAAAAGCGTCGACATCAGCTTCCAGGCTTCGTCCTTGTGCTGGGACTTGGCGAACATCGCCCAGCCGGCATAGCCCAGCGTCGGATAGGACTTGCCGCTCGGACCCACAGGAAGCGGCGCGACGGTGAAGTCGTCGGCACTCATCTTGTCGGCAATGCCAAGCAGCGCGTCCGGATCCTGGTTGAGCATGGCGCAGGTGCCGGAATAGAAGCCGGTCACCGTCTCGTTGAAGCCCCAGCTCACGGAATCTTTCGGCGCCAGGCCGTTCTTGTACATGTCGGCCAGCATCTGCAGACCCTTCACCGAGCCCTCGTCATTGATGGTCGAGACACCGTCGTCAGTGAAATAGCCGCCCTTGCCGTCGGCGATGTTCATGAACATGTGCAGGCCGTTGAAAGCGCCCGGGCCGCCGCGCAGGCAGTAGCCGTATTTACCGGGGATGGCGGAGATCTTCTTGGAGAAGGAGACGAACTCGTCGAGGTTTTCCGGCGGCCGATCGAGGCCGGCTTCCTTGAACAGTTTCTTGTTCCAGAACAGCGCGTTCACATAATAGCCATAGGGGATCATGAACTGCGTGTTGTTGACGGTCGAGCCGAACTGCTTGGCGCGGTCGCCCAGCGTCTTGGCGTCGGGCCACTTGGCCATATAGGGGCCGAGGTCCTCGAGCTGGCCGTTATTGGCGTAGAGGCCCATCCAGCGTTCCGGCATTTCGACCACATCGGGCGTGTCGCCGGCCTGCACCATAGTCAAAAATTTTTCGAAGGCCTGGCCCCAGGGCAGCGAAACCACCTCGACCTTGATACCCGGATTGGCGCTTTCGAATTCGGCGATCTGCTTCTTCAGGAATTCGGTGCGCGGCGGGCTGGTGATGACTTCGACCAGCTTGATGGTGGTATCGGCCAGTGCGCCGCTGGCGGAAATCGCCAGGCCGGCGACGGCGGCAAACATGAAGGTCAGTTTTTTCATCTTCAGGACTCCCATTTTGATCCGTTTATTTTTTTGACCTATCGAAGGCCTGGGCGATGTCGGCCCAGAGGTCCTCGACATTTTCCAATCCGACATTGAAGCGGATGGTTCGGGGGCTGACGCCGAAGCGCGCCATCGAATTGATGCCCGGCGTCTGCTCGAGCGAAGCTTTTGCCGGCACGACCAGGCTTTCATGGCCGCCCCAGCTGACGCCGATGCGGAAGAATTTCAGCGCATCGACGAAGGCCGGGATGTCGACATCCTCCGTGACCTCGAAGGAGAACAGGCCGGCATAGCCGGCTAAGGTCTTCTTGCCGGGATGGTTGGAATAGGCGGGATGGTTGACCCGCTCGACCTGGCCGTGGGCCTTCAGCCGCTCGGCCAGGTCGAGCCCGCTCTTCATGTGATGCGGAAGGCGCAGCGGGAGCGTGCGCAGGCCGCGCAACAGCAGCCAGCCTTCGAAGGGCGACAGCTTGCCGCCAAGCTGCGAATAGGTCTGCTCGTTGATGTGCTTGATGTGGGCGGCCGAGCCCGCCACCACGCCGGCAACGGTGTCGCTGTGGCCGCTCAGATATTTCGAGGCCGAATGCAGCACCAGGTCGACGCCATGCGAGATCGGCTTCTGGAAGACGGGGGTGGCCCAGGAATTGTCGATGGTCGTAACGATGCCCTGCTCCTTCGCCAGTCGCGTCAGATGCTCCAGATCCTGCAGCTCGAACATCATCGAGGTCGGGCTTTCGAGGTAGAGCAGCTTGGCGCCGGGAAGGGCCGCCGCAACCGCGTCGGGGTCCGAGCCGTCGACATAGTCGACCTTGATGTGAAGGCGCGGGAACAGCCGCTCGAACAGCCGATAGGCGTCGCCATAGCAATTGCGCACGGCAACCATGCGCTCGCCGGCGCCGACGAAGGCGAGCACGGTCGCGCTGATCGCAGCCATGCCACTCGAGAAGCCGCGCGCAGCTTCAGCACCTTCGAGCGCCGCGACACGCGCCTCGAACTCCATCACCGTTGGATTGTCCCCGCGCGAGTAGATCGGCTGCTTTCTCCGGCCGGCGAAGGTGTCGGCCATATCGGCGTAATTGGCGAAGGTGAAGAGCGACGTCTGGTAGATCGGCGGCACCACCGCGCCGCCCGGGAACGGATCGTCATGCGCCAGAAGCGTCGCCGCCTCGCCGAGATAATCGCTGGCCAAAGAGGCCGGATCGAAAGTGTTGGGCTGCTCGTTCATCTGCGGTCCAAAAGCTTGAGGTTGGCGGCGCCGCGCTTCAGATCGTCCTCGACGGTGGCGATGAGCTTCAGCGCTTCGGCGCGGGCGCCTTCCGGGTCATGCGCGGCGATGCGGTCGAAGATGGTGCGGTGATAGGGGAAACTGGCATGACCGAAGTCGCGCACGCCGAGCGGATGCTCCCAGAAGCGATGGAAGAGCTCATGCATGGCGCTGATGATCTGCTCGAACAGCGGATTGCCGGAGGCGCGATAGACCGCCTGATGGAATTCCCAGTCCTCTTCCGAGGACATGCCGGCGCGGGTCTTGAAAGCATCTTCCATGATGTCGAGCTTGCGCTCGATCTCGGCGATCTCGGCCTTGCCGGCGCGGATGGCGCAAAGGGCGGCGGCTTCCGCCTCCAGCGCCCTGCGGATCTCCAGCGTCCGCATCAGGCCGGCGAAATCGTTGCCGCCGGAGAGTGTCAGCGGCATGTGCAGCATGTCGGGCGAGACTACGGCCTTGAGATAGGTGCCCGAGCCCTGCCGCCGTTCAACGAGGCCGAGGCCCTCCCAGCGGGTCAGGGCCTCGCGCACCGTGTTGCGGCTGACCTTGAGACGTTCGGCGAGGATGCGTTCGGTCGGCAGTTTTTCGCCTGGGCCAAGAGCCTCCTGCCGCACGAATCCCGCCAAAGCCTTCAGCACCGCGTCGTCGCGGGCTGTCGTCTGGATGGGGGGCAGGAAATCGGTCACGCCAGCCGCGCCTAAAGTGGTTCAATGGTCCAACCAATTTCTGCACAGGCGGAAAGGTGAGTCAACAGCCGAAATGGGCTGGGCTGAACAGCGCGGATATGCGCCATCCAGCCCGGCGTTTCAGGCGCGGATGCGCGCCGGTACGGCCGCACGCTCGTGGCGCCAGCGCGCGAACATTTCCTCGCGGGCCCGCCGCGAACCCGAAAGCCGCTCCTTCGCCTCCGCCAGGACGGCGGGCGAAGCTTCGGCGGGCGTGCCTGACCGGAAAGGAGGCGCCGGCGCATATTCGAGCGAGAGCTGCACGATTTCCGCTTCGGCCTGGCCGAGCAGCCTTGCGACCAGTGCCAAACCGAAATCGATGCCGGAGGTGACGCCGCCGGCGGTGATCAGCTTGCCGTCCTCGACGATCCGTGCATCGATAGGGATCGCGCCGAACTCCTCAAGAAAATCATGCGCATACCAATGGGTGGTGGCGCGCTTGCCCTTGAGCAGCCCGGCCGCGCCAAGCACCAGGGCGCCGCTGCAGACCGAGGTGATGTAGCGCGCCTGCGCGGCGCGCTCCCAGACGAAGTCGAGAACCGCCTTGTCCTCGAGCAGCGCATTGACGCCGCCACCACCCGGAATGCACAGCACGTCGAGAGGCGGGCAGTCGTCGAAGGTCGCGGTCGGCGTGAGGGAAAGGCGCGTCGAGGACGTCACCGGATTGCGATTCTTCCAGATCAGTTCCACCTCCGCGCCCTTGGCCGTCGCCATAACCTCATAAGGCCCGGTGAGGTCGAGCTGCTGGACGTTGGGGAATACGAGAATGCCGAAACGAAGGCTCATGGAGATCTCCTTTGAGGTTGACTTCCGGCAATCTAAGGGATCATGCTTTGGCACGATTGCCATTCACCCCTCGTTTCGGGCCAAAGCCATGCGCCGAATCGAAATCCTCGCCTATCCCGACATCCAGCTCCTCGATGTCAGCGGACCTCTGCAGGTTTTCGCCAGTGCCAATGACTTCAGGATGCAGGCCGGCGAAGCGGCCGCCTATGAGGTCATCGTCGTCGCCGCCTCGCCGCGGATCAGGACATCGTCCGGTTTGGTGCTGGAGGCAGCGGCGCTGCCGGCGCACGGGAGCGAGATCGACACACTGATCGTGCCCGGCGGCTGGGGCGTGAACGCGGCCTGCGAGGAGGCTGAGCTGGTCCAGTGGATTATCGGCCGCTCGCGCGATGCCACGCGAACGGCCTCCGTCTGCAGCGGCGCCATGCTGCTGGCGCAGGCAGGCCTGCTCGACGGTCGCCGCGCGGTTACCCACTGGGGCCGTTGCGAGGAGTTCGCCCGGCGCTTTCCGGCGGTAAGGCTCGAGCCCGACCCGATCTTCATTCGCGACGGCAATGTGTGGACCTCGGCCGGCGTGACGGCGGGCATCGACCTCGCGCTTTCCTTCGTCGAGGCCGACCTCGGCCGGCGCATGGCGCTCGCCGTGGCGCGCGAACTGGTCGTCTTCCTGAAACGTCCCGGCGGCCAGGCGCAGTTCAGCCAGACCCTCAAGCTGCAGGAGGGCGACGGGCGCTTCGACCGGCTGCATGGCTGGATCCTGGACAATCTGAGCGGCGACCTTTCGCTGGAACAGTTGGCCGAGCACGCCAATATGAGCCGGCGCAGCTTCTCGCGGCGCTATCAGGAGGCGACGGGGCGGACACCCGCGCGTGCCGTCGAGGAGATCCGCATCGAAGCGGCGCGGCGGATGCTGGAGCGGGGGCAGACGGTCAGCCAAACGGCGAGGCGCTGCGGCTTCGGCTCGGAGGAAACGATGCGGCGCGGCTTCCTACGGGTGCTCGGCACCAACCCGCGCGACTACCGCGAGCGATTCTGATCGCGATTGTCCGAGCCGGACGACAGGGTGATCGCTGTGACGCGGCGGAACTCGCGGAAATTCGATTCGTCTGGGCGCCGGATTCGCATCGCCGCCGTCACCGACATGTCGGTTCCCTGCGCAGCCGGCAGGCTTAGAAAATGCGGAAGTCATTGATATATTGCGAGACATTCTTGTCATCGCTGGCGCAACCGGTCTGGCGCCACAAGGACGGTTAGTTCGCCGAGTGGTAACCGGCGCCGTGTGGTAAGCCGGCGAGGATTCCGCGGGCGCGATGGCTTATAGCGCTGCCGGAAGCGGCCCAATCGCCGCGAGGCCGGCTTCGGTCAGCGCGTAGACGCCGCGCTCGGCCCGAGCGAACCAGCCGTAATAATTGTGCAAAAGAATGCTGGCGGCGCGCGGCGAAAGGGCCTTGAGATCGCGCGGCCGCTTCGGACCGTCGGCCATGGCGGCGGCGCAGGCCAGCGCTTCCTGCCGGTAGGCGGTCATGATCGGCTTCTTGCGCGTGCTGCCGCCGATGGACGGATCGCCTTTGCGGCGGTGATGCTCCTCGACCAGGCGCGAGCGCCGCCTGGGATCACGGCGCGGCGGCAAGGCGGCCGGACTGAGCAGCAGCTCCACCTCGCCCTTCTTGCCGACGCCCAACAGGCCGAAGCCGAGACGGCGGCAGAGCGCGCGAAAACGGCGGTCGTGCTCGCGGCCCTTGCCGCGCGCGGACATCAGAGCAGCCAGCCAGACCTCGTCGCATGCGGACGCGCGGTCGACGGCTTGCAGGACGAGCTCGAGGTTGAACTGCAGCTTCAGCTCGCAGATGACGACAACCGGCGGCTCGCCGGCGCGTACGCCGACCACATCGCAGCCGCCGATCTCGCCTTTGACCGCGAAATCCATGCTCTCGAGGAACCGCTTCACCGGCTCGTAGAGGGAAGTCTCCTGCATGCGGGAGGCATAGCCGATTCGCGGCGGTGCGGCACCGCGGGCCGCGGTCCGGTTTGCAGCGACAGCTTTCAGGGCCGATGCAGATAGTCCTCGATCGCCGCGCAGCATATCTCGTTGCCGCGGCCGATGGTGAAGGTGAGCCCGTGGCCCTTCAGCGACGGAACATCGGTCTCGAGGATGACATAGGCGGCCGAATAGTCCGGGTCGGGATTCATCGCGTCGGAACCGTCGAGGCTTTGCGATGTCGGGAAGCGCAGGTCGAAGGTTCTGAGGTCCGTGATTTTCGTCATTGCTGCCTCGTACTGGCCCGCCTCGTTATTCGATCGCCGCCGCTCGACTGCCTGCCGGAACAGCCTCAGATCGACCAGCCGCCGTCGATATTATAGGCCTGCCCGGTCGTATAAGTCGCGCCTGCGAGATAGACGGCGAGGTCGGCGATCTCTTCCGGCGTGCCGATCCTGCCCATCGGCTGGCGGGCGATGAAAGCCGCGCGCGCCGCCTCATAGTCGCCCTGCGCCTGCATGCGACCCTGAAGCGAGGGGCTCTCGACAGTGCCCGGGCAGATGGCGTTGCAGCGTATTCCCTTGGCGACATAATCGGCGGCGATCGACTTGGTCAGGCCGACCACGGCCGCCTTGGTCACGCCATAGGCGAAGCGGTTCGGCACGCCCTTCGGGGCGCCGGCGACGGAGGCCATGTTGATGATCGATCCATCGCCGCGTTGCAGCATGCCGGGCAGCACGGCGCGGATGGTGCGGATCATGGCGCGCACATTGAGGTTGAAGGCAAAGTCGAGATCCTCGTCCTTCATCTCCAGGATCGAGCCGGCATGGACGAAGCCGGCGCAATTGAACAGCACGTCGACGCGGCCGATCTCGGCGAAGGCGGATTTCACCGCCTCGTCATTCAACACATCGAGTTTTCGCGTCGTAATGCCGGGTGTCTTGCCCAATTCGGCAAGGGCCGTCTCGTTGATGTCGGTGGCGTGGACGATGGCGCCGGCCTTGGCGAAAGCCAGCGCGCTTGCCCGTCCGATGCCCTGCGCGGCCGCCGTGACGACCACGACCTTGCCTGTGATATCAGCCATTCTTTGTCTCCGTCTTTCAGCCGGGCCGTCGCTCGACGATATAGATGTGATCCGCCGCCAGCACGACCTCGTCGCGCTGGTTCAAAACCTCGACGCGCTCGATGACGCGTCCGGCGTTCGGCCGTTTCGGGTCGTCCTCCTTGGCGGCGATGGTGGTGCGCGTGCGGATGGTGTCGCCGATGAAGACCGGCTTGATGAAGCGCAGCCGGTCATAGCCGTAGGAGAAGGCGACGGGGTTTATGACGCTCGCCGTCAAGCCGACGCCGACCGAGAAGACCAGCGTGCCATGCGCGATGCGCTGGCCGAAAGGCGTGGTCTTCATGAACTCGGCATCCATGTGATGCGGGAAGAAATCGCCGGTGTGGCCGGCGTGGACGACGAAATCGGTCTCGGTGATCGTGCGGCCGCTGGTGAGGCGCGACGAGCCGATCTCATAGTCCTCGAAATAGGTGGTCTGTTCCATGTCCTGTCTTAGGGCTTTTCGGCCAGCGGCGTTGCCGGCGCGGCGCTCGATTTGTAGGCGGCCTCGACCAGCGCCATGGTGTGCCAGGCATCCTCAACGGAGCTCACCAGCTCGGCGTCCTCGCCGGACGCGAAGCGCTGGACATTGGCCATGCGGCCGACAAAGGCATCGGGGAACCATTCGCCGGCGAGCGGGACGGCGACCCATTGCGAGCCGCCTTTCGGATAGATTTCCAGAATATCCGGCTCGCCGCGCGGATAGTCGAGGTTAAGGCCGAGCTTGACATAGGCCGCGCCCTCGGTGCCGCAGATGCGGAACTCGCAGGCCTGGTGGCGGCGCCCGAATTTATGGTCGTGGTTGATCGACAGCCCGCAGCGCACCGTGTCGCCATAGTCGAGGATGGCGCTGGTGCGGGTCTGCGCGACTTGGTGGTTGGGATGGCCGAGCGTCTTGGCGTGCACCCCAAGCGGATTGCCGAGAAGCTGGCGGATCAGGTCGAGATAATGGATCGAATGCATGGCGATCTCGACGCGCGGCGCCTTGAGCAGGAATTCCCAGAGCTGCCAGGGTGTGTCGAGCGCCAGAAGCGCGTCGAAATCCACGACCTCGCCCAGCCAGCCCTTGGCGATGGCATCCTTCAGCGCCAGCATCATCGGCGCGAAGCGAAGCTGGAAATTGACCGCCGCCTTGAGTTGCTTGGCGCGGCAGATTTCCAGGATCTCGGTCGCTTCGCCGAGATAGTTACCCATCGGCTTCTGGATCAGCGCGACGGCGCCATCGGGCAGCCCCTTCAGCACCTCGGCATGACGGCCCGGCGGCGTCGCCAGATCGAAGATTGCGTCCTTGACGGCTGCCGCCTCCTCTACCGAGCCGAACGCCGTCACGCCCCATTTGCCGGCGAGCCTTTGCGCCTTGGCCTGATCCGGATCGTAGAGGCCGGAAATCGGGAACCCGGCCTTGCTGTAAGCGGGAAAGTGCGCGTCGCCGACGATCGAGCCGGCGCCGAAGGTGACGATCGGGCGCGGCTTCGAAGGTTTTGGCCAGGACTGCGCCAGCGATGCCGGATCGAAGGCGTCAGTCATGGTGGAAGACCTCGTCCATCGTTGCCCACCACTCGCCTTCCTTGCGCGTTTCCAGCGGCTCCTGGCAAGGCATGCAGACCGACCACCATTCCTGCGTCTTCGGGTCGGCGGCCATTTTGGCCATGTCGGCGGCGAAGTCTGTGCCGTGATATTCGAAATAGGAGAACAGGAGGTTCTCCGGCCGCTTCAGGTAGATCGAATAGTTCTTGATGTTGCAGGCCGAGATCATGGTCAGCACGTCCGGCCAGACGGCGGCGTGGAGGCGGACATATTCCTCGACCTTCTCGGGCTTCAAGCCCAGCACCATTCCCATGCGCTGCATCATTCGCCTCCCTATTTCACGATCGCCGTGGTGAACTCGGCGATGCTTCTCGCCTTGACCGCGTCCCAGTCCCAGTCGATGCCGATGCCCGGCTCGCTGGGCGCCAGCGCATGACCATTCTCGATGCGCATTTTGTCACCCGTCAACTCGTCGAGCTGCGGAATATATTCGACATATTTGCCGTTCTGGATGGCGCAGACCAAGCTGACATGCAACTCCATCAGGAAATGCGGACAGACCGGCATGTCGAAGGCTTCCGCCGCATGGGCGACTTTCAGCCAGGGCGTGATGCCGCCGATGCGGCCGACATCGACCTGGACGATGTTGCAGCCGCCTTTCTGCATGTACTCGCGAAAATGCCTTATCGAATAGAGCGACTCGCCGACCGCGATCGGCGTCGCGGTCGAGTTCGACAGCCGCACATGGCCGTCGATGTCGTCGGCCGGCAGCGGTTCCTCGATCCAGGCGAGATCGAGATCGCGCAGCCGCTCGGCGCGTCGGATCGCTTCGTCGACGGAAAAACCCTGGTTGCAGTCGGTCATTATCTCATAGCCGTCGCCGACCGCCTTGCGCACCGCCGACAGCCGCGAAAAATCCTCCGATCCATGCGGTTTGCCGATCTTGACCTTCGAGCCGGTAAAGCCCTTGGCCTTCGCTTCCAGCGCGTCGTCGACAAGTGCGGCCGTCTCGATATGCAGCCAGCCGCCCTCTGTCGTGTAGAGCGGACAACGGTCCTTTGCGCCGCCGGCGAGCTTCCAGAGCGGCAGGTTCTGTTTCCTCGCCCGCAGATCCCAAAGGGCGGTGTCGATCGCGGCCAGCGCGATCGCCGTGATGGCGCCGATGGTGGTGGCGTGGGTAGCGAATTCGAGCTCGTGCCAAATCGCCTCGATCTGGTCGGGGTCGCGGCCGATCAGGCGCGGCGCGAGATGGTCGGCCAGAAGCCGCATCACCGAGGAACCGCCGGTGCCGATCGTGTAGCTGTAGCCGGTGCCCGATGCGCCGTCGGAATCGGTGACGGTGACGATCGGCGTCTCCTGGCTGACGAAGCTCTGGATGGCGTCCGTGCGCTTGACCTTCGGCACGAGGTCGACCATGCGCAGTTCGATCTTCTCGATTTTCGCCATGTCAGCTCCTCAGCGACTTGCCGGTTTCGGCGGAGAACAGATGCGCGCGACTCAGGTCGAAGCTCATGCCGATCCTGTCGCCGGCTTTCAGCGGCTTCGGATTGAGCATGCGCGACACCCAGTCGGTGCCGTTGAACTCGGCGAAGACCAGCGTTTCGTTGCCTAGGGGCTCGGTGATGCTGACCGGCAACTCGATGCGATGGACTTCTGTCTCGCCGCCGGAGCTTAGCCCGTGGCCCGTGGGATAGAAATCATCCGGGCGGATGCCGAATACGACCTTGTCGCCGGCCGCCGTCTTCGACTTGAACTGTCCTGGCAGAGGCAGGCTGTCGCCGCCGCCAAACATAAGCTTGCCGTCGCTCACCGTCGCCTCATGCAGATTCATCGGCGGCGAGCCGATGAAGCCGGCGACGAAGCGGGTAGCGGGACGGCTGAACACCTCGTCCGGCGTGCCGACCTGCTCGATATAACCTGAGCGCATGATGACGATGCGGTCGGCCAGCGTCATCGCCTCAACCTGGTCGTGGGTGACGTAGATGACCGTCGACTTCACCTTGGCGTGCAGCTTCTTGATCTCGGTGCGCATCTGCGTGCGCAGCTTGGCGTCAAGGTTGGAGAGCGGCTCGTCGAACAGGAAGACATCGGGGTCGCGCACGATGGCACGGCCCATGGCGACGCGCTGGCGCTGGCCGCCGGAAAGCTGCGAGGGACGGCGTTCCAGCAGTTCGTCGAGGCCGAGGATGGCGGAAGCCTCGGCGACGCGCCGGTCCATGTCGTCCTTGGCAGCACCCGCGATTTTCAGCGAGAAGCCCAGGTTCTCGCGCACCGTCATATGCGGGTAGAGCGCATAGGATTGGAACACCATGGAGATGTTGCGCGAGCGCGGCGGCAGGTCGTTGACCGTGCGGCCGCCGATCTCGATCGCGCCGCCGGTGATATCCTCGAGGCCGGCGATCATGCGCAACGTCGTCGACTTGCCGCAGCCCGACGGGCCGACCAAGGCGATGAATTCGCGGTCGGCGATCTCGAGATCGATGCCGTGCACGATCTCGATGTTGCCGTAGCGCTTGGTGAGCCTTTTCAGCGAAACCGTTGCCATGCAGTTCAACCTTTCACCGCGCCGGAGGTAAGACCGCCGACGAGGTGTTTCTGGACGATGTAGGTGAGGGTCAGCGCCGGAATGATCATCACCACGGCCAGCGCGCACATGCCGCGCCAGTCGATGGTGAACTCCGCCGTATAGTCGAGCAGTCCGACGGGCAGCGTCTTGGAACTGACGGAACGGGTAAGCTGCGACGCCAGCGCGAACTCGTTCCAGCAGGTGAGGAAGGCGAAGATCGCGGCCGAGGCGATGCCGGGACGCGCCAGCGGGAGTTCGACCTGCCAAAAGGCCTGCCAGCGCGTGCAGCCGTCGATCTGCGCGGCCTCGGCAAGGTCCTTCGGCACCTGGCGGAAGAAGCCGTCGATCAGCCAAATGGTGAAGGGCACGTTGAGCGCGACATAGGCCAGGATCATGCCGATATGGGTGTCGATAATGCCCAGCCGCACATAGAGGAAGAACAAGGGCAGCGACAGCGCGATGCCGGGCACGGTGCGCGTCAGCATCAGGCCGAGGAACATGCCTGACTTGCCGCGGAATCGGTAGCGCGCGAAGGCGTAGCCGCCGGCCATGCCGATTGCCACCGCGATCACCGTCGAGGTGATCGAGATGATCAGCGAGTTGCGGAAATAGTCGAGCACCGGGATGCCGCCTTTGCCGATGCCGCTGAACATCGCAACATAAGCGTCGAAGGAGAGCTGCTGCGGGATCCAGACCGGCGGCTTGGCCATGATCTCGACCGTGGGGCGCAGCGATGACAGCACGATCCAGATGCCTGGCAGGCAGATGACCAGCATGGCGAGGAAGAGGCCGACACGATGCGCGACTGTCAGCGCGCGGCGCGCGAGGCGGGCGGAGGCGTTCTCGTCCATTCTCACCACTCCGCGCCGATCTGCGCGCGCGCCGCGGCAAGCTTGTTGTAGAAATAGACGGTGAAAGCGATCGACAGCAGGATCGAGAAATAGGCCATGGCGTTGGCGAGGCCCATGCGGGCGTCGCTGTAAGCGGTGCGCCCGACCAGCGTCCACAACAGCTCGGTGCGGCCGGCAGGTCCGCCGTCGGTCATGATCTTGACGATGTCATAGGCGCGCGCCACGTCGAGCGAGCGGATCGTCATGGCGATATAGGCGAAGGGCATCACGAACGGCCAGGTGACATAGCGGAAGGTCTGCCAGGGCGTGCAGCCGTCGACGCGCGCCGCCTCGATCGGCTCCTTGGGCATGGCGAGCAGGCCGGCCAGGATCAGGATGGCGAAGATCGAGGTCGACGACCAGATCTCGGCGATCGCAATGGCGATGAAGGCGAGATGGCCTTCGATCAGCCACGGGATGGCGTCCTGCGTAACGCCCAGCGACTGCAGCGCGTTGTTCACCAGGCCGATATTGTCGTTGAACATGAATTTAAACTGGAAGCCGACGAGGATCGGCGAGAACATCATCGGGAACATCATCAGCGTGCGCAGGATGCGCTGGCCGCGCGTCGCTTTCTCGACCAGCATGGCCAGGCCGAGGCCGAGCAGCATTTCGAGGTTGAGCGCGATGGTGAGCAACAGAACGGTGCGGCCGAAAGCCCACCAGAAATCGGCATTGGACAGGATCGACAGATAATTCCTGAAGCCAACGAAGACGAAGAAGGACTCCGGCCGCGTCAGGCGGAAGGGCGTGAAGCTGGAATAAAGCGACAAGACCAACGGCAGCACCACGACCGCCGCCAGCACGATAATCGCCGGGAGCAGCAGCAGGAATGGCGCGGATGGCTTGAGGCCCTTCATCGGGATCCTGTGAGGTTCTGCATTCAATTCGGGCCGCCATGAGCAAGGCACCGGCCGAAACGGAAGGCCCGTAGCGGCAAGTCGCCTCCCCCATTCGCGACGGGGGAGGCGGCGTTGAGAGCTATCGTCAGAGCTTGCCGGCGTCCTGGAGGATCTGCGTCGCCTTGGCGGCGGCGTCATCGAGCGCCTGCTTGGACGTCTTGTCGCCGAGGATCGCCGCTTGCAGCTCGGGGTAGACGGCGTTCGAGATCTCGATCCACTCAGGCGTCTGCGGCACGGCGAAGGCGTGATTGGCTTCCTCCTGGAAGGCGGCCAGAACCTCCTTCTTGTAAGGATCGTTCTCGGCCTGCTTCAGGTCCCAGTCCCAGACCGCGGTGCGGGTCGGCAGCGGGCCGGCGGCGGCTTCCAGCTTCTGGCTGTCCTCGTTGGTCAGCCACCAGACGAGCGAGGCCGCCGCTTCCTTGTTCGGGCAGTTCTCGGTCACCGAGAAGCCGTGAAAGCCCGACCAGCCGGTGCGTTTGCCGGAGGAGCCCTTGGGCGCGACCTTCACGCCGACATTGCCGGCGACCTTCGAGGACTTCGGGTCGTTGAAGAACCCGGCCCAGCCCGGCCAGTCGAGGTTGATCGCCACGGTGCCGGAGGCAAAGCCCTGGCCGAGATCGTCCCACAGGTAGTTGGTGGTGCCGGCCGGCACGGCCTTGGCCTTGTAGAGGTTGACGAACCAGTCGAGCGCTCGGATGCCAGCCTCGGAGTTGAAGACGGGCTTGCCGTCCTTGTCGAGATATTCGCCGCCCTCGGCGACCACCATCTCGTAGAAGCGGCCGTTGATCGCCTCTTCCTTGCCGGCGAATTGGGTGCCGTAGAAGTTCGGCGGGTTGGCGAAGAACTCGGCCTGGTCGGTCACTTCCTTCCAGGTGTCCGGCGGCGCAAGGTCATAGCCGTATTTGGCCTTGAACTTGGTCTTGTTGTCGGCGTTCTCGTAGAGACTCTTCTGGTAGTAGAGCGCCGAGACGTCGAACTGCGCGCGCGGCAGCATCTCCAGCTTGCCGTCGATGGTCGCGGCCTTGATCGTCGAGGGCACGAACGCGTCTATCTCTTCCTTCGGCAAGAGCTTGCTGAGGTCGGTGTAAAGGCTCGTATATTGCGGCGCGAAGGACGAATGGTTCCAGCCGACGCACCAGTTGGTGCTGCCCGATGCGATGTCGGACTTCAGTTCCTTGTCGATGTCGAAGCCGTTCTTCTTGGTCAGGATGTTGACCTTGGCCCCGGTCGCCTTCTCCCATTCGGGGATGCGCTCGTAGAGCTTTTCATATTGCTGGCCGCCGATCAGCTTCACGTCGATCGTCACGTCCGGAAATTTGCCGGGCAGATCGGCCGAAAACGCGGTGCCGCTCAGCAGCAGGCCAGCCAGGCCGGCGGAAATGCGTAAAACCAGTCTCGTCATGTTCTCCTCCCATGGACTCGTAGCGACGGCCCGCCGAGCGCGCGACCGAGCGCTTAAGCTTCATTCATATGCAAATAGCATTTTCATTGCCGGGTCAAGGCGATTATGCTTCCAGCCGAGTGAAGTTCATGCATATATGCAGATCGAAATTCACTGGAGGGGCTCGTGGCCGAGGAAGAAGATGGGGACCGCTACCGCGCGCCGGCGCTGGACAAGGGGCTGGACATTCTCGAGCTGCTGTCCAGCGTAGACGGCGGACTGACGCAGGCGGAGATCGCCAAGCGGCTCGACCGCAGCCCGAATGAGTTCTACCGCATGCTCGACCGCCTGGTGCGGCGCGGCTATGTCACCAAGATCGACGGCGACCGCTATTCGCTGACGCTCAAGCTTTTCGGGCTGGCGCAATTGCATGCGCCGGTGCGGCGGCTGGTGTCTTACGCGACACCGATCATGCGGGAACTGGCCGAGACTTCATGGCAGGCCAATCAATTGGTGGTGTTCGATCGCGGCGCCGCCGTGGTCATCGCACAGCAGGAGGCGCCGCGCTACTGGGGCATCTCGATCCGCGTCGGCTCGCATATCAGCCTGTTCGATACCGGTTCCGGGCATGTGCTGCTTGCCTTCCGCTCGCCGGAGGAGCGCAAGATGATGATCGCCGAGCATCTGCAGAGCACTGAGCAACTCAATTTGACGCCGGAGTTCTTCGCCCGCCTCGACCAGGTGCGCGACCGCGGCTACGAGATGATGGCGTCGCTGCAGACCGCCGGCGTCTACAATCTTTCGACGCCGGTGCTGGGACCGGACGGCAGAGCCATCGCGGCGCTGACTATTCCCTACATCACCCTCGTCAATGCCCCCGCGGCGCCGGACATCACGCTGACGATTCGGCATCTGCAAGGAGCCGCGGCCAGGCTCTCGCAGCTTGCCGGATCGGACGTGCCGCAATCGTCATAATTTCTTATTTGAATAATGGATTTTTCGGCGGGATAGTGCCCGGAGACCACGGAGGACAGGCCACCATGATCATCGACACGCATCTGCATCTCATCGACCAGAGCGCGCTTCGTTATCCGTGGCTGGCCGGTGTGCCGGCGCTGAACCGCGATTTCTCCTATGAGGAATATGCCGCCGATGCGCGGCGCTCAGGTATCGAAGGCGTCCTACATATGGAGGTTGATGTCGACCCGGCCGACATCGCCGCCGAGACCGCTTATGTGAAGTCGATCGCCCGCCGGGCCGGGAGCCTGCTTCGCGGAGCGATCGCCGCCTGCCGGCCGGAGGAGGCTGGTTTCGAGGCCTATCTGGAAACGGTCAAGGCCGACCCGTTCGTCAAGGGTTTCCGCCGCGTGCTGCATGTCGTGCCAGACGACTTGTCTGAAGGGGCGCTGTTTCGCCAGAACCTCAAGCGGCTGGCCGGCACCGGCCTGACCTTCGATCTGGTGGTGCTGCCGCATCAGATCCCGAAGGCGATGGCGCTTGCCGATCTCGCGCCCGACGTCCAGTTCGTCCTCGATCATTGCGGCGTGCCCGACATCAAGGGCAATGCCGAGCATCCCTGGCGCGAGCATATGGAAGCGATCGCCAAGCGGCCCAACGTCGTCGGCAAGATCTCCGGCGTCGTCGCCTATGCCGACCCGGCAACCTGGACGGTCGAGACGCTCCGGCCCTATGTCGAGCACACGATCAGCAGCTTCGGATGGGACCGGGTGATCTGGGGCAGCGACTGGCCGGTCTGCACGCTGGGCGGCGGGCTGACGACCTGGATTGCCGCCACGCACGCGCTGCTGGCTGGAACAAGCGAGTCGGAGCGGAGCCGGCTCATCTCGGGCAATGCGCGCAGGCTATGGCGGCTTGGATAGGCTAGAGCGGTTCATCGTTTCACGAAAACGGCGAACCGCTCTATTTCCGTTCGTTTGCATGAAATCAGCGCAGACGCCGGAGATTGGTCGAAGCCGCCCCAACCTCGTCATTCTATGGCGGAGCAAGGAGCGAAGCGACGCGCGCAGACCATGGAATCCATGCCGTGACTTGGAAGCGCCGCCACGGTGCGGAATTATGCGCCGTTGCACGCCTTGGCGAAGGTAATGGCATGGATTCTAGGGTCTTCGCGACGGAGCTTCGCTCCTGCTCCGCCCTAGAATGACGATCGCGATGAGCGTTTCGGCCAGTCCCTAACGCATGCCGCCTGCCAACGCAAACAGGGCCGACCGGCCAAAATCCCTATGCAGTGCCACTAGCCGCTGTCAGCGAGCATTTGTGCCGGGACACCGAGTTCCGGTCCCGCGTCGGCGAGCCGCTGATCAAGCGTATATATCGTGGCGCCGTGCTCCGATGCGATGGCGAGATGCAGCGCATCCCCCGCACGAAGCCCGAGATCGTGCCGATCGGCAAATTTCGCTGCCGCCCGGAACTGCCCACCCGTCACGCCCAGGACAGTAAAGCTCTCGGCGACCAGCCTATTGAACATGGCGAGCACCGAGGCACGCTGTTCAAGGCTGATTTGTCCGGTGCGTAGCTTGATCGCCATGGCGGACGACATCTCGGTGACTGTCCAGTCGCTAATGAGAAACTGCACCGGGTCCTGTTCCGCCAGCCAAGCCTGCACACGCGGCGTCATCGCTTCATTGGTCAGCGCCGCGGCGATCAGCGACGTGTCGAGATAGAGCATCAGTAGCGATCGCTATCCCGCATGGACCGCACGAGATCGGCCGCGCTCTCGGACTGGGCCGGCATCACCGCCGTCAGCGATCGAAGCAGCGCGACATCGATCGGCTTGCGTGGCTTGGCCACGGCAGTGAGCCGCGCGACCGGCTTGCCGCGGCGAGTGATGTCGATCGAATCGCCAGCCTCGACCCGATCGACCAGTTCGCTGAGGTGGGCCTTGGCATCGGCCAAATTGATCTCATTCATGTCATGCTTCCTGACCATGTAGATGGTCATATAGCGCATCAGGCTTGATAATTCCAGAACGATGCCTCGCCGCGTAACTCAAGGTGTCGTCCTCGGGGGCCGCGCGAGTGCGACATTTACCGGGGCGAGGATTAAACAGCTAGCAGCTCGATCCTAGATCGTCGCCCGAACGTGGCGCTCGCGGCCGTAGAGCGAGACCAGCAACAGGATCACCAGGCCGAGCGCGGCCTGCACGGTCGACGGCCGGAAGCCGAGGCCGATCAGCAGCGTGTTGATTTCGGTCAGCACCAGGACCCCAGCGATGGTGCCGAGATAGCTGCCGCGGCCGCCGACAAGCGCTGCGCCGCCGACCACGACGGCAGCGATCGTCTGGAAGAGATAGGGCTGGCCGACATCGCCATAGGCCGAGCCGGTGAAGCCGAGCAACAGCACGCCGGCGACAGCCGCGAACAAGGCGCTCGCCGCATAGGTGACGATCCACACGCGCAGCGGATCGATCAGCGCAAGGGGCGCTGCCTCCGGATTGCTGCCGACCGCATAGAGGCGGCGCCCATAAGGCGTGCGGGCGAGCACCAGCACGATCAGCGCCGTCAGCACCACGAGGCATGGCACCAGCAAGGGCACGGGCAACGGGCCGACCGAGCCGCCAATCGAGACGAAGCTGGACACGGCTTCCGGCGCCGATCCTGATGGAAAACCGCCGGTCCACAACAGCACGGCGCCCTGGACGACCATGCCGATGCCGAGCGTGACGATCAGCGGATGGATGTTGAGCCCGCGTGAGATCAGCCCGTTGAGCGCGCCGATAGCGATGGCAAGAACACCGACGAGAACGCAGACCAGGGCGAAGTTCCAGCCCTGGCCGTAAAGCTGCGCCGCCACGACATTGGCGAAGCCGATGATGAAGGGAATGGAGAGATCGATGCCGCCGAGGATGACGACCAGCGTCTGGCCGATCGAAGCCACCGCCAGCAGCGAGGCGATGACCAGCAGCGCGCGGATGGCGAAGGGCGCCGAATAGCCGGGAATAAGCAGCGTGCCGACGATCTGCAACAGCAGCGCCATCAGGAAGGCGCCGGCGATGCGGGCGTTGGTGGACTGGAACCAGTTGCTTGTCATCCGGTCAGCCTTTCCGCTTCGACAGCCGTTCCTGCACCGCCGTCAGCACCACGGCGATAACGAGGATCAGGCCATAGGCGATCTGCAGCACATAGGTCGAGACGTTGAAGGTGGTGAGCAGGCTCTGCAGCAGGAAGATATCGACCGCACCGATCGCGGCGCCGCCGAGCCCGCCGCGCCCGCCGGCGAGGCTGACGCCGCCAAGCGCCACGGCGGCAATCGCAATCAGCGTGTAGGTCGGGCCGATATTGGGGTCGGCCGAGCCGATCAGCGAGGTGAGCATCAGCCCCGCGGCGGCGGCGAAGATCCCGGTCAGGACGTAGGCGACGAGCCGCACCTTGGTCACCGGCACGCCGGCCGTGTAGGCGGCGCGGTCGTCGCTGCCGACAGCCATCAGCAGGTCGTGATAGGGCGTTTGGCGAACGAGCAGCCAGCAAAGGCCGATCAGCGCCAGCGGCACGATCGAGAGCGGCCCCGCCATGGCCTTCAGCCAGTCCGGCGCCGGGCCGATCGGGGCCGGCAGGATGGTGAGCGTGATGCCGGTGAGGATCAGATAGGTGCCGAGCGTCGCCACGATCGGCTGGATGCGGACGATCGTGGCGAGAACGCCGTTCGCGGCGCCGACCCCCGCCCCGACCAGCAGCGCGGCCGGAACGATGATCCACGGCGACGAAATGCCGAGATTGAGGAACAGCACCTGGATGACCAGGGCGTTGACGAAGCCCATCAGCGGACCGACGGAGATATCAATGCCGCCGCGACCCGCCAGGATGACCGGCGCCGAGGCGACGGCTGCGCCGATCAGGGGTGCGGCCAGCCCGAGCAGCGTGCCCCAGGACGACGGCTGAAAGCGCGCCGGATTGAGCGCGACGTTGAGCACGAGCAGGACGGCGAGCATCACCACGGCAAAGCCGGCGCCACGGAGTTTGCGAAGGGCCGGGCTCATGCGGCGCGCCCGAACATGGCGGCGATCACCGCATCGGTGGTCATTTCCCGACCCGAGAACTCGGCCGACACGCGCTGCTCGCGGAACACCAGCACACGCTGGCAGAGAAGCAATATCTCCTCGATCTCGCTGGACAGGATCACCAGTGCCACGCCCTCGGCGGCAAGACCGCGGAAGACGTCGTAGAGCACGTGCCGGGTCGCCACGTCGACTCCGCGCGTCGGATCGTTGAGCAGGAGGAAGTTCGGCTCCAGCGCGAGGGCCCGTGCGAGCAGCACCTTCTGCTGGTTGCCACCGGACAGCGTGGTGATGGCCGCGTCGGGACGTGGCGCGACGATGCTGAGCCTTTGTCTGTAAGCCTCGTAGCGCCGGCGCCGTGCTGCGAAGGAGAGAAGACCGAAGCGGCGGTCGTTCGACACCGTGGAAATCGCAAAATTGTCGAGCACCGACTGGGTCGGGAAAATGCCGGTCGAACGGCGATCGCGCGGCAGATAGGCGATGCCGGCTGCGACGGCCTTGCGGAAGCTGGTGATCGATCCTGCCTTGCCGTCGACGGCGATCTCGCCCGCGACCGGCCGCTCGATCCCGGCCAGCGCGCGCAGAAAGCGTTCCTGGCCGTGGCCGTCGAGGCCGGCAAGACCGACGATCTCGCCCGGCGCGATGGTCTGGCTGATCGGATCGACAGCGGGCGCGATGACAAGCTCACGGACCCGAAGAGAATTTGCCTCAGCCATGCGCCAGCTCCGCGGCCGTTTGCGGCGCCATCGCCGCCAGAAGCTCGGCCGGGGTCGAGGCGCCGCGCTCCTCGGTCTTCACCACGCGGCCGCCACGCAGGATCGATATGCGGTCGGACAATGCCATCACCTCGTCCATGCGGTGCGTGATGAACAGGATCAGCGTGCCGGCGCCGGCCATGGCGCGCATCAGCGCGAAGACCGACTCGCGGTCGGCGAAGTCGAGCGCGGCCGTCACCTCGTCGAGGATCAGGACACGCGGGTTGCGGATGACGGCGCGGGCGAGCACAACCAGCTGGCGCGCGGCAAGCGGCAGCTCGCCGCATGGCCGGTCAAGATCGATCGGCGTCACCGCGAATCGGCCGAGTGCCGCCTGCGCCCGGGCGCGGCGCTCGCCGCGCGGCACGCCTCGTCGCCACAGGCCGTCGAGGCCAAGCAGGATGTTGTCGGTCACCGAACGGTCGGGCGCGACCAGCACCTCCTGGAAAACGGTGGCGAAGCCGGCAGCCTGGAAGGCGGCGGGCTGCGTGCCGGAAAACGCCTTGCCGTCGAGCAGGATCGCGCCGCCATCCGGCTGGACGATGCCGGACAACAGCTTCACCAGCGTGCTCTTGCCTGAGCCGTTCTCGCCCAGGATCGTATGGATCGTGCCGGCACGGAAGGCGATCGACGCCTCGGCCAGCGCGACGGTTTCGCCGTAGCGTTTGGAAACGCCTTGGACTTCGAGCATTTTTCTTCCCGGAACGGAGAAGCCGGCTCTTCACTGAGAACCGGCTTCGCAAAACATCACTTGGCGCAGGCGTCCGGCACCTTGGAATAATCCCAGCCCTTGGTCGGCGCGGGATTGCTGAAATAAGCGTCGAGCACGTCCTCGGGCATCGGGTCGGTCGGCGGCACCGGGAACACCGAAACGGCGTCCGGCGTCATGCAGTCCTTGTACCATTTGTCGAGTTCGGCGGCATGCACCGGCGGGATCGGGATCAGCAGCGTGTTGAGCTTCGGCTTCTGGCCGTCGAGCATGCGCTCGCCGACGCGAAACAGCGTCTGCGCCGTCCAGCCAGGCAGCACGGCGTGGCCCTCGAAACGGTATTTGTCGGGATTGGCTTTCCAGTAGCCGAGCGCATCGCCGGTGATCGAGCCGGTGATCAGCGGCGCCGGGCGGCCGGCTTCGGCGAAGGCCTCGGCGACGACGCGGCTTTCGCTGCCGGTCGTCCACACCGCGTCGATCGGCGCCGGATTGGTGGCGATCGCCTGCAGCACGACCGTCTTGGTGACGTTGGCCGTCCAGTTGCCGTTGACGGTGCGCGCGACCTTCAGGCCCTTGTTCTCGGCCAGCGCCTTGTCGGCGCCCTGCTTCTCCTGGACCACGATCGGATGTCCGGCGATGCCTTCGACGACCAGCACGCTGGCGTCGGGTTTGGCTTTGCCGATCGCCGTCATCATGTCATAGCCCCAGCGGGAATAGTTGGAATCGACATTGATGGCGTTGGGGCTGGTGACGGAGCCGGCCGCGGTGACGAAGGGAATGCCCGCCTTGGCAGCGGCATCCACGGCGTCGTCAAGCGCCGTCGCCGATCCCGGGATCGAGGTGATGATCGAGCACTTCTTGTCTATGAAGGCGCGGATCTGATTGATCTGCTGGCTCGGGTCGTTGTTCGAATCCGACACTTCGAAGCTCGACACCGTGCCATCGGCGATGAGGCCGTCGACCAGCCGTTTCAGCTCCTTGGTGACCGACACGCGCCACGGATTGCCCTGGTAGCTCTCCGAGTGGCACCACTTCCAGGGCTTGGGCGGCGGCGTGAAATTGTCCCAGGCCGAGGGCAGCACCTTCTGCGGCGCGCCGTCATATTGCGCCTTGAGATCGGCTGGCAGGCCGTCAATCACCGACTTCACATCGGCGGCATGAGCGGCGAAGGGCATCGAGGCTATGGCGGTTGCGGCGAGCAGGCCGCGTATCAGGCTGGTCATTTTTTCCTCCCTTGGTGCAATGGAACTAGCCGGCGGTGGCCGACGCGAAACTCTCCCGGAACAGGCGATTGATGTCGGCGACGACGCGGCGGGCGTCCTGCCTGCCGGCAAGGCCCTCGTTGATGCGATCGGAGGCCTGCTGCTGGAACGCCATGTAGCCGTCATGGCGCGGGCGGACCCAGGCGCCTTCCAGCGTTGCCCGCGTGGCGCGATAGAAGTCGCCGGTCGCGGCGTTGACGGCGTCATCCTCCCAGGCCGCGGCGTGGCCGGGCTGGCCACCGGCAGCGGCATAAGGGCCGCGCTGCACGTCACCGCTGGCGATCCAGTAGGCGAAGTCGATCGCCGCCTCGCGCGCGGCGGAAAAGGCCGAGACGGCAATGCCGGTTCCGCCAAGCGCCGAGCCGACCGGGCCATTGCCGCCGGCGACCGGCATGTCGGCAAAAGCAAGGCGGTGCGGCCGGAAGCCCGACACCGCATAGGGAACATAGCCATAGATCAGCGGCGCGCAGGCGATGCGCGAGCCGGGCTCGGCCATCTTCTCGAAGATGGCTATCGGATCCATCGTCAGGCATGCCGGATCGACGAGTGCCGCGATCTCATGCAGCATCTCGAAGGCGGTTTCGCCGGTCTCACCATCGACAAGGTCGGCCGAACCGTCGACGACGCATGGCCGGCCGAGATCGGCGGCCAAAGTGTAGAAGCACATCAGCGAATGCGGCGGCCGGAGCGGCAGGAGCACGCGGCCCTGCTCGGCAAGCGCCAGCACTTCGGTCCAGATCGCCGGCGCAGCTTCGATCAGATCCGGCCGCCAAGCCTGCACCTGGGTCGCGGCGTCGATCGGGAAACCCCATTGCCGGCCCTGCCATGTGTAGCTCGGATAGGATTTGCCGACGCTTCCCTTGGCCAGCGCCTCTCGTTCCGCCTCGCGTCCCGGCACATCGAGCGGCGCCAGGCATCTCTCGGCGGTGATCTGGCCGACATGCGGGTGGTCGATGACGATCAAATCATAGGCGCGGGCAAGCTCTTCCACCGGGAAGGACTCGAAGTCCTGCAGCGAGCGCTTTTCCCATTCGATCGAAACGCCGGTCCTTTCCTTCCAAATCGCCGAGCACGCCACCATCGGGTCGTAGCCGCGCGGATGGCTCCAGGTCATGCCTTTCAACGAAACACCGCTCACAGGCCGAACTCCGCGCGAATCTTGTCGCTGTGCTCGCCGATGCGCGGGGCGGCGCGATCCACCTTGGCGCGCGCGCCGTCGACGCGCAGCGGCGAACGCGTGGTGAGGATCGAGAGATTGTCCTCACGCGTCACGGTCTGCAGCATGTCGAGCGTCTTGAAGCCGTCGCTCTCCATCAGCTCCGGCCAGTTCAGCACCTTGGCGCACCAGACGTCGGCGGGCTCGAGGATGGCCAGCCACTCGTCGATGGTCTTTTCCGCGATGCGCCTGGCGATGATCGCCTTGATCTCGTCTCGGGCGGTGAACCAGGTCGCCGGCTTGTCGCGGAACGGGTCGAGCTCAGGCAATTCGAGCAGATCGGCAATCTTCGGGATCGGCGTCATAGCGATCGCCAGATAGCCGTCCTTCGCCGGATAGACGCCGTAAGGCGCCGAGAGATAGGCATGCGCGCTGCGGAAGGACGAGCGCTTCGGCAGGCGGCGACCGTCATTGAGATGCGTGGTCAGCACCTCGAACTGGAAATCGATCAGCGCTTCCAGCAGGCTGGTTTCGACGTGGCCGCCCTCGCCCGTGATGCCGCGCCGCACCAGCTTGGCGAGGATGCCTTGGGCGCAGGCGGCGCCCGCCAGCATGTCGGCGATCGCCAGCCCGAATGGCACCGGCCCCTGCTCCTCGTCGCCGTTCAACCACATGACGCCGGAACGAGCCTGGGCGAGCAGGTCCTGCCCCGGACGCTTCACCCAGGGACCGTCCTCGCCATAGCCACTGATCGACGCATAGACCAGGCGGGGGTTGATCGTGCTGACATGCTCACAATCGAGGCCGAGCCGCTCGATGACGCCCGGCCTGAAGTTCTGGATGAGTACGTCGGCCTTGGCGATCAGCCCGCGCAGCATGGCGAGGTCGGCCTCGTTCTTGAGGTCGACGGCGAGGCTCTCCTTGCCGCGGTTGATGGCGTGGAAAATGGTGGAGTCGCCGCCGATCTCGGTGTCGCTGAGATAGAGCCGGCGCGACAGGTCGCCGCCGTCGGGCCGCTCGATCTTGATGACGCGCGCGCCGAGGTCGAGCAGACGCAGCGAGCAGTAGGGTCCCGACAGGAACTGGCTCATGTCGATGACGACGAGGCCGGTCAGCGGCAGATCGTTTTCAGCAGCCACGATTCACTTCTCTGTCTTGCCGGCGAAATCGGCCGGGTTCTTGTATTTCACCGTCTGCAGGTGCTCGCAGTAGAGCACCAGCTCCCCTTCACCCTTGAAGACTTCATAGCTGGCGCGGATCAGGCCCATGTCCTGGTAGCGCGGTTTTTTGTCTAGGTTGGTGCGGATCGAATAGATGGTGTCGCCGATGAAAACCGGTTTGATGAAGCGCAGCTTGTCGTAGCCATAGGAAAAGGCATTGAGGCAATTGGTGGCGACCAGGCCGAGCCCGGCCGAAAACACGAAGGCGCCGGCCACTAGCCGCCGGCCGAAAATGCCTTCCTTCTCCGCGAACATCTGGTCCTGCACGTAAGGGTGGATGTCCAGCACCAGCGCATTGAACATATGGCTTTCGCCTTCGGAGATGGTGCGGCGGAGCGAGCGGATTTTGTGGCCGACCTGCCAGTCCTCGTAGAACCAGTTTTCCGAATTCCAGACAGGAATGTCGGCATGCGCCTCAGGCATGTCCGACGGATGTGTGGAGGCGACACCGACGCTCGGCGAGAATGCGCTCATGATCCTCTCCGGAAGCTTCCGGCGCGGCCTGCAAAGCGGTTCCGGGCGCGATTCCGGATGGCGAGACGCATAATCGCTTTCCTCCCGTCAATTTTCTTTTGTGAATAATATTTTCACATATGGGATTGCCTTGCAAGCGATGATCGGCGAAATTTTTGGAAGCCGCACAGGCGGGAGAGCCGCCGGCGATGGGAGGGAGATCGATGCAAAGCGCCTGTCTTGTCTTTGTCGGCAGCCTCAACCGCGAGGCGCCTTATTTCCAGGGCGCGCGCGGCGTCGGCCTCGGCGTCTATGCCTTCGACGAGGCGACGCTTGCGGTGCAGAAGCTTGCCGAGACTGACGAGGTCGACAATCCGACTTTCCTGTCGGTGACGCCGGACGGGACACGCATCTATGCCAATTCGGAAGTCTTCGCCTGGCGCGAGGGAACGGTCACGGCCTATCGCTTCGAGCGCGCCACCAATTCGCTCGCCTATATCAACAAGCAGCCCTCGCTCGGCAGCATCACCGCGCACAACACGATCACCCGCGACGGCGGCAAGCTGCTGGTCGCGAATTACGGCATGGGCAGCGGCGGGCCCGACAAGGCGGTCGCCGTGTTCGGCTTTGCGGCCGATGGCGGCCTGACCGCGCCGCTGGCGAGCGTCGCCCATTCCGGCACAGGCCCTAACGCCGAACGGCAGGAGCGGTCGCATGCCCACAGCGTCACCGAGACCATCCAGCGCGGCGTCGCGATCGTCGCCGACCTCGGCATCGACCAATTGGTCTCCTACCGCATCGAGCCCGACGGCGCGCTGGTGAAGCTCGCTTCATCGGCGCTCGCGCCCGGCGCCGGGCCGCGTCACGTCGCGCTGCATCCGAACGGCCGCTTCGTCTTCGTCATGAACGAGTTGGACTCGACGGTGGTGTCGCTGGCGCTTGAGCCGTCTTCCGGCAAGCTTGAACTCATCGACACCAAGCCGGCGGTGCCCGGAGGGGCTCGCGCGCACAATCACTGCGCCGACATCCAGATCTCGCCCGACGGACGCTTCCTCTACGGCTCCAACAGAGGCCATGACAGCATCGCCATTTTTGCTGTCGATCAGCAGTCGGGAAAGCTCCAAACGGTCGACTTCACGCCTTGCGGCGGCGCGACGCCGCGCAACCTCGCGCTGACGCCATCGGGGCGACACCTGTTTTCGGCCAATCAGAACGCCGACCGCATCTCGATCTTCGCCCGCGACGAGCAGAGCGGTCGGCTGGCCGATACCGGCCATGCCATCGAGATCGGGACGCCGATGTGCGTGCGGATCATCGAGGACCCGCTTCGATCCTAGCTGCCGGCGTTGCTCACTGGCTAACCCGCACGAACGAACCGGTATAGGTCTGGCCGGCAAGCGCGTAGGTGACGTTGAGCGTTCCCGGCGAGGGCATCGTGGCAGTGATGTCCGCGCCGTTCGGCAGACGCCCGAGCTTCAAAGTGTTGCCTACGATCCTGCCGGAGCCGTCCGCGACACCCGGCTTGTTGTCGGCCAGGTCGCCCCATGCGTAGCTGACCGTCACCTGCCCGCCCGAAGACACGGTCAGGACCGCGAGCTTGCCATCATACATGCCGTTGAGCTGCCCCGCCCATATGCCGGAGAATGCGGCGTATCTCGCCGGAACACCCTTACCGGGCGGGACGACCGCGACCGTCTGATCCAGCACAGCCGAATTCGGCGAGGCCGGAGCGGGAGCAGCAACAGCGGCCGGGGCAGGTTGGGGTGGAGGCGGCTCCTCGGGAGCGGACTGGCAAGCGACAAGCGCGGCCGCAATGCAAAACATCGGCAAGAGACTGCCTGGTCGCGCAAGCAGTCCGGATCGAACCCGTGCCTGCGCCAGTTTCCCACCCAAAACCGGAATATTCATGAGCATCCCTCTGACAGGAAGCCCTTAGCCTAGTTGCCGCCGCCGGCATAGGGATTTCCTCGGGCGCGGTCCCGTATCGCAAAGTGCCGTCTCCCGGCCACGTCCAGTCTGCGCGATCCGCCTCTTCCGAGACGGATACTCTGTCTATTGAGCCGGCGTGCCGCCCGGGATCAGCAGAAAGCCCTGTTCGCCGGTCGAGTACCACAATCCCAGATAGAGCAACGCCAACAATATCGCGACAATCACCGCAATCCGGACCAGAACGCGCATGATGTTGTTCCTGTTGTCCCGGCATCTTCTCGATTCAGTATACCGAAAATGCGACCGGCGAAATCTTCGAGACCACCGGCTGCGCGTCGACGCTCTCATGCCGACCTGCCGGTATCTTTCGCCGGATGCGACCGGCGTCACTCCGTCCGGGCAGTTTTCCAGGGGACGATGGCTCCACTTGCGAGCATCCCTCGGGGCTCCATCGCGAGGCATGGTACTGGAACTCCCGCCGATGCCTCGCGTTGCCAAGAAAACCAGCAGCGATTGCGCTCCACCGATCCGAGTGCGCTCTGCCGATCCGAGCAACCATCGCTCGTGAATTTCCTCGATACGAACGCGATAAGAGCACGGAGTTCCAGCATGGCTTTCAAGCTTGAGAGTCCAGCCTTTGAAAACGGGCAGACCATTCCCGAGCCCTATGTCCGCAACGGAGGCAACTTGTCTCCGCCCCTGCGATGGAAGAACGCGCCGGCCGGCACCAGAAATTTTCTGCTCGTCGTCGAGGATCCCGACGCGACGCGCGGCATGTTTCGCCATTGGGCCGTCTATGACATCGCCGCCGGGCGAGACTGAAGCGGACTCTCGGCGTTCGTTTATGCCCGTTCGAATAAGGAGAAAACAATGCCGGACAAGAAAACCATCGAAAAGGCGCGCAAGGACAAGCGCGAGGACAAGTCGGCAAGCACGCAGGCCGGCGAGTTCGTTCACGCGGAAATCGGCAAAATCCGCCGCGGCAAACACGGCGCCCGCTCCACCAAGCAGGCGATCGCCATCGGCCTTTCGGAGGCGCGTCGCGCGGGCGTCGACCTGCCGCCCCCCAAGAAAGGCGACGTGAAGGAGACCACGCGCAAGAGCGCCAAATACGCTTACGAGGCGGGCCAGGGCGAACGGAAGCCGAAGCGCCAGCCGAAGGTCTCGAAGGCAGTGTCGAAGGTGCTCGAGGGCGAGCCGAGAAGCACCGCCTCCCGCGAGGCCGTGTCACGGCAGGCCAAGAGCGCCGCGTCCGGCCGCACGGCCGCGGAGCGGTCGGCGGCGGCCAGGAAAGCCGCGCAGACCAAAGGCGCCGCCGGACGATCGGCGGCAGCACGCAAGGCAGCCAGAACCCGCGCCGAGCGCGGTTAGCCGCAGTTGCAGGACGAGGAGCGGACCGTTTGACCGGGTTCCCTCAGCTCCATGCCGGCCGCAAGATGCCTTCGCGTCAGGCCCGTCATGCGAGCTCGGGCGCCGCGCAGCCAAGCGGTGACGTCGGCCATCTGAAAAAAAGTTCGATCAGGAAGGACTGTTTGGTGGAGCCAATCGGAATCGAACCGACGACCTCTTGAATGCCATTCAAGCGCTCTCCCAACTGAGCTATGGCCCCACTCCCGGCAGTCAGCCGGCGCCGTTTCCGGCGAAGAGATCCGGCGCGGTTGGGACCGCGCCGTCGTTTAGTGCTGGCGGCTTCTAGCGCCGCCTTCGGTCAAGATCAAGCCTTGAAAGACCGCTTTTTCGTCACAGGCGAAAATGGCCGGCAAACAATCAGAATCAGACCTCGTCCTCGTCGTCGCCGACACCGATCATATCGGAGACGTCGTCGTCCTCTTCCTCTTCGTCGGCAAGGAAGGTGTCGTCGTCATCGTCGCCGAGATCCACGTCCTCGTCGTCGCCGAGATCGGGAAGATCGTCGCCGCCGCCCTTGGTCTCCTCGTCGGCATCTTCCAACGAAACGAGTTCGGCGCCCTCTTCCTCCTCGGCGTCGATTTCCTTGTCGGCGACATCCTCATCCTCCTCGAGGGCGGAAATCTTGCCTTCCTCGAAATAGGAACGCGGATAGCTCTTGCCGGTATAGGGCGAGACGATCGGGTCCTTGTTCAGATCGTAGAATTTCCGCCCCGTTTCGGGGTCGATACGCTTGGTGCCAAGTTCAGCTTTTGCCACGTCAGGCCTCGTCAAAAAAAGAATGGTCCCCTTAACCGCAGTTTTCCGCGCTGTCAAAGCCAAAAGACATGACCTCAAAACCCGCTTTTCAAAGGCTTGCGCCAAGGGGATGACCATTGCCGCGCGCCGTGATACGAGACCGCCGCATCATGACGAACCGGGCCGGTCAGCCGGCATTTCATTTGGACGACAAAATGTCTCATTCCGCCGCCGCTAAACCAGCCACGGCCCACAAATCCCCTGCCCTTGCCGGCACAGCTCGCGTGCCGGGCGACAAGTCGATCTCGCACCGCTCCTTCATGTTCGGCGGCCTTGCCTCCGGCGAGACCCGCATCACCGGCCTGCTCGAGGGCGAGGACGTGATGCGCACGGGCGCGGCCATGAAGGCGATGGGCGCGCATATCGAAAAGAAGGGCGCCGAATGGGTGATCCGCGGCACCGGCAACGGCGCATTGCTGCAACCGGAAGGCCCGCTCGATTTCGGCAATGCCGGCACCGGCTCGCGCCTCACCATGGGCCTTGTCGGCACCTATGACATGGAGACCACCTTCATCGGCGACGCCTCGCTCTCCGGCCGGCCGATGGGCCGCGTGCTCGACCCGCTGCGCCAGATGGGCGTGCAGGTGCTGAAGGCAGCCCCCGGCGACCGCATGCCGATCACGTTGCGCGGCCCGAAACACGCAGCACCCATCACCTATCGCGTGCCGATGGCGTCGGCCCAGGTGAAGTCGGCGGTGCTGCTTGCCGGCTTGAACACGCCGGGCATCACCACGGTGATCGAGCCGGTGATGACACGCGACCATACCGAGAAGATGCTGAAAGGCTTCGGCGCCAATCTGACAGTCGAGACCGACGAGCGCGGCGTGCGCCACATCTTCATCGAGGGCCAGGGCAAGCTCATCGGGCAGACGATCGCCGTGCCGGGCGACCCCTCCTCCGCCGGCTTCCCGCTGGTCGCGGCGCTGATCGTGCCGGGCTCGGACATCATCATCGAGAACGTGCTGATGAACCCGACTCGCACCGGACTGCTGCTGACGCTGCAGGAAATGGGCGGTCGCATCGACATCCTTAACCCGCGCAATGCCGGCGGCGAGGATGTCGCGGATTTGCGCGTGCGGTATTCGGAGTTGAAAGGCGTGGCGGTGCCGCCGGAGCGCGCGCCGTCGATGATCGACGAATATCCGGTGCTGGCGGTCGCGGCGAGCTTCGCCGAGGGCGAGACGCTGATGCAGGGCCTGGAGGAATTGCGCGTCAAGGAATCCGACCGGCTGTCGGCGGTCGCCAACGGGCTGAAGCTCAACGGCGTCGACTGCACCGAGGGTGAGGCTTCGCTTGCGGTGCGCGGCAAGCCGGGCGGCAAGGGTCTGGGCGCTCATCCGAACGGCCAGGACACGGTGGTGAAGACGCATCTCGACCACCGCATCGCCATGAGCTTCCTCGTCATGGGACTGGCGACGGATAAGCCGGTGACCATCGACGACGCCAACATGATCGCGACGAGCTTTCCGGAATTCATGGGACTGATGAAGGGGTTGGGCGCGGAGATCGAGTGACGGTGGGCTGGAGCCGAACAGAAACGCTGGCGGGACAGCGCCCCCCTCTGTCCTGCCGGACATCTCCCCCACAAGGGGGGAGATCAGCTGTCGCGCCGGCTTTCGCCAATCGCCAACGTCGCAGGATCGAGCGGGGCGCCAAAACTGCCAATCTCCCCCCCTGTGGGGGAGATGTCCGGCAGGACAGAGGGGGGCGCGAAGGATTGCGGCGCTTATTGTATTTGTCGCCCCCTCCAACCGCGACGCTCCGCCCATGACCCACACCTTCACGATCGCCATCGACGGTCCCGCCGGCGCGGGCAAGGGCACCCTTGCCCGTCGGCTTTCCGACCATTACCGGCTGAACTTGCTCGACACCGGCCTCACCTACCGCGCGGTGGCCCACAAGCTGCTGGAGCTCGGCCTGCCGCTCGACAATGTCTCGGCGGCCGAAACCGCTGCGCGCCAGGTCGATCTCTCGAACCTCGACCGCACCGTGCTGTCGGCGCATGCGGTCGGCGAGGCCGCCTCGAAGGTGGCGGTCATCCCCAGTGTCCGGCGCATCCTGGTCGAGAAGCAGCGCGACTTCGCCAAAGCACCGCCGGGTGCTGTGCTCGACGGCCGTGACATCGGCACGGTGGTGTGCCCCGATGCCGACATCAAGCTCTACGTCACGGCAAGCGCCGAGGTGCGGGCGAAGCGCCGGCTGGCCGAGATCGAGAGCATGGGCGGCAGCGCCGATTTCGCCACCATCCTCGCCGACATCGAGCGCCGCGACGAGCGCGACATGGGCCGCGCCGACTCGCCCTTGAAGCCGGCGGCGGACGCGCACTTGCTTGATACCAGCGAAATGGCTATAGAGGCCGCGTTTCTGGCGGCGATGGCGATCGTTGACGACGTCCTTGCCGAGAGAAACAAGGCCTGATCGGGCTTTTTCGGTTGCCTTGAGCGGCGAAAATCCCCATATCGGGCACGAACCAGCCTGCCAGCATTCTTCATGCGCCGGACTTGCCGCTCGAAAAGCGGCCAAGGGCTCCTCAGCCCGGAACGCCGGCAGGCTCGCGCAACGCTAACCCACGGCGCCCGCTCCGCCAGCGCGCGGAGCATTCCAGGAGAAACAATGTCAGCTGCTAATCCGTCTCGCGACGATTTCGCGAGCATGCTCGAAGAATCATTCACCGCCGGCCATTCCGGCGAGGGCCAGGTTGTCCGGGGCACGATCACCGCGATCGAAAAGGACATGGCCATCATCGATGTCGGCCTCAAGGTCGAAGGCCGCGTGCCGCTGAAGGAATTCGGCGCCAAGGGCAAGGACTCCTCCCTCAAGGTCGGCGACACCGTCGAGGTCTATGTCGAGCGCATCGAGAACGCGCTTGGCGAAGCCATGCTGTCGCGCGAGAAGGCTCGCCGCGAGGAGAGCTGGGTGCGTCTCGAAGAGAAGTTCACCAAGGGCGAGCGCGTCGAAGGCGTCATCTTCAACCAGGTCAAGGGCGGCTTCACCGTCGACCTCGACGGCGCCGTGGCGTTCCTGCCGCGCAGCCAGGTCGATATCCGCCCGATCCGCGACGTCACCCCGCTGATGCACAACCCGCAGCCCTTCGAGATCCTCAAGATGGATCGCCGCCGCGGCAACATCGTGGTGTCGCGCCGCACCGTGCTCGAGGAGAGCCGCGCCGAGCAGCGTTCGGAAATCGTGCAGAACCTCGAGGAAGGCCAGGTGGTCGAAGGCGTGGTCAAGAACATCACCGATTACGGTGCGTTCGTCGACCTCGGCGGCATCGACGGCCTGCTGCATGTCACCGACATGGCATGGCGCCGCGTCAACCATCCGACCGAGATCCTCAACATCGGCCAGACGGTCAAGGTGCAGATCATCCGCATCAACCAGGAAACCCACCGCATCTCGCTCGGCATGAAGCAGCTCGAGTCGGATCCGTGGTCGGATATCGGCACCAAGTTCCCGATCGGCAAGAAGATCAAGGGCACCGTCACCAACATCACCGACTACGGCGCGTTCGTCGAGCTGGAGCCGGGCATCGAAGGCCTCATCCACGTTTCGGAAATGTCGTGGACCAAGAAGAACGTGCACCCCGGCAAGATCCTGTCGACGACGCAGGAAGTCGACGTGGTCGTGCTCGAGGTCGATCCGGCCAAGCGCCGCATTTCGCTCGGTCTCAAGCAGACGCTGGAGAACCCGTGGGAAGCCTTTGCGCGCAACCATCCGGTCGGCAGCCAGGTCGAGGGCGAGGTCAAGAACAAGACCGAGTTCGGCCTGTTCATCGGCCTGGAAGGCGACGTGGACGGCATGGTGCACCTCTCCGACCTCGACTGGACCCGTCCGGGCGAGCAGGTCATCGAAGAGTACAATCGCGGCGACATGGTCAAGGCGCAGGTGCTCGACGTCGACATCGAGAAGGAGCGTATCTCGCTCGGCATCAAGCAACTGGCCCGTGACACGGTCGGCGAAGCGGCCAGCAGCGGCGAGCTGCGCAAGAACGCCGTCGTCACCTGCGAGGTCATCGGCGTGAAGGATGGTGGTCTGGACGTGCGGCTGGTCGACAGCGGCCTCGAGACCTTCATCAAGCGCTCCGACCTTTCGCGCGATCGCGACGAGCAGCGCCCCGAGCGCTTCACCGTCGGCCAGAAGGTCGATGCCCGCGTCATCGCCTTCGACAAGAAGACCCGCAAGCTGCAGGTCTCGATCAAGGCGCTGGAAATCGCCGAGGAGAAGGAAGCGGTCGCCCAGTACGGCTCGACCGACTCCGGCGCGTCGCTCGGCGACATCCTGGGCGCGGCGCTGAAGAAGCAGGGCAACTGAGCCAAGGCCTTCGACCCGAACAACAAAAACCCCGCCGGAGCGATCCGGCGGGGTTTTTCTTTGTCGAGATGTCAGAGCAATTCCAGGAAAAGTGTCAGCGGTTTCCGTCCGGAATTGCGTAAAACAAAGAGATACCCGTCAGGCCCGGCCGTAAAGCGGAACCAGCGTGCCGCTCATGGCCTGGTTGGCGGGCGAGGCGAGATAGGCGATCGCTTCGGCGGCGGCTTCGAGGCTGACCCATTTGGTGAAATCGGCGTCCGGCATGTCGGCGCGGGTGGCGGGCGTGTCGAGCGTCGAGGGGGCTACAGCATTGACCAGGATGCCCTTGTGCTTCAGCTCCTCGGCCATCGCCACCGTGATGGCCGCGACCGCCGCCTTGCTCGCGGCATAGGCGACCATTCCGGCGCCGCGCCTGGGATCAAGCCCGGCGCGCGCGCTGACGTTGACGATGCGCCCCGCGGTGCCCGACGCCAGCATCGAGCGCACCGCGGCGCGGCTGCACAGGAAGGCTGTGCGGGCGTTGGTGTCCATCATCTCGGCGAAGGAGGCCGACTCGATCTTTTCGACCGGCGCCATGGTGAAGCCGCCGGCAAGGTGGATCGAGGCCCAGAGCGCAGGCACCTGGTGGTAGAAAGCTTCGACCTTGGCCGAATCCGACAGGTCGACATTATGCGCCAGATGCACGTTGGCATGGGCCGCGTAAGGAAAATGCGGCGGGGCCGCCGCGTGGGCGTTGGGCACGTGGCAGATCGCGCCTTGCTCCAACAGCCTGCCGACAACCGCGCCGCCGAGCGCCCCAGTGCCGCCCGTCACCACGACATGCCTGCCATTCAGCGTTTCCGTCATACTTAGACCGCTCCTGTCGTTTTTTATGATTATGCTTCTTGTGGTTATGCCGCCCCAATTGTGAACGTCGCGCCTTTCGCGCTGTCACTCAATTGAAATATCGACATGGCTGGCGCAGCGTCTTTGCATGCGTCGGCCCCCGTCGGAGCGGCGCGAATTGCCGGTGTACCGGCAGGGACCGAGCAACGGTCGCAGCAGCTTTCAGTCAACGGTGATTTCGATGACGCGCGGCCTGGCCGCCGCCCGCGCGCGCTTCAGCGCCTCGGTGAGACCGCCGACCCCGGTCAAGCGCTCGGCCTCGATGCCATAGGCCTCGGCGAGCTTGCAGAAATCCGGCGGCGCCGGCGACACGCCGACGGGCTCGACGCCGACATCGAGCATCGAGGTCTCGATCTCGCGATAGCCGCGATTGTTCCAGACGACGAAGATCACCGGCGTCTCGGCATCGAGCGCGGCGCCGATCTCCGGCAGGGTGAACTGGAAGCCGCCGTCGCCGGTGAGGCACACCACCGGCGCTTCCGGTACAGCAAGCGCCGCGCCGATCGCCGCCGGCGGACCATAGCCCAGCGCGCCGAAGCCGGTCGCGGCGTTGAACCAGCCGCCGGGACGGTCGTGGTCGTAATAGAGGTTGGCGGCATAGATCGGCTGGGTCGAATCGCCGACGATGATGGCGCCCGGCAGCGCGTCGCGGATCATCTCCACCGCGCGAACCTGCGCCAGGTATTCGGGCCTCAGCTCGGCCAGCGCGGCGTTCCGTGCGGCGGCCGCGCGGGCTTCGCCGTCCTTGGCGGCGGGATGACCCGGCCCGATTGCCGACAGCAAAACCTCGATCCCCTCGGCGCAATCCGCCTGGATGCCGACCGTCACCGGCCGGCGCGCGATCTGGTCGGCCCCAATATCGATGCGGATCAGGTTCTTGGGCAGCACGAAGCCGCCGTCGCCATAGCCGTCATAGTCGGTCGGTCCGAATTCGGTGCCGGCCGCGATCACCAGGTCGGCCTCCGCCATCAGCGCGCGCACGGCCTTCAGACTGGGACTGGCCGGCACGCAGAGCGGATGGCCATGCAGCAGGCCGCGCGCATTGGCGGTCTCGACGACCGGCGCGCCAAGCATCTCGGCCAGGCGCCGCAGCGCCGCGTCGGCTTTCCTGGCGCCGCCGCCCGACAGAATCAGCGGGCGGCTGGCGGCCTTGATCAACGTCGCCGCTTCGGCGACCGCCGCCGCGTCCGGCGCCGGCGGCTCGGCATTGCTCAGCGCCGCCGCGATGCCGTCGGCGGGATTGACCATGACGTCGGTGGGAATCTCGATATGCACCGGGCCCGGCCGCGCCGACGAAAACAGCGCGAAGGCGCGGGCGAGCGCGCCCGGCAATTGCCCGGCCTCGGTGACGCGCTCGGAAAACAGCGCAACCTTTTCCATCATGCCGCGCTGATCTGGCAGTTCATGCAGGAAGCCGAGGCCCTTGCCCAGCGTATCGGTGGCATTGACGCCGGAAATGACCAGCATCGGCACCGAATCGGCACGCGCCTGGCCCATGGCGGTGATGGTGTTGGTCAGCCCTGGTCCGGTGATCACGAAAGCGACGCCCGGCCGGCCGCCGGCCCGCGCATAGCCGTCGGCCATGAAGCCGGCGCCTTGCTCGTGGCGCGGCGTGACATGGCGGATCTTCGAGCGCGCCAGGCCGCGATAGAGCTCGACCGTGTGGACGCCCGGAATGCCGAAGACGGTGTCGACGCCATGCGCCTCGAGCAGCGTGATCAGCGCTTCGCCAACGGTGGTCATTGATTTCCTCCCTGTTCCGGCGCAAGGCCGAGCTCGGCCTCTATGGCTTTGATGCCGATCGCCGCCAATTCGCCAGGCGAGAACATCTCGCCGGCCAGGCAGCCTTCGATCCAGAGCCCGTCGATGATTGCGTTAATGGCGATGGCATGGTGGCGCAGCTCGGCCGCGTCCGGCTTGCGCCGTTCGGCGGCGAGAACTTCGGCCACGACGGCTTCCACCTCGTTGCGAAAACCGAGATAGCCCTCGCGGTGGGCGCGGGCGAGCGACGGATCCGCGCCGGCGCGGCCGATGAAGGTCGCCCAGAGCGAGAACACCCGCTGGTCGATGATCGGCGCGTTGAGATTGGCGGTTACGAAAGCCGCAAGGCGTTGGCGCGGCGAGGCGTCTTCCATGACCAAAGCCGCTTTCGCCAACTCGGTCATGCGGCCCATCAGTGCCGCATAGGCTTCCTGCAGCAAATCTTCCTTGCCGGGGAAATAGTGCCGGATCAGCCCGGCGGTGACGCCGGCGCGCAAGGCGATGGTGCGCACGGTGGCGCCCTCGAGGCCATGTTCGGCCACGCAGTCCAGGGTGGCGTCGATCAGATCCTGCCGCCGCCGCTCCTCACCCTCGCGGCGGAACTTGCGGCGCGCATTCATCGGCGCAGGATCGGCCGCGTCAGGCATGTCGGCCCGCCTTCGCAGGCGATGCAGAGCGCGCCCGCCTCGAAGATTTCGACCGTGCAGCCGGCGGCTTCCATCGCGGCTTTGGTCTTGGGGAAGCCGGCCACGGCAATGACCTTCAACGGGCTGGTCGGCAGCACGTTCAGGCTAAGGCCGTTCGAAGCGGCGAACTCTTCGCCGTCGCCTTCGACTAGCCGGATGCCGCGCCCCTTCAACATCTGGTAGAACGGTGCCGGCAAAAGCGGCGAATAGACCAGGGCGAGATCGTCGGCCAGCGGGCTGATCACCGACATCAGATGCAGGCACGCCTCTTCGCCCTGCCACAGCGGCAGGTCGAAGCCGTAGACCGAAATGCCATGCGGCGTCAGCAGGTTGGCTACCTGCTGGATGCCTGCCTGGTTGGTGCGCACGCCGCGCCCGATCGCCAGCGTCCGGGCATCCAGCCATACACAGTCGCCGCCTTCGACCTGGCCTGGCGCCTCGACGCGGCCGAGGATCGGAATGCCCAGCCTTTTATAGGTCTCTTCATGCAGCGAAGGCTCTTTGGCGCGCAACGGCTTACCCATGGACAGGATCAGCGCGCCGCGGTCGGTCATCAGCGATGGGTCATGCGTGAACACCGAATCCGAAAGCCCGTCGGCCTTGTCCTCGATCCATTCGATCTCGGCACCGGAAGCCGCCACCAGCTCGGCAAGGGCCGCGTGCTGCGCGGCTGCTTTCGCCGGGTTAAACCCGGGGCCATAGTGCCAGGCAGCCCTGTCGGCATCGCGCATGGCGTTGGCCGCCGAACGCATCAGCACACGCCGCAGCGGCGCCGCCATGGACTGTGATCCGAAAGCGCTCATCGATGCCCTTTATGCTGAAAAAAATCGAAAAAATTTCATGAGCGGCTATTTATACACTTGCACAACAACGCCGCAAGTGCCGTAATGAGCGGGATTGACGGGCTCGCGCTGTCGGGTCCATGCTGAAGTCTGGAGCGGGCGGTACAGCGTATGTTGATTAGCCGGATGGACGTTCGACGACCTGCCTTCGACCGTATAGAGGTCGCCCGGTGAGCGTGGCGGATACTGCCGCAGTCCAATCCGGCAAGGCGCAAAGCAGCGCCGCCGAAGCCATCCATGTCGAGAACCTGCATAAGAAATTCGGCCAGTTGCATGTGCTGAAGGGCGTTTCGCTGTCGGCGCGCGACGGCGAAGTGGTCGCCATCATCGGCGGCTCCGGCTCCGGCAAATCGACGCTGCTGCGCTGCATCAACTGCCTGGAAAACCCGACCAGCGGCATCATCCGTGTCAATGGCGAGGAGATCAAGCTCAAGGCCGACAGCCACGGCCACACCGTTCCGGCGGACCGCAGGCAGATCGAGCGCATCCGCTCGAGGCTCGGCATGGTGTTCCAGAATTTCAATCTCTGGAGCCACATGACATTGATCGAGAACGTCATCGAGGTTCCGGTGCATGTGCTGGGCGTCAAGCGCGACGAGGCGATTGTCCAGGCCGAGAAGCTGCTTGCCCGCGTAGGGCTGGCGGAGAAACGCGACGTCTATCCGGCCTTCCTGTCCGGCGGGCAGCAGCAGCGCGCGGCGATCGCCCGGGCGCTGGCGATCAATCCGCGCGTCATGCTGTTCGACGAGCCGACCTCCGCGCTCGATCCCGAGCTGGTCGGGGAGGTGCTGAAGGTGATCGGCGACCTGGCGCGCGAGGGGCGCACCATGGTGCTGGTGACGCATGAAATGAAGTTCGCCCGCGAGGTCGCGACGCATGTCGTTTATCTCTACAACGGGCTGGTCGAGGAGGAAGGTCCGCCGGAACAATTGTTCGGCGCGCCTAAATCCGAAAGGCTCAAGCAATTCCTTCGCAATGTCGGCTAGGAGCCGGCATCAAGCGGAGCGAAAACCGGGAACAACAACAAACTGGGAGTCCTGAAATGAAGACTGTTCTCAAGACCTTCGCCGCCGCGCTGCTTCTCGGCGTCGCGGCGATGGGTGGCGTGGCCAAGGCCGAGCAGGTGAAGATCGGCGTCGCCGCCGAGCCCTATCCGCCCTTCACCTCGCCCGACGCCACCGGCAAATGGGTGGGCTGGGAGATCGACTTCGTCAACGCCGTCTGCGCCGAGGAGAAGCTCGACTGCGTCATCACGCCGGTTGCCTGGGATGGCATCATCCCGGCGCTGACCACCAAGAAGATCGACGCCATCGTCTCTTCGATGTCGATCACCGACGAGCGCAAGAAGACGATCGACTTCTCGGACAAGTACTATAACACCCCGACCGCGATCATCGGGCCGAAGGACCAGAAGTTCGGCGCCACGCCGGACGACCTCAAGGGCAAGGTTATCGGCGTCCAGGTGTCCACGGTGCATGCGGTCTATGCGAAGAAGCACTTCACCGGCGCCCAGGAAATCAAGGAATACCAGACGCAGGACGAAGCCAACAACGATCTGGCCGCCGGCCGCATCGACGCGGTGCAGGCCGATTCGATCGCGCTCGGCGAATTCCTCAAGACCGACCAAGGCAAGGCCTGCTGCGACCTGAAGGGCATGGTGGCCCCGGACGACGAGGTGCTTGGACCGGGCGTCGGCGCCGGCATCCGCAAGGAAGACACCGCGCTCAAGGAAAAGTTCAACGCCGGCATCAAGGCGATCCGCGCCAACGGCAAATATGACGAGATCTCGAAGAAGTATTTCGACTTCGACATCTATGGCGGCGCCACGCAGTCGAACTGAGCCCTCTCGCGAATGAGTGTGGGCATGGCGCCAACGCCATGCCCAACCTTGCCACGCATGCAGCCGCTGACCCGATGATCGGCGGCTTGCCAGCTATCCGGGGGCGAAGCTGATCGACGCCTTTCTTCCGGCCTCCGCGGCCGGCATCATGGAACTCCTGTCGCCCGTGGCGCCCGGCTGGGGCGGCACGCTGCTGGTCGGCTTGCTGCATTCGATCGAGATCGCCGTGGGCGCCACCTGCCTCGGCCTCATGATCGGCACCGCCGGCGCCTTCGGCAAACTCTATGGCGGCCCGGTGACGCGCGACCTGCTTGCGGTCTACACGACCATCGTGCGAGCGGTGCCGGAACTGGTGCTGATCCTGCTGCTCTATTATGCCGGCACCGACCTCATCAACCAGGTGCTGACGGCAATGGGCTACAGCCGTGTCGACATCAGCGGGCTCGCGGCCGGCATTTTCGTGCTGGGCTTCGTCCAGGGCGCCTATTCGACCGAAGTCATCCGCGGCGCCATCCTCGCCATCCCGCAGGGCCAGATCGAGGCAGCCCGTGCCTACGGCATGCCGCCCGGCCTGATGCTGCGACGCATCACGCTGCCGGCCATGCTGCCCTTCGCCATCCCCGGCCTGGCCAATCTTTGGCTGATCGCCACCAAGGACACCGCGCTGCTTGCAGTCGTCGGCTTCTTCGAACTGACGCTGGCGACGCGCCAGGCGGCCGGCGTCACCAAGGCCTACCTGCTCTTTTATCTCGCCGCCGGCGCGCTTTATCTGGCGCTCACGCTGTTCTCCAACCTGATCATCGGCCGCGTCGAGGTCTGGTCGCGGCGCGGCATGCCCTCCGTCAAGGAGGCGCGCTGATGTCGGCCGAAGCCACCGCGATCAACATGGCGGCTCGGGCCTCGATCTGGCTGAAACCGCACCGCATCGTGCTCATCCTGATCGCGCTGGCGCTGGTGCTCTGCGCAGCCTTTTTCATGCGCTGGGAATGGCTGCCGCAATATTGGCAAATGGGCCTGATGGGCATATGGCGGACGCTCTGGATCCTCGCCGTCACATGCGCGCTGGGCTTTGCGCTCGCCGTGCCGCTCGGGCTCGCCCAGGCCAGCGGGCCGATCTGGTTCTCGGCGCCGGCAAAAGCCTTCTGCACCATCATCCGCGGAACGCCGCTGCTGTTGCAACTCTGGCTGCTCTATTACGGGCTCGGCTCGGTCTTCCCGCAATATCCATGGATCCGCGAATCCTGGCTGTGGCCGTATCTCAGGCAGGCCTGGCCCTATGCCGTGGTGGCGCTGACCTTTTCCTTCGCAGGCTATGAGGGCGAGGTGATGCGCGGCGCCTTTGCCGGTGTGCCGAGAGGCCAACTCGAGGCTGCCCGCGCCTTCGGCATGAGTCGCTGGAAAATCTTCCGCCGCATCTGGCTGCCGCAAGCCTTCTACCGGGCGCTGCCGACGCTGACAGGCGAGACGGTGCTGCAGCTGAAATCGACGCCGCTGGTGGCGACGATCAGTGTCATCGACATCTTCGCCGTCTCCTCCAAGGTGCGCCAGGACACCTACCTGACCTATGAACCTTTGCTGCTTCTGGCGCTGATCTATATGACGATCACCGGTATCCTCGTTTTCGTCTTCAGCCGGATCGAGGCGCGGATTCCGGTCAAGATCGGGTAGTAGGGAGTAGGGGAGTAGGGGAGTAGGGGAGTGTTCAGCCACGATCCGCATTCACATTTCCATCCCCAGCCGCTATTCGCTCCACAATTTCCCCCTACTCCCCTACTCCCTTAGGACAGCGACCATGCAACTCACCCTCGACCAGGCAACAGGCCTATGCCGGATGGCGGCGCTCGGCGCCGGCGCTAATGAGGAGGCGGCGCAGTCGCTGACCGCCTCGATCATCGCCGCCGAGGCCGAAGGCCTGTCGACGGTCGGGCTGTCGCATTTCATCGATTATCTGGAGGCGCTCGAAGCCGGCCGCATCGACGGCAATGCAGAGCCGGCAATCACCCGGCCGGCGCTCGCCGTCTATCTCTCCGACGCGCGCGGCGGGCTTGCCCATACCGGCTTCGACCGCACGATCGACGACCTCGTCAAGGCGGCGAAGCTGTTCGGCGTCTCGATCTTCTCGCAGAAGAACGCCTATACATGCGGCGCGCTCGGCTATTTCACCGGCCGGCTGGCGGAACAGGGGCTGGTCTCCTTCGCCGCCACCAACGGGCCGGCGGTGCTGGCCGGCTCAGGCTCGATCAAACCGGTCTATTGCACCAATCCGATGTCTTTCGCCTCGCCCGCCGCCGACGGACCGCCGCTGGTCATCGACCAGTCGTCGAGCGCGACCGCCTTCGTCAACATCCGCAAGGCGGCCGAGGACGGCAGGAAGATACCCGAAGGATGGGCGCTGGATGCCAGCGGCAATCCCACGACCGATCCGGCGGCAGCCATGAAGGGCGCGATGCTTGCCTTTGGCGGCCAGCGCGGCGCCAATGTCGCGTTGATGGTCGAGGTGCTGGCCGCGGGCATTTCCGGTGCCAACTGGTCGCTCGACGCGCCCTGGTTCACCGGCGGGCCGGATAGCCCCGGCACCGGCCTTTTCGTTCTGGCCATCGAGCCAAAACTGCTCGACCCGGATTTCGAGCAGCGCATGAAGGAGCAGCTCGACCGGCTGCGGCGGCGCTATGGCGTGCATATTCCCGGCCGCTCCCGCGCCGAGGCCGCGGAGAAGGCCAAGGCGCGCGGCATCACCACGTCCAGGGCGGTCGTGCAGCGCATTTCGGAATTCGCCGAGCGTTATTCGGCCTGAGTTTGCCGCGCTGTTGAACCTTTTCCCCGCCTGACGCCACCCATATCCGGCACCCACGCCGCGAGCCGCCATGGTTGCTTCGTCCGGCTCGCGGTTCGCCGGACGTTCAGGGCGGGGGCGGGCGTGCTTGCTTCACGCCACCTTGATACCGTCTCAGGTCAGGCCGCCTCGTTGGACCCTGTTTCGGCGTGGACGCTGCCCGGAAAACCCCGCTTCGGCGGGGTTTTCTGCGTTTCGCATCGTTCGCCACAAACATGAACGCAAAAGTTAACTTTTGTTAACTTGACTTGCTCGGGACCGTCGGGCGTCTGCGGGTATTGCCACAAACAGGAGCTACGATGTCCGCGACCACCCACGCCCCCCGCGCAAAGCTGATCATTCCAGCGCTTGGCCGCCTCTATTCGGCATTGCATGATGCCGGCGAAACCCTGCTGCGCGCTGTCGCCGGCGGCTTCCTGGCCATCCATGGCTCGCAAAAGATCGTCAATCCGTTCGGCGCCACGGAAATGGTCGAGGGGCTCGGCTTCTATCCCGGCGTCTTCTGGTCGCCGCTGCTTGCCTGCACCGAATTCTTCGGCGGCATCCTAATCGCGCTTGGCCTTTTCACCCGCCCTGCCGCCTTCGCCGGCCTGATCGTGCTTCTGGTCACCGTGTGGTTCCATTGGGTGACCATGGGCCAGGGTTTTTCGGGCGCGGAAAAGTCGCTGCTTTGGGCTGCGATTCTCACCTTTTTCGTGATCCGCGGCGGCAACCGCCACTCGGTCGACGCGCGCATCGGCAAGGCTTTCTAAGCCGCTTTGTAGCGGCGCAATTCCGGACGGAAAACCGCTCGACATTTTTCGGGAATTGCTCAAAAAACAACGCAACGGCGACCTCCGGTCGCTCTTTGCCTTTGGCGAGAAACGGATTAAGAAACGGCTTCAGCCAAGCATTCGCGCGGAGCCAGTCATGACCGAAATCCTGCAGACCCCCAAGCTCGTCGTCGTCTTCGGCGGCTCGGGCTTCGTCGGTCGCCATGTCGTGCGGGCGCTGGCCAAGCGCGGCTACCGTATCCGGGTCGCCTGCCGGCGGCCCGACCTTGCCGGTCATGTGCAGCCGCTCGGCAATGTCGGCCAGATCCAGCCGGTGCAGGCCAATGTGCGCGTGCGCTGGTCGGTCGACCGCGCCGTGCAGGGCGCCGACCATGTCGTCAACCTGGTCGCGATCCTGCATGAGACCGGGCGCCAGAAATTCGGCGCGGTGCACGATTTCGGCGCGCGTGCCGTCGCCGAGGCCGCACGCTCGGTCGGCGCCGGCCTCACCCAGATCTCGGCGCTCGGCGCCGATCTCAATTCCCCGTCCGACTACGCCCGCACCAAGGCATTGGGTGAAAAAGCCGTGTTCGAGACGATTCAGGACGCCGTCATCTTCCGGCCGTCGATCAATTTCGGACCGGAGGACAGGTTCTTCAACCGCTTCGCCGGCATGGCGCGCCTGTTTCCCGTGCTGCCGCTGATCGGCGGCGGACTGAACAAGCTGCAGCCGGTCTATGTCGGCGACGTCGCCGAAGCGATCGCGCGCTCGGTCGACGGCAATGTCAGGGGCGGCCAAATCTACGAGCTCGGCGGCCCGCAGGTGCTGACCTTCAAGGAGTGCATGGAAGAATTGCTCGCGGTCATCGACCGCCGGCGGATGCTGGTGCCGGTGCCGTGGTGGGTGGCGAACATCCAGGCGTCGATCCTTCAACTGCTGCCCAATCCGCTCCTGACCAGGGACCAGGTGCTGCAGCTGCGCGAGCACAACATCGTTTCGGACGAAGCCGCCAGGACCGGCAGGACGCTTGCCGGACTCGGTATCCAGCCGCAGGCGATCGCCACCATCCTGCCCAGCTATCTCTGGCGCTTCCGCGCCGCCGGCCAGTTCCAGCAGCGCCGGCCGATTGCCGACCGATAGAAGACTTAAGTGGGCGACATGCATCGATTACGCCCGCCGGGAGACCTGCATCGGCAGGCCGCCCTGCGGCTGCGTTGTCAGCTTCTGCACCGGCCACGGCCGGGTGTCCGACGTCACATCGAAGCGGAAGCGCGACAACAGGATCGCCAGCGCGATGATCGCCTCCTGCATGGCGAAGCTGGCGCCGATGCAGACACGCGGGCCGGCGCCGAAAGGCAGATACTGGAAGCGGTCGATCCTGTCGCGGTTTTCCGGATGGAAGCGCTCGGGCAGGAAAGCGTCCGGCCTGTCCCAAAGCTTGCGGTGGCGGTGCACGACCCAGGGCATCACCAGCACGGCAGCATATTTCGGGATGTAGAGACCATTCCAGGTCTCCGGCTCGATCGGCTCGCGGTTGATCGAGGGGGCGGGCGGATAGAGCCGCAGCGCCTCCTCGAAAGCGGCGCGGGTGAGCGGCATAGCATCCAGCCACTTGGTCGGATCTGGCTCGCGCGCCAGCACGGCGTCAATCTCCTGCTCGACCTTGTCGCGCTCCCAGGGCGCTTCGGCGAGGCAATAGATCGTCCAGCCCAGCGCCCGCGCGGTCGTCTCATGGCCGGCGCCGATGAAGGTGATGATGTTGTCCTCGACTTCGGCGCGGGTGAGCCCGCCCGGCCCCTCGGCCCGCAGCAGAAGCGTGAGAAAATCCTGCGGTACGCCGTCCGGATCGCGCTTCAGCCGCTCCTCGCGCATCTTCACTGTGTTGGCCACGATGTTGCGGAAATAGGCCATGGTCTTGCGGCCGCGGATGCGGGTTAGCCGCGGCAGCCATTCCGGCGCGCGCAGAAGGTCGAGCGGATCGACTCGGCCCATGGTCTCGAACAGGCGGTCGATCTCCTTGGCGAAGCTGCCCGGTTCGCCGGCGATCTCGCCGGAAAACAGCGTCTCGGCCAGGATATCATAGGTAAGCAGCGTCATGTCGTGGGCGATGTCGGACACGCCGCCCGCCTCGTAGCGGGTGACGAAGTCCAGCGTGCGCTTCAGCATCGGCCCGGCGAAGCCGAAGATGTGGCGCGGCGTGAACACCGGCGCCATCGCCTTGCGCGAGCGCCTCCACACCTCGCCTTCGGCGGTGAGCAGGCCGTCGCGCAGGATTGGACGCAGGATCAGCTGGCGCACAGTCGCCATCTTGTAATTCCTGGCGTTGTCAATCAGCACATGGCGGATGAGGCCGGGGTCGTTGGCGATAACCAGCGGGCCGCCGACGCCGGTCACCGATATCCAGGGCTCGTTGTAGGTGTGCTCGCCCCAGAGCTCGAGCGGGTTGCGGTAGACGATGCGCATCATCTCCAGCGTCGAGGGCGGCTGGGTGCGCGGCTTGGGCGCCGGCGGCACGAAGGGGGCGGGCTTGGTGTCCATGAAGCATGCTCCGCTGTCAGCGCCGAATGTAGTGCCCGACAGGACCGGCGTCCATGCGACGGGACGGCAGCGCAGATCGCCACATCTCGCCGGAATGTGACCGGCATCAGCCGATAGCTGCTTGTTGCCGGTGGAACCTTACGTTAGTCACCAATGGATACCGTCAAGCAAGGAGTTCCCCGTGAAGCATCGTCTGGACATCATCATCGGCAGCACGCGGCCGGGACGCGCGGGGCCGATTTTCGGCGAATGGCTGGAAGGCTTCGTGCGCCAACATGGCAAGTTCGAGCCCGTGCTGACCGACATCGCCGCGTTCGACCTGCCGATGCTCGACGAGCCGCATCACCCGCGCCTGCGCAAATACGAGAACGACCACACCAAGGCCTGGTCGAAGGCGATCGATGCCGCCGACGCCTTCGTTTTCGTGGCACCCGAGTACAACTACTTCGTGGCGCCCGCGATCGTGAACGCGATCGACTATCTGGTCCATGAATGGCGCTACAAGCCGGCGGCGATCTTCAGCTATGGCGGCGTGTCCGGCGGCTTGCGCGCCGCGCAGGCGCTGAAGCCGCTGCTCACCTCCGTCGGCGTCATGCCGATCCCGGAGGGCGTGGCGCTGCCGGCCTATGCGACGCTGCTCGACCAGAATCGCGCATTTCACCCGAGCGAGCAGGTGCAAGGAGGCGCCAAGACCATGCTCGACGAACTGTCCCGCTGGAGCGAAGCGCTGAAGACGCTGCGCGCCGCCGGATAGGCGCACTCCCCCGGCGTAGCGAAGCCGCGCTTCGGCCCGGCTTTCTCGTCTCGACAGACCTATGCCAGGGGAACGCGACCGGCCATACTCGCGCGAGGCGTGGAAAGACCCCTCGCCAAGCCGGCAAAATGGCCACAAACCTTGGAAAAGCAACCGTTTGCGCCTATATCTAGGACATCAAAACGGCGCGATTCGCGGCCATTTTTCCGCGCCGGACCATCGACATCAATCAGACAGGTATTCATGAGCGACCAGACCGAAAGCGCCATTGGCGTGGAAGCCGAGTACGGCGCCGATTCCATCAAGGTTTTGAAGGGGTTGGATGCTGTCCGCAAGCGTCCAGGCATGTATATCGGCGACACCGATGACGGCTCGGGCCTGCATCACATGGTCTATGAGGTGGTGGACAACGCCATCGACGAGGCGCTGGCCGGCCACGCCGATCTCGTCTCGGTGACGCTCAATCCCGACGGTTCGGTGACCGTCATCGACAATGGCCGCGGCATTCCGACCGATATCCACCCCTCGGAGGGCGTCTCGGCGGCCGAAGTGATCATGACGCAGCTGCATGCCGGCGGCAAATTCGACCAGAACTCCTACAAGGTCTCCGGCGGCCTGCACGGCGTCGGCGTCTCGGTGGTCAACGCGCTTTCCGCATGGCTCAAGCTCAAGATCCGCCGCAACGGCGAAATCTTCGAGATGAGCTTCACGCATGGCAATGCCGACGCGCCGTTGAAGGTGACCGGCACCTACGACCAGGACAAGCAGCCCGGCACCTATGAGGGCCGCAGCGGCAGCGAGATCACCTTCTTCCCGTCGGCCGAAACCTTCAGCATGATCGAGTTCGATTTCGGCACGCTGGAGCATCGCCTGCGCGAACTTGCTTTCCTCAATTCGGGCGTGCGCATCATCCTCACCGATGCGCGCCATGCCGACCTTGTGCGCCATGAATTGCATTATGACGGCGGCCTGGAGGAGTTCGTCAAATATCTCGACCGGGTGAAGAAGCCGCTGATCGATAAGCCGATCGCGATCCGGGCCGAGCGCGACGGCATCACCGTCGAGGTCGCAATGTGGTGGAACGACAGCTACCACGAGAATGTGCTGGCCTTCACCAACAACATCCCGCAGCGCGACGGCGGCACGCATCTGGCGGGCTTCCGCGCGGCGCTCACCAGGCAGATCACCGGCTATGGCGAATCCTCCGGCCAGACCAAGAAGGAAAAAGTCTCGCTGACCGGCGACGACTGCCGCGAAGGCCTGACCGCGGTGCTCTCGGTCAAGGTGCCGGATCCGAAATTCTCCTCGCAGACCAAGGACAAGCTGGTCTCCTCCGAGGTGCGTCCGGTGGTGGAAAGCCTGGTCAACGAGGCGCTCGGCACCTGGCTGGAAGAGCATCCGAGCGAAGGTAGGGTCGTGGTCGAGAAGGTGATCCAGGCGGCCGCCGCGCGCGAAGCCGCGCGCAAGGCGCGCGACATCACGCGCAAGAGCACGCTTGGCGTCACCTCGCTGCCCGGCAAGCTCGCCGACTGCCAGGAGCGCGACCCGGCAAAGTCGGAAATCTTCATCGTCGAGGGCGACTCGGCCGGCGGCTCGGCCAAGGGCGGCCGTTCACGCCAGAACCAGGCGATCCTGCCGCTGCGCGGCAAGATCCTCAATGTCGAGCGCGCCCGCTTCGACCGCATGCTGTCCTCCGACATGATCGGCACGCTGATCACCGCGCTCGGCACCTCGATCGGCAAAGACGAATTCAACGCCGACAAGCTGCGCTACCACAAGATCATCCTGATGACCGACGCCGACGTCGACGGCGCCCATATCCGCACGCTGCTGCTCACCTTCTTCTTCCGGCAGATGCCGGAGCTGATCGAGCGCGGCCATCTCTACATCGCTCAGCCGCCGCTCTACAAAGTGACGAGGGGCAAGAGCTCGCAATATCTCAAGGATGAAAGCGCCTATGAGGAATACCTGATCGAGTCCGGGCTGGACGAGGCCTCGCTGGTGCTGGCTTCCGGCGAGGTCCGCACCGGGCACGACCTGCGCGCCTCCGTCGACGACGCGCTGGCGGTGCGCCAGCTGATCAATGGGCTGCACACGCGCTACAACCGCAACGTCGTCGAACAGGCGGCGATCGCCGGCGCGCTCAATGCCGACGTGCTTGCCGATCTCGGCCGCGCCAACGCCATGGCCGAGCGCGTCGCGAAGCGCCTCGATATGATCGCTGAGGAGACCGAGCGCGGCTGGACCGGCCGGCTTTCGACCTCCAATGACGGTTCCGGCGGCTATGTGTTCGAGCGCACCGTGCGCGGCGTGAAGGATGTGGTGCAGCTCGATGCCGGATTGATCGCTTCGGCCGATGCGCGCCAGCTCGACCGCTACGCACCGCGGCTTTCGGAAGTCTATGGCGAGCAGCCGACCTTGCGTCGAAAAGAGACCTCGGAGCTGCTTTCGGGGCCGCTAGCGCTACTCAACGCAGTGTTCGCTTCCGGCCGCAAGGGCCTCACCATGCAGCGCTACAAGGGCCTCGGCGAGATGAATGCCGAGCAGCTCTGGGAGACGACGCTCGACCCGAATGTGCGTTCGCTGCTGCAGGTCAAGGTGGCGGACGCGACGGACGCCGACTCGCTGTTCTCACGGCTGATGGGCGACGAGGTGGAGCCGCGGCGCGAGTTCATCCAGGACAACGCGCTATCGGTGGCCAACCTGGATATCTGAGCGCGACCTGGCTGACAGTTCCTGTAATAAAAAGCCCGCTTCGAGCGGGCTTTTTTGCAGGAATTACGGCTGGATCAGTGATCCATGGCCTTGACGATTTCCTCGGTCATCTTCTTGGCGTCGCCGAGCAGCATCATGGTGCCGTCCTTGTAGAACAGCGTGTTGTCGATGCCGGCGTAGCCGGAACCCAGCGAACGCTTGACGAAGAGGCAGGTGCGGGCCTTGTCGACGTCGAGGATCGGCATGCCGTAGATCGGCGAGGATTTGTCGTCGCGCGCGGACGGGTTGGTGACGTCGTTGGCGCCGATGACATAGGCGACGTCGGCCTGCGCGAACTCGGAGTTGATGTCCTCCAGCTCGAACACCTCGTCGTAAGGTACGTTGGCCTCGGCGAGCAGCACGTTCATGTGGCCGGGCATGCGGCCGGCGACCGGATGGATGGCGTATTTCACTTCGACGCCGTTGGCCTTGAGCTTGTCGGCCATTTCGCGCAACGCGTGCTGCGCCTGGGCGACCGCCATGCCGTAACCGGGCACGATGATGACCTTCTGCGCGTTCATCATCAGATAGGCGGCATCGTCGGCCGAACCCTGCTTGACGGTGCGCTCGATGCCGTCGCTCGCCGCTGCAGCCGTCTCGCCGCCGAAGCCGCCGAGGATGACCGAGATGAAAGAGCGGTTCATGCCCTTGCACATGATGTAGGACAGGATCGCACCGGAAGAGCCGACCAGCGCGCCGGTGATGATCAGCGCCAGATTGCCGAGCGTGAAGCCAAGTGCTGCCGCTGCCCAGCCCGAGTAGGAATTCAGCATCGACACCACGACCGGCATGTCGGCGCCGCCGATCGGGATGATCAAGAGCACGCCGAGCACCAGCGAGGCAGCGACGATCAGCCAGAAGACAAGCTTGGATTCGGTGGAGACGAGCAGCACGATCAGCACCACAAGGGCGGCGCCGAGCGCGATGTTGATCATGTGGCGGCCGCCGATCATGATCGGCTTGCCGGACATGCGGCCGTCGAGCTTGAGGAAGGCGATGACCGAGCCGGTGAAGGTGATGGCGCCGATGGCGACGCCAAGGCTCATTTCGACCAGCGCCTGGGCATGGATGTCGCCCGCCGTGCCGATGCCGAAGCTTTCCGGCGCGTAGATGGCAGCGGCAGCCACCATGACGGCGGCGAAGCCGACGAGCGAGTGGAAGGCGGCGACCAGCTGCGGCATCGAGGTCATGGCGATGCGGCGCGCCACATAGGCGCCGACCCCGCCGCCGATGGCGAGACCGAGCACGATCAGGCCGAAGCGGCCGGCCGAAGGCAGCGCCAGCGCCAGCGTGGTGGCGATGGCAATGCCCATGCCGATCATGCCGTAGAGATTGCCTTGCCGGCTGGTGGTCGGGTGCGACAGGCCGCGCAGCGCCAGGATGAACAGGATGCCGGAGACCAGATAGAGGAAGGAAGCGAGATTGACGGTCACGTCACTTTTCCTTCTTCTTGTACATGGCGAGCATGCGTTGGGTCACCAGGAAGCCGCCGAAGATGTTGACCGAAACCAGCACCAGGGCGACAAAGCCGAAGCCCGCCGCAAGGCCGGAAGCGGCAATGCCGACCGCGAGCAGCGCGCCAACGACGATGACCGAGGAGATGGCGTTGGTGACGGCCATCAGCGGCGTGTGCAGCGCCGGCGTCACCGACCAGACGACATAATAGCCGACGAAGATCGCCAGCACGAAGATGGCGAAACGGAAGACGAAGGGATCGATCGCGCCACCCGAAAGCGCGTGCGCCGCACCGCCGGCGGTATCGGCCGCGCCTGGCGCGTTGTTGGCGAGATCCTGCACCGCGAGCCGCACGGCGGCCGTCGCCTGATCGAGCTGATCGAGAGCTTTCTGCAAGGCGTCCATCACGCGGTCCCCCTAGGCTTGGCTGCGGACTTTTTCCTTGCCGCCGGCTTCACGTCGGCGGCATCGGCAACCATGGTCGTCGCCGGAATAGCCGGCGGCTCGGTGCGCGGCTCTTCCGCCGCCTTGGCGAAGGCGGGATGCACGACCCGGCCAGCGTCGGTGAGCATCGTCGCCTTGACCAGTTCGTCGTCCCGCTTGATGGCAAGCGTCTTCGTTGTCTTGTCGACCATCGTCTCGAGAAAGGCGTAGAGGTTCTTGGCGTAGAGCAGCGAAGCCGACGCCGCGACGCGGCCCGGCACATTGAGGTGGCCGACGATCTTGACGCCGTTCTCCGTCGTCACGACCTTGCCGGGCACCGCGCCCTCGACATTGCCGCCGCGCTCCACCGCAAGATCGACGATCACCGAACCCGGTCGCATCGAGGCGACCATGGCGGCCGACACCAGCTTCGGCGCCGGCCGTCCAGGGATCAGCGCCGTGGTGATGACGATGTCCTGCTTGGCGATGTGCTCGGCAGTGAGCGCCGCCTGCTTGGCCTGATATTCCTTCGACATTTCCTTGGCGTAGCCGCCGGCGGTCTCGGCCGCCTTGAACTCCTCGTCCTCGACCGCCAGGAACTTGGCGCCAAGCGACTGCACCTGCTCCTTCACCGCCGGGCGCACGTCGGTGGCGGTGACGACCGCGCCGAGACGGCGCGCGGTGGCGATCGCCTGCAGGCCGGCGACACCGACGCCCATGATGAAGGTCTTGGCGGCCGGCACGGTGCCGGCAGCGGTCATCATCATCGGCAGCGCGCGGTCATATTCGGCGGCGGCGTCGATCACCGCCTGGTAGCCGGCGAGATTGGCCTGCGAGGACAGCACGTCCATGACCTGCGCGCGGGTGATGCGCGGCATGAACTCCATGGAAAAGGCGGTGATGCCGGCCTTGGCCATGGCTGCCACCGCGGCATCGTTGCCATAAGGGTCCATGATGGCGATGACGGCGGCGCCCGGCTTGTAGTCCTTCAGCTCCGCATCCGTCGGCCGGCGCACCTTCAGCACGACATCGGCCTTTTTGGCGTCGGCCGCCGTTCCGATCGTGCCACCGGCAGCAGTGAAATCCCGGTCGGGAATGCGGGAGCCGAGGCCGGCGTCCTTCTCGACGATCACGTCGAATCCGAGACCCGCCAAGCGCTTGACCGTCTCGGGCGAGGCCGCGACGCGCGGCTCGTTCGGGTCAACCTCACGAGGGATGAATACTATCTGTCCCACCGGATGATCCTTTCGGCTGGAACCTTGATTGCGCAAGGCGTCGGCCGGGACGTCCGGTGACGTCGAGTGCAATTGGCTTGGGAAATCTACCGCAGAATGAGAGCGCCGACGGCCATGATCAGGATGAACAGGATGGTCGCCGAAAAGAAGCCGCCGACGAAGAAGCCGAAGGCCATAGCGATAAGGATGGCGGCACAGACCAGCGAGCCGTATTTGGCAAGGCCGAGGAAGGCCTTGTAGGTACGGTCGTGCTCGGCATAGTCCATCTGCGCGCCAAGCTCGACAGGACCGGTCGGCGAGTGATCAGCCATGGAAGTACCCCTTCGAAAATCCCTGTGAGGCACATAGCGAAAAGCCGAACCAAGAGCAATGGCGCTATTGCCGCACAGCCTGCGACAACAGCCTCAAACGAAAGTTGAAATTAAAGCCGCGACTTCGTCCGCGCTGCGAGGGAGATTTCAGCCGGCGAGATGGGGAAAAAGGCCGAGCAGGCCGACTACGATCAAGTAAAGCGCGACGATGTAGTTGAGGAGCCGCGGCATCACCAGGATCAGCACGCCGGCGATCAGCGAGATCAGCGGCGTCAGCGCGAGCGAGTGGATGGTCATGCGGGAATCCTTTCTTATGGCGGGCGCGGTCGCGTGACAGAGCGGGCTGCGGAGCTTGTTTTGACGCAATTCCGGCCGGAAAACCGCTCACACTTTTCCTTGAATTGCTTGCTAACGCCGCAGCCGGCGAAAGGTTCATGGCCTGCGTTCAGGCAGCAGCGCGATAGTATTTCGCCGTCGGCACAATCGAGAGGGGCGTCAGCCGGTTGATGGCCGGATTGCCGAACATCAGCCGCTGCTCCATCGGCGTCGACTTGAAGAACGGCAGCCGCTCGAGCGTCTGCCGCATGTTTTCGCCCGCGGGAATTTCGAACAGGGCGATCGGGGCAAGAACACCCGGAAACTGCTTGGCCTCGCTCCGCTGCACGGCATTGAAGAAACGCGCATAGAAGGCAGAATGTTCGAGCTTGACGGGTGTAAGCACCGAGTCCTGGCCAAAGTAACAGGAGGCAACCATGGCGATCCTGAGCGTCAGGAACGGCAGGACTCCAGGCGCCGGCGCGCTGTCGGGGTCGGTTGCGAAGCGGGTTCCGTCGATGAAGGTTTCCCCGCGGGCGAGGCGCGGAAGCAAGACCTCTGGATAGGCGTCGATCGAGGGCGAGTATGGCTGCTCGCTGGAAATATAATGAAAGCGCAGCGTGCTGACCAATTCACCGTAACAATAGACGCCGAACCTGTAGGAATTGGGCAGGTTATCCCAACGGTCCTCGAACATGCCGCTGGCGATCGGGCCACACATGCCTGAGCGCAGGTAGGAATTGTAGCGGAGCCGGTAGATCGCCTCGAGATCTTCTCCGCCGGTGATCAGGCGATATTCGACGTGGTCCAGCAGTTCCATCATGGATCGGTTGAGCGCGGAGTCCATTCTCGCGCTGGCGCCAGCCGACGCACTCTTCCTTACAGCATCCATTGCCGATCCTCGAATTCCGCCTGCAATTAGGCTATTCGAGTTGAAATGAGACACAAGCTGAAAATTCGATATTGCTGATTTACCGCTTGTTAACGTTAACGGCGGTGCAGGTTTTCGGCTATCTTTCGCGGGGAAAGCAACGGCCGATGCCGGCTGTTGACTGATCCAGCCTGACGGTCGGCGCCCGGGCCAATCCAGAATCAGAGCTAGCAAGCGCCAGTCTGTTGCAGAGCTATACTATGCGGCAGCGATTATCGTTTCATGCGATGCATACTTTTCAGGTCGCAATATCCTGTTCACACCTTTCCTGAATTTCACAACACTTCAAAAATAACTTCGGGCGCAAAAGCGACTCCCGCTTTTCTTGGATTGTCCTATGGCCTCGGCGCAACTTCGAACGGAAAACCGATTTCCATTTTTCCTGGAATTGCTCGTTGTTGACGCAAATTCCGGACGGAAAACCGGTATCCACTTTTCCTGGAATTGCTTCCTAGCTGGCTGTCCGTTTGCCGGCGATATGCAGGTCCGCGGCAAATGGCCATGTGACGCTCGACATCGTCTCGATACCCGACGCGCTGAGCGCGGCGCCGAAGAGGAAGCCCTGCACGAAGTCCGGCTTAACCAAATGGACCAGCGTCTTCAGCTGCTCGAAGGTCTCGACCCCTTCGATAGTGACGGAAAGTCCCAACGTCCGCGACAGGCCGACAATGCCCTTCAGAAGATCGAGCGACTGCCGGTTCTGGTTGACATCGACCAGGAACGAGCGGTCGATCTTGATCTTGTCGAGCGGCAGCTTGTGAAGATAGCTCAGGCTGGAATAGCCGGTGCCGAAATCGTCAAGCGCGATGCGCGCGCCGAGTGCCTTCAATTCCTCGATCGACTCGCGCGTCAGCGACTTGTCATCGAGCAGCGCGGTCTCGGTGACCTCGATTTCGAGCCGGTGCGCCGCCAGACCCGACTTGGCCAAGGCGTCCCTGACCTTCTGGACGATATCGCGATTGCGGAAATCTTTGGCCGACAGGTTGACCGACACGCTGGTCTGGGCCGGCCATTTGGCGCATTCGGCGCACGCGGCTTCCAGCACGAGAGTACTGATGTCGGAAACGATGCCCATCTCCTCGGCCAAGGGGATGAAGACGCTGGGCGAGATCGGGCCGAGATCGGGATGGTCCCAACGGCAAAGCGCCTCGCAACTGGCGATGCGCATTGTGCTGACGGCCACGATCGGCTGATAGACCACGCGCAAATCCTTGGCCTGCACCGCATTGCGCAGATCGGCCTTCATCAGCTGGCGATTGCGGAAGGCGGCATCCATGGCCGCCTCGAACAGCCGCCAGCTGTTCTTGCCGAGCTCCTTGGCCTTGTAGAGGGCAAGGTCCGCCTTGACGATCATGGCGTCAGCGTCGGTGTCCTTGACCTTGGAAAGCACCGCGCCGCCGCTGGCCTGGATGCGCAAGCCGTGGCCGGCGACGTCCACTTCGCCCTGCAGGTCCGCGAAGATCCGGTCGAGCAGGGTGCTGAGATGGCTCTCGTCCTCGACGCGGTCGAAGAAGACCATGAATTCGTCGCCGCCGAAGCGGCTGACGGTGATGCCCGGTCCGGCAATCGCCGAGAGGCGCTCGGCCACGGCGTAGATCAGCCCGTCGCCGACCGGATGGCCGAGCGTGTCGTTGACGCTCTTGAAGTCGTCGAGATCGAGCACCGCGAGGCCGCAGAGCCGGTCCTGGTCGCCGGAGGCCATGGCCTCGCCGACCAGCTCGTGGAAATAGGCGCGGTTCGGCAGGCCGGTCAGGTTGTCGTAGCGCGCCATGAAGCGGATCTTTTCCTCAGCCTCGACGCGCGCCGTCACATCCTCGAAAGTGATGACGCCCAGTTCCTGGCTGCCTTCGCGGGCGGAGAATTCGTAATGCTGGCCGTTGGCAAGCGAGACCAGCACCTTGCGGTCGCGGCCCTCGCGCAAAGCGCGCGTCAGTTGCGCCTCGATGTAGCGGCAGTCTTTAGGTGCCAGCATGCCGCCGGCGACGCCGCGCATCAAAAGGCCGTGGATCGAGCGTCCGAGCAAGGCGTCGCCCGACTTCAGCGACATCAGGCGGGCGGCTTCGGCATTGGCTACCGCCACGCGTCCGTCCGGCCCCAGCATGACCAGTCCGTGCGACATGGTGTTGAGCGCGCGATCGAATCGGCGCGTCAGGTTCCTGGCCTGCTTATGGCCGATGACGGCCGAGAAGAGCACGTTGCGGACATGGTCGGCGCTGTTGATGGTGATGAAGGTCAGCGGGATGATCATCAGGCCGAGCAGGACCGACGGGAAATCCATGCGCAGCAAGAGCCCGAGCGCCGCCGGCCCGATAAAGGTCACGGAGAAAATCCGCACCATCTGCGGGGAGCCGTAGTTGCGGCCGACAACCGTGACCAGGGTCGCGATCGTCAGCGAGGTCGCGGCCAACTCCGCGAAGGGATCGGGATAAACATAGATCGATATGAAGCACAGCGAACCCAGGCCCAGGCCCTGCAGGCTGCCCTTGAGGATGTAGTTGCGCTCCCACCGCCGGGCCTCTTCGACATTGGCTATGGCGCCGCCTGCCTTCAGGAAAGTGCGAATGCCGGAGTAACGGAAAAGACTGATGGAGAGCAGAGCGAAAGAAAAGGCCAGAAACAGCGGATTGTCCGTTCGCCAATAGATCATGAATCCGAGGATCCAGTAGCAAACGCCGCCGATCACCAGCATGTGCGCGTTGTCGAACAACGACCGCACAAACTGGATGTAAACATCCGCCGGGATGTTCTCGGTCTTTGTTCTACCCATGCCGTTGGCCCAACACTACGCCTTGTCATGCCACAGCTGCCTTAAGAAAGGCTTAGAACGGCACTCGGACACGGTTGCAGAGGGTTGCGATACGCGGGACAGACCAGGAGACCCAGGGGGATTTGGCGCCATCGACGCGCCGGCGCGTTCACTCCGCCGCGCGAAGGGCCGGCTCCGCCGGAGCCTGGGCCAGACGCTCGATCAAGCGCGAGCGCTCGCCCGCCGCCTTCGCGGCGCTGGCCTGCCGGACATGGCCGTAGCCGCGGATCAGCGCCGGCACGGAGGCAAGGGCCGTCGCGGCTTCCACCCTGCCCGGCGCCAGCGCGCCGGCGACAAGGTCGAGATCGGCCTCATATTCTCGCAGCGACTGCCGCTCCATACGCCGCTCGGCCGTGTAGCCGAAAAGGTCGAAGGCGGTTCCGCGCATGCCCTTCATCGCCGCCAGCAGCCGAAAACCCGTCATCATCCACGGGCCGAAGCTCGATTTCCGGGGCTTGCCGTCATTGCCGCGCCCCCCGAGGATCGGCGGCGCAAGATGGAATTCGAGCTTCTCATAGCTCTGGAACTGCTTGGCGAGGTCGGCGGCGAAGGTGCCGTCGGTGTAGAGCCGCGCCACCTCATACTCGTCCTTGATCGCCATCAGCTTGAAGAGGTTCCTGGCGGCGGCCTCGGTCACGGCGGTCGAGCCGGGCACGGCCTTGCATTCCGCGGCGCGCACCATCGCCACACGGTCGGCATAGCGCCTGGCGTAGGCTGCGTTCTGATAGGCGGTGAGGAAGGCGACGCGGCGGGCGATGACATCATCCAGCGTCTCGGCGGGTTTTACCGCCGGCTTGCCGGTTTGGGCGACCAGGCCGCGCACGAAATCGGGCTGATGCGCGGCGCGGCGACCCCAGCGGAATGCGGCGATGTTCATCGCCACCGCTTCGCCGTTCAATTCTATCGCCTTTTCAAGGGCTTCGGCCGAAAGCGGCAGGCCGCCATACTGGAAGGCGAAGCCGAGCATGAACATGTTGGCGCCGAGCGAATTGCCGAACAGAGCGGTCGCCGTGCGGGTGGCGTCGAAGAAATGCGCCTTGTCGTCGCCGGCAGCCGCCCGGATCGCCTTCTTCAGCCGCTCGACCGGCAGCGAGAAGTCGGCGGAGCGGGTGAACTCGCCAGGCATGATCTCGGCGGTGTTGGCGAGGAAGATCGTATGGCCTTCACGCACCGCGCCCAGCACCTTCTTGGCGCCGGAGACGACAAGATCGCAGCCGAGCACAAGGTCGGCCTTGCCGGCCGAAACGCGAATGGCGTGGATGTCCTCAGGCGTCGGGGCGATGCGGACATGGGTGAAGACCGAGCCGCCCTTCTGGGCGAGGCCGGCCATGTCGATCATGCCGCAGCCCTTGCCTTCCAGATGCGCGGCCATGCCGAGCACCGCGCCGACGGTGACGACGCCGGTGCCGCCGACGCCGTCGATGATCGCCGCCCAGCCCTGGTTGCCCATGCGGAATTCAGCGGGCGCCGGCACGCCGTCGAGAGGATCGGCCTTGCCGGCAATGCCTTCGGCCTTTCTGATCTTGCCGCCATGCACGGTGACGAAGGACGGGCAGAAACCGTTGACGCAGGAGAAATCCTTGTTGCAGCTCGACTGGTCGATCCGGCGCTTGCGGCCGAATTCGGTCTCGACCGGCTGGATGGAGACGCAGTTGGACTGCACGCCGCAATCGCCGCAGCCTTCGCAGACCAGCTCGTTGATGAAGACGCGCTTGTCCGGATCGGGGAAGGTGCCGCGCTTGCGGCGCCGGCGCTTTTCGGCCGCGCAAGTCTGGTCGTAGATCAGCACCGAGACGCCCTTCACGTCGCGCAACTCGCGCTGGACCAAGTCAAGATCGTCGCGGTGATGGATGGTGATGCCGGCCGGGAAATCGGCCTTGCCGGCATATTTGTCCGGCTCGTCCGTGACGACGGCGATGCGATCGACGCCCTCCGCACGCACCTGCCTCGCGATCATATCGACGGTCAGACCGCCCTCATGCGGCTGGCCGCCGGTCATGGCGACGGCGTCGTTGTATAGGATCTTGTAGGTGATGTTGGCGCCGGAGGACAGCGCGAAGCGGATCGCCAGCACGCCGGAGTGATTGTAGGTGCCGTCGCCGAGATTCTGGAAGATGTGGTCGCGCTTCGAGAACGGGGCCTGTCCGACCCATTGCGCGCCCTCGCCGCCCATGGCGGTAAAGCCGACGGTGTTCCTGTCCATCCAAAGCGCCATGAAGTGGCAGCCGATGCCGGCGGCGGCCAGCGAGCCGTCCGGCACCTTGGTGGATGAATTGTGCGGGCAGCCCGAGCAGAAGAAAGGCGTGCGCGAGCCGATATCGACAATGTCGGCAAGCATCGCCTGGAACTGGCGAAGCTTCGCCACCCGCGCGGCGGTCTCTTCCGACGGACCGATCGTGCGCAGGATCCTTTCGCCGAGCGCGATCGCGATCTCGTTCGGGTCGAGCGCGCCCTTGGCGGGGAACAGCCAGTCGCCGCGCTCGTCCTTCTTGCCGACGATCACCGGCTGAGTGGCGGTGCCATAGAGGTTTTCGCGCAACTGCACCTCGATCAGCGAGCGCTTCTCCTCGACGACGACGATGGTGTCGAGGCCGCGGGCGAACTCGGCGATGTGCTGGAAGTCGAGCGGCCACGGGCAGCCGACCTTGAACAGGCGGATGCCGATGCGGTTGGCGGCCTGTTCGTCGATGCCGATATCCTCCAGCGCCTGGCGGACGTCGAGATAGCTCTTGCCGATGGTGATGACGCCGAGCTTGGGATTGCGGCCGCCGGAATAGACGATGCGGTTCAGCCCATTGGCGTGGATGAAGGCGGAAGCGGCGGCGCGCTTATACTCGTGCAGGCGCTCTTCCTGGCCGAGCATGTCGATCTCGTGGCGGATGTTCAGGCCGCCTGGCGGCATGTCGAATTCGGGGATGACGATGCTCAGGCGCTCGATCGAGGCGTCGACCGAAGCCGTCGATTCGATGTTGTCCTTGACGCATTTAATCGCCGCCCAGGTCCCGGCGAAGCGCGACATGGCAAAGCCGTAGAGGCCGTAGTCGATGATCTCCTGGACGCCGGCCGGATTGAGGATCGGCACCATGGTGTCGACGAAGAGGAATTCGGTGGCATGCGCGTTGGTCGAGGATTCGGCCATGTGGTCGTCGCCCATCAGGGCAAGCACACCGCCATGTTTCGAGGAGCCCGCCAGATTGGCGTGGCGGAAGACGTCGCCGGAACGGTCGACGCCCGGGCCCTTGCCGTACCAGACGGAAAAGACGCCATCATGCGTGCCCTCGCCCAGCAATTCGGTCTGCTGCGAGCCCCAGCAGGCGGTGGCGGCAAGCTCCTCGTTGAGGCCAGGCTGAAAGACGATGTCGGCTTGGGCGAGCTGCCTCTTCGCCCGCCACAGCTGCATATCGAGGCCGCCCAGCGGCGAGCCGCGATAGCCGGAGACGAAGCCCGCCGTGTTGAGGCCGGCGCGGCGGTCGCGCTCGCGCTGCATCAGAAGCATGCGCACAACCGCCTGCGCGCCGGACAGGAAGACGCGCTCCTTGCCAAGGTCGAACTTGTCGTCGAGCGCGACGTCGTGCAGCGTCATCAGGTATTTCCTCTGCGGAGGCGCCTCAAATCAGGCAGCCAACGTCGGAGCGGGACGCCGCAGTCTTTCGTCCCTTGGCTGTGAGGTCAAACAAAATCGCAGAGGCCAGATAACATGCAACAAACGGTCTGGCGAGTGGCCGGCGACGCATGCAAGATCATGCTAACCGCTTCGTGAGGAACAAAAATTTCGCGCAAGCACCTACGTTTCAGGTCGCTTTCGAGCAATCCGGCTTCGGTTCGCCCGGCAGCTTGCCGTCCGGGTGGCCGGCCAGATCGGCATTGAGCTCGTAGTTCGGCCCGATCACCAGCGGCCGGTCCGGCAGCATCGTTTGGTCCTCTGATGAGGTCATGGTGGTGTCGATGCTTTGCAGCAGCGTGCCGCTCGAATCCTCGATGCGGATCGAGACTTTGTAAGGCTTGTCCTTGACCACGCAGGAGAGCGGCGGGCTGGTGAGCGTGATGTGGGGCAGCTTCGGCCAGATCTTCTGGTGGACAACGAGCGGTTCGCCGCCGGCCGGGTTCTGGAAACTCACTACCGCGACCTGGCCGTCGACCATCGGCCGCAGCGGCTTCAGCGTGATGACATAGGTGGCGATGGCCAGCCGGTAGTTGAACTCGAACAGCTTGCCGGAAATGGCAAAGAGCTGGTCCTTGCCGGTGTCGCGGCAGGCGCCGAGCGCGACAGCGGCGACCAGGGCGGCGCCGACCAGAGCCGAACGCGACAATTTCCTAAGCATTGCTGACCTCCCTCGCCGCTGTACGGCGGCGGTAATAGCGGTTTGCCTTCTGGCGGTTCCCGCAAACGGCCATGTCGCACCACAAGCGGCTGGCATTGCGGCTGCGGTCGACGAACAGCCAACTGCAATTGGGACAGATCCGAAGCCGCGCCAACGTTTCGTCGCGCAGCAGCGACAGCGCCGAGACGGCCAAGGCCGCCTCGAAGGCGATCGGCGTGGCCGGATCGCCGAAAGGCCGGCCCGGCGTCCCAATCTCGGTCGCGCTGCCTGACAGCCCGCCGGCGCAGGCCGTGAGGAAGTCCGGCAGGTGGCTGGTCGCAAGCGCGCCGTTCGACACGGCATGGCGAAACAGGCGATCGGTCGCTTCGCGGATCGAGATGACGATCGGTTTTATCTCCCCCGGTTCGGACGCCTGCAGCCGCCGGCCGCCGAGCTCGGCGGTGCGGAAGCCGCTCGCCGCCTCGGCGAAGCGGGCGATCTCGGCCGGGTCGTCGAAACGGTCGAAGGACTTTTGGGGATCGTTGCGCAGCACGACGGTGTTCGCCGTATCGAGCGCAAGGATGCCGCCGGTGAAGCGATGCGGGGTCCAGGATACCGTCATGACAGAAATCTAACCGATAAAACGTGTTTGACAAGTTAGATTCCGAATGTAACGGTCCAGATGGAGGTCAAGGTACGACCCCGCGCATGACCCCAAAAATCGAGAACGATTTTTGGAAAGGATCATGCGCAAAACCAAAGCGCTACAGCGTCCTTTGCGCGTCAGAAGGACGCGCGGCGCTGTAGGAACGCCGCATGCTCTATTTCTTCCAGCAGGTGCTGAACGGGCTGCATTCGGGCGCGCTCTATGCGCTGCTCGCCTTCGGCTATGTGCTGACCAACGGCATTCTGCACCGCACGAACCTGGCTTACGGCGCGCTGTTCGCCTTCTGCGGCCAGACGATGATCCTGACCGCCGCCTTCGGCTATCAGGCGCTGTGGCTGACGCTCGCCGCTGCTGTGGCGCTCGGCGTGGCCGTCGCCATTCTCTATGCGGTGCTGATCAGCCACGTCCTGTCGCGTAGCGTTTTCGAGCGGCTCGCCGACCGCTCGCCCAACGCCATCGTGGTGACGACGCTCGGCATTTTGCTCTTCCTGTCCGAGGCGAGCCGCATCGCCGCCGACACGCATGACCTCTGGTTGCCGCCAATGCTCGCCACCCCGGTCATCTTTGCCCAGGGCAACGGCTTCAAGGTCACGCTCACCGTGATCCAGCTGCTCGACTGCGCGGGCGTCATCGCGGTGGTGGCACTGGCCGCCTGGCTGTTTACGCATTCGCGCTTCGGCCGCGCCTGGCGCGCCGTCTCCGACGATCCGAAAGCGGCGGCGATGTGCGGCGTCGACGTCACCGCCGTGTTCCGCCGCGCCGTGCTGTTCGGCGGCCTTTGCGCTGCCCTGGCCGGCGTGCTTGCCGGCCTCTATTACGGCAATGTCTCCTTCGGCACCGGGCTGGTCTACGGCCTCAAGATCCTGTTCGTGACAGCGGTCGGCGGCTATCTGTCGCCGCTCAAGGCAGCGCTCGGCGCCGCGGCCTTCGGCATGGCGGAATCGCTCTGGGCCGGCTATTTCCCGCTCGAATGGCGCGACGCCTGGATCTATCTCTTCCTCGTCGCCATGCTGGTGCTGATCGGCGCCGGGCGCGACCAGGCAAAGATCGCCTAAGCTCCTAGACTTCATGTCCCCAGACTGTCGTTGCCCACAGACTTTCGTCGCATGACGCATCGTCAGGCGGCGGCATTCCGCCGCTGTCCGGCGTGCCGATCTGTTTGCCGCGGCTTTGTCATGTTGACCTGCCGGACCACGCACTGCATATCGTTGGGCCAAGCGGCGCGGCACCGGAGGGGGAATCGGGCGCGCCGCATGGAACTTTGAGTCAACGCATCGTGCTTTCCGAAAATCGAACGTGATTTTCGGGCCGATGCGCCAGGGAGGACTATGCATGGCGGGGCTGCTCGCTCTATCCAGGACGATCGACCGCATCAACGAGTTCATCGGCCGCTGGGTCTCCTGGCTGATCCTGCTCGCGATCCTCGTGAGCGCCGGCAATGCCGTCATCCGCAAGGTGTTCGACACCTCCTCCAATGCCTGGCTGGAGCTGCAATGGTATCTGTTCGGCGCCGCCTTCATGCTGGCCGCCGCCTACACGCTGAAGCAGAACGACCACATTCGCATCGACATCGTCTACGGCATGTTCCCGAGACGCGTGCAGCACTGGATCGACCTCCTCGGCCACCTCTTCTTCCTGATGCCCTTCGTCGTGCTGATGGTGATCTATTTCGTACCTTATGTGTCGCTGTCCTTCCGCAGCGGCGAGATGTCGACCAATGCCGGCGGGCTGATCGTGTGGCCGGCCAAGGCGATCCTGCTGGCCGGCTTCTTCCTGCTCGCGCTGCAAGGCGTTTCCGAGATCATCAAGAAGATCGCCATCATGCGCGGCGACATGGACGATCCCAATCCCTTCGTGTCGGCGCATGAGCAGGCCGAGCTCGAGGCCAAGGCGCTGGCCGAGGAAGCCAAGACGATCGCGGGCGAGGCCCGTCAATGATCGAATTCATCGCGCAGAACATGGCGCCGATCATGTTCGCCTCGCTAATCATCTTCCTGTTGATCGGCTACCCCGTCGCCTTCTCGCTCGCCGCCAACGGCCTGCTGTTCTTCTTCATCGGCGTCCTGGTCTCGCCCTATTCCGGCGGGTCGATCAACCTCGCCTGGCCGCTGCTGCATGCACTGCCCGACAATTTCTACGGCACCAGGGTGATGTCGAACGAAACACTCCTGGCGATACCCTTCTTCACCTTCATGGGCATCGTGCTCGAGCGCTCGGGCATGGCCGAGGACCTGCTCGACACGATCGGCCAGCTGTTCGGGCCGATCCGCGGCGGGCTTGCCTATGCGGTGATCTTCGTCGGCGCGCTGCTTGCCGCAACAACCGGCGTGGTGGCGGCCTCCGTCATCGCCATGGGGCTGATCTCGCTGCCGATCATGCTGCGCTACGGCTATGACCGCAGGGTTGCGTCCGGTGTCATCGCGGCCTCCGGGACCCTTGCCCAGATCATCCCGCCTTCGCTGGTGCTGATCGTGCTTGCCGACCAGCTCGGGCGCTCGGTCGGCGACATGTACGCCGGCGCATTGATCCCCGGCCTCGTGCTGACGGGCATCTACATGCTCTACATTCTGATCATGTCGATCGTCCGGCCGAACTCGATGCCGGCGCTGCCGCTCGAAGCCCGTACGCTCGGCCACGGCGTGCTGTCGCTGATCGTGGCGCTGCTGGTCACCGGCGCCGTCTCGTACGGCGCCTATCGCTATCTTGCGCCGACGCAGGGCGACAATGCCGACATCCTCGGCTTCGCCGTCGGCGTCATCGTCATCTATGTCGTCGCCATCCTCGACCAGCGGCTGGGGCTGAAGATGATGTCCAAGCTGGCGCAGCAGGTGGTGATCGTGCTGATCCCGCCGCTTGCGCTGATCTTCCTGGTGCTGGGCACGATCTTCCTCGGCATCGCCACGCCGACCGAAGGCGGCGCCATGGGCGCCGTCGGGGCGCTCATCATGGCGGCGATGAAGGGACGCCTGACGAGGGAGGTCGTCAACCAGGCGCTGGCCTCGACGACCAGGCTTTCCTCCTTCGTGCTGTTCATCCTGATCGGCGCGCGCGTCTTTTCGCTCACCTTCTACGGCGTCAACGGCCATATCTGGGTCGAGCATCTGTTGACCTCGCTGCCCGGCGGCGAGACCGGCTTCCTGATCGGCGTCAACATCCTGGTCTTCGTGCTTGCCTTCTTCCTCGATTTCTTCGAGCTTGCCTTCATCATCGTGCCGCTCCTGGCGCCGGCCGCCGACAAGCTCGGCATCGACCTGATCTGGTTCGGCGTGCTGCTCGGCGTCAACATGCAGACCAGCTTCATGCATCCGCCCTTCGGCTTCGCGCTGTTCTACCTGCGCTCGGTCGCGGCCCGGGTGCCCTATCTCGACAGGATCACCGGCAAGCAGATCGCGCCGGTCAGCACCGGGCAGATCTATTGGGGCGCCGTGCCGTTCGTCCTGATACAGGTGATCATGATCGGGCTTACCATCGCCTTTCCCCAGATGGTCATGCGCTACAAGGGCGCTGCGGTCGAACCAAGCACGATCGACCTCAAGCTCCCCGGCATGCCTTCGCTGTCGCCGCTCGGCACGCCGCCGGCGGGCAATGGCGCGGCTCCGACCGATGGCGGTGCCGCCCCGCCTGCCGCGCCGGGCACGCCCGACCTGTCGCAGCCGCCGAATTTCAGCGACACGGCGCCTGCCAAGCCGGCGGCGCCGGCGCCCGACCTTTCGAAGCCACCGAGTTTCAATTGAGGTGACCGCGTCATGAGAGCAGTCCGGCTAGAAGCAATCGGCAGCATCGCGCTTCGCGAGGTGGACAAGCCTTCGCCGGGACCGGAGGACGTCCTTGTGCGGATCGAGGCCTGCGGCGTCTGCGGCACCGACCGACACCTTTTCCACGGCGAATTTCCCTGCACGCCGCCGGTGACACTCGGCCATGAATTCTCCGGCATCGTCGAAGCCGTCGGCGCGGCAGTGTCGGGCATTGCCGTCGGCGACCGCGTCACGGGCGATCCCAACATCGCCTGCGGGCGCTGCGCCCACTGCCATGCCGGCCGCGTCAATCTCTGCAGCAATCTCCGGGCCATCGGCATCCACCGCGACGGCGGCTTTGCCGGCTATGTATTGATGCCGCAGAAGCAGGCTTTCCGGCTGCCCGCAAACCTCAAGCCGACGCATGGCGCTTTCTGCGAGCCGCTGGCCTGCTGCCTACATGGCGTCGACCTTGCCGCGATCCGGCCGGGCGCATCGGTCGCGGTGCTCGGCGGCGGCGTCATCGGCCTGCTCGTCGTTCAGCTGGCGAAACTCGCGGGCGCGGCGACCATCATCTTGTCGACCAGGCAGGCCTCGCGCCGCGCGCTTGCCGAGGAGCTTGGCGCGACCGCGACGATCGACCCAAGCGCCGGCGACCCAATCGCGGCCGTCGCCGGGCCGAAGGGCCTGGCGCCGGGCGGCGTCGACGTGGTGCTGGAGTGTGCCGGCGTGCGCGATACGGTGGAACAATCGATGCGCATGGCGAGGGCCGGCGGCACGGTCGTGATCGTCGGCGTGGTGCCGCAAGGCATGAAGGTGGAGATCGAGCCGTTCGATCTTCTGTTTCGCGAACTGAAGGTGCTCGGTTCCTTCCTCAATCCGTTCACGCATGGAAGGGCGGCGCAGTTGATCGCCTCCGGCGCGATCGAGATCGACAAGCTGATCTCGAGGCAGGTCAGCCTGGAGGAAGCACCCGAGGTAATCGCCAACCCGCCGGCGCCTGGCGAGGTCAAGGTGCTGGTGGTGCCGGGCCGGGGCTGAAGGTGCAGCCCCCATCTTGCAACGTTGGCGATTGGCGAAAACCGTCGATGACAGCGCCCCTCTCCCCGTCTCTATACGGGGAGAGGATGCCGGCAGGCAGGTGAGGGGCGGCCCCTGCGCCGGATGGATAAGGCATGAGTTGGCGCTTCGGCCTGCACTTAAGCCCAGGGCGATCCAATTGCCGACGCCGGCGCTCCCCTCATCCGCCCTTCGGGCACCTTCTCCCGTATAGTGACGGGGAGAAGGGGCTAATCTCCTTACAGCTTGCCGTTGCGCTGCTGCACCATCATGAAGGTGTCGTAATTGTATTCGGCGATCTGGGCCCAGAGATAATGCTCCTTGCGGAAGGCCTTGATCGATTCCCAGATCTTCTTGAACGGCGCGTTGTTGGCTTCCATCTCGGCATAGACCTCATTGGCCTTCTCGAAACAGGCCGCCATGATCTCCTGACTGAACGGCCTGAGCTTGGCGCCGCCGGCCACCAGCCGCCGCACCGCCGGCGGATTCACGTAATCGTATTTCTGCAGCATGTTGGCGTCCGCGGCCTGCGCGGCGGTGCGCACCAGGGATTTGTAAGTCGGCGAAAGCTCTTCATATTTCGCCTTGTTGAACAGGAGATGGACCGTCGGGCCGCCTTCCCACCAGCCGGGATAGTAGTAATAGGGCGCGACCTTGTAGAAGCCGAGCTTCTCGTCGTCATAGGGGCCGACCCATTCGGCGGCGTCGATGGTGCCCTTTTCCAGCGCCGGGTAGATGTCGCCGCCGGCGATCTGCTGCGGCACCACGCCGAGCCTCTCGACGACCTTGCCGGCAAAGCCGCCGATGCGCATCTTGAGGCCGGAGAGATCGGCGACGCTGTTGATTTCCTTGCGGAACCAGCCGCCCATCTGGACGCCGGTGTTGCCGCCCGGCAGACCGTACAACCCTTGCGTTCCAAGGAATTCATTGAACAGGTCGATGCCGCCGCCATGATAATGCCAGGCGTTCATGCCGCGCGCGTTGAGCGAGAAGGGCACGGCCGCGCCCAGCGCCCAGGTGGGGTCCTTGCCCCAGTAATAATAGGCCACGGTGTGGGCCGCTTCGACGGTGCCGGCGGCGGTGGCATCGGCCGCCTGCAGGCCGGGCACAAGCTCGCCCGAAGCGAAGACCTGGATCTGGAAATTGCCGTCGGTCGCTTCCGACAGCATCTTGGAGAAGACTTCGGCGCCGCCATAGATCGTGTCGAGCGATTTCGGGAAGGACGACGCCAGCCGCCAGGTCACTTTCGGGTTGGACTGGGCAATGGCCGGCGTGGCGAGTGCCGCGGCCGCTGCGGCTGCGCCCACGCCGGAGGCACCGGCCTTACGAATGAAAGAACGACGATCCATTAAGTTTCCTCCCTTGCGGATCAGCTGACCGATGCCGGACATCGTCGGTGCCCGGACCGGTTGGGGGAGAAACATACACAGGCAAGAAGTCGAGTCCAGCGCCGCGACCAAGCTTGCGGCCATTCAGCGGCCCACTGCAACTATAGTCTAATATTCTCTCGTCTGGCCCATGCGAGGCGGCGAAACTTGCCATGGAAAAGCCGCGACGGATCGCTTATTTTATAGGCAGAACAATTCCTTGGCCTGAATGGAAACCAAACCCAAAATGCAGCAGCCGCTCGTCGCAGTCTCGACCGACGTCCGCCAATTCGACAACTACACCTGGCACGCAGCACCCCAGCAATATCTGGAAGCCGCGATCACCGGCGCCGGCGTGTTCCCGCTTCTGGTGCCGTCCTTCGGCGACCGGCTCGACCTCGACGAATTGCTGTCGTCGGTCGACGGCGTGATGCTGACGGGTTCGAAATCCAACGTCCATCCCTCGCTTTACGATGGCGACCCGAGCGAGGCCAACGGTCCCTACGATCCGGCGCGCGACGCCACCACGCTGCCGCTGATCCGCAAGGCGCTCAAGCGCGGCGTGCCGCTGCTTGCCATCTGCCGCGGCATCCAGGAGCTCAACGTTGCGCTCGGCGGCTCGCTGGGCACCGAAATCCAGGAGCGCGAGGGCTCGCTCGATCACCGCGCGCCGGTGAGCGACAATCAGGACGAGCGCTTCGCTATCCATCAGACGATCTCGATCAAGCCCGGAAGCTGCCTTGCCGGCGTGTTCGGCGCCGGAGACATCAAGGTCAACTCGCTGCACCGGCAGGGGATTGACCGGCTCGGCTCGAAACTGCAAATCGAGGCTTTGGCCAGCGACGGCACGATCGAAGCGGTCTCCGTCAAGGATGCCCGCGCCTTCGCGGTCGGCGTGCAGTGGCACCCCGAATACTGGGTGAAATCGGACAGCAACTCCGCCAAGATCTTCAAGGCCTTCGGCGATGCCGTGCGCCTGCACGCGGCGGCAAAGGCTTGCGCCCGCGCCGCGGCGGAATAAGCGACCATCATAGATGGAACGCCGCTCCATACTCCCTTAGGATTGCCCTAGCCGCGCGCCTTGACGTTGATCGTCTCCGGCACCGGTGTCAGCGGCCGGCGCTCGGTAAACCAGGCGACGAGATTGTCGACGCATAGATCGGCCATGGCACGGCGGGTATGGACCGACGCCGAGCCGACATGCGGCAGAAGCGAGGTGTTGGGCGCGTCGAGCAGGGCCTGCGGCACCTTCGGCTCGTCAGCGAAGACGTCGAGCCCGGCGGCGGCGATGGCGCCGCTCTTCAGCGCCGCGGCGAGTGCCGCCTCGTCGACCGTCGAGCCGCGGCCGACATTGACGAAGACGCCGTTCGAACCCAACGCCGACAGGACTTCGGCATTGATCGCCTTCTCCGTGGAGGCGCCGCCCGGGGCAACACAGATCAGCGTGTCGACGGCTTCGGCGAGGCCTTTCAAAGTGGCATGATAGTCGTATGCCAGGCCTTCGACCTTGCGGCGGTTATGATAGGCGATCGGCAGGCCAAAGGCCTCAAGCCGACGGGCAACGGCCCGGCCAATACGGCCCATACCGAAAATGCCGACGCTGCGGCCGCGCAAGGTAAGCCGGCTCAGGCGATAATTGCCCTTCTCCAGCCAGTCGCCGTCGCGCAGCCATTTCTCGGCGGCGTAAAGCTCGCGCAGGGTGTTGATCAAAAGGCCGATGGCGGTGTCGGCGACCTCCTCGGTCAAAACGTCGGGCGTGTTGGTGACCATGACGCCGCGCTTGGCAGCGTGATCGGCGTCGACGGAATCGTAGCCGACGCCGAAACTGGCGATGATCTCGAGATGGGGCAGCGCGTCGATCATCGCGGCACTGATGCCCGCATAGGAGGCGATGCCGCGCACCGTCGCGCGCATCTCGTCGGTGACCAGCGATGGATCGGCGCGTTCGATCCGCACAGGCTTGAACGCCTTGTCGATGCGGCCGACGGCATGATCGTTGAAATCGGCGGGCACCAGGATGGCGACCGGCAATTTTCCTTCAGGCTTGGTCATGCACGCTCCACCGGCTTGCCGGTAGACTGCCGCACATGCAGTTCCGGCTTGATCAGCTCCTGCGAGGGCCGCACCGCCTGCCCGTTCAACTTATCGAGCAGGGCGCTCGCGGCGCGCCGGCCGACCTCGCGCTGACCGTTCCAGACCGTGGTCAGGGCCGGCGTCGCGATCGCCGCCTCCTCGAGATCGTCATAGCCGGTCACGGAGATGTCGACGCCCGGCACAAGGCCTGCGCGCGCGATGCCGTTCATCAGTCCGATCGCGACCAGATCGTTCCAGCAGCAGGCGGCCGTGGGCTTGTCCTTCAGCGCCAGAAACTGCCCGGCGGCCTCGAACCCCGCCTGCTTGGTACGCGGCCCGGGAATGCGCCAGGACGGCTTCACCTCCAGGCCGGCCGCCTCCATCGCATTGAGATAGCCCTGGTAGCGGTCGCGACCGGTCGAGGTCTGGTCGGTGCCACCGACCATGGCGATGCGCTTATGGCCGAGCGAGATCAGATGATTGGTGGCAAGCGCGGTGCCATAGGCGTCGTCGCCACGGAACACCGGCACGTCGGCGCCGGCGACGGTGCGCGCGATCAGCACCGCCGGCAGGCCGTTTTCCTCGGCCATGATGATGTCCTCGGCCGGCGTGCCGATGGCCGGCGACATGATGACGCCGTCGGCGCCGAGCTGCAGCAGCGTGTCGATGAAGGTGCGCTGCTTTTCCAGCTGGTCGTAATGGTTGGAGAGGATGAAGGTCTGCCGGCTGCGGTCGAGCTCGCTTTCGATCGAGCGCAGGATCTCGGCGAAGAACGGGTTCATAATGTCGTGCACGACGACGCCGACGATGCCGGAGCGCGAGGTGCGCAACGAGGCGGCGCGGCGGTTGTAAATATAGCCGATGGCGCGGGCATGCTCCTTGATGCGCTCGCGCGTGGAGCCTGCGACCAATGGGCTGTCGCGCAGCGCCAGCGATACCGTTGCCGTGGACACACCGAGCGCATCCGCGATCGTCGAAAGCTTGATCTTCTGTGCCAGTGCCCTTCGCTCCCCAGGGTCTCTCAATTCAGGTCTTTAAATTTTTTAAAACGGCCTTATGCCACCGGATTCGGAGCAAATCAAAGTTTTTTCGCAAGCGCCTCTGCCTCGGTGTCGAGCGAGGCGGAGTTGCGCACGCGAAGCCTGTGCTCGCGGTGAATGATGTAGAGCCCGCTGGCAACGATGATGGCCGCACCCAGCAAGGTCCAGCGGTCGGGGAACTGGTGGAAAATCACCCAGCCGGAGATAATCATCCACACCATCTGCGAATAGGGGAAAGGTGCCAACTGCGTCGTGGTCGCCAGGCGATAAGCCCGCACCAGCAGATAGTGGCCGCCGGCGCCGAAGACGCCCAGCATCAGGACAATGAACCATTGAAAGCCGCCATGGGGCAGCGCGGGCGCGAAGGCCAGCATCGGGGCCAGCAGCACCGACGGCGCCAGCGCCGAGAACAATATCAGGCTCTCGGAGGTTTCCGTCGCCGACATGCGCCGCGTCATGATGACGTAGAAGCTGTTCGACAGCATCGACCCCAGTGCGAAGAGATGGCCGATGCCGAACACGCCGATGCCGGGCCGGGTGATGATCAGAACACCGACAAAGCCGGTGAGGATCGCGAGCCACCGCCGCCAGCCGGCCCATTCGCCGAGCAGCGGGCCGGCAAGAGCGGTGATGACCATCGGGCCGAAGAAATAGATCGAGGTGGTTTCGGCAAGCTGCAGCGTTTTCAGCGCCAGGATGTTGAACATCGTCGAGCCGAAAAGCATGCAGCCGCGCAATATGTGCGCCGGCAGATTGTTGGCGCGAAAGCGCGCCGGCTCGCGCCAACCGCGCAGGAAAAGCCCGACCAGCAGGACATGCACGGTGAAACGGGCCCAGGCGACGATCAGCGCCGAGACGCCGGCCAGCACCAGATATTTGCTGGAGGTGTCGAGAAAGGTGAAGCAGACATAGACGCAAAGCATCAAAAGCATCGCCGCGGGCGGCGTTGCGCTGTCGTCTTGAGTTCGGGAAACGGACAAATTCGGGCCGAAAGGAAGCAAAGGCGGAGGCCACACCTTTGCGGCAATCAAAGCATGCCGGCAAGCCAATTGTCTGCCGTGGCCGGACCAAAAGCGGCCGCTGCAACAACGCCGCTGCGTTCAAGCATGCATGCGGGCGCCCTTGGCGATCTTGTCGACGAGCTTTTTCTCACCGCGCATGGCGATGCCGACGATCTTGGCATCGTCCGGCGCGAATTCGGCGAAGACGGCGCGGTTGGCGATGTCGTGCCCGGTCGAAAACATCTCCTCGACATAGGCGGAGGTCGTCACCCCGCGCTCCAAGGCCCGGCGATGGATCGCGCCCAGCGTCGCTGCATCGGCCGACAGGACGATGACCGGCTGGATCGACATCGGGTTGTAGAGATTGCCGGGGCGGTCGCGATAGGGCTCGCCGATGATCTCGGGGAACTGCGCGACGATGCCGCTGGTCAGGAACGCGGTGACGTTGAGCTTCTGCCACACCGGCAGATCCTCTCTCAGGACAATTGCAATTTTCGTACCGAACACCAAGATTGAGACTCCGCGATGGCCCGTGAAGGGCGGGAAAGGTGATGGCGCAGGCTCTAGGCGCAGAAGCGAAGGAAGGTCTTGAACGTTCGTGCGCGGATGCGGCCAATGGCGATCGCATCGTTGCGGCGCCCGGCGGGCTCGGCCTCGAACGCATCGAGGCGCGCTTCCACGGCAATGCCTTCGAGCTGCACCGGCACGACACCTACGCCATCGGCGTGACGCTCAGCGGCGTGCAGCGCTTCCATTATCGCGGTGCGCTGCAACACAGCCTGCCCGGCCAGGTGATCGTGCTGCACCCGGACGAGTTGCACGATGGCGGCGCCGGCACGGAAGACGGGCTGCGCTACAGGATCCTCTATCTGGAGCCGTCCCTGCTGCTCGACTGCCTCGGCGGCGAGCCGCTGCCTTTCGTGCGTGACGCGGTGGTCGACGATTCTCGCTTGCGCGACACGCTGCTCTCGGCGCTGGCGCCACTGGACGAAGAACTCGGCGACCTGTTCGTGGCGGATTTCGTCGCGCAGCTGGCGCAACATCTGAGGCGCCATGCCGGAAAGCCGGCAAAGTCAACGCCCAAGGCCGCCTGGCGTGCGGCGGCGCTTGCCCGCGACTATCTCGAGGAGAATGCCGAGCGGGCGGTGCATTCCGGCGAGTTGGAGGCTATTACCGGCCTCGATCGCTACGCGCTGTCGCGCCATTTTCGCGCCACCTATTCGACCAGCCCGCATCGTTTCCTGTTGATGCGCCGGCTGCAAAGAGCGCGGCGCATGATCGCCGAGGGCGAGTCGCTGGCGGAGATTGCCGCCGGCGCGGGCTTCAGCGACCAGAGCCATTTCAACCGGCATTTCAAGAAGGCGTTCGGCATGACGCCCGGTCGCTGGGCGACGCTGGTGAAGGGATCGGGGGCGGCGGCCTAGCGGGAAGGGCGACGACGCTGCGCGCCAAGCTTACAGCATAACGCTAACGTGGGTGCGTGGAGTGACGATGCTGCGCATCGCGCTTGGATCGCTCGAGACGACGCTTACGCGTCGCTCGTTAACGGGAACGCCGCGCGTTGAGCGACGACGCTGCGCGTCGCGCTTTCACGCTTCATCCAACTCCGCGTCGTCGTCGATCAGCACCAGATCTTCGTTCGACAGATTCGCCTCGATGCGGGCGAGCAGCTTGAACAGCGCCTTCTGGTCCTTCTTGTCGAGGCCCCTCAGCGCCTGCTTCTCGGTCTTCTTGACCGACTTCTCGATGGCGCGGATGGTTTCGCGGCCGGATTCGGTGAGAAAGATATGGGCCTGGCGGGCATCGGCGTTGGAGGCGCGCTTCTCGAGGAAACCCTGCGCCTGCAACCGGTTGATGGTCTTGGTGATGGTCGGCGGGCGCACGCCGAGCTTGCCGGCGAGATTGCCGGGAGTCTGGCCGTCCTCGCGGTCGAGCGCCAGCATGATCTGGTCCTGGCCGGCATAGAAACCATGCGCCAGGAGCCGCGCCGCGAGCGCCGTGCGCGCCAGCCTCGCCGCCGAATGCAGCCGGCTCATTGTCGCTGTCTTGTCCGCCTTGGCCATGGTCGTTCCCTCTTCGGCCGAACCGGCGCGGCCAGCATAGAGGCTGGCCGACGGCTGGCAAATGACGATCTCTCAGAATCCGGCTTCCGGAACGCTTTGCCGGCAAGCATTGCGGTGCCCGCGCAGGTGATGCCAGATGTTTATTTCAGTTAGATGACAAACGACTTTTGAACCGGCGAGATTCACAGCGCAGGCCGGCGAACACCCCAGGCCGCTCACGTCGTTCCACCGTTCCGCCTGGTACGGCCGCCGCCAATCCGTCCTCCGCACATCTCGGTAAGGAGGTCAGCCTGGCCTATAGGTTTGGCGCGTGCAAAAGCGCGGCACGCATCCTATATGAGGCCGACAATCCAAGATTTTCGTGGCCAAGATTTTCGAGGCAAACCATGAGCGATGCACAGACGCAAATCCCCGTAACCGTTCTCACCGGCTATCTCGGCGCGGGCAAGACGACGCTGCTCAACCGCATCCTGTCGGAGAACCACGGCAAGCGCTATGCCGTCATCGTCAACGAGTTCGGCGAGATCGGTATCGACAACGACCTGATCGTCGAATCCGACGAGGAAATCTACGAGATGAACAATGGCTGCGTGTGCTGCACGGTGCGCGGCGACCTGATCCGTGTCGTCGAAGGCCTGATGCGGCGGCCCGGCCGCTTCGACGCCATCGTCGTCGAGACCACGGGTCTCGCCGACCCGGTGCCGGTGGCGCAGACCTTCTTCATGGACGACGACGTTCGCACCAAGACCAAGCTCGACGCGGTGGTCGCGCTGGTCGATGCCAAGCACCTGCCGCTGCGTCTGAAGGATTCCAAGGAAGCCGAGGACCAGATCGCCTTCGCCGACGTGGTGGTGCTGAACAAGACCGACCTCGTCACGCCTGAAGAGCTGGAAAAGGTCGAAGCGACGATCCGCGCCATCAACCCGGCGGCAAAAATCCACCGCACGCAGCGTTCCGGCGTAGCGCTAAATGAAGTGCTCGACCGCGGCGCCTTCGACCTGTCGCGCGCGCTGGAAAACGATCCGCACTTCCTCGAGGCGCATGACCACGATCACGATCATGAATGCGGCCCGGATTGCGACCACGACCACCACCATCATGACGGCCACGATCATCATCATCACCACCATGCTTCCGACATCCATGACGTGACGGTGAAGTCGGTATCGCTGCGCGGCGGCGAGATGGACCCCAAGAAATTCTTCCCCTGGATCGAGAAGGTGACCCAGATGGAAGGGCCGAACATCCTGCGGCTGAAGGGCATCATCGCGCTCAAGGGCGACGAGGACCGCTACGTGCTGCAGGGCGTGCACATGATCCTCGAGGGCGACCATCAGCGCCCCTGGAAGGAGGGCGAGAAGCACGAGAGCCGGCTGGTCTTCATCGGCCGAGACCTCGACGCCGAGCGGCTCAGGAAGAGCTTCGAAGCCTGCCAGGCGGCTTGATTTCCTGACCTTCAGGCGCTAGCGCTGCCCGTTCTTCCCTTCTCCCCTTGTGGGAGAAGGTGGCCTCGCGAAGCGAGGTCGGATGAGGGGTGCTCCAGCCTGGCGATGACGGCGATCCGTCCAACACCCCTCATCCGTCTTGGCGCTGCGCGCCAATCCACCTTCTCCCACAAGGGGAAGGGGGAGCCACCTAGCCGCGCTGGCTGATCTCGAATGGACCACCCCATGCCCACAGTCGCCCCGCTTGACCTCGAAGGCCATTGCGTCGCCGCTGTCTTCCTGAACGACGTGCCGCATTTCGCACTCGCCGACGGTTCAATCCACCGGCTCGACAATGGGCAAAAGACGGTTCAGGCCAATGACGGCTTGCTTGCCGCCTTCCATGACGCAGCCAACGACCGGCTGATCACAGGCGGCGAGGACGGAAAGGTGTTTGCCGTAAAGGCCGGCGGCGAGGTGAGCGAACTGGCCAGCGCCGGCAGAAAGTGGGTCACCAGCGTCGCTGCCGGACCCCAGGGCGCGATTGCCTACGCCTCCGGTAAGACCGCTTTCGTGCGTTTCGCCGACGGCAAGATCAAGGAATTCACCCATCCGCGCTCGGTGGAGGGGCTGGCCTTCTCGCCCAAGGGCATGCGTTTTGGCGTCGCCCGCTACAATGGCGCAACGCTGCATTTCCCGGCGGCCGAGGGCAAGCCTGTCGAGCTCGAATGGGCCGGCGCCCATACCGGCATCACGTTTTCGCCGGACGGCGCTTTTCTCATCACCACCATGCAGGAGAATGCGCTGCATGGCTGGAAGCTCGCCGACGGCAAGCACATGCGCATGTCGGGCTATCCCGGCAAGGTGAAAAGCCTGTCCTGGAGCGTCAAGGGCAAATGGCTGGCGAGCTCGGGCGCGCCGGCGGCGATCGTCTGGCCCTTCGCCAGCAAGGACGGACCGATGGGCAAGGCGCCGCTCGAGCTCGGCACGCGCGGCAACACGATGGTGACCTGCGTCGCCTGCCATCCGAGCCAGGAGGTCACCGCCATCGGCTATGAGGACGGCATGGTGATTGCGGCGCGCTTCGCCGACGCCAAGGAAGTGCTGCTGCGCCGCCCCGGCAAGGGCGCCATCACCTCGATGATGTGGGACAAGGAAGAACGCCGCATCGTGTTCGGAAGTTCGGCCGGCGATTGCGGCGTGATCGACATCACTGCGTAGGCAATAGGGAATAGGGAATAGGGAGTAGGGCTTAGGGACGACGACACCTACTGCCTACTGCCTACTGCCTACTGCCTACTGCCTACTGCCTGATCCAACGTCCGCCCCCACCACGGCCAATTGCAGTTTTGCCAAGCCATGGGCAGAGTGCCGCGCGAAACACAGGGGTTTTCATGCAGGCATCGGACAGTTCCAAGAATTCCATCGGCGGCATCGACATCGCCCGCATCGCCGAGCTGCGCGAGACGGAGGCGGCCGCCTTCCGCAAGGCGCGGCCGAAATCCGAGGCGAAGCTGGGCGACGGCATTGCCGGCTTCCTCGGCGGCGTGCCGATGCACTGGATGACCGACTGGCCAACACCGTTCCCGATCCTGGTTGACGGCGCCAAGGGCGCCACCATCACCGATATCGACGGCAACAGGCTCGACGATTTCTGCCTTGGCGACACCGGTTCGATGCTCGGCCATTCGCCGCCGGCGGTCGCCCGCGCGATCCGCAGGCAGGCCGCTCGAGGCCTAACTTACATGCTGCCGAGCGAGGATGCGCTGGCGATCGGCACCCTCCTGCAGCAGCGTTTCGGCCTGCCCTATTGGCAGATCGCCACCACCGCCACCGACGCCAACCGCTTCGCGCTGCGCGTCGCCCGCGCCGTGACAGGACGCGAGAAGATCCTGGTCTTCAATGGTTGCTATCATGGCTCGGTCGACGAGACGATGGTGCGGCTGATCGACGGCAAGCCGGTGAACCGGCCTGGGCTGGCCGGCGAATTCCGCGATCTCACGCGGGCCACCAGGATCGTCGAGTTCAATGACATCCCAGCTTTGGAGGCAGCGCTTGCGGACCGCGACGTCGCCTGCGTCATCACCGAGCCGGTGCTGACCAATTCCTGCATGGTGCTGCCGGAACCCGGCTTTCACGAAGCGCTGCGGCGCCTGACACGCGCCGCCGGCACGCTGCTCCTGATCGACGAGACGCACACGATTTCGACCGGCCCCGGCGGTTATACGAAGAAGCACGGGCTGGAGCCGGACCTCTTCGTGCTCGGCAAGCCGGTGGCGGGCGGCGTTCCGGCGAGCATCTGGGGCATGAGCGAGGAGGTGGCCACTCGCTACGGCGCCTACAACCGGGCGAAGGAGGCCGGCTATTCCGGCATGGGCACGACGCTGTCGGCCAATCCGCTGCAATTCGCGGCGATGCGGGCGACATTGGAAGAGGTGATGAGCGAGGAGGCTTACGCCCATATGGACCGGCTGGCGCGCCGGCTCGATGCGGGGCTCTCCGCCGTTATCCAGCGAAACAATCTGCCCTGGCATGTGGCGCGGGTCGGCGCGCGCGTCGAGTTCATCTGCGCGCCCGGGCCGCTCAGGAATGGCGGCGAGGCGGAAAAAGCGCATGCGCCGGAGCTGGAAGCCGCCATCCATGTGGCACTCGTCAATCGCGGCGTGCTGATCGCGCCGTTCCACAACATGATGCTGATTTCGCCGGTAACCACGGCGGCGCAAGTGAGCCGGCTGATCGCCGCCTTCGCCGCGGTTGCGGGCAAGCTTGCGGCGTGAGACAAGCAAACATGGACAATCCGAACGCCGTCACAACTTCGCCTTCCGGCTCGACGCCCGCCGAGGCAAAAGCCTTTCTCGACGCGCATCCCGAGATCGAGGCCTTCGACATCGTGCTCACCGACGCCAACGGCATCGGCCGCGGCAAGATCGTGCGCCGGCATGAGCTGATGGGCATTTTCGAGAACGGCCGGCACCTGCCGATCTCGATCCTCGGCCTCGACATTACCGGCGAGGATGTGCACGAGACCGGACTGGTGTGGGACACCGGCGACGGCGATCTGCGCGCATGGCCGATCCCTGGCACGCTGGTGCCGCTCTTCGGCACCAGCCCGCCGCGCGGCCAGCTGCTGATGTCAATGTACCACCTCGATGGCCAGCCGATGACCTCCGACCCGCGGCTGGTGCTGGCAAGGCAGGTGGAGTTGCTGGCGGCACGCGGCCTGCATCCGGCCGGCGCCTTCGAACTTGAGTTTTTCCTCCTGTCCAATGAGCGCGACGCGGACGGCAAGGTACAGCCCGCCCGCGCGGTGCTCGACGGCCGTCGTTCGGCGAAGACCGAAGTCTATTCGGTCGACCATCTGCATGGTATGGAGCCGCTGTTTTCGGACATCTACGCCGCCGCCAAGGCGCAAGGCATTCCGGCAGAAACCATCATTTCCGAATACGCGCCCGGCCAGTACGAGCTGACGCTCAACTACCGCAAGGACGTGATGCGAGCGGCGGACGACCTCGTGATGCTGAAGCGGCTGGTCAGGGCGCAAGCGCGCCGGCACGGCGTCACCGCCTGTTTCATGGCCAAGCCCATCGAGGCCTATGCGGGTTCGGGCATGCATTTCCACGTCTCGCTGCAGGACGACGCCGGCCGCAACGTCTTCACCGAGACCGCCGGCGAGAAATGGTCGCCGAAGCTGCTCAACGCGCTTGGCGGCCTGATCCACACCATGGCGGAATCGATGCTGGTGTTTGCGCCGCACGCCAATTCATGGCGCCGCTTCGTCTCGCAATCCTACGCGCCGGTGGCGCCGACATGGGGCGTCAACAACCGCTCGGTGGCGCTGCGCGTGCCGGCGGGCGATGCCAGGAACCGTCGCATCGAGCATCGGCCGTCAGGCGTCGACGCCAACCCCTATCTGGTGGCGGCGACGGTGCTGGCCGGCATCGTCAAAGGCCTGGATGAAGGTCTGGACCCCGGCCCCGAGACGACCGGAAACGGCTACGAGCAGGCGACGGAAAAATCGGCGATGCCCGCCGACTGGCGCGCGGCGATCGAGGCGGCCAGGAGCTCCGATTTCCTGAAGTCGGCGCTCGGCCCCGATTTGCACCGCACCTTCGTGGCGATCAAGCAGGCCGAATATCTGCGTGTCGCCCGCACCGTCAGCGAGCTGGATTACCATCTTTATCTGCATGAGGTGTGAGCGCTGGCCGATAGGCGGGCGGCGATCACGTTCTGCTGACAGCAATCAAAAGTTATAGCCAATTGCATTTCTGGAACATATCATGAACAGATGGCTGTGCTTTCCGTCCGCGAGAAATTGGCGATTCTGTCCGACGCCGCCAAATACGACGCTTCCTGCGCGTCGTCCGGCTCGGCGAAGCGCGACTCGCTGAGATCGGGCGGCATCGGTTCGACCGAGGGTTCCGGCATCTGCCATTCCTATGCGCCGGACGGCCGCTGTATCTCGCTCTTGAAAATCCTGCTGACCAATTTCTGCATCTATGACTGCAGCTATTGCATCAATCGCTCGTCCTCGAATGTGCGGCGCGCCCGCTTCAGCGTCGAGGAGGTGGTGAAGCTCACAATGGATTTCTATCGCCGCAACTATATCGAGGGGCTGTTCCTGTCGTCAGGCGTCATTCGCTCGCCGGACGAGACGATGGGCGAGATGGTCGAAGTGGCGCGCAGGCTCAGGATCGAGGAAAAGTTCGGCGGCTATATTCATCTGAAAACAGTTCCGGAGGCGTCGGCCGAGCTGATCGAGAAAGCCGGCCTCTATGCCGACCGATTGTCGATCAATGTCGAATTGCCGACCGACGAGGGCGTGAAGAAACTGGCGCCGGAAAAGAAGCCGGAAGCGATCCGGCTTTCGATGGCGGAGCTGCGCCGCAAGATCGAGGAGAAGGCCGAGCCCACTTTGCAGAGCCGCAGGCGCGAGCGCTTCGCGCCGGGCGGCCAGTCGACGCAGATGATCGTCGGCGCCGACAAGACGTCCGATGACGGCATCCTGCGTGCCAGTGCCCGGCTTTACGGCAGCTATCACCTCAGACGCGTCTATTACTCCGCCTTCAGCCCGATCCCGGATTCGTCGTCGTCCCTGCCATTGCAGAAACCGCCGCTGATACGCGAGCACCGGCTCTATCAGGCCGACTGGCTGATGCGCTTCTACGGCTTCTCGCAACCGGAGATCCTCGCCGGCAGCAATGACGGCATGCTCGACCTTGCCATCGACCCCAAGCTTGCGTGGGCGCTGCGCAACCGGGGCCGCTTTCCGGTCGACGTCAACCGCGCCGAGCGAGAAGCGCTGCTGCGCGTTCCCGGCCTCGGCACTAAGGTCATCGACCGGATCATCGAGACACGCCGCCACCGCCGGCTGCGGCTCGAGGATGTCGGCCGGCTCTGTCATTCGGTCGCCAAGGTGCGGCCTTTTATCGTCGCGGAAGGCTGGTCGCCGGGCGCGTTGACCGACAAGGCCGGTTTGCGCCAGGAGATCACCCGCTCCTGCGAGCAGCTATCGCTGTTCTGACCATGGCGAGAACCCAGCTCAACCTCGCCGCTCATGTCGTCCGGCTCGGCAGCCAGACCGATTTCGCCGGCTGGCGGGATGCCGCGCGCCGGCTGGCGACGAACGATATTCCGCCGGAAGATGTTGCGTGGCAGGTCGAACCGGATCGCGAAGGTGGCGCCAGCGATTTGCCGCCTGCGCAAGCCGATGCGCGGCTGGTCGTGCCGCGCGACTTCATCGAGCGCGCCGAGACGGTGATCTGCCATTCCGATCCGGAGCGCTTCAGCTTTCTCTACCGGCTGCTCTGGCGGTTGCGTTCCGAGCCGAAGCTGCTTTCGATCGCGACCGATCCCGACATCCGGCGGCTGGAGGCGATGGAGAAGGCGGTGCACCGCGACATTCACAAGATGCGCGCCTTCGTGCGTTTCCGGAAAATCGGCGAAGGCGGGGACGAGCGCTATGTCGCGTGGTTCGAGCCCGACCATTTCATCGTTGAGCGCAATGCCGATTTCTTCGTGCGCCGTTTCACCGGCATGCGCTGGACGATCCTGACCCCGCATGCCTCTGCCGACTGGGACGGTGAGCGGTTGGCGATCGGCCCAGGCGCGGCCAAGCGCGACGCGCCGGCGGAAGACGATGCCGAGGCGCTGTGGCGGACCTATTTCGAAAACATCTTCAATCCGGCCCGCCTTAAGGTGAAGGCGATGCAGAGAGAGATGCCGAAAAAATATTGGCGGAACCTTCCCGAGGCCTCGCTCATTCCAGATCTGATAGCAGGAGCGGACAAAGCCGCGTCAGAGATGATCGACCGGATGCCAACCAGCCCAGCACCGCATCACGCCAAGGTGAAGGCCAAGCACTGGCCTACGCCCGAGCCGTCCGATGTGGTGGCGCCAGAGGCCGAGGATATTCCGGAGCTGCGCGAGGAGGCGAAAGGCTGCCGCCGTTGCCCGCTCTGGCGCGATGCGACGCAGACCGTCTTCGGCGAGGGACCGGAGAATGCCGATGTGATCTTCGTCGGCGAGCAGCCAGGCGACCAGGAGGATCTGGCCGGCAAGCCATTCGTCGGTCCGGCGGGCAAGGTGTTCGACAGCATCCTGGACGACGCGGCGATAGACCGCCGTAAGGTCTATGTGACCAATGCGGTCAAACACTTCAAATTCGAGCCGCGCGGCAAGCGGCGCATCCATTCCAAGCCCAATGCCGGCGAGATCCAGGCCTGCCGCTGGTGGCTGGACAAGGAGCTCGATCTCGTCAAGCCGAACCTCGTCGTGGCGCTCGGCGCGACGGCGGCGCAATCGCTGCTCGGCAAGGCGGTGCCGATCACCAAGATGCGCGGCGATGTGATCGAACGCGAGGACGGCTTGCGCGTGTTCCTCACCATCCACCCGTCCTTCATCCTGCGCATCCGCGATCAGGAGGACAAGGAGGCCGAGAAGGAGCGGTTTTTGCGGGATATGAGGAAGGTGAAGCAGCTGATGGCTGCTTAGGCAGCATTGATCTTCAGGTGAGGCCGGCCTGCAAATGGCGGCTTCCTGCGCTTCACGTACCTAAAGTACGCTCCGCTCCGGTTCTCGGAATCCACCATTTTCGACTCGGTCTAACCTGAATCTCAACACTGCCTATTGGTCGAGCTATCTGATCAAAATCGCCCTCAGATCATTGACGTTCGTGCCGGTAGGCCCTGGCACGAACAGATCCCCGACCGCGTTGAAGGCCGTCCAGGCATTGTTGCCGGCGAGCATCGCCTTGGCATCGACGCCTTCAGCGCGCATCCGCGCCACGGTCGAGGCGTCGGCGAAGGCGCCGGCATTGTTCTCCGAGCCGTCTATGCCGTCCGTATCGGCGGCCAGGGCATGGATGCCGTTCACGCCCTCGATGCCGATGGCGAAGGCGAGCAGGAACTCGGAATTGCGGCCGCCCTTGCCCTTGGCGCGGAGTGTAACGGTGGTCTCGCCGCCGGACAGGATCAGCACAGGTTTGGCGAAGGGGCGATTGCGGGTCGCAACCTCACGGGCGATCGCGGCATGCACGCCGCCGACCTCGCGCGCCTCGCCTTCGATGGCATCCGACAGGATGACGGCCTCGATGCCTTGCCGCTTTGCTTCGGCGGCCGCGGCTTCCAGCGATACGCCGGCCGAGGCGGTCAGGTGAACTTCGTTGCCGGCGAAGCGCGGATCGTCGGGACGCGGCGCATCGGCGACCGGTGACTGGATATGCGCCATGACCGAGGCCGGCAGCTTCATGCCATAGGCGGCGATCGAGGCCAGCGCATCCTCGCGGCTGCCGGTGTCGGGAACAGTCGGGCCCGAGGCAACCAGCGCCGGATTGTCGCCGGGGATGTCGGAGACGACCAGCGACACGACTCTCGCCGGATGCGCGGCGGCGGCCAGGCGTCCGCCCTTGATGGTCGAGACATGCTTGCGGATGGTGTTCATCGCCGCGATCGGCGCGCCGGAGGCAAGCAGCGCCTCGTTGACGGCAATCTCGTCGGCCAAGGTCATACCGGGAGCGGGCGACGGCAGCAGGGCCGAGCCGCCACCGGAGATCAGCGCCACCACCAGATCGTCAGCGGTCAAGCCCCGCACCTTCTCCAACAGCCGGCGCGAGGCTTGGAGGCCGGCGGCATCCGGCACCGGATGCGCCGCCTCGATGATCTCGATGCGCTCGCATCTGGCGCCATAGCCGTAGCGGGTGACGACAAGGCCGTCGATCGGACCGTCCCAGACCTTCTCGAAGGCTGCGGCCATCTGCGCCGAGCCTTTTCCCGCGCCGATGACGATGGTGCGGCCCTTCGGCTTTGCCGGCAAATGATTACGAATCGTCTTTTCCGGATCGGCGGCAGCGACGGCGGCGTTGAAGATCGATGTGAGGAAGCTTTTCGGGTCGGTCATTTTTCTTCCGGCGGCAGCGCGAGCCCGCTCGCATCGATGCCAAGATGGGCGCAGAGCGCGTCGACGACGACGCCATGGTCCTCGCGCTCCGGCAGGCCCGAAACGGCGATGACGCCGATGACGCCGGCGCCGTTGACGGTGACCGGGAAACCGCCGCCCGCGAGCACATAATCGGCAATGTCCAGGCCTTCGCCGACCTTGAAGGTGCGGTCGGGGCGCTGCTGTTCCAGCACGAGGCGATAGGTGCTTCTCAGATAACGCTTCACGACATTGATCTTGCGCCGCGCCCAGTCTGGATTGGAGGCGTTGGAGCCAGGCATCGCGGCATAGAAGAGCGGCCGGTCGAGGGTCCTGATGTCGACGATAATAGGCAGATCTTCCTTCAGAGCCCGGTCCCTGATGGCAGAGCCGATCTTGAAGGCGATAGCCTCGTCGAAGGCCGGGAAGACCAGCGTGGCTTCCTGTTTCTTGATCAGAGCGATGTCGTCGGCGGTGGCCATAGCGTTTCCCTGTCAAATGTCGACGCACGCTTTGGCCGATGGCTGACGCGGGGTCAAGCGACCGCACATTTAATCTATGCGACAATCGCGCTCTTTGCCGGCCGGCCCGCCACATAGACTTCGCGCACGGCGCGGTCGTCGCCCAGGGTCTGCAAGAGGAAAAGTTCCTCGGCCAGCGTCTCGACCGTCTCCATCCTGAGCCGCATGCCAGGCGTCGCATGGGCATTGAAAACGACGATATCGGCATCGGTGCCTTCCTCCAGCGTGCCGACCTTGTCTGACACGGAAAGCGCCTCGGCATTGCCGCGGGTCAGTTGCCAGAAGGACTGGAACGGGTTGAGCTTCTCGCCGTTCAGCGCGATCACCTTGTAGCCCTCGTCCATGGTGCGCAGCATCGAGTAATTGGTGCCGCCGCCGACATCGGTCGCGGCCGCGATCCGGAGCGGCTTCTCACGCCGGCGGTAGCGCTGATAGTCGAACAGGCCGGAGCCGAGGAAGAGGTTGGATGTCGGACAGAACACCGCGACCGAACCCGACTGCGACAGCGCGTCCGCCTCGCGTTCCGACAGATGGATGCAATGGCCGAACAGGCTCTTTTTGCCGAGCAGGCCATAATGCTCGTAGACGTCGGTATAGTCGCGCGACCAGGGGTAGAGCTCCTGGGTGAAGGCGATCTCGGCGTGGTTTTCCGACAAATGCGTCTGCATGTGGAGATCGGGGTGTTCTCGGCAGAGCGCGCCGGCCATTTCCATCTGCTCGGGCGATGAGGTGATGGCGAAGCGCGGCGTGATGGCATAAAGCTGGCGGCCCTTGCCGTGCCATTCGGCGATCAGTGCCTTGGTATCGTCATAGCCGGTCTGCGGCGTGTCGAGCACGCCGTCCGGCGCGTTGCGGTCCATCATCACCTTGCCGGCGATGTTGAGCATGTTGCGCTCATGCGACTCGGCGAAGAAGGCTTCGGCCGAGGATTTGTGCACCGAGCAATAGGCGACGACCGTCGTCGTACCCTGGCGCAGCATCTCGTCGAGGAAGAGCCTGGCGATGCGGCGGCCATGCTGCGCGTCCTGGAACTTCGACTCTTCGGGAAAAGTGTATTTGTTCAGCCAGTCGAGCAGCTCGGCGCCGTAGGAGGCGATGATTTGCATCTGCGGCACATGAACGTGGGCGTCGAGAAAACCCGGCAGGATCAGGTGCGGACGATGGTCGATCGTCTCGACGCCGGCGCCCGCCTTCTTCAAGACCTCCGCATAGGGACGGGCAGCAGCGATCTTGCCGTTGTTGATCAGCAGGGCGCCGTCTTCCTCGTAGCGCCAGGCGGAATGGTCGTCGATCGTTTCGGGCCAACGCAGGAAGGAGAGCGTGCGGCCGCGCAGAATTTTCGCTGTCATGCTTACTTTCCGGCGCCTTCGAACCAGGCCACCAGAAGGGCCCTTTCCTGGTCGGTGATCTGGGTGACGTTGGCGGGCGGCATGGCATGCGCCCGGCCGGCCTGGATATAGATCTCGCGCGCGTGCTCGGCGATGCGCTCGTCGGTATCGAGCAGCACGCCCTTCGGCGCATGGTAGATGCCTTCATAGACCGGCTCTTGCGTGTGGCACATCGAGCAGCGGCCGAGCACGGTGTCGCGCACGGCCGGGAAATGAGCGGAAGCCATATAGACCTGCGCGGCGGCGGAGGCGGCGGAGGTCTTCGGCTCGCCCGTCAGCACCTTCGGCACGGTCGACAGCCAGATGATGATCATGAACAGCACGGCGGCGCCCAGCCAGGTCCAGGTCGGGTTGCCTTTGCGTGCATGCACCGTGTTGAAATAGTGCCGGATCAGCACGCCGATGATGAAGACCAGCGAGGCGATGACCCAGTTGAACTGAGTGCCGAAGGCCAGCGGGTAGTGGTTCGACAGCATCAGGAACAGGACGGGCAAGGTCAGGTAATTGTTGTGCAGCGAGCGCTGCTTGGCGATCTTGCCGTATTTCGGATCCGGCTTGCGGCCGGCAATGAGATCGGCGACGACGATCTTCTGGTTGGGGATGATGACCATGAAGACGTTGGCCGACATGATCGTGGCGGTGATGGCGCCGAGGTGCAGGAAGGCGGCGCGGCCGGTGAAGAGATGCGTCAGCCCCCAGGCGATGAAGACCAGCACGCAGTAGAGCACCAGCATCAGCCCGGTGTCGCTCTTGCCGAGCGGCGACCGGCAGAGCAGGTCATAGACGATCCAGCCGACGCCGATCGTGGCAAGCGACAAGAGGATGCCGACCGGCACCGAGATGTTGAGCACGTTGGGGTCGATCAGGAAGAGGTCGGCGCCGGCATAATAGACCACGCAGAGCATGGCGAAGCCCGACAGCCAGGTGGCGTAGGATTCCCATTTGAACCAGGTGAGGTGCTCCGGCATCTCGGCCGGGGCCACCAGATACTTCTGGATATGGTAGAAGCCGCCGCCATGCACCTGCCACTCCTCGCCGAAGGCGCCGGCGGGCAGGCCCGGACGCTGGCGCAAGCCGAGGTCGAGCGCGACGAAATAGAAGGACGAGCCGATCCAGGCGATGCCGGTGATGACATGCAGCCAGCGGACCGCAAAACTCAGCCAGTCCCAGAAAATCGCGAAATCAGTCATTGCACTCGTCCCTGCCGATGAGAGCGACTTTACGGTCTGGCGCGCAAACGAAAAGAGGCGAGGTGCGCGATGACTTTCAAAAAAAAATAAAAAATACTAGGGTTGCCCTACGCCGCCTTTGAGACCCACGCATGGCCTATCTCGACAACATCGCCGTCTTCGTCCGTGTCGTCGAGCTTGGCAATCTGTCGGCGGCGGGGCGCGACATGCGCATTTCTCCGGCCGTCGCCTCCAACCGCATCAAGGAATTGGAAAAACACCTGGGCGTCCGGCTGTTCAACCGCACGACCAGGCAGCTGATGCCGACCGAGCACGGCACGGTGTTCTACACCGGTGCCAAGCAGGTGCTGGATGCGATCACCGAGGCGGAAGCCGCGGTCGCGGCCCTTTCCGGCCAGCCGCGCGGCACCATCAGGGTGACGGCGCCGCTCGGCCTCGGCCGCCGGCTCATCGCGTCCGGCATACCGGACTTCCACGACAAGTACCCCGATATCGAGGTGCGGCTGAGGCTCTCCGACCACAATGTCGATATCATGAAGGAAGGCATCGACGTTGCCTTCCGCCTCGGCATCATCGAGGATTCCAGCCTCAGGATGCGCGGCATCATGGAATGCGAGCGCGTGCTGGTGGCCGCGCCGAAATATCTGGAAGCGCGCGGAGAACCCACCGAGCCGCAGGAACTGGTCGGCAGGAAGCATGATTGCCTGATGCTGCGCTATGCCGGCGCGCGCGAATTCGTCTGGACGCTGCAGACGCCGGGCGGCGTGCAGAAATTCGAGGTGCACGGCCCTTACGACACCGACGACGGCGACGTGCTGACTGGCTGGGCGCTCTCGGGGCGCGGCATCATCAACAAGCCGCGTTTCGAGGTGGAGCCGTTCATCCGCGACCGGCGGTTGAAGGTGATCCTGCCTCAGACGCCGCCGACACCGGTGCAATTCGCCGCCGTCTATCCGCATAAGAAGCTGCAGGATCCGAAGGTGCGGCTGCTGCTCGACTTCATGGCCGAGCGCTGCCAGCGGCTGATCAAGGATATTCTGGCGGGCAAGTAGGGACCGGCGGCGTTGCCTGTTTCGGGTTTGGCCGAAGCCTCCGTAATCTCGTCATCCACGGGCGGAGCGACGCGAAGCGGCGCGCAGATCCGTGGATCCATGCCGTGACTTTGATCGTAGGTGCTGCGGAGCAGAATTCTGCACCGTTGGTGACGCCTCGACGTCACGGAATGGATTCATTGGTCTGCGCCGCGTCGCTTCGCTCCTTGCTCCGCCATAGAATGGCGACGTGATGGGCGCCTCGGCCAACCGCTGAAGTATGCGACCCGCAACGCAACACCAATTCGTCAGGACCTCGCCGCTATACGACGGCTGGCCGGCACGTGACAGCCTCATGCCTGCTCGGTCCCGTTGCCTTATGCGACGACGAGCCTAGGTTGGTAGCGACATCGCTGGCAGCCGAAGGGCCGCACTATGCATCTCGCCGTTTCGCTCAACATCGCAGCCACAGGACAAGACGTCCTGGACTTCGGCCAGATCAGTGCCTTCGTGCGGAACCTGGAAGCGGCGGGCGTCGATATGGTCATCATTTCCGACTCCGCCGATGCGCCGTCCACCAGTCCGTTCGAAGCTACCACGCTGCTGGCCGCGCTGGCCACGATGACGGAGAGGATCGGCCTTGTCGCCAGCGCCTCGACGCTCGCGCACCAGCCCTACAATCTGGCGCGCCGCTTTGCTTCGCTGGACATCATCAGCCATGGCCGTGTCGGCTGGAATGCAACGCTGAGGCAAAACCCGCGCGAGGCGGCGAATTTCAGCCGACCCGAGGGCTTTTCGGACGATGATTTCCGCCGCCGCGCTGAAGAGTATATCGGCATCGTCCAGGGACTATGGCGAGGCTGGGACGCGGACGCCCTGCTGTTCGACAAGGTGGGCGGCCGGTTCCACGATCCCGACAAGATGCATGTTCTCGACCATAAGGGCGAGTTCTTCTCGGTCCGCGGGCCGCTCAATGTCGCGCGCTCGCCGCAGGACGCTCCTGTGCTGGTCATGTCTAGCCCGGCTGAGGCTGACCGTGAGTTTGCAAGCCGTGTCGCCGACGTCGTTCTGATCGGCGAGCGATCGTTGGAAAATGCGAAAGCCGTTTGCGAAGAGCTGAGGCACTTTGCGCGTGGGGTCGGTCGCCAGCCAGGTACGCCTAAGCTACTGGTGACCGCCGCCGCTGGGTCCGAGCTTGGCGCCGACCAACTCGCAGTGTTGCACGCGTCGAGTGGCTGCGACGGGATCAATCTCACGTTGCCGGCTGACCTTCGCGCGCTCGATGACTTTACCGGTCGGCTTTTGCCGGAACTGGCCGGAGCGGGCCGTCAGCATGGCCGCTTGCGTGGCCATCGCGGATTGGGAAGCGCACAATGAGCGCGCGCCAGATGAAGCTTGGCCTGTTCCTGTGGGCGACAGGCCACCATATCGCCGCCTGGCGCCATCCGGATGCACATGTGACGGCCGGCATCGACATCGAACACTACGTACAGCTCGCCCGCACGGCCGAAGCGGCGAAGTTCGACATGGTGTTCTGCGAGGACGCGGCCGGCCTGCGCGAGGCCAATGTCCGGATCGCCAGCCAGACGTCGCGCTCGATCGGCTTCGAGCCGATCAGCCTGCTTTCGGCGCTTGCCGTTCAGACCGAGCGCATCGGCCTCGTGTCGACGGCATCGACCAGCTACAACGAGCCCTACGGACTGGCGCGCATGTTCGCCTCGCTCGACAATCTGAGCGGCGGGCGCGCCGGCTGGAACCTCGTCACCTCGGCAAGCCCCATCGAGGCCGCGAATTTCGGCGCGACCGGCTTGCGGCCGCATGCGGACCGCTACGCGCGGGCGCGCGAATTCGCAACGGTGATCACCGGGCTGTGGAACCGGCGCGCAGCCGGCCATGACGGCGAAAGCTTTTCGGTGCGCGACCCGCTCGACATTCCGCCCTCGCCGCAAGGCGCGCCGGTGATGGTGCAGGCCGGGGCATCGGACGACGGCAAGGACCTTGCCGCGCGCACCGCCGATGTCGTGTTTTCGGCAGCGCAGACCTTCGAGGAAGCCAAGGCCTTCTATGACGACCTCAAAGGCCGGCTCGCCGCCTATGGCCGCCAGCCGGACGATGTGAAGATCATGCCCGGCGTGGCGCCGATCGTCGCAGAGACGAAAGCCGAGGCACAGGCGAAATACGATGCGCTCCAGGAATTGATCCCCGACGATGTCGGCGTGGCGCTGCTCTCCAGCTATCTCAGCATCGCCGACCTCTGGCGCTACCCGATCGACGGGCCGCTGCCCGAACTGCCGGAGAGCGAAGGCATGAAGAGCCGGCAGGCGCTGGTCATCGAGCAGGCGCGCCGCGACGGGCTCTCGATCCGCGAGCTGGCGCGTTACTTTGCCGGCGCACGCGGCCATTGGCGGGTCGTCGGCACGGCCGGAGAGATCGCCGACGAATTGCAGGCCCGCTTCGAAGGTGGTGCCGCCGACGGCTTCAACGTCATGCCGTCCTGGTTCCCGGGCGAGCTCGACGCCTTCGCGACGCTGGTGGTGCCGGAACTGCAGCGGCGTGGCCTGTTCCGCAAGGACTATGACGGCCGCACACTGCGCGAGCACCTCGGCCTGAAACGGCCGGCCCAGGGTTCTTAGTTTTCGCAATTCCGGAAGGAAAAGCGCGGCGCACTTTTCCTGGATTGCTTCAGCTTAGTCCATCAGCCGCGCCGTCCCGGAGACCCTGATCGAGCTGCCGGGCGCCGGCGGAATATCGGCATGGAGGCGCGAGCGCATGCCCATGTCCTCGCCTTGGACGATGTCGATGGAGCCGCCATGCGGCCAGCCGAGATCGCGCAGATAGCCGGCAAAAGCAGCGGTCGCGGCGCCCGTGGCCGGGTCCTCATAAACGCCGCCTGAGGCGAAGGGATTGCGCGTGTGGAAGAGGCGCGGCGTCTCAGCATAGGCGAGCAGGATCGTGACCAGGCCTTCGCGCCGCATGAAGAACTGGCCTTCCTTCAAATCATAGGCCATGGCGGCCAGCGCCTCGCGAGATTTCAACGCCAGCACGAGGTGATCGGCGCCGCCATGGATGAGCGCCGGTGGAATGGCGGGATCGAGATCACCCGGCTCATAGCCAAACACGGCGAGGGCTTCGCCGACCAGTTCCGACGAAGCCGGCCCGCTGCGCGTCGGCGGCGACTGCAAGGCGGCGGCAAAGTTGGCGCCTTCGCGAAACCCTTCGACGGTGATGTCGGCCTGGTTGAGGTTCAGCCTGAAAATGCCGTCGCCGAATTTCCTGACCAGCGCCGCGCCGAGTGCGATCGTGGCGTGGCCGCAGAACGGCACTTCCGACTCCGGCGAAAAATAGCGCACGCGCCAGCTTTCGCCCTCAGGCGCGGCGAAGGCGGTTTCCGAGAAGCCGACTTCGGCCGCGACGCGCTGCATGTCGGTCGCATCCGGCAAGGCCTCGCCGATCACCACGCCGGCGGGATTGCCGCCGGTGCCGCCGTCCGAAAAGGCTGCGATCTTCAATACATCCATGGTCCTGTGGCCTCGTTGTCCCTGCGGCGCAACAAACACGTTTCGGACCATTTTGGGAAATGAAGAAAGCGGCGAGCAGAGGTGAGCGCCATTCACATCTGCGATCGGGAGGTGAGCTTCAACCCAATGCGGAACGAAATTCGACCCGTCGCCGTTTTGACGGTTGGCGGTCGGCCGGGCCGCCTTCAGCTCTCAGCAATCAATCCAGCGCGACAGGAGACGACCATGGACGCCATCGTCACCAAGAACGACCTCAAATCCGATGCCAAGAAGGAATCGATCGATCTGCTCAACGCCAGGCTTGCCGACGCCATCGACCTGGCGCTGATCACCAAGCAGGCGCACTGGAACGTCAAGGGTCCGCAATTCATCGCCATCCATGAGATGCTGGACGAATTCCGCGAGGAGATCGATGGCCATGTCGACATTATCGCCGAGCGAGCCGTGCAGCTCGGCGGCACCGCGCACGGCACCTCGCAGGATGTGTCGAAGGCGACTAGGCTGAAGCCCTATCCGACCGACATCCACAAGACCAAGGATCATCTGGCGGCGCTGATTGACCGCTATGCCACGGCGGCCAAGCTGACGCGCGAAGCGATCGATGCAGCGGACGACGCCGGCGATGCCGACACCGCCGACATCTTCACCGCCTATTCGCGCTCGCTCGACAAATTGCTCTGGTTCCTGGAAGCGCACACGCAGGAAAAGGAATAGCCCGGCGGTTGCCGTTCTCACATGGCTGGCTGGATCAGCCGGCCACCACCTTTTCAGCGCTGGCAAAGCCTGCCGCTTCGACGGCATGCGAGACCAGCGCCGTCATGATCTCGGCGGCCGCGAGCGCTGCAATCACCGACGGGCGCTTGTCCTTCACCGCATTGCCCCCGATCGGCGAGACAAGGCGGTTGAACTCGGCTTCGCTGCCTTCAGCCGATTTCAGGAACCAGCTCCTGAAAGTTGCCTTCTTGGTCTTGGAGCCGATCATGCCGACATAGGCGGTGTCGTCGCGCTTCAGCGCCTCGGCGACGATCAGGAAATCCAGCGCATGGTCGTGGGTCAGGATGGCGAAGGCCGATCCTGCAGGCGCCTCGCGCACCACGGCTTCGGGCATCGGCGTCAGCCGCGTTTCCACGGTTTCCGGCATGCCTTCCAATGCCTCGGATCGGGTTTCGACGACGACGACGTGGATCGGCAGCAGCGCCAGCGACGCGGCCAGCGCCTGGCCGACATGGCCGCCGCCGAACAGATAGACATGCGGGAGATGCGCTTCCTCGGCTTCGGCCTTGGCGATCAATTCCTGTTCCAGCGAAGCATCGACGAGACGGATCGACACCTCGACGCGGCCGCCGCAGCATTGGCCGATTTCCGGCCCTAGCGGGACATCGAGCGTGGCGCAGACTTCGTCGACCTCGATGCGGGCTTCACTGGCCGGAGATCGCGGTCCGGGCCCTCCGCCAAGCATCTGGCGCGCCTTGTCGACCGCCATATATTCGAGCTGACCGCCGCCGATGGTGCCGAGAATGGCCGATGCCGAGACAAGCATGAAGGCGCCCGCCTCGCGCGGTGTCGAGCCTTTCGTGGCCACCACCTCGACGAGGGCGACCCGGCCAGCCTGGCCGAAAAACGCCTTCAGGCTTTGCACTCGAGAATTCATCGTCTGCATTTCCATCCTGGAAATATAGCGTTTTGCGCCTCGATTTGCACGTTTAGGCAGATTCAGGCCGGCTTTGCTGCCTCCCGCTTCAATCTCTCGATCGCCATCAGCACCCGTTCCGGCGTTGCCGGCGCATCGAGGCGCGGGCAGATCTTGTGGCCGGCGACGCTCGCCACCGCGTCGGACAGCGCATGCAGCACCGACATGCCGTGCGGCAGCGGCGGCTCGCCGACGGCCTTGGAGCGATGGATGGTCGGCTCGTAAGCCGACGACCAGTCGGTGAGCTTCACGTTGAAGATCTTTGGACGGTCGGAGGCGAGCGGGATCTTGTAGGTCGACGGCGCATGCGTGCGCAGCCGGCCGCTGTCGTCCCACCAAAGCTCTTCCGTCGTCAGCCAGCCCATGCCCTGGATGAAGCCACCCTCGACCTGGCCGAGGTCGATCGCCCGGTTCAGCGAGCGACCGGCGTCGTGCAGGATGTCGGTGCGCTCGACGACATATTCGCCGGTCAGCGTGTCGACCGAGACCTCCGAGCAGGCCGCGCCATAGGCATAATAGTAAAAGGCACGACCGCGGCCCTTGCTGCGGTCCCAATGAATCTTCGGCGTCTTGTAGAAACCGGCAGCCGACAATTGGATGCGGTTGATATAGGCCTGCCTGACCAGATCGTTGAAGGCCACTTCCTGGTTGCCGATGCGCACTCGGTTCGGCAGGAACACGATCTGGGCGTGTGGCACCTGGTATTTCTCCGCCGCGAAATCGGTCAGCCGCTTGCGGATCTGGCGGGCGGCGTCCTGTGCCGCCATGCCGTTGAGGTCGGCGCCGGAGGAGGCTGCCGTCGGCGAGGTGTTGGGCACCTTGGCGGTGGTGGTGGCGGTGATCTTGACCCGGTCGAGATCGATCTGGAACTCTTCCGCCACGACCTGCGCCACCTTGAGATGCAGGCCCTGGCCCATCTCGGTGCCGCCATGGTTCATGTGCACCGAGCCGTCGGCATAGACATGCACCAGCGCGCCGGCCTGGTTGGCCTCGGTCTTGGTGAAGGAGATGCCGAACTTGACCGGCGTCAGCGCCAGGCCGCGCTTGATGAAGCGGCTGTTGTTGTTGAAGGCGCTGATCTCGCGGCGGCGCCGTGCGTAATTCGCGCTTTCCTCGAGCTCGGCCACGATGCGCTGGATAATGCAGTCCTCGACCTTCTGGTGATAAGGCGTGACGCTACGCTCGCCGATCGCCTCCATCGGGTCATAGAAATTGAGCTTGCGGATCTCGAGCGGATCCTTGCCGACGGCGAAGGCCACCTCGTCGATGACACGCTCGGCGCCGACCATGCCCTGCGGCCCGCCGAAGCCGCGGAAGGCGGTGTTGGAGACGGTGTTGGTGTAGAGCGGTGCCGACTTGGCATGAACCGCCGGATAGAAATAGGCGTTGTCGCAGTGGAACAAGGCGCGGTCGCCGACCGGACCGGACAGGTCGGCGGAAAACCCGCAGCGCAGCGCATAGGTGAAGTCAACGCCGAGGATGTTGCCCTCGTCGTCGAAGCCGACTTCATAGTCGATGGCGAAATCGTGCCGCTTGCCGGTGGCGGTCATATCTTCATCGCGGTCGAGCCTGATCTTGACGGCGCGCTTGAGCTTCTTGGCGGCGATCGCGGCAATTGCCGCGCATTGATTGGCTTGGGTTTCCTTGCCGCCGAAGCCGCCGCCCATGCGGCGCACTTCGACCGTCACCGCGTGGCTCGGCACGCCGAGCGTATGAGCGACCAGATGCTGCGTCTCGCTCGGCCCTTGTGTCGAGCAATAGACGATCACCTCGTCGTCCTCACCGGGGATGGCCAGCGAAACCTGGCCTTCCAGATAGAAATGTTCCTGGCCGCCGAGCCACATGCGGTTCTTGATGCGGCGGGGCGCCGCCGCGATCGCCGCGGCCGCATCGCCGCGCTTGAGGATCAGCGGCGTGGTGACCTGCTTGTCCTTGACGGGATCGAGATCCCAGATGTCGATGACGGCCGGATGCTCGTCATACTCGATCTTGGCCAGCCGCGCGGCGCGGCGTGCCTCCTCGCGTGTTTCGGCAACCACGGCGAAGATCGGCTGCCCGTGAAACTCGACCTTGCCTTCGGCGAGCACCGGATCGTCATGCATGTTGCTCGGCGAGATATCGTTCTCGCCGGGTATATCGGCATAGGTCAGCACATCGACGACGCCCGGCGCCGAGCGCACGGCTGACAGGTCGAGGCTCTTCAGAGTGCCGTGCGCGATTTTGGAGAGGCCGAGGCCGATATGCAGCGTGCCGGCCGGCTCAGGCATGTCGTCGATATAGACGGCGGTGCCGCTGACATGCTTGTGCGCGGAATCGTGCCGTTGCTCGGTGGCGACGCCGCCGACAATCTTCTCGGCTTTGAGATTGGCTGGAGCGTGCTTGTTCATCAGGCCGCCTCGTTGCGCGAGATCTGGAACGGCGCCTTCGTTCCGGTCGTCTCGATATAGAAGCGCAGCAGAAGGTTCCTTGCCGCCAGCGCCCGGTATTCGGCGGTCGCGCGCATGTCGGTCAAGGGCGTGAAATCCTCGGCATATTCGGCCATGGCGGCCTCCACCGTCGCTTCATTCCAGGCCTTGCCGATAAGTGCCTTCTCGACCGCGGTGGCGCGCTTCGGCGTCGCCGCCATGCCGCCATAGGCGATGCGGATGTCGGCCACCGTGCCGTCCGTGGCCAAGGTCAAATAGAACGCGCCGAGCGTAGCGGTGATATCCTCGTCCCGGCGCTTGGTGACCTTGTAGACAGCAAATTTCGTTCCTTGTGCGGGCACCGGAACATGCACTGCTTCGACGAACTCGCCGGGCTGACGGTCCTGCTTGCCATAGGCGATGAAGAAGGTTTCGAGCGGGATGGTGCGGCGGGCCTTGCCCTTGCGAAGCGTGAGCTGCGCGCCGAGCGCGATCAGCGGCGGCGGCGTGTCGCCGATCGGCGAGCCGTTGGCGATGTTGCCGCCGATGGTGCCCATATTGCGCACCTGCTCGCCGCCGATGCGATCGACCAGCGGCCCCAAAGCCGGGATGCGCTTCGTGAGCGTTTCAAAAGCCTCGCTATAGGTGACGCCGGCGCCGATGGTGATCACGCCATCCTTCTCCGACATCGTACGCAGGCCCTCGAGCCCCCCGATGAAGATCGCCGGCGAGATGTCGCGCATCTGCTTGGTGACCCAGAGGCCGACATCGGTCGAGCCGGCGACGATGGTGGCGCCAGGTTCCGTCTCGAGCACGGCGGCGAAATCGTCGACATCGGCCGGCACGATCAGCCGCCGCTTGCCCGAGCCGACCTCGACCCTGGCGCCGTCGCGCAGCGCTTCCAGCCGCGCAGTGATGTCCTTGCGCTCCAACGCCAGCGGATCCTTAGCCGCCTTGCCGTAGCTCGAAATGGCGTGCGCGGCGCGCATGATCGCCTCATAGCCGGTGCAGCGGCAGAGATTGCCCTGCAGCGCCTTTTCGATCGCGGCGTTGGACGGATCGGGCGTCTTCATCCAGAGCCCATAGAGCGACATGATGAAGCCCGGCGTGCAGAAGCCGCATTGCGAGCCGTGGAAATCGACCATCGCCTGCTGCACCGGATGGAGTTTTTCGCCATGGCCGCGCAGATGTTCTACCGTCACGACATGTGTGCCGTCGAGCGAGCCCATGAAGCGGATGCAGGCATTGACGCTTTCATAGACCAGACCTTCGGCCGAGAGCTTGCCGACCAGCACCGTGCAGGCGCCGCAGTCGCCCTCGGCGCAGCCTTCCTTGGTGCCGCGCAGCGATCGATTGAGCCGCAGCCAGTCGAGCAAAGTCGCATCGGGCGCGACCTCGGTCAGAGCCACGTCGGCGCCGTTCAGGATGAAGCGTATCTCGTTGCGGATCTCTGCCATGTCTCAGCTCCCCCGATAGGTCGAGTAGCCATAGGGTGAAATCAAGAGCGGGACATGGTAGTGCCGTTCTTCCGCCATGCCGAAGCGGATCGGCACGATATCCAGGAAAGCCGGCTCAGGCAGGTTGATGCCCTGGCCGCGCAGATAATCGCCGGCGGCGAAGACCAGCTCATATTCTCCGGTGCGGAAATCGGCGCCGGCGAGCAGCGGCGCATCGCAGCGGCCATCGTCATTGGTGGCAACGGACTTGAGATGCTTGCGGCTCTGGCCCTCGATGCGGAAAAGCTCGATCGACAGGCCCTTTGCCGGTCGGCCGGTCGCGGTGTCGAGAACATGGGTCGTCAGACGCCCGCCATCGGCTTTCGACGTTTCTGCCACTGGCCGCCTCCCATCCCGGTACAGTTTCAGCTCAATTGTGCGCCAATTAAAGGCGATGCATAAGCCCTGGTCGAGCGGAGTGCGGCAAAAAGCACTTTCAAAAATTTTCGGGGGAATGCAGCAGCACTCCTTTCGATATCTTCAGTGCAACAATCGGGCAGGAGCAGCCATGCGTTACGAACGGGACATGCGCGGTTACGGGGCCAACCCACCGGACCCGAAATGGCCCGGCGGCGCCTATGTCGCGGTGCAGTTCGTCGTCAATTATGAGGAAGGCGGCGAGAACTGCGTGCTGCATGGCGACAAGGCTTCCGAAGCCTTCCTTTCGGAGATCGTCGGTGCCGCGCCCTGGGTTGGCCAGCGCCACTGGAACATGGAGTCGATCTATGAATACGGCGCCCGGGCCGGCTTCTGGCGGCTCTACCGGCTGTTCACCGAAGCGCAGGTGCCGGTGACCTGCTACGGCGTCGCCACCGCGCTGGCGCGCTCGCCCGATCAGGTCACGGCGATGCAGGAGGCAGGCTGGGAAATCGCCTCGCATGGGCTGCGCTGGATCGACTACCGCGACCATGCAGCCGAGGACGAGAAGCGCGATCTCGAAGAGACCATCAAGCTGCATTACGAGGTGACCGGTGCGCGCCCGACCGGCTGGTACACCGGCCGCACCTCGGTCAACACGGTGCGGCTCGTCGCCGAGGAAGGCGGCTTCGATTATGTCTCCGACACCTATGACGACGAGCTGCCCTACTGGTTCGACCGCGACGGGCTGGAGAAACCGCAGCTCATCATCCCCTACACGCTCGACGCCAACGATATGCGCTTTGCCACGCCGCAGGGCTTCAACTCCGGCGACCAGTTCTTCGCCTATCTGAAGGACAGTTTTGACACGCTCTATGCCGAGGGCAAGGCAGGCCGGCCGCGCATGATGAATATCGGCCTGCACTGCCGGCTGGTCGGCCGTCCCGGCCGGGTGGCGGCATTGAAGCGCTTCGTCGACTATGTGAAGTCGCACGACAAGGTTTGGCTGACACGGCGCATCGACATCGCCAAACACTGGCGCGAAACGCACCCCTACGAGGCGCCGGCGCTGCGCCCGTCGCGGATGGGGTTCGAGGAATTCGTGCATGGCTTCGGCGGTGTTTTCGAACATTCGCCCTGGATCGCCGAGCGCGCCTACGAATTGGAGCTTGGGCCCGCGCATGACAGCGCGGGCGGCCTCCACAACGCGCTCTGCCGCGTCTTCCGGGCGGCGAGCGAAGCCGAGCGGCTTGCGGTGCTCAACGCTCATCCGGACCTTGCGGGCAAGCTGGCGGCGGCCAAGCGGCTGACGCCGGAATCGGCCAAGGAACAGGCTTCCGCCGGGCTCGACGCGCTGACCGACAAGGAGCGCGAGCTGTTTTCGAAACTCAACGCCGCTTATGTCACGACCTTCGGCTTCCCCTTCATCATCGCGGTGAAGGGCAAGACCAAGGACGAAATCCTGGCGGAGTTCGAGGCGCGGATCGGCAACAGCCGCGGCGTCGAGTTCGAGACCGCCTGCAAACAGGTCGAGCGTATCGCATTGCTTCGCCTGAAAGACATGCTCCCACTCTAAAGTTTGTTTGTACGCAATTCCGGACGGAAAACCGCTTCACACTTTTCCTGGAATTGCTCTGAGGGCCAGGAACCCCATGGATATGATCAAGACCGCCGAGCGAACCTATTACGCCCCGCAGGGCGGCCACCCCGGCCAGAACGAGCTTTTGACCGGCAGAGCCGTCTTCACCGAGGCCTACGCAATCATCCCCAAGGGCGTGATGCAGGACATCGTCACCAGCCCGCTGCCCTTCTGGGACAAGACCAGGGCCTGGATCATCGCAAGGCCGCTCTCCGGCTTCGCCGAGACGTTCTCGCAATATATCGTCGAGGTTCTGCCCGACGGCGGCAGCAACCGGCCGGAGCTGGATGCCGGCGCCGAGGGTGTGCTGTTCGTCGTCGAGGGCGAGCTCACCGTTTCGCTTGCCGGCAAAAAATATGTGCTTGCCCCCGGCGGCTTCGCTTTCCTGCCACCGTCGAGCGGCTGGACGGTGCGCAACGAGAGCGGCAGTGCTGCCCGCTTCCACTGGATCCGCAAAGCGTATGAGGCGGTCGATGGCCTCGACGCGCCGGAAGCCTTCTTCTCGAGCGACCAGGAAGTGGCACCGAGCCCGATGCCGGGCACGGAAGGGCGCTGGGCGACGACCCGCTTCGTCGACCCGGCCGACATGCGCCATGACATGCATGTCACCATCGTCACGCTGAAGCCGGGCGCGGTCATTCCCTTTGCCGAGACCCATGTCATGGAGCATGGGCTGTACGTGCTGGAAGGCAAGGCGGTCTACCGCCTCAACCAGGACTGGGTCGAGGTCGAGGCCGGCGACTTCATGTGGCTGCGCGCCTTCTGCCCGCAGGCCTGCTATGCCGGCGGCCCCGGCAATTTCCGCTACCTGCTCTACAAGGACGTCAACCGTCACGCCAGGCTTGGCGGCTATCTCGGAGGCCGCGCGCGGTGACCCGTATAGTCGCCCAGCCGCTGACGCGCGAAAACTTCGCGCCTTTCGGCGACGTCATCGATATGAGCGGCGAGAACCGCTACCCGATCAATGGCGGCAAGGCGATGCGCTATCACGACCTCGCCACCGCCGAGGCTGCCGGCCCGAATGCCAAGGTGCTGATCTCGATGGTGCGCGGCACGCCCTACCAGATGCCACTGAAGCTCGCCATGGTCGAGCGCCACCCGCTCGGCAGCCAGGCCTTCATCCCGCTGTCGCCGCGCCCGTTCCTGGTGGTCGCCTGCCATGACACCAAGGACGGCCCGGGCGAGCCGCATGCCTTTCTCGCCGGGCCCGGACAGGGCATCAACTACCGCCGCAACCTCTGGCACGGCGTGCTGACGCCGATCGGCGAGGAGCAGGATTTCCTCATCGTCGACCGCGGCGGCGAGGGCTCCAATCTCGAAGAGTTTTATTTCTCGCACCCCTACGAGATCCACCTTCCCTGAAAGCTGCCGATTCCTATGACCGACGTTTCGCTGATCGACCGCCTGCTCGACGTGATCGAGCGTGACATCGTGCCGAAGACCGCTGAGGGCGTCGGCCACGGCAACAAGCTGTTCGGCGCCGCGATCCTCAGGAAAAACGACCGCTCGCTGGTGCTGGCCGAGACCAACAACGAGATCGAAAATCCGCTCTGGCATGGCGAGGTGCATTGCCTGAAGCGCTTCTACGAAATGCCCAAGGCCGAGCGCGTCGACACAAGGGATGCTCTGTTCGTGGCAACGCACGAGCCCTGCTCGCTCTGCCTGTCGGCGATCACCTGGACCGGCTTCGACAATTTCTACTACCTCTTCAGCCACGAGGATTCGCGTGACAGCTTTGCCATCCCGCACGATCTTAAAATCCTGAAGGAGGTCTTCACCCTCGACCCTGGCGGCTACAATGCCGAGAACGCCTATTGGAAGAGCTTTTCCATTCGCCGGCTGGTCAGCGCTTTGCCCGAGGCTGAGCGCAAGCGGCTGGAGGGAAGGATCGGCAGAATCGAGGCGCGTTACGATGAGCTCTCGAACGCTTACCAGGCCAGCAAGGCAGACAATGATATTCCGTTGAACTGACGTAGATTGACCAGCCGATTTCGTCGACTGGCTCATGACGCGCTGTCTGTCGCCGCATCATGTGGCGACGCTTGGAGCGCCCCATGAAAACCATTACCGAATTCCCCCGCAAGGTCGTCGAATTTCCCGACATGGGCATCGTCATGCCGGATGGCTGCCGGCTCTCGGCGCGCATATGGATGCCGGAAGATGCCGCCGACAACCCTGTGCCCGCGATCCTCGAGCATCTGCCCTACCGCAAGCGCGACGGCACCATCTTCCGCGATCAGCTCACCCATCCCTATTTCGCCGGCCACGGCTATGCCTCGATCCGCGTCGACATGCGCGGCAATGGCGATTCCGAAGGGCTGATGGACGACGAATATTCCGAACAGGAATTGCAGGATGCCTGCGACGTCATCGCCTGGGCGGCGGCGCAGCCCTGGTGCAACGGCAATGTCGGCATGATGGGCATTTCCTGGGGCGGCTTCAACTGCCTGCAGGTGGCGGCGAAACAGCCACCGGCGCTGAAGGCGGTGATCAGCCTGTGCTCGACTGTCGACCGCTATGCCGACGACATCCACTACAAGGGCGGGTGCCTGCTGCTCGAAAATTTCGGCTGGGCCTCGACGATGCTCTCCTATTCGTCACGGCCGCCGGATCCGGCGATCGCCGGCGGCAATCGCTGGCGGGATTTGTGGCTCAGCCGGCTGGAGAACCAGCCTTTCCTCTTGCCGCTGTGGCTCAGCCACCAGCATCGCGACGCCTACTGGAAACGCGGCTCGATCTGCGAGGATTTTTCGGCGGTCAAAGCGGCCGTGCTGTCGATCGGCGGCTGGCATGACGGCTACCGCAACACGATCTCCAATCTCGTCACCGGCATCCAGTCGCCGGTCAAGGGCATCGTCGGCCCCTGGATCCACAAATACCCGCATTACGCCGGACCCAATCCGGCCATCGGCTTCCTGCAGGAGGCGCTGCGCTGGTGGGACCGCTGGCTGAAGGGCACGGAAACCGGCGTCGAGGCCGATCCGGCCTACCGCGCCTATGTGATGGACAGCGTGCGGCCGGCGCGCTGGCACCCAGAACGGCCGGGCCGCTGGGTGGCGGAGCAGGAGTGGCCGTCCTCAAACATCAAAGTTGAGGCAATAGAGCTCATTTCGGCGGACGCCAAGCCCTCGATCGTCGCTTCGCCGCAGACCTGCGGACTTGCCGGCGGCGAGTATTTTCCGTTCACCTTCGGGCCGGAACTCCCGGGCGACCAACGCCCCGACGACGCGCTGTCGGTGTGCTTCGACCAGCCCGAGCTCGGCGTGGCGATCGACATTGTCGGGGCGCTGGAGCTCGAGGTCCGGCTTGCCTCCGATCGGCCGCAGGCCAACATCGCGGTAAGGCTTTGCGACGTGCATCCCGATGGCGCCTCGGAGCTGATCTCCTACGGCGTGCTCAATCTCACGCACCGCAACTCGCAGGAATTCCCCGAGCCATTGCTTCCCGGCGAGACGGTTTCGGCGCGCGTCGTGCTCGACCAATGCGCCTACCGGGTACCGGCCGGGCACAAGTTGCGCATCGCCGTTTCAACCGCCTATTGGCCGATGATCTGGCCCTCACCGGAGCCGGTGCGGCTTGATCTCGCCAAGGCCACGCTGAAGCTGCCGCTGCGTCCACTGGCGAAAGGCAATGAGGTCTCGTTTCCTGAGCCGGAAGGCGCGACGCCCTGGGCGACCGAGACGATCCGGCCGGCGAATTCCGAGCGCCATGTCGACCGCGACGAGAAGACCGGCCTGGTCACGCTTTCGATAACCGACGACTTCGGCGCGGTGCGCGACCTCGACCATGGACTGGTCAATGGCAGCATCGTGCGCGAGACATGGACGATCCATCCCGACGATCCGCTGTCGGCCGCCGGAGCGATCCATTGGACGCAGACATTGTCGCGGAATGAATGGTCGGTGCGGACCGAGACTTATTCCGACATGCGCTGCGACGCGCAAAATTTCATCCTCAGCGCCAGAATCGAGGCCTATGAGGGCGAAAACCTGGTTTTTGAGCGCGATTTCGAACAGACGATTCCGCGCGCCCTCGTCTGAGCGCTGGCAAGGTTGGTCCAAAAACGACGCACCATTTACGCCACGTCATGTCGCATTCGGTCTTGCTTACCGGTTTCCGTTGCGGTCATTATCTCCTCCAATAAGCAGAAACGACCATAAGGTCGGACCACCAGAGTGAGGAACCCATAATGACAAACGAACTCGACTATCTCAGCCGTCGCGTCGCTGCCGGCAAGCTCAGCCGTCGCGATTTCCTAGGCCGCGCCGCCGCTCTCGGTGTCGCCGCGCCTTTCGCCAACTCGCTGCTTGCCAGCGCTGCCCGTGCCGCCGGCCCGGTCAAGGGCGGGATCCTGAAGGCCGGCCTGGTCGGCGGCGAATCCACCAACAGCCTCGATCCGGCCCTGTTCATGACCCAGGTGCCCTTCGCCTTCGGCAAAATGTGGGGCGAATTGATCGTGGAGCTCTCGCCCGACGGCAAGCTGGAGAACCGCATCGCCGAGGAGATCGGCTCTTCGGACGACGCCAAGGTCTGGACGCTGAAAATCCGCGATGGCATCGAATTCCACAACGGCAAGACGGTTACCGCAGAAGACGTCGCTGCCACGCTCGAGCGTCATTCTGACGAGAAGTCGAAGTCCGGCGCGCTGGGCTACATGAAGGGCATCGACACCATCAAGGTCAACGGGAAGGAAGTCGTGCTGACGCTGAAGGAGCCTAACGCCGACCTTCCGTACCTGCTCAGCGACTATCACCTGATCGTCCAGCCGAACGGCGGCAAGGACAAGGCCGATGCCGGTATCGGCGCCGGTCCGTACAAGGTCAAGGTCAACCAGCCCGGCGTGCGCCATGGCGGCGAACGCTTCGCCAATTACTGGCAGGGCGACAAGATGGGCCACGCCGACCAGATCGAAATCATCGTCATCAACGATGCGACGGCGCGCACGGCGGCCCTGCAAGGCGGCCAGGTCAACATGATCAACCGCGTCGAGCCGAAGGTCGTCGATCTGATCAAGCGCGTGCCTGGAGTCACCATCCGCAACCATTCCGGTCCCGGCCACTACGTGTTCATCATGCATTGCAACACGGCGCCGTTCGACAACAACGACCTCAGGATGGCGCTGAAGCTGGCGATCGACCGCGAGGAGATGTTGAAAAAAGTGCTGCGCGGCTACGGCTCGCTCGGCAACGATTTCCCGATCAACGCCTCCTACCCGCTATTCACCGAGATCGAGCAGCGCAAATACGATCCGGACAAGGCCAAGTTCCACTACAAGAAGTCCGGCCATGACGGCACCGTGCTGCTCAGGACCTCGGACGTCGCCTTCCCGGGCGCTGTCGATGCATCCCAGCTTTTCCAGCAGAGCGCCGCCAAGGCCGGCATCAAGATCGAGCTCAAGCGCGAGCCCGGCGACGGCTATTGGAACGAAGTCTGGAACAAGCAGCCCTTCTGCGCCTCCTATTGGGGCGGCCGCTCGACCCAGGACCAGATGTACTCGACCGCCTATCTGTCGACCGCCGACTGGAACGACACGCGCTTCAAGCGCCCGGACTTCGACAAGATGGTGCTGGCCGCGCGCGCCGAGCTCGACGAGGCCAAGCGCAAACAGATGTACCACGACATGGCCGTCATGGTGCGCGACGAAGGCGGCCTGATCCTGCCGATGTTCAATCAGTTCATCGACGCGACAGGCCCCAAGGTGGCAGGTTGGGTGGAGGATCCGCATCAGGAGCTTTGCAACGGCTACGCGCTGGCGAAGTGCTGGCTCGAAGCCTGAGCACGGCCTTGCGGAGATGTCCTCGCCCATCGTGAAACTGGTGGCCCAGCGCATTGCGCTGGGCATCCTCCTTCTGCTGGCCGTTTCGGTCCTGATCTTCGCCGGTACGCAGATCCTGCCCGGCGACGTCGCGCAAGCCATCCTCGGACAATCGGCGACCCCGGAGTCGCTGGCAAATCTGCGCGAGCAGCTCGGGCTCAACCAGCCTGCCTATATCCGTTACTTCCACTGGCTGGGTGGCGTGCTGACCGGCGATCTCGGCACGGCGATGTCGAGCGGACAGGACATCGCGACATCGATCAAGGAACGGCTGTGGAACACGCTGTTCCTCGCCTTCTGGGCGGCCATCGTGGCGATCCCGCTGGCGATCACGCTTGGGCTGATAGCGGTGCGCTACCGCGATGGCTGGGTCGACAAGCTGATCTCCGGCGTGGCGCTTGCCTCGACGTCCTTCCCGGAGTTCTTCATCGGCTATCTGCTCGTCTTCTACTTCGCGGTCCAGCACCAGTGGTTCCCCGCCATCTCGACCGTCTATGACGGAATGTCTTTCGGTGAGCGCCTGCAGGCCATCGCGCTGCCTGCGGCGGCGCTGACTCTGGTGGTGCTCGCCCACATGATGCGCATGACGCGCGCGGCAATCCTCAACGTCATGCAGTCGGCCTATGTCGAGACGGCGGAACTCAAGGGGCTGTCGGCCTCTGCCGTTATCCGCAAGCATGCCTTCCCGAACGCGATCGCGCCGATCATCAATGTCGTCATGCTCAACCTTGCCTATCTGGTGGTCGGCGTCGTCGTGGTCGAGGTGATCTTCGTCTATCCGGGCATGGGGCAATATCTGGTCGACCATGTGACCAAGCGCGACGTGCCGGTCGTCCAGGCGGTCGGCCTGATCTTCGCCGCCGTCTATATCACCCTCAACATCGTCGCGGACATTGCGGCGATCGTCGCCAATCCGCGACTCAGGCATCCGAAATAGGGGGCGGCCGATATGCGCGCTATCAGACGCATCCCTCTACCATCGCTGACCGGCCTGGTGCTGACCGCGCTGTTCGTGCTGGCGGCAATGTTCGCGCCTTTGATCGCGCCGCACGGCAACGCCGAGATCGTCGGCGACGTGTGGGAGCCGATGTCGGCCGCGCACTGGCTGGGCACCGACAATCTCGGCCGCGATCTGTTGTCGCGCATGATCTACGGCGCCCGCATCACGCTGTTCATCGCGGTGCTGGCGACGGCACTGTCTTTCTCGCTCGGCGCCATTCTCGGCTTTTCAGCGGCGGTATTCGGCGGCTGGTACGACACGATCCTGTCGCGGCTCGTCGACCTCCTCATGTCGATCCCGACGCTGATCATGGGCCTCGTCGTGCTTTCGGTGCTGCCGTCGAACCTGGTGACGCTGATCCTGGTCATGGGCATCCTCGATTCGACCCGCGTCTACCGACTGTCGCGCGCGGTCGCCGTCGACATCAACGTCATGGACTATGTCGAGGCGGCGAAGCTGCGCGGCGAAGGCAGCGGCTGGATCATCTTCCGCGAGATCCTGCCCAATGCGCTGTCGCCGCTGGTCTCGGAACTCGGTCTGCGCTTCATCTATGCCGTGCTGTTCCTGTCGACATTGTCCTTCCTCGGCCTCGGCGTGCAGCCGCCGGATGCCGACTGGGGCGGCATGGTGAAGGAGAACAAGGACGGCATCGTGTTCGGCATTCCGGCGGCTCTCATCCCGGCCGCGGCGATCGCGGCACTGGCGATCTCGGTCAATCTCGTTGCCGACTGGGTGCTCAATCGCACGACAAGCCTGAAGGGAGGACGCGGCTGATGGTTGACGGCAAAGCAAAGTCCGGCCCTCTTCTTGACATCCGCAACCTGCGCATCGAAGCGACGGTCTATCCGCCGGGTGAAGTACCGAGGACCATCACGCTTGTCCACGACGTCTCGCTGACGCTGGAGAAGGGCAAGGTGCTTGGGCTGATCGGCGAGTCCGGCGCCGGCAAGTCGACCATCGGCCTGTCGTCGATGGGCTATGGCCGCGGTGGCGTTCGGATTACCGGCGGCGAGGTCATCCTCAACGGCCGCGACATACTGAAAGGCGGTAAGGAAGGCCTGCGCAAACTGCGCGGCCGCGAAGTCTGTTATGTCGCCCAGTCGGCGGCGGCGGCCTTCAATCCGGCGCACCGGCTAATGGACCAGGTGGTGGAGGCCACGCTCCTGCACGGCACCGCAACCCGGGCCGAGGCCGAGAAACGCGCCGTCGCCCTGTTCAAGAAGCTCAGCCTTCCCAATCCCGAAACGATCGGCGAACGCTTCCCGCACCAGGTCTCCGGCGGCCAGTTGCAGCGCGTGATGACGGCAATGGCGCTGTGCTCGGAACCGGACCTGATCGTCTTCGACGAGCCGACGACGGCCCTCGACGTGACGACGCAGATCGACGTGCTGTCAGCGATCAAGGATGCCATCCGCGACACCCATGTCGCGGCCCTTTACATCACCCATGACCTGGCCGTCGTGGCACAGGTATCCGACGAGATCATGGTGCTGCGTCACGGCCGGCTGGTCGAATGGGGCGGCACCCGCCAGATCATCAAAGAGCCGCGCCAGGAATACACCAACGCCCTGGTCTCGGTGCATGAGATCGAACACCAGGAACAGCAGCCGGGCGCCACACCGATGCTGTCGGTGAAGAACGTGACGGCCGCCTATGGCGGCGGCCACATCAAGGTGCTGAAGAACGTCTCGGTCGACATCTTTCCGGGCCAGACGCTGGCCGTGGTCGGCGAGAGCGGTTCCGGCAAATCGACGCTGGCGCGCGCCATCACCGGCCTGTTGCCGCCCGAGCAGGGCAGCGTCGTCTTCGACGGCCGCACGCTTGCCAACAGGCTCGCCGACCGGTCGAAGGAGGACCTGCGCCAGTTGCAGATGATCTACCAGATGGCCGACGTTGCCATGAACCCGCGCCAGACGGTGGGCACCATCATCGGCCGGCCACTGGAGTTCTATTTCGGAATGAAGGGCCGCGAACGCGACAAGCGCGTCGCCGAACTGCTCGACGAAATCGAAATGGGCAAGGGCTTCATCGATCGCTATCCGGCCGAGCTTTCCGGCGGCCAGAAGCAGCGCGTCTGCATCGCCCGCTCGCTCGCCGCCAAGCCGAAGCTGATCATCTGCGACGAGGTGACCTCGGCGCTCGATCCGCTGGTCGCCCACGGCATCCTCAAGCTGCTGCTTAATTTGCAGCAGATCGAGAAGGTGGCCTATCTCTTCATCACCCACGACCTCGCGACGGTGAAGTCGATCGCGGATTCGATTGCGGTGATGTATCGCGGCGAGGTGGTGCGCTACGGCCCCAAGAGCAAGGTTCTGACGCCGCCCTTCGACGCCTATACGGACTTGCTCTTGTCCTCCGTGCCGGAAATGGAGATCGGCTGGCTGGAGAAGGCCATCAAGGGACGGCGCATGGAAAGCGCCGGCAATTAGCCTGCGAAAGTCCGCTACCAATGCGGCCGCTGTCATGCGGCTGCAATGCGGAACGGGAAAGAATGGCGCAGGCCGGGTAGAGCTCGCGCCAAGCCAATCTCAAAAAGGGGGCAGGACATGCAGAACGAACTCGACCATCTCGCCGAACTCGCCGGCAAGGGCAGGATATCGCGCCGCGATTTCCTTGGTCGGGCAGCGGCACTTGGCGCCTCGGCCGCGCTGGCGACGACGCTGGCCGGCAAGGCCTTCGCCGCAACGCCGGTCAAGGGCGGCATCATCAGGCCGGCCTGCAGGGTGGTGAGTCGACCAACAGCCTCGATCCGGCGCTGAATCTCAGTCAGGTGACCTACAATTTCTGCAAGCAGTGGGGCGAATTCCTCGTGCGGCTGACGCCTGATGGCGGCGTCGAGAATCGGATCGCCGAGGAGATCGGCGCGTCGGACGACGCCAAGACCTGGACGATAAAGATCCGCGACGGCATCGAATTCCACAACGGCAAGACGGTCACTGCCGAAGATGTTGCTGCCACGCTCGAGCGCCACGCCGACGAGAAGTCGAAATCCGGCGCGCTCGGCGTTTTGAAGAACATCAAGACCATCAAGGCAAACGGCAAGGAAGTGGTCGTCACGCTCGGCGACGCCGACGCCGACTTCCCCTATCTGATGGCCGACTACCACCTCGTCATTCAGCCTAATGGCGGCAAGGACAACCCGAATGCCGGCATCAGCGCCGGCCCCTACAAGGTCGCCGTCAACCAGCCCGGCGTGCGCCATGGCGGCGAGCGCTTCGCCAATTACTGGCGCGGTGACAAGGCCGGCCATGCCGACCAGATCGAGATCGTCGTCATCAACGACCCGACGGCCCGGCTTGCAGCGCTGCAGGGCGGCCAGGTGCATCTGATCAACCGCGTCGAGCCGAAGGTGGTCGACCTGGTCAAGCGCATCCCGGGCGTCAGCATCGAGAACGTGTCGGGGCGCGGCTACTACCCGTTCAACATGTTCTGCGACACCGCGCCCTTCGACAACAATGATCTCAGAATGGCCCTGAAGCTCGCCATGGACCGCGAGGAGATGCTGGACAAGATCCTGCGCGGCTACGGCTCGGTCGGCAACGACTTCCCGATCAACGAGGCCTACCCGCTGTTTTCCTCCGACATCGAGCAGCGCAAGTTCGATCCGGAAAAGGCGGCCGAATTCTACAAGAAGTCCGGCCATAGCGGCTCGATCCTGCTGCGCACCTCCGATGTCGCCTTCCCGGGCGCCGTGGACGCCGCCCAGCTCTACCAGCAGAGCTGCGCCAAGGCCGGCATCAAGATAGAAATCAAGCGCGAGCCCGGCGATGGCTACTGGTCGGAAGTGTGGAACAAGCAGCCCTTCTCGCTCTCCTACTGGGGCGGGCGTCCGACGCAGGACCAGATGTATTCCACCGGCTATGTCTCGACCGCCGACTGGAACGACACGCGCTTCAAGCGGCCGGAATTCGACAAGATGCTGTTTACCGCCCGCGCCGAGCTCGATCAGGCCAAGCGCAAGGCGATCTATCGCGACATGGCGATGCTGATGCGCGACGAAGGCGGACTGATCGTGCCTTTCTTCAACCAGTTCATCGACGCTGCCAACACCAACAAGGTCGGCGGCTGGGTGAAGAACCCGAATGGCGAGATGATGGACGGCTACGCGCTCGGCGAGTGCTGGCTGAACGCCTGATATCAGGCTATCCAAAGAAGCGCCGCGTGTCCGCGCGACACGCGGCGTTTTCGTTTCGAAGAACAATCACAGGAACGTTCCGTGGCGCTTAAATCCAAACTGCTGCTCATCATCCTCGACGGCGTGCCCTACCGGAACTGGCGCCGGCTGATGGGCAATCTCGAGGGCTGGGCGCAGTCGGGCGAGGCGCAGATGTGGAAGATGCGCTCGGTGCTGCCGTCGACCTCGGCCTGCTGCTACGCCTCGATCCACACCGGGGTGACCCCGCAGGTGCACGGCATCCTTTCCAACGAGAACCGCTTTCGCGTCACGCAGCCGGATATCTTTTCGGAAGTGAGCAAGGCCGGCGGCAAGACCGGCGCCGTGACCCATTCCTACTGGTCGGAATTCTTTCGCTCGTATCCGTTCGATCTTGTCGAGGACATGGAGTTCGACGAACCGGGCGGGCCGATCACGCATGGCCGTTTCCACACCATGACCGGCTACAATCTCAAGAACCAGATGACGCCGAGCGATGTCGATCTGTTCGCGACGCTGACCATGCTGACCAAACGCCATCACATCGACTACGGCATCCTGCACACCTGCACGCTGGATTCGATGGGCCATCGCTTCGGCCATGACTGCCACGAGATGGACCATGCCTGCTACGCGATGGACGGAATGCTCGCGGCCTTCCTGCCGCAGTGGCGCCAAGCCGGCTATGAGGTGATCGTAACGGCCGACCATGGCCAGACCGACCGCGGCCACCATGGCGGCCATGACGACGAGATGCAGGATTTCGCGCTCTATTATTTCGGGCCTGCGAAGGGGCCAGAGGCCGACACGCTGCTCGACCAGTTGCAGCTTGCGCCCACGGTGCTGAGCCGGCTCGGCGTGGAAATACCCGAGACGATGAAGGCGAAAGTGTTTTTGAGGTGAAGCGCGGCCTTTTCCTTCTCCCCTTGTGGGAGAAGGTGGATCGGCGCGCAGCGCCGAGACGGATGAGGGGTGTTCCAGCGGAGTGAGACGCCGGCTTTCCCTGGAGCACCCCTCATCCGTCGCCTTCGGCGACACCTTCTCCCACAAGGGGAGAAGGGGAAATCCTGCCCCTACTGGCAACCTCCCCGCTCTTCGGTTAGCCTCCGAAAAATCCTTGGCGGAGGGTGAACCTTTTTGAACCGATCAGCGACAGAGCTTCGAGGAGCCAGGCGGCTCGACCGGCCATGAATGCGGCGACGGAAACCGATCGCGCGCTTGTAGACCGGGTCGCGAAGGGCGACCGGGCCGCCGTTCGGCTCCTGTTCATGCGTCACCACGCGCGGATCTACCGCTTCGTGGCGCGCCAGACGGGATCGGAAATGATGGCCGACGATATTGCGAACGAGGTCTTTCTCGAGCTGTGGAAGCAAGCGCCCAACTTCGAGGGCCGCTCGGAAGTTTCGACGTGGCTGCTCGGTATCGCCCGTTTCAAGGCGCTGTCTTCGCTGCGCAAGAAGAAGGAAGACTGGATCGACGACGATGACGCGGCGCAGGTTCCCGACGGCGCCGACACGCCGGAAGTGGTCACCATGAAGGAGGACAAGGCCGCTGCCTTGCGCCGTTTCGTCGATGCCTTGGCCGAGGAGCACCGCACGGTGATCGACCTTGCCTATTACCATGGCCAGTCGGTGACCGAGATCGGCGAAGTGCTCGGCATTCCGGTCGCGACCGTCAAGACGAGGATGTTCTACGCCCGCAAGAAACTCGGCGAGGCCCTGAAGGCCGCCGGTTACGACAGGGGGTGGCCATGAGCGCCGCTGAAAAGATGTCGCGCCGCGACGAGATGGAAACGCTGCTGCCGTTCTATCTGAACGGCTCGCTGGAAGGCGCCGAGCTGGAGGCCGTCGAGGAGTGGCTGGCCACCGATCCGGCGGCGCTTGCCGCCCTTGGCGAAGCCGAGGCCGAATTCTCCGGCACCGCCGCCGCCAACGAGGCGATCCGCCCGCCTGCCGACGCGCTGAGCCGTTTCACCAGGGCGCTCGACGCCGAGGCCGGACCGGTGCGCGCGCCCGCCGGCCAATCGTGGCTCGCCAAGGTTTTCGGCCGGGTGACGGCAATGCCCGCCGGCGTCGCCTGGGCGGCGGCCGCGGCGCTGCTTGCGCTGGTCGTTCTGCAGTCCTTCGAACGGCCGGGCGGCAAGGGCAACGACTTCGAGGTGGCCGGCGCCCAGGACGATCTTGCAAAGCTGCCCTTCGCACTGGTGAAGTTCAAGCCGGATGCGAAGATGGCCGATATCGCCGCCTTTCTCGGCCAGAACGGCTTGAAGATCGCCGGCGGCCCGACCGCGGACGGCGTGTTCCACCTGACGATCCCGGCCAACACGGCAGCCGATTACGACAGGCTCGTCGGCCTTATTGCCGCCCAGCCCTTCGCGGATGCTGTGGTGCAGGGAAGGAAACCGGCCGATGGCGGCTAAGGCAATTCCAGGAAAAGTGCGCCGCGGTTTTCCGCCCGGAATTGCGTCGGGGCCGAGTGCCATTTTTCGTGCGGTGATCCTCACGGCGACTTTTGTCGCCGCGCCTGCATTCGCGCAGACCAACGATCCCAGCCTGACACAGAAACGGCTCGATTGCCTGAATCGCAAGACGGGGGCCGGCGGCGGCTGCGACACGGACGGCGGCGCCAAGAACGGCGTCGGGACGTCGGGCGCGGCCACGGGTGGCGCGGTGTTCCTGCCGGCGCTGATCGTCGATCTCTTTCCGAACCCGCCGGTGCCCGCCGGCCCGCAAACGCCTACAACGTCCAACGGAACATCGCCGTCGAACAGCTCCAACAACACGCCGCCACCCGCTCCGGCGCCGAGCGGACCCGTCACGGCGCCTAAGGATCTCAACCTGGCCGAACCGCCGCGCGCCATCGCCGGCGAATTCGTGCCCGACGAAGTGCTGGTGACGGTGACCGGCGATGCCGGCGTGGTCCAACAGGTCGCCAATTCCTTCGGCCTGCAGGTGCGCTCGCAGCGCCAGTCGCGGCTGCTCGGCACCACCCTGGTGCGCTTCGGCATCACCGACGGGCGGCCGGTCGGCGTGGTGCTTGCGCAGCTTGCCGCCGACGGCCGCACGCAGCGGCGCGAGCCGAACCATATCTACACACTGCAGCAGGCGGCGGGCATCGTGAACTATGCCTTCGACCGCATCGCGCTCGATGCAAGCCAAGCAAGCGGCGAAAATGTGCGTGTCGCCGTCATCGACACCGGCATCGACGACACCAATCCGGCGCTGAAAGGCGTGATTGCCGACCAGTATGATGCGATGCCCAATGTGCCGATCGAGAAGCGCGACCACGGCACCTCTGTCGACGGGCTGATCGCCGGGGTCGGTCCGCTGGAAGGCATGGCGCCCGGCGCCAAGATCTATCATGCGCGCGCCTTTGAAGGCGGCAAGTCGACCATGGACGTCATCCTGTCGGCGCTCGACTGGGCGGCCGAGCAGAATGTGCGCATCATCAATATGAGCTTCGTCGGGCCGAAGAACGACCTGCTCGGCACCGCCTGCCGCAATGCGCGGGCGATGGGCATGGTGCTGGTGGCGGCGGCCGGCAACAATGGACCAAAGGCGCCCTATGGCTATCCGGCCGCCTTTGACGGCGTGATCGCGGTGACAGCCACCGACGCCAAGGACGGGCTGATGCCGCAGGCCAATCGCGGTCCTTACGTCTTCATCTCGGCGCCGGGCGTCGAGATGGTAGCGCCGAGCGGCGCCGGGTCAGATGTGGTGACCGGCACCTCCTTCGCCGCCGCGATCGTGTCCGGCGCTATCGCCAACCTGATCCGTGCCGCGCCGGGCCGAACGGCCGACGAGATCGAGAAAGCGCTTGCCGCCACAGCCAAGGATCTTGGCCCGAAGGGGCGGGACAATGATTTCGGCTATGGGTTGGTCGATATCAAGGCGGCTGGAGCGGCGAAGGAGTAGTCCCTCATACTCGCGATGCTGGCGGGACAGCAGCCCCCTCTGGCCTGCCAGCCGTCTATCAGCGGTTTCAGCGCCGGCCCAACTTCTTCAACGTCGATGATTGGCGAAGGCGGCGGCGACGTCCCCCTTGCGGGGGAGATGTCCGGCAGGACAGAGGGGGTGTGAAGAACTCGGCACGTCTCATCTGTCGGAACACGATCCCTACGAGCGTCTCGTCGATTCCCGTCATTGCGGTGACCGCCGCCGACCAATTGCCGTTGCCATGGTAATTGAGAATGGACCTCAAGCGGCCACTTAAAGAGCCGGACCTAGCCGGACAGGGCTTCCATCATAGAAGCGCGGCAACCGGAAGCGGCTGAGATCGTGGCCGGTGTCGTTTCCCTGGATCATGTCGGAGACGACGCGGCCAATGCCAGGCCCGATGCCGAACCCATGGCCGCTCATTCCCGTCGCGACGAAAAGGCCGCCGACTGTCCGCACCTGATCCACGACGGGGACGACGTCCGGCATGGCGTCGATCATGCCGCCCCAGCCGGCCTTCAGGCGAACCGCTTCGAACTGTGGAAAAAGCTGTTTGAAATTGCGCTCGATCGAACGAAGCTTTGCCGGCTCAGCGGCTGGATTGAGCACCCGCATTCTCTCGAAAGGACTCTCTGAATCCGGCGCCCAATCGCGCGGCGTCGACCAGCCATCCGGGTAGCCTGACGGAGCGAACGGGGAATAGCGCGTTCCGAACGGATTGTCCCTGAGGGCGGGAATATATTTGGTGGCGTGCCGGAATGCGTCAGGCCCCAGATACAGCAAGTGGCTGCCGCCTGCGGCGAGCGTGTATCCGCCATCCTGTCTGCGCCGGAAAGCGATATGGTCGTCGGCCGCCGCACCTGCATAGATTTCAGGCAGGGGCTCCGTTGCGGCCACGGTGACCCTGACGCTGAGCTGGGGGATGGATACGCCGTGTCTCGCCAAGAACAGGGAAGACCAGGCGCCGCCCGCGACCAGCACGGTGGAAGTCTCGATATATCCCGCCTCGGTCCACACGCCCTTGATCTTGCCGGCGGCGATTTCGAGGGTCCGGGCGGCGCAGTTCTCCACGATCTTGGCGCCCTTTCGCACGGCAAGCCTGGCAAGCGCCGGCACCGCCAACCACGGTTCCGCGCGCATATCGGAGGGCGTCGTCATCGCGCCCTTGAATCGGCGCGACATGCCGTTGATGAGTTTTGCGGTCTCGTCGGCGTCCAGGAGGCGCGTGTCGAGCTTATGGATCGCGGCGATCCTCATGAATTCTTCGAACTTGGCCATGTCCTTGTCGGCGTTCGCGAGGTAGGTCACGCCCGTCTGGTTCAGCCCGATGTCTTCGCCACACTCATCGGCCAGTTGCCGCCACAGGCGAGAAGCCTCGATGACGATCGGCAGCTCATCCGCGTCTCGTCCCTGCTTTCTGATCCATCCCCAGTTTCGGGAGGATTGTTCGGCCGCAACGCGGCCTTTTTCCAGCAGCGTCACCGGGATGTTCCGGGAGGCAAGGAAGAGGGCCGTCGTTACGCCGATAATGCCGCCACCAACGATCACCACCTGCGACGTCTTCGGCGGCGGCCCAGGGTATTGGATCGGATCCGCTTCGGTAAACGGGAATGTGGGCAAATGGCGCACTCTGAAGGACCGGTTGACGGTTCTGGCTTACCGGTTGTCCCCGCCCAGCATCAGGAGCAGTCAAAGGCGGACCGTTGTCCCACGAGGTAAAGGATGCGCCCGGAAGGAGCCATCGGCAAAGCTGTTGGATGTTGACCTATGCCGGCGCACCTGCCACCGACCCCCTGACCACCAGATCGACCGGCCAGACCTCACCGCGAGCCCCCTCTTCCAACCCCGATATCCGCGCCGCCAGACGCTCCGCCACACGGGCGCCGGCGAGCCGGATCGAGGAGCGCGTCGTCGACAGCGGCACCGGGAAATTCTCCGGCCGCAGCCAGGGGAAGACGTCGTCATGGGCGACCAGTGAGAGGTCGCCAGGGATCGTCCGGCCAAGATCGCGCACGGCGCGCACGACACCCAGCGCCATGATCAGGCTGGAGCAGACGATCGCCGTCGGCGGCTCAGCCTCCTCGAGCAGGCGGCGGGCGGCGCGGTAGCCGTTCTCCTCGGTCATGGTCACCGAGCGGATATGGCGCTCGCCGAGCGTCAGTCCGCTCGCGGCGAGCGCGCGGCGCACGCCGCGCTCGCGGTGGATGGCGAAGGTCTCGCGGTCGTTGCCGTTGATCAGCGCCAGGCGCTTGTGGCCGAGCTGGACCAGCAGGCGCGCCGCTTCATGGAAGGCGCCCTCATTGTCGATGTCGAGATAGGGATAGTCGAAGTCGAACCCCTCGCTGCGGCCGTGGACAATGAAGGGAATGCCCAGCGTGTTGACCAGCGCCAGCCGCTTGTCGGCAGGACGCGGTGAGGAGATGTAGACGGCGTCGACCTGGCGGTTGGCGACGATGCGCCGGTAGGTCGTCTCCTCGTCGTCGGCATCGGCGGGCGAAAGCACGAGGTCGAGCTCATGCGCGCGGGCATAGTCGCCGAGGCCGGAGAGGAATTCAACGAAGTGCGGATCGATGTCGACGGCAGCCCCCGTCGGCAGCACATAGCCGATCATTCCCGACTTGCCGGTGGCGAGCCGGCGCGCGCTGGGGTTCGGCCGGTAGCCATGGCGCTTGGCGGCATCCATCACCCGGCGCCGGGTTTCCTCATTGACCTCGGGATAGCCGTTCAGCGCCCGGCTCACCGTGGTCTGCGAGAGCGACAGCATATGCGAGAGTTGCTTGAGGTTCATCGGAGGCCTCCAGCCTCAAAGCGCTTTCAAATTTGAATCGATCCGATGATTGTTGGCAAGGCCGCCAAGCACAACTTGACTTTAGAGGCCTGCCGGCGCCGGTTGAAGCAAAATTGCTGCTGCAGCGCCAAAAAAGTATGCTGCAGTGCACTTTCCGCTCCCGATTCCGGGAGATTTAAATCGATTAATGAACGCACCTACTTGACTTCCCGGCCATTCAGTGGCGAGATCAAAATAGCCAAAGCGCTTTGGAAGTCTCTTCGAAAGGTTGCGGTTGCCCTTTCGCTGAGTCACAGTTCCGCGGGCGTCGGCGGACGAGATGGAGGTCTCGTCCTGTTTGTGACCACTGGGAGGACTTGCGATGAAGAAAATGCTTCTCTTGGGTGCGGCGGTCGCGGCACTCACCCTTAGCCTGCCGGCGCAAGCCGAACTGAAGTTCAAGCCGGGCGAGGATTCGAAATTTCACTGGGCGAACTACGACGACCTCAAGAAGGTCGACCTCAAGGGCGAGACGTTGACGATCTTCGGACCGTGGCGCGGCGAGGACGAGACGCTGGTGCGCTCGGTTCTCGACTATTTCGCGGAGGCCACAGGCGCGGACGTCAAATACTCCTCATCGGAGAATTACGAGCAGCAGATCGTCATCGACACCCAGGCCGGCAGCCCGCCCAACATCGCCATCCTGCCGCAGCCCGGCCTCATCCAGGATCTTGCTTCCAAGGGCGTGCTCACCCCGCTTGGCGACGACGTCGCGGCCTGGATCAAGGAAAACTACGCCGCCGGCGACTCCTGGGCCAAGCTTGGCACCTATAATGGCAAGGACGGCAAGCCGGGTTTCTACGCCTTTCCCTACAAGATCGATGTGAAGGGGCTGGTCTGGTACTCGCCCGACAATTTCGACGAGGCCGGCTACAAGGTGCCCAAGACCCAGGAAGAGCTCGCCGATCTCGAAAAGAAGATCATCGCCGACGGCGGCAAGCCCTGGTGCATCGGGCTTGGTTCCGGCGGCGCCACCGGCTGGCCGGCGACCGACTGGGTCGAGGACATCATGCTCCGCACCCAGCCGCCGGAGGTCTACGACAAGTGGGTGAAGAACGAGATCCCGTTCACCGATCCGGCCGTGGTCAACGCCATCGAGATCTTTGGCAAGATCGCCACCGACGACAAGATGGTGGACGGCGGCGCCAAGGCGGTCGCGGCGACCGACTTCCGCGACAGCCCGAAAGGTCTCTTCACCGTGCCGCCCAAGTGCTACATGCACCATCAGGCATCGTTCATTCCCTCCTTCTTCCCGGAAAACGTGAAGCTCGGCCAGGATGCCGACTTCTTCCCCTATCCGCCTTACGCCTCCAAGCCTGATCTCGGCACGCCGCTGGAAGTCGCCGGGACGCTGGTGATGATCACCAAAGATTCCAAGGCCTCGCGCGAGTTCATCAAGTTCCTCGAAATGCCGCTCGCGCATGAATTGTGGATGGCGCAGAAGAGCTTCGTCACCCCCTTCAAGGCGGCCAACAAAGAGGCCTATGGCAGCGAAGCGCTGAAGAAGCAGGGCGAGATCCTGGTCGGCGCGACGACGGTGCGGTTCGACGGCTCCGATTTGATGCCCGGCAAGATCGGCGCGGGCTCGTTCTGGACCGGCATGGTCGACCTGGTCGGCGGCAAGTCCGCGCAGGACGTCGCCGCCGACATCCAGAAAAGCTGGGATGGCATCAAGTAAGCGTCCTGAAATCCTCCTCATTCTCCATTTGGATCCGGGCCACGGCCCGGGTCCGACCGGCGGCCACGCCGGAAGCCTTCGCGTTTCGATTGTTCCGAATAACCGAAAGTCGGTGCATCCGATCGCCAGCCCCGGCTGGCCGGTCATGCGCAGGGAGAGGGACCCATGGCGGCTCAGATTTTCTCGGCCATATTCGTCATCATCGTCGGCGTCGGCGGCTGTGTCGCCTATTTCTGGGGCGCCAACAGACTGCTCGACCTCATCTTCCCTTCACGCGGGGTATCCGGCGCCACCGCCATCAACAATCTGCGCCGGCAGGGATATGTGCGGCCGTGGCTGTTCGTCGGCCCGGCGCTGATCATCCTCGCCGTCTACCTGATCTACCCGGTGATCGCGACGCTGTGGCTCTCCTTCTTCGACCGTGGCGGCACCAATTTCGTCGGGCTCGCCAATTATGAATGGGCGGCCGGCGATCACGATCTGCGCAACTCGATCTTCAACAACATATTATGGCTGGCCGTGGTGCCAGCCGCCTGCACCTTCCTCGGCCTGATCATCGCCGTGCTCACCGACAAGATCTGGTGGGGCACCATCGCCAAGAGCCTGATCTTCCTGCCGCTGGCGATTTCCTTCGTCGGCGCCAGCGTGATCTGGAAATTCATCTACGAGTATCGTGGCGAGGGCCAGGTGCAGATCGGCCTGCTCAACGCCATCATCCAGTATTTCGGCGGCCAGCCGCAGGTCTGGATATCGCTGCCGTTCTGGAACAATTTCTTCCTGATGGTGATCCTGATCTGGATCCAGACCGGCTTTGCCATGGTGATCCTGTCGTCGGCGCTGCGCGGCATTCCGGAGGAGACGCTCGAAGCAGCGGTGATCGACGGCGCCAACCCCTTCCAGATCTTCTGGAAGATCATGGTGCCGCAGATCTGGGGCACGATCGCGGTGGTCTGGACCACCATCACCATCCTGGTGCTGAAAGTGTTCGACATCGTGCTGACCATGACCAACGGCCAGTGGAATACTCAGGTGCTCGCCAATCTGATGTTCGACTGGATGTTCCGCGGCGGCGGCGATTTCGGCCGCGGCGCGACCATTGCCATCATCATCATGATCGCCGTCATTCCGATCATGGTCTGGAACATCCGCCAGGCCAACAAAGAGACGGGAGGGCACTGAGGTGGCGACCAAGACCGGAAAGTCCTTTCTCGGCCGCTTCGGCGTCCATATCGCCGTGCTCGTCTTCGTGGCGATCTGGACCATCCCCACTCTCGGCATCCTCGTCTCGTCGCTGCGCGACAAGGACCAGATCGTCGCGTCGGGCTGGTGGAACGCCTTCGCCAGTTCCAGCCAGAGCGAGGCGGGACGGTTGCCGGGGGCGTCGGCGCAAACCCAGAAGGACGGCAAATACGTCATTGAGGGCAACATCTTCGGCGACGGTCCCAAGCGCGAGATCAGCGCCTTCGGCGTAAAATCTTCCGCGCCGACGCAGTACAAGGCCGGATCGGTCGCCGACCTCAATGATGGCGTCACCCTGCAGATGAACGCCGACGGCGGCTTCGTGCTGTCTTCACCGAAAGCCTTCGAGGGCGACCGCGGCCAGCGCGTCTATTTCGCCTCGTCGGCGCCGCCGAAATTCACCCCCGAGAACTACAGAACCGTGCTGTTTTCGGAAGGCATCGGCCGCTCCTTCATGAACTCGCTGACGGTGACCATTCCGGCGACCGTGATCCCGATCCTGATCGCCGCCTTCGCGGCCTACGCATTGGCCTGGATGCGCTTTCCCGGCCGGGCGCTGCTGATCGCGGTCATCATCGGCCTTCTGGTGGTGCCGCTGCAGATGTCGCTGATCCCGCTGCTCAGGCTCTATAACGGCGTCGGCACCTTCTTCGGCGTGCCCTCCAAGACCTATCTCGGCATCTGGCTGGCGCATACCGGCTTCGGCCTGCCCTTCGCCATCTACCTGCTCCGGAGCTACATCGCCGGCCTGCCGCGCGAGATCATGGAATCGGCGCGCATCGACGGCGCCAGCGACTTCGAGATCTTCGTCAAGATCGTGCTGCCGCTGTCCTTCCCGGTACTTGCCTCCTTCGCCATCTTCCAGTTCCTGTGGGTATGGAACGATCTCCTGGTGGCGATGGTTTTCCTCGGCACGGCGCCCGATCAGATCGTGCTGACGGCCAAGCTCAACGCGCTGCTCGGCTCGCGGGGCGGCAACTGGGAGATCCTGACGACATCGGCGTTCATCACCATCATCGTGCCGCTGATCGTGTTCTTCTCGCTGCAGCGCTATTTCGTCCGCGGGCTGCTTGCCGGCTCCGTGAAAGGAGGTTGAAGGTATGCAATCGGCTTTGAAGGCGACCTCGAGACCAGACCCCGCCCCAGACCCCGCCATCGACCGCGACTGGTGGCGGGGCGCGGTGATCTACCAGATCTATCCGCGCTCTTATCAGGACTCCAACGACGACGGCATCGGCGACCTGAAGGGTATCGTTCAGCGCCTGCCCTACGTCGCTTCGCTCGGCGTCGACGCCATCTGGATCTCGCCCTTCTTCAAGTCGCCGATGAAGGATTTCGGCTACGACGTGTCGGATTATTGCGATGTCGACCCGATGTTCGGCACGCTCGCCGATTTCGACGCGCTGGTGACGGAAGCCCATCGCCTGGGCCTCAAGGTGATGATCGACGAAGTACTGTCGCACACCGCCGACGTCCACCCCTGGTTCAAGGAAAGCCGTTCCAGCCGCAACAATGCGAAAGCCGACTGGTATGTGTGGGCCGACGCCAAGCCCGACGGCACGCCGCCCAACAATTGGCTGTCGATCTTCGGCGGCTCGGCCTGGCAATGGGACACCAGCCGCCAGCAATATTACATGCACAATTTCCTGGCCGAACAGCCCGACCTCAACTTCCACAACAAGGAAGTGCAGGATGCGTTGCTCGACATTACCCGCTTCTGGCTGGAGCGCGGCGTCGACGGCTTCCGCCTCGATACGATCAATTTCTACTTCCACAGCCAGGGGCTGGAGGACAATCCGCCGCTGCCGCCGGAACAGCGCAACGACCAGACGGCGCCGGCGGTCAACCCCTACAACTACCAGGACCATCTCTACGACAAGAGCCGGCCGGAGAATCTCGGCTTCCTCGAACGCTTCCGCGCGCTGCTCGACGAATATCCGGCGCAGGCCGCCGTCGGCGAGGTGGGCGACTCCCAGCGCGGTCTCGAGGTGGTCGCCGCTTACACCGCCGACGGCAAGCGCGTGCATATGTGCTATTCCTTCGATTTCCTGGCGCCCGAGAAGATCAGCGCGGCGAAAGTGCGCGCGGTGCTGGAAGCCTTCGGCCGGGTCGCCAGCGACGGCTGGTCGTGCTGGGCCTTCTCCAACCATGATGTGATGCGGGTCGCTTCGCGTTGGGCCGCCAACGAGGCCGATCCGATCGCCTATCTGAAGGTGATCTCGGCGCTTCTGATGTCGCTGCGCGGCTCTGTCTGCATCTATCAGGGCGAGGAGCTCGGCCTTGGCGAAGCGGAACTGACGTTCGAGGACCTGCAGGACCCCTACGGCATCCGCTTCTGGCCGGAGTTCAAGGGTCGTGACGGTTGCCGCACGCCGATGGTGTGGGAGGCCGCGGCCAAGAATGGCGGCTTCTCGGCCGCAAAACCCTGGCTGCCGGTGCCAGGTCAGCACCTGTCGCAGGCCGTCAACGTGCAGCAGGGCGATCCAAGCTCGCTGCTTGAGCACTATCGCCGCTTCCTCGCCTTCCGGCGGCAGCATCCGGCGCTGGCCAAGGGCGACATCGACTTTATCGAAAGCCATGGCGACACCGTCGCCTTCACCCGCCGCGAGGGCAATGAGCGGATCGTCTGCGCCTTCAACCTCGGCAGCAAGCCCGCCGAGGTCGATCTCGGCAAAGGCGCGCTGCAAGCCTTGCCCGGGCATGGCTTTTCGGGACAGACTGGCAGCGGGCCGGTCCGCCTCGGCGGTTACGGCGCCTGGTTCGGACGCATCGACTGAACTTGCAGACAGAGATTAACGGGAGGAGAGAACCATGGCCGATGTCACGCTCAACCAGGTGAAGAAATCATACGGCAACCTCAACATTCTCCACGGCATCGACCTCGACATCAAATCGGGCGAGTTCATCGTCTTCGTCGGACCGTCGGGTTGCGGCAAGTCGACCTTGCTGAGGTCGATCGCCGGCCTTGAGGAGATCACCTCAGGCGAGCTGAAGATCGACGGCGAGGTGGTGAACGACGTGCCGCCATCGAAGCGGGGCATCGCCATGGTGTTCCAGTCCTACGCGCTCTATCCGCACATGACCGTTTACGACAACATGGCCTTCTCGATGAAGATCGGCAAGGAAAGCAAGGCCGAGATCGACAAGCGTGTGCGCCAGGCGGCGGAGATCCTGCAGCTGACCAAATATCTCGACCGCCTCCCCAAGGCGATGTCGGGCGGCCAGCGCCAGCGCGTCGCCATCGGCCGCGCCATCGTGCGCAACCCGAAAGTGTTCCTGTTCGACGAACCGCTGTCGAATCTCGACGCCGCCCTTCGCGTCGCCACCCGCATCGAGATCGCCAAGCTCAAGGAGCAGATGCCGAACACGACGATGATCTACGTCACGCACGATCAGGTCGAGGCGATGACGCTGGCGGACCGCATCGTCGTGCTGAAGGAAGGCCGGGTCGAGCAGGTGGGCACGCCGATGGAGCTCTACAAGCGCCCGGGCAATCTGTTCGTCGCCCAGTTCATCGGCTCGCCGGCGATGAACATATTGCCGGCAAAGATCGAGAAGGCCGGCAATCCGACCGTGGTCAGCCATGTCGGCGATCGCAAGGCGACGGTGCCGATCGCAACGCCCGTGTCGGCGAATGGCGCGGCGGTCAGCTTCGGCGTGCGGCCGGAGGATCTCGCGATCGCGACCGGCGCCGACTATCTGTTCGAAGGCAAGGTCAATTATATCGAGCAGCTCGGCGAGGTTCAGCTCGTCTATGTCGATATCGGCCGCGCCGACCTGCCGCTGGTGGCCAAGCTGCCGGGTAATGTCGAGGTCAGGCGCGGCGAGACGCTGCGGCTCAACGCCAGCGCCGGCGACCTGCATATCTTCGACGCCGACGGCCATTCCTTCACGCTCCACCGCGAGGAGGCCAAGGCGGCCTGAGGTCGATCGGGAGGCTGGCTTTCCCGATAAACAAGAGAGCGGCGGGGCAAGCCCCCCGCGGGTTTTT
>NZ_JARTVR010000001.1:0-43535 GCF_029625735.1 Mesorhizobium sp. WSM4935 | reverse complement strand
CCCCCCCCCCCCCCCCCCCCCCCCCCCCCCCCCCCCTCTCTCTTCAAATCACAGTCGGCCGTCAGTGGTTGCCGAAGTGGTCGCGGTCGCTACCCTGCGGAGCCGACTTGTGTACGTCGCGCGACGAGTTCAGCAGCTTGTAAACAGGCGAGTCGGCACCGATCGACGAGGTGCGCGTGGTGTCGACGGCCGGAGCCGGCTGATTGACGCCGCTGTTGTTGTAATTGTCGCTGCCCGCAAAAGCAGCGGTGGAAACGGCCATCAAAGCCGCCGTGGCAAGAACGATCTTCTTCATTTCAGTGCTCCTAAATCCTATGGTCCGACCGATGGGGCGGGCAAGCCCGCCGCCGGGTCGAGGTCGGCTGTTAGTTGTTGCCGAAAAGGTTGTGGTCGGCGCCCGTCGTGGCAGGCTGCTGAGTGGCCGGCGCGGACTGGCGGACCGAAGCCGTGTAGGACGAGTCGACCTTGGCCGACGCCTGATTGGCTTCGTTCGGGTTGTAATGGTCGCTACCAGCGAAGGCGCTGCCGGAAATTGCCAGAAGGGCTGCGGCAGTGAGAACAATCTTTTTCATTTTTGCTACTCCAGTATCTTTTATTCCGTCCGTCTAGCGGCGTGTCTTGGGAATGAAATCGCGTCGTTCGGACAGCGCTGATCTGGGTGACCCGACTGCCGGATTCCAATCACGAAGTTTTTTCGCCTGGACCAAGAATCCGCATCTTGAAGTTTTGATAAGCATGCCTATAACTTTATTTTTTTCCAGACTTATCAGAGGTTTAGTCTTGTTTAGCAGTTGGCTCACCAAATGTATCGGAGCGCCAACGTTCACACCGTCTTGCACGCACCGTCAACAGAAACGAACCGTTCGGTTCGATTTTAGAATCTCCTAATAGTTACTTTTGGATACCCATAACCACCCTACCCTGTTCCAAGGGGGCGAATCGACTCGCTTCAATTCGCGTTCTGGCTGATAACCGGGGGGCTTCCTGCCGGATGGGCCAGCGGCGTTGCGCTGGAAGGGGGCGGCAGTCCAAGCCTTTCTATCAAACCCCGTAGCGCTCGGTGCGGATCATCCCCGCCGCAACGCCGGCGCCGATCAGGGCATCAGCGGCGGCCGAGACGAACGCGTTCGAGCCGCAGACATAGGCGAGCCTCGGCGCCTTCGGCAGGCGCTCCACGGCCTGCGCCATCATGCGGGCGTCAACGCGCCGCGAATAGTCGGACGGCCGCCTGGCCGGTTCGCGGGTCAGCGTCAGCACCAGATCGAACCCGTCGCGACGATCGTCGAGACCGATCAGCTCGTCGCGAAAAATCACCTCGTCCCAGACTCGCGCCGAGAACACCAGCGCAACGGGCACCGCCGTGTTGCGCAGCGTGCGATGGCGCACCATCGCCATTAGCGGCACGACGCCCGAGCCGCCGCCGACCAGAAGGATCGGCCCGCCGTCGCCCTCCTCCCAGATGAAATGGCCGCCGAGCGGCCCGCGCAATTCGATTTCGTCGCCGACGGCAGCCACGTCGTGGAAGAAGGGCGAGACCTCGCCATCGTCGAGCCGCTCGATCGCGAGCTCGACGGCGCCACCTGTTTCCGGCGCCGAAGCGATGGAATAGGAACGGCGCGCCTGATAACCGTCCGGCGCCGTCAGCCTGATGTCGACATGCTGTCCGGCCAGATGGGCGAAAGGCCGCGACGGCTGGAACCAGAAGCTGGTGACGCGCGGCGTGCGCTTTTCGATGCGGCTGATTGTGGCTGCCTGCCAGGGCGATTGCGGCGACGGCTCGGCACTCATCGATTGCTGCTCACGGATGGCCCTCACGGGTCACTGGAATAGCGCTGCTCGCGCCAGGGGTCGCCATACATGTGATAGCCGCGCAGCTCCCAGAAGCCCGGTTCGTCGCGGTCGGTGAACTGCAGCCCGCTCACCCATTTGGCCGATTTCCAGAAATAGAGATGCGGCACCAGAAGCCGCGCCGGGCCGCCATGATCGGGCGGGATCGGCTTGCTCTCATAGAGCAGCGCCACCATCGCCTTGCCGGTGACGAGGTCCTTGGTCGGTACGTTGGTCGAATAGCCGTCGAAGGACAGCGCCAGCGTGTAGGCCGTCGGCGGCTCGATGCCGGCATCGGCGAGGATGTCGTCGATCAACACGCCCTGCCAGGGCGTGTTGAACTTGGTCCAGGCCGTCACGCAATGGATGTCGCGCGTCATCTTGCTTTGCGGCAAGGCGTTGAATTCGGCCCAGTTCCATTTCTTGAGCGGCTTTGGCCCCTGCTTGAGAGTGAAGGACCAGTCCTCGGTGCGCACGCGCGGCGTCGGCCCGGCGGAGAGAACCGGGAAACCCTGTTCCAGATATTGGCCGGGCGGAATGCGCGAGTCGGTGTCGGAAGGAGGACGCCGTCCGGAGAAGAAGCCACGCGTGACCATCGAGACGCCTCCTGCACCGGCCGAACGATGCGGGCAGTGTTCTCGAATATGCCTCTACGGGCAACAGGAATCTCGAGAACGCAGCCCGCCGGGAAAGCCGGCAGGCTGCGTCAGGGCTTTTGTCAGCCGGCGGCGAACGGGACCGCGACGAAGATCTGCGCGTCGCCGCGATCGATCAGCAGGAGCACCGACTTTTTGCCAGACTTGCCGGCCTCGGCGATCGCCTGGTTGGCCTGCCTGGCCGTCTTCACCGGCGTCTGGTCGACGCCGACGATGACGTCGCCGGGCTGGATGCCGGCCGCCGAGGCCGCCTTGTCCGGATTGACCCGCTCGACCACCGCGCCGCGCTGGTTCTCGGAAAGATTGAGCTGGTCGCGGATATCGGGCGTGAGGTCGGTCAGGCCGAGGCCAAGCGAGGGAACGCGCAAGCCCTGTTCGGCCGACGGGCTGCGGCCTTCATTGCCGTTCGAAGCGGTCTTCTGATCGTCCGCGTTGCGGCCGACATCGGCGGAGATCTGCATCGCCTTGCCCTTGCGCCAGATATTGACCGTTTCCTTGGCCCCCGGCGACACGTCGGCTACGGCGCGCGACAGATCCTTGGGATCCTTGATTTCCTGACCGCCGAAACCGGTGATGACGTCGCCGGTTTCAATACCGGCCTTGGCCGCCGGCGACCCGTCGGTGACCTGGGAAACCAGCGCGCCGCCCGGATGATCGAGCCCGATGGCGCTGGCGACATCCGGCGTGACCGGCTGGATCTGCACGCCGAGATAGCCATATTCGATGTCGCCGCCCTTCATCAGCTTGGCGACAACCTTCTGCGCTTGGTCCGACGGAATGGCGAAGCCGACGCCGACGCTGCCGCCATTGGGCGAGTAGATGGCGGTGTTGATGCCGACGACGTTGCCGTTGACGTCGACCAGCGGGCCGCCGGAATTGCCGTGGTTGATCGGCGCGTCGATCTGGATGAAATCGTCGAAGGGCCCGCTATGCAGGTCGCGGCCCCGCGCCGAGACGATGCCGGCGGTGACGGTGGTGCCGATGCCGAACGGATTGCCGATCGCCAGCACCTGGTCGCCGGTCATCAGCTTGTTGGAATCGCCCCATTTGACGGTCGGCAGAGGCTTGTCGGCCTTGACCTTGAGCACCGCGAGATCGTTCTTGGCGTCGTGACCGACGAGCTTGGCGGGAAGCTCGGTGCCGTCGTCGAGCGTCACCTTGATCGAGCTCGCGCCGTCGATGACGTGATTGTTGGTAACGATGGTGCCATCCGAATTGACGATGAAGCCGGAACCGAGCGCCTCGGCGCGCGGGCCCTGCTGCTGCGGCGGCGTCCGCGGCATCGGCATGCCCTGGTCGCCGAAGAATTGCTGAAAGAACTCGTCGAAAGGCGCATTGCCGCCGAAAGGCGAACCTTCGCTAGACTGCGCCTTCATGATCGAGGTGATCGTGACGACGGCCGGCTTGGTGACGGCGATGACCGGAGCGAAAGAGCCGTTCGGAGCCGTGATACCGGCGACGGGCGTCTGCGTCGTCGCGGCCACGGTGCTGACGCCGGCATTGTTCTGGGCGAAAGAGACGACAACGGGAGAAATGATCAGCGCGGCGCCCAGCAGGGCGGCGACGCGATGTCTGCGAAGAGTGCTTGATGGTGACATGGTCGGTTCTGTCCGGGCGAGTGGTTGATCCGGCATCGCGGACGCTCCCAAGGGGTCGTCCGTCGACGTGCCGAGGGCCGGATCTGCCTGTCTCGCCGTGCATGGCAGCCGGCCGTCTCGACAGACAAACATCTAGGATGCGGAATGGCCCGAATTAGGGTTTTGCGGCGACCTTACAAAGATTTAATTCAGGATGCGCTTACGAAGCGCTCCCGCCGGCGCAGATAAGAGGAGGCAATTTGGCGCAGTCTGGCGCGGTCGAAACATGGGCCGTGGCCGCCATGGCCGATGCGGATCGGCAGGTCGAGCAGGCGCTGCATGGTGCGGCAATAGGCGGCGCGGTCCGAATCCGGCAGGTCGTCGATCAGCATGCCGTCATAGACGGCGTCGCCGGAGAAGAAGAGGCCGTCGGCCTCGTCGAAAAGCCCGATCGAATCCGGCGAGTGTCCCGGCAAATGTAGCACGCGGAATTTCCGGTCGCCGAGATCGACGACTTCGCCCTCGTCGAGCGCGCGGGTCAGCGGCGCGGATGGAATCCGGTAATCGGCCGCCTTCCAGTCCGGCGCCGGCAGCTTCGAGACGGCGCCGTCGAGATTGTGGAACATATGGGCGTAGGTGACGGCATCATCCATGCCGTCGAACTGCGCCGCGCTCATCCTCGGCCCCATGCGCAGCGGGAATTCGTGAAGCGAGCCGACATGGTCGAGATGGATGTGGGTCGCGACGACGATCAGCGGCTTGCCGGGCGGCGTGTCGATCTCGGGCGCCAGCGGACAGATGCCCATGCCGGTGTCGACCAGCAGATCCGCGTCGCGGCCCTTCAGATGCCACATATTGGCGCGCACGAAATCATGCACGAAGGGCTCGGTCAGCATCGTCGTCCCGACTTCGACTTCCGCCTTGCCGAACCAGTCGCCCACCACAAGCTCGGGCATCGAGCCGCCACCCATCAGACGAAGGGCTTCCCGACCTTGTATTTTTCCGGCACCAGTCGCTTCAAATAGGCCATGCCGGCTTCCGAGAGCTGGTTGGCGTCCGGCTTCAGGAAATCGTCCGGCATGTGCCGCGTCTTGCCGGCCACCGCCTTCAGCGGCACTTTCTTCAACACCGTCTTCGACCCGTCATATTGCAGCGCGACCGAGCCGCCGCCTTCGCCGGCGACGGCAACCGCGAAGGCGCCGGCATCGAAGGCTTCCTGCGCGTCGACGGCGCTGATCGCGCCGACATAGCCGCGCGGCATGTAGCCCAGCGCGTCAACCCGCGCGCGCTTCCCCGGCAGGCCTTCGGCCAGCGCCCGTTCCAGCGCCGCCGGCAGGTCGCTGCCCGACAGTTTGACATTGCCGTGCTGGTCGCGCTCGAGCTTGTCCGGCGGCACCAGGCTTTCGACCAGCGCCTTGCCGTCGGCGGTGCTGACGCCTTCCGAGACGGCGACGATGCAGCGCTTGTGGCGATCCAGCTTTTCGCGCACTTCATCGATGAAGCGCTTCGCCGAAAAGGCACGCTCCGGCACATAGACCAGATGCGGGCCGCTGTCAGGATCGAGCTGCCAAGCGGCCGCGGCGGCGGTCAGGAAGCCGGCGTGCCGGCCCATGACGATACCGACATAGATGCCGGGCAGGGCGCGGAAATCGAGGTCGACCGAGAGGAAGGCGCCGGCGACGAATTCGGCCGCCGAGATGAAGCCCGGCGTGTGGTCGTTCTCCTCGAGATCGTTGTCGATGGTCTTGGGCGCATGCACGAAGGCGATCGAACCGCCGGCGGCATCGGTCAGGATCTGCTGCGTGCCCGAGGTGTCGTTGCCGCCGATATAGATGAAGGCGTCGGCGCCGGCCTTTTTCAGGCCGTTGAGGATGACCTCGCAATAGGCGGCGTCAGGCTTGTCGCGGGTCGAGCCAAGGGCCGCGCTCGGCGTGCCGGCGATCAGCCGCAGCCGATCCTCGGGAATGGCGGAGAGATCGACATAATTGCCGTCGCGGATGCCGCGCACGCCGTGGATCGAGCCCAGCACCTTGGCGCCTGGATGGCGCTTGCGAATTTCGAGCGTGGCGCCGACGACCGTCTGGTTGATGACGGCGGTCGGACCGCCGCCTTGCGCGATGACGAAGGTTCCAGCCATGCTTTTTCTCCCGAGGCGAAGGTTTTCACGGCACCTTCGCCTGTCTTGCGGCATCGCGCAACGGAAGAGTGGGCCGACGGAGCGATCAGACCACGACGACCGGGTTCTTCTTGGAAACGCGGCTGTAGAGGTCGATGATGTCCTGGTTGATCAAGCGCACGCAGCCCGACGACATCGCCTGGCCGATGCTCCACCATTCGGGCGAACCGTGGATGCGGTAGCCGGTGTCCTTACCGTTCTGGTAGATGTAGAGCGCCCGCGCGCCGAGCGGATTGGTGAGGCCGCCGGGCTGGCCGCCCTGCCATTTTACCAGTTCCGGCTTGCGCTGGATCATCTCCGGCGGCGGCGTCCAGACCGGCCATTCGCGGCCGTACTGGATGTTGGCGCGGCCCGACCAGCGGAAGCCGTCCTTGCCGATGCCGACGCCGTAGCGGATGGCATCGCCGCCCGGCTGGACGAGATAGAGCATGCGCTCCTCAAGATGGACGACGATGGTGCCGGGCGCCTCGCCGGTCTTGTCGACGACGATCTGGCGGCGGAACTGCGGCTTGACCTTCTGCCACGGCACGGCCGGAACCTCGAAACCACCATCGGTGAGCGAGGCATACATGACGTCGGGACCGGTGATGTTCTTGTCGACGCTGATCGCCGGGCGCATCGGCGGCACGGAACCAGTGACGGTGTTGTCGAGCTGCATTTGCGGCAGGTCGAGCGTGTCAGTGGTGCTGCAGGCGGCAAGGCCGAGCAGCGCCATGGCGCCGGCGCCCGAAAGCACGGCGCGGCGGGAAAGGAGAATTTCGGTATCGATTGCGGCGCCGTTGGAAGGCGGCGTCAGACTTTGCGGCAACTCGCGCATGCACCAAACCCTACGCTGCCGGCGGGAAGCACGGTCCGGCCGGATCGCAGGCATTTTCAGCAGTCATGGTTGAAAAAGGGTGAAACGCGGGCGTCCGGCTTAACCCTAACCAATCGTTGCGGCGATCGATCGGGCTGCGGCCCAAGCGCTGAAGATTTTCGCCGAAGATTCTTTCAGCGGCCCCTTTACATTCCCGCCGGCCCCGGGATTTATCCTGTTCTTTGCGCTCAAGGAGCAGGGAAATGTCCTTCGAAAACTGGGCCGCCTTCGCCGCCGCCTCTTCCATCCTTCTCGTCATTCCGGGCCCGACGATCCTCTTGGTCGTCTCCTATGCGCTGGGCCAGGGCTGGCGCACTGCGCTGCCGATGGCGGTGGGCGTCGCGCTCGGCGACTTCACCACAATGACGCTGTCGATGCTCGGCATCGGCGCGCTGCTCGCGGCCTCGGCCACGGTGTTCACCGTGCTCAAGGTGATCGGTGCCGGCTATCTGATCTATCTCGGCATAAAGCTGTTCCGCGCCGGCGGCGCGCTGAAGGCGGAACCCCGCACCGACGCCGTCTCGGCGGCAAGAATGATGGCCCACGCCTGGCTGGTGACGGCGCTCAACCCGAAAAGCATCACCTTCTTCGTCGCCTTCCTGCCGCAGTTCCTCGACCGGCATGCCGATTTCTGGACGCAGATGCTGGTCTTCGAGACGACCTTCCTGACGTTGGCCTTCCTCAACGCCTTCGGCTACGCGCTGATTGCATCCAGGGCCCGGGCGGTCGTGCGCAACCCGAAGGCGATCCGCATCTTCAACCGCACCGGCGGCACGCTGCTGGTCGGCGCCGGCATCGCTACCGTAGCGATGCGCTCCAGCGGCTAGGTTCGAGCCGTCGATAGCGAGGATATATGATGAAGGACGCATTCGGTCTTACCTATTCCGGTGCGACCGAAGCCGGATACTCGTCCTACGCCCGCGCCGTGCATGAGCTGCAATGCTTCATCGGCGACCCGGTGGGTTCCATCGAGTGCGCCATTGCCAATGACCCGGCCTTTGTGATGGCGCATGTCTTCAAGGGCTATCTGTTCGGCCTCGCCACCGAGCGGGATGCGACGGCGGTCGCCCGATCCAGCCATCAGGCGGCGCTGCCGCTCGCCGCCACGGCGCGCGAACAGGCGCATGTCGCGGCGCTTGGCCATCTTGCCGACGGGCGATGGCATGAAGCCGCCCGTATCCTGGAGGATATCGCGATCGACAATCCTCGCGACGCGCTGGCGCTGCAAGTCGGGCACCAGATCGATTTCTTCACCGGCAACGCGCGCATGCTGCGCGACCGCATCGGCCGGGCGCTGCCGGCGTGGCAGAAAAACATGCCGGGTTACCACGCCATTCTCGGCATGCAGGCCTTCGGGTTGGAGGAAATGGGCGATTACGCCCGCGCCGAGTCCCTGGGCCGGCAAGCCATCGAGATCGAGCCGCGCGACGGCTGGGCGCAGCATGCGGTCGCGCATGTCATGGAAATGCAAAGCCGGCAAAGGGATGGCATAGCCTGGATGCGCGCCAATCCCGACGCGTGGTCGAAGAACAGCTTCCTAAAAATCCACAATTGGTGGCACCTGGCGCTGTTCCACTATGACCTCGGCGAGACGAACGAGGTGCTCAAGCTCTATGACGGGCCGATCTATGGCGACCGCTCGACATTGGCGCTCAACATGGTCGATGCCTCGGCGATCCTGTGGCGCCTCACCCTGGGCGGCATCGATGTCGGCGACCGTTGGGCGGCACTTGCCGAAAACTGGATCCCGAAAGCCGCCGCCGGCAACTACGCCTTCAACGACGCCCATGCGATGATGGCCTTTGTCGGCGCCGGGCTGGAGGCGCCGGCTAAAACGCTTCTCGAGGCGCAGCGCCAAGCGATGCGCGGCAGCGACGACAATGCCGTCTTCACGCGCGATGTCGGCCATCCGCTGACGCTTGCGATCAAGGCCTTCGGCGAAGGCCGCTACGATGAGACCGTGCGCCTGATCCGGCCGATCCGCTCGATCGCGCACCGTTTCGGCGGCAGCCACGCGCAGCGCGACGTGATCGACCTGACCTTGATCGAGGCCGCGCTGCGCGCCGGCCATATTGCGCTGGCGCGGGCGCTGACAGCCGAGCGGCAGCTCGCCCGTCCCGACAGCCCGCTGTCGACGCTGTTCTCGCGCCGCGCCGCCGATTTGCCGGACAATTGACCCGGGGCGGATCTTGTCTTAAAAACTGGCCAAGCCAGATTTTTTCGAGACCCGAAAAAATTAATGGCAATGGGAGGAAATCATGTATCTCGGCCTGGACCTGGGCACTTCGGGCGTCAAGGCGCTGCTGATCGACGACGGCCAGAAGGTCATCGGCTCCGGCCATGGCTCGCTCGACGTCTCGCGGCCGCATCCGGGCTGGTCGGAGCAGGATCCGGCGCATTGGATCGGGGCCTGCGAGACGGCGATTGCCGAACTCAAGGCCTCGCACCCGAAGGAGCTTGCCGCGGTCAAGGGCATCGGTCTTTCCGGCCAGATGCACGGCGCCACCCTGCTCGATCAATCGGACAAGGTGCTGCGCCCCTGCATCCTGTGGAACGACACCCGCAGCCATGTCGAGGCGGCCGCGCTCGATGCCGATCCGCGCTTCCGCAAGCTCACCGGCAACATCGTTTTCCCGGGCTTCACCGCGCCGAAGCTTGCCTGGGTGAAGAACAACGAGCCGGCGATTTTTGCCAAGGTAGCGAAAGTGCTGCTGCCCAAGGATTACCTGCGGCTCTGGCTGACCGGCGAGCATATCTCCGAAATGTCGGATTCGGCCGGCACGTCCTGGCTCGATGTCGGCAAGCGGCGCTGGGCGCCCGAATTGCTGGCGGCGACATCGCTCGACGAAAAGCACATGCCGTCGCTGGTCGAGGGCACGGCGAAGGCCGGCGGCTTGCGCGGCGAGCTCGCGGCGAAGTGGGGCGTTGCGGCCGGCATCCCGATCGCCGGCGGCGCCGGCGACAACGCGGCTTCCGCCTGCGGCATGGGCACGGTCGGCGCCGGGCATGCCTTCGTGTCGCTCGGCACGTCGGGCGTGCTCTTCGCGGCGAACGCCTCCTATCTGCCCAATCCGGAAAGCGCGGTGCATACCTTCTGCCATGCGCTGCCCGCCACTTGGCACCAGATGGGCGTGATCCTGTCGGCCACCGATTCGCTCAACTGGCTTTCGGAGATCACGGGAAAGAGCGCCGGCGACCTGACCGGCGAGATCGGCGACACGCTGAAGGCGCCGACGGGTGTCACCTTCCTGCCCTATCTGTCGGGCGAGCGCACGCCGCACAATGATTCCGCCATTCGCGGCTCGTTTACCGGGCTGGCGCATCAGTCGAGCCGGGCCGTGCTGACGCAGGCCGTGCTCGAAGGCGTCGCCTTCGCCTTCCGCGACAGTCTCGAAGCGCTGAAGACAGCCGGCACGACGCTGAGCCGGGTGACCGCGATCGGCGGCGGCTCGCGCTCACGCTATTGGCTGAAGGCGATCGCCACAGCGCTGCAGGTGCCGGTCGATATTCCGGCCGACGGCGATTTCGGCGCCGCCTTCGGCGCGGCGCGGCTGGGTCTGATCGCCGCGACGGGCGCCGATCCGCTTGCGGTGTGCACGGCGCCGGCGACAGATGCGACGATCGAGCCGGACGCTGGCCTGGGCGGCGCCTTTGCGGATGCTTATCAGCGCTACCGTGCGCTCTATCCGGCGATCCGGGCCGTAGCCGCGTGAGAGGACGCGAGGCCCTCCTCTCTGCCCTGCCGGGCATCTCCCCCGCAAGGGGGGAGATTGGCAGTTGGAGCGCCCCGCTCGCTCCTGCAGCCTCACTGCGCCGGCACCTTGTCCAAAAATCCGGTGACGCTCTTCAGGCGGCCGTTCTCGATGATGCCGATATCGGTGCCTTCGATGACGGATTCCGTACCTTCGGGTCCCAGATTCCACGAGAAGCGGATCTTGTCGGCAAAGCCGTCCGGCTCGCCCTTCAGCGAGAAGCGGAAGCCGGCGAAGCGATGCTGCACGCCGTCGATCAGCGCCGCGACGCCGTCATGGCCGTCGCCCTGCATGACCGGGTCGCGATAGCTGACGTCGCTGGTGAAGGCCGCTTCGAGCAGCGCCTTGCGGCGGGCCGCATCGCTCTCGTTCCAGGCGGCGATGTAGTTGCTGGCAATCGTGTTGAGATCGGTCATTGTCATGCTCCTTCGTTGGATCGTTTCGACATGACCTTTTTCGCGCCCCGCAAGAGCGAAACCAATTACGCCTGAGGTAATCGGGCAAAGCACTCGGAGAGGAAGGAAACCATGAGCAGCGGATTTTTCGGCGATATCAAAAAGATCAAGTATGAGGGGCCGGATTCGACCAATCCGCTGGCCTACCGGTTCTACAATCCGGACGAGGTGGTGGCCGGCAAGCGGCTGGAAGACCATCTGCGCTTCGCCGTCGCCTATTGGCATTCCTTCGCATGGCCGGGCGGCGACCCCTTCGGCGGCCAGACCTTCGACCGGCCCTGGTTCGCCAAGCCGGGCGGCATCGACACGATGGAACTAGCCAAGCTCAAGGCCGATGTCGCCTTCGAAATGTTCTCGCTGCTTGGCGCGCCCTATTTCTGCTTCCACGACGCAGACGTGCGCCCGGAAGGCAAGGATTTCTCCGAAAGCGCCGCGCGCCTCGACGAGATCACCGACTATTTCGCGACCAAGATGAAAGAGACCGGCGTCAAGCTGCTCTGGGGGACGGCGAACCTTTTCTCGCATCGCCGCTTCATGGCGGGCGCGGCCACCAATCCCGATCCGGATGTGTTCGCCTATGCGGCGGCCACGGTGAAGAAATGCATCGATGTCACCAAGAAGCTGAAAGGCGAGAATTATGTGCTGTGGGGCGGGCGCGAGGGTTATGAGACGCTGCTCAACACCGACCTTGCTCGCGAGCAGGAACAGGCCGGCCGCTTCCTCAACCTCGTCGTCGATTACAAGCACAAAATAGGCTTCAAGGGCACGATCCTGATCGAGCCGAAGCCGCAGGAGCCGACCAAGCACCAGTACGACTACGACGTCGCCACCGTCTATGGTTTCCTCAAGCGTTTCGGATTGGAGAAGGAGGTCAAGCTTAACATCGAGCAGGGCCACGCCATCCTCGCTGGCCATTCCTTCGAGCACGAACTGGCCCTAGCGAATGCGCTCGGCATCTTCGGCTCGATCGACATGAACCGCAACGACTACCAGTCGGGCTGGGACACCGACCAGTTCCCCAACAACGTTCCGGAAATGGCCTTGGCCTATTACCAGATCCTGCAAGGCGGGGGCTTCAAGACCGGCGGCACCAATTTCGACGCAAAGCTCCGGCGTCAGTCCCTCGACCCGGACGATCTCCTGATCGGCCATATCGGCGGCATGGATGCCTGCGCGCGCGGCCTCAAGGCGGCGGCCAAGATGATCGAGGACAAAGCGCTATCCGGCCCGCTCGCGGAACGCTATGCCGGCTGGAACACGGCCGAAGGCAAGGCGATGCTGTCGGGCAAGCGCACGCTGGAGGAGATCGCCGAACGCGTGGTGAAGGAGAAGATCGAGCCGCAGCCGCGCTCCGGCCGGCAGGAGCTGCTCGAAAACATCGTCAACCGCTACGTCTGACTGCGCAGCGGCTGCCCGACCGCAGCGGCTGCCGTTAAATTCGCCTTCGCGCGGGGCAGGACTTCACGACAAGGTCTTGCCCCGAACCGCCCCTCAATCGCCCCATCCTTGCCTTCAAACAGCCGTCACGGAACTCGTATAAACGTGACTCCTGTGGCGGGAAGGAAAGAAGGAGGCGAAACGTATGCAGCACGAACGCGAAATCGACGCCCTGCTCTCTCCCAGCGAGGCTGGTTCGATCATCGATCGGCTGATGGCGCTGCCGCATTCGAAAGACGGCGCCCGCAAGCCAAATGAATGGGATCGCGCGGTCGCCGCGCGGCTCGAAACGGCGCTGGCCAGGAGCATGCGCTCGCGCATCGTCGGTGAAGGCCGCGACGCCGCCTGATTCTTCCATGGCCTGATTCTTCCTTAATTTGACGAACGGAGACTGTTTCTCCATCCTGCATCGATGATACGCGCGGTGCTGCTCGATCTTCTGGGTGTTGTCTACGATGGCGACGTCCAGATAGCAGGCGCCGCGGCAGCCATGGAGCGGCTGCGCGGCACCGGTCTGCCGCTCCGTTTCGTCAGCAACACGACACGTTCGTCGCGCGACGCAATCATCGCCCAGCTTGCCGGGCTGGGCATCGAGATAGATGACGAGGAATTGCAGACGCCGGCGCGCGCAGCCGTCGAATGGCTCCGCAAACATGGCCGCCGGCCGCATCTGCTCGTCCATCCCGACCTCGAGGTCGAGTTTTCCGGAGCGGAAGGCGGAAGCGATAAAGCCGTCGTCGTCGGCGATGCCGGCGAGGCTTTCGATTATGCACGCCTCAACCGAGCGTTCCGCGAACTGATCGCCGGCGCCGATTTTCTGGCTTTGGCCACCAATCGCACCTTCAAGGATGTTGACGGACTGCTCAGCCTCGACACCGGCGCCTTCGTCGCGGCGCTCGAATTCGCCAGCGGCCGCAGCCCGGTCGTGCTCGGCAAGCCGTCGCCTGAATTCTTCCACTCGGCGCTTGCCGGTTTGAGTTGCCCGCCGGCCGATGCGGTCATGGTCGGCGACGATGCGGAGAGCGATGTTGCCGGTGCTTTGCGCGCCGGGCTCGGCGCGGCGCTGCTCGTGCGGACCGGCAAGTACCGTCCTGGCGACGAAACGCGCTTCGACCCGGCGCCTACAGCTGTGGTCGACGATCTGGCGGCAGCGACCGATTGGATAATCAGCCGCGCCGCAGCCTGACCGGCGCCTCGCCGAACGCCCTGGAGAACGCCCTGGAAAAGGCCGCGGCGGACGAAAAGCCTGTGCGTCCGGCAATATCGGCCATGGCGATGCGCGTGTCGACCACCAAGCGGCGGGCGGCGCTGAGGCGCAGCCTCAGATAGTAGGCGCCGGGCGTCTCGCCGATCGATCTGCGAAAAATGCCTTCCAGCGTCCGTGCCGTGACGCCGGCGCGTTTTGCCACCGCATCGATGGTGAGCGGCTGGTCGACATGCGATTCCATCAGGCGGATCGCCTGGGCGAGCCTGGGGTCGTAGCCGTCGAGCCGGCCGAGCGAGACCAGCGGCTGCGCATCCGTCGCGGCGCGGGCCTGGTCGTAGATGAAGACGCTCGCCACATCGAGCGCCACGGCCATGCCGAGCCTTGTGCGGACGAGATGCAGCATCAGGTCGAAGGTTGGCGAGGCGCCGCCAGAGGTGAAGACCGGACCGTCGATGACATAGCGGTCCGGCCGAACGTCGACGCCCGGGAATGCGGCGGAAAAATCCTCCATGTCCTCCCAATGCGTGGTGGCGCTGCGGCCCTCGAGCAGGCCGGCGCGCGCCACCAGCCAGGTGCCGGCCTCGACGCCGCCGCAGGCGCGGGCCGCACGCGCCGCCCTGCGCAAGCCGGCAAGCAATGCCGACGTGGCGTAGTTCTGCGTGCCGAAGCCGGCGACGACGACCAGCATGTCGGTCGGCTCGGCCGCGTCGAAGCGGCCGCTGACGGACACGGGAAGGCCGCAAGTCGTGACCGGCGCCTCGCCGGTAACCGAGACCAGCTTGAAATCGAACAGCGTCTCGCCCGAGACGCGGTTTGCGGCGCGCAACGGATCGACCGCCGAAGCCACGCACATGATCGACGAGCCCGAGAACACCAGGAACGTAACCTTCAGCGTTTCGCGCTCGGCACGAAAGATGGTCGGCTTTTCGCTTTTTATCATGAGAGCTTCGTAAAACGCAAAACAGTTTCCGGCAAGTCGGTCATTCTTGGCTAGCTTCGGCGCATGGTTGTCATAGCAAAGCCGGTTTCCAGCTTTTTGCTCGACATGGATGGCCGATCGAATCTGGGAGGAAAGACGATGCCGCTCGCGATGAACCGTGAGGTCTTCATTACTTGTGCCGTGACCGGTTCCGGCGGCACGCAGGACCGCAGCCCACACGTGCCGCGCTCGCCCAAGCAGATCGCCGATTCGGCGATCGATGCGGCCAAGGCGGGCGCCGCGATCGTCCACTGCCATGTGCGCGACCCCGAGACCGGCAAGCCCAGGCGCGACGTGCATCTCTACCGCGAAGTGACCGAGCGCATCCGCGAGGCGAATGTGGACGTGGTGCTGAATCTCACCGCCGGCATGGGCGGCGACATGGTGTTCGGCCCGCCGGAAAGCCCGCTGCCGCTCAGCGAGAAAGGCACCGACATGGGCGGCGCGTCGAACCGCATGGAGCATGTCCGCCAGTGCCTGCCGGAGATCTGCACGCTGGATTGCGGCACGATGAACTTCGCCGAGGCCGATTATGTGATGACCAACACGCCGGGCATGCTGCGCGCCATGGGCGGCATGATGACGGCACTGGGGGTCAAGCCGGAGATCGAGGCCTTCGATACCGGCCATCTGTGGTTCGCCAAGCAGCTGGTCGAGGAGAAGGTGCTCAACCCGGACGCGCTGGTGCAGCTCTGCATGGGCGTGCCGTGGGGCGCGCCGGACGACCTCAACACCTTCATGGCGATGGTCAACAACGTGCCCTCGACCTGGAACTGGTCGGCCTTCTCGATCGGCCGCAACCAGATGGCCTATGCGGCGGCCGCCGTGCTTGCCGGCGGCAATGTCCGCGTCGGCCTCGAGGACAATCTCTGGCTCGACAAGGGCGTGCTGGCCACCAACGCACAGCTGGTCGAACGCGCCGTGAGCATCGTCACCAATCTCGGCGCGCGCGTGCTCGGGCCTGAGGAAGTGCGCAAGAAGCTCAATCTGACCAAGCGGGCGCCGATCACAGCCGCGGCATAAGGCGGGGAGCGGGCATCATGGCTACCGTCAAATTCACCGCGATGAAGGACGGCGACAAGGAAGACTACGAATTCCTGACCGCCCATGAGATCGACTATGCCGCCAAGACGGGCGACCGGCTGCTCGACGCGCTCGTGCAGTTGGACGAAGGGCTTTCCGGCTACAAGATCACCCGGCTCGACCATTCCCTGCAGGCGGCGACGCGCGCCTGGAAGGATGGCGCCGACACCGACTGGATCGTCTCGGCGCTGCTGCATGACATCGGCGATATCTACGCGCCCTACAATCACGATGAGTATGCCGCGACGATCCTGAAGCCTTTTGTGCGCGAGCAATGCACCTGGGTGGTGGAGAAGCACGGCGACTTCCAGCGCCTCTATTACGCTCATCACCTGGGCGGCAACCGGCATGCCCGCGACCGCTTCGCCGGCCATCCCTATTTCGACGATTGCGACCAGTTCTGCGAGCGCTGGGACCAGTCGAGCTTCGATCCCGACTACGAGACGCTGCCGGTCGAGTTCTTCCGGCCCTTCGTGCTCGAAGTGTTTGCCCGCAAGGCCTACGATCCGGCGGTGATCCGCGCCGGCGAGCGCGTCGCCCTCACCAATCCCGATATAGCCAAGACGAGAACCGGAGCCTGACCATGAGCATCATCAACAAGGCGGCCGCCATCGGCGGCGGCGTCATCGGCGCCGGCTGGGTGGCGCGGCTGCTGCTCAACGGCATAGATGTGTCGATCTTCGATCCGGATCCGGAAGCGTCGCGCAAGGTCGGCGAAGTGATGAAGGGCGCACGCCGCGCCTATAAGCAGATGCTGCCGGACGGCCTGCCCAAGGAAGGCAAGCTGACCTTTGCCAAGACCATCGCCGAGGCGGTCGCTGACGCCGATTTCATCCAGGAAAGCGTGCCGGAGCGGCTCGACCTCAAGCACAAGGTGCTGGCCGAGATCGACCAGCATGCGCCGGCCAACGCCATCGTCGGCTCGTCCACCTCCGGCATCAAGCCGACCGACATGCAGGTGGCGATGAAGAAGCATCCGGAGCGGCTGGTCGTCGGCCATCCGTTCAACCCCGTTTATCTTCTGCCGCTGGTCGAGATCGTCGGCGGCGAACAGACCTTCCCCGAGGCGATCGAGGTCGCCAAGGAGCTCTACGCCTCGATCGGCATGAAGCCGGTGGTGGTGCGCAAGGAGATCGAGGCCTTTGTCGGCGACCGCCTGCTCGAAGCCGCCTGGCGCGAGGCGCTGTGGCTGGTCAAGGACGGCATCTGCACCGTCGAGGAGCTCGACGACATCATGCGCTATTCCTTCGGCCTGCGTTGGGCGCAGATGGGCATGTTCCAGGTCTATCGCGTCGCCGGCGGCGAGGCCGGCATGCGCCACTTCATGGCGCAGTTCGGACCGTGTCTGAAATGGCCATGGACCAAGCTGATGGACGTGCCGGAGTTCAACGACGAACTGGTCGACCTGATCGCCACGCAGTCGGACGAGCAGGCGCATGGCCTCTCGATCCGCGAGCTGGAGCGCATCCGCGACGACAATCTGGTCGCGATCATGGAAGCGCTATCGAAGCAGAACAAGGGCAAGGGCTGGGGCGCCGGCGCGCTGCACAAGGACTACACCAGGCAGCTCGCCAAGCTGGCGGCAAGGAAGAGCCCGGCCAAGCCTGTCGCAAAGGCCAAGGCGACCAAGCCGGCGAAGAAGGCCGAGAAGCCGGCAAAGGCTGAAAAGCCGATAAAAGCCGGGAAGCCCGCCAAGGCCGATAAGGCAAAGAAGAGCAAGAAGAAGGGGTGAGGCGATGCATTTCGGTCTTTCGGAAGAACAGAAGCTCATCGTCGACACAACGCGCGCCTTCGTCGAGAACGAGCTTTACCCGCATGAGCGCGAGGTGGAGCGCACCGGCGTGCTGCGCCGCGAGCTGATCGACGAATTGAAGGCCAAGGCGATCGAGGCCGGGCTTTACGCGGCCAACATGCCGGCCGATGTCGGCGGCGCCGGCCTCGATACGGTGAGCTGGCTGCTCTACGAGAAGGAGCTCGGCCGCGCCAATTACGCGCTGCATTGGACCTGCGTGGCGCGCCCGTCCAACATCCTGCTCGCCGGCACGCCGGAGCAGCGCGAGAAATACCTCTTCCCTTGCATTCGCGGCGAGAAGTGGGACTGCCTGGCGATGACCGAGCCGGGCGCAGGCTCCGACCTGCGCGGCATGAAGGCCACCGCCATGCAGGACGGCTCTGACTGGGTGCTCAACGGCACCAAGCATTTCATCAGCCACGCCGACATCGCCGACTTCGCCATCGTCTTCATGGCCTCGGGCGAAGAGGATTCACCGCGTGGCAAACGCAAGAAGATCACCGCGTTCTTCGTCGACAAGGGCACCAAGGGCTTCACGGTGCGCGACGGCTACCGCAATGTCTCGCATCGCGGCTATACCAACTCGATCCTGGAGTTCGACGACTGCCGGCTGCCGGCAAGTCAGATTCTAGGCGAAGTGCACAAGGGCTTCGAAGTTGCAAACTCTTGGCTCGGCGCCACGCGGCTCCAGGTCGGCGCCACCTGCCTCGGCCGCGCCGAGCGCGCGCTGTCGCATGCCATCGAATATGCCGCGCAGCGCCAGCAGTTCGGCCAGCAGATCGGCAAGTTCCAGGGCATCTCCTTCAAGCTCGCCGACATGGCGACGGAACTGAAAGCCGCCGACCTGATGGTCTTCGAAGCCGGCTGGAAGTACGATCAGGGCACCGTCACCGACCAGGACATGGCCATGGCCAAGCTCAAGGCCACCGAAATGCTGGCCTATGTCGCCGACGAAGCCATCCAGATCCATGGCGGCATGGGGCTGATGGACGACCTGCCGCTGGAGCGCATCTGGCGCGACGCCCGTGTCGAGCGCATCTGGGAAGGGACCTCGGAGATTCAGCGACATATTATTTCGCGGGCGCTGCTGCGTCCGTTCGGAGCTTAGAGCATGATATGCCAAGGCCGGAATCCGGCCTTGGACAAGATCGCGCTCAAACGAAAAGATGGCCATGCATAAACTCGAACGTCTCCTGCGCCCGAAATCGATCGCCGTGTTCGGCGGGGCGCAGGCCGCCGCCGTCGTGGCGCAGTCGATCAAGATGGGCTTTGCCGGCGAAATCTGGCCGGTGCACCCGACCAAGGACGAGGTCGCCGGCCGCAAGGCCTACCGCTCGGTCGCCGACCTGCCCGGAGCGCCGGACGCCGCCTTTGTCGGCGTCAACCGGCATCTCACCATCGAGGTGATCAAGGCGCTGGCCGAGCGCGGCGCCGGCGGCGCCGTCTGCTTCGCCGCCGGCTTCCTCGAGACCGAAGCCTATGACGAGGACGGCGAGCGACTGCAGGCGGAGCTCGTCGCCGCCGCCGGCAATATGCCGATCATCGGCCCGAACTGCTACGGCCTGATCAACTATGCCGATGGCGCGTTGCTGTGGCCCGACCAGCATGGCGGCATCCGCCTGGCTGAGGGCGGCAAGGGCGTGGCCATCATCACCCAGTCGTCCAACATCGCCATCAACATGACGATGCAGAAGCGCGGCCTGCCGATCGCCTTCCTGATGACGGCGGGCAACCAGGCGCAGACCGGCCTTTCGGAAATGGCATTGGGCCTGATCGAGGACGAACGCGTCACCTCGCTCGGCCTGCATATCGAAGCCTTCGACTCAGTCGCCGGCTTCGAGAAGCTGGCGGCACGGGCGCGCGAATTGAAGAAGCCGATCATCGCCATGAAGGTCGGGCGGTCCGAACAGGCGCGGCAGGCGACGGTCTCGCACACCGCTTCGCTGGCCGGCTCCGACGCCGCCTCCGGCGCTTTCCTGAAGCGGCTTGGCATTGCGCGCGTCGATTCCATTCCGGCCTTCATCGAGGCGCTGAAGCTGCTGCACATTACCGGGCCTCTCCCCGGCTACAGGCTGTCGTCGATGAGCTGCTCCGGCGGCGAGGCTTCGGTGATGGCCGACAGCGCCGAGGGGCGCTGGGTGCATTTCCCCGCACTGACGGCCGAGCATCGCGCGCATGTCAAATCGACGCTCGGCCCGCTGGTCGCTGTCGCCAATCCGCTCGACTACCACACCTTCATCTGGAACAACGAGCCGGCTATGACCGCCACCTTCACCGCGATGGTGTCGGGCGGCTTCGATCTCAACATGCTGGTGCTCGACTTCCCGCGCCCGGACCGCTGCTCGGACGTGGACTGGTGGGCGACGCTGCGTGCCTTCGAGGCGGCGCTGAAGACCAACAAGGCGCAAGGCGCGATCGTCTCCTCGCTGCCGGAGAACCTGCCTGAGGAATACACCGCCGGCCTGATGGCGCGCGGCATGGTGCCGTTGTTCGGCATCTCCGAAGCCATGGATGCCGCCCAGGCCGCCGCCTTCATCGGCTGGGCGTGGCGCGAGCCGCAGGCGCAGCCGGTCGATACAACGGCCGCCGGCGCGGCCGAAGCCAAGCGCGTCACGCCGGACGAGGCCGAAGCCAAGGAAAGGCTGATCAAGGCCGGCCTGCCGGTGCCGAAGGGCGAACGTGCTTCCAATGCGGTCGAGGCGGTGATCTCGTCCATGACGCTGGGCTTTCCGGTGGCGCTCAAGGCGCTCGGCGTGACGCACAAATCGGAAGTCGGCGCCGTCAGGCTGAACCTCAAGGATGCCGAATCCGTCAGCGCCGCCGCGCATGACCTTCTGCCGCTCGGCACGGGACTCTATGCCGAGCGCATGGTGCGCGACGGCGTCGCCGAACTGATCGTCGGCTTCACCCGCGACCCGATGTTCGGCGTGGTGATGACGCTCGGCACCGGCGGCGTGCTGGTCGAGCTGCTGCGCGACAGCGTCACCCTGATGCTGCCGGCGACGCGTGACGACATCGAGGCGGCATTGCGTGGGCTCAAGCTCTATCCTCTCCTCGAAGGTTATCGCGGCCGGCCGAAGGCCGACGTCAACGCCGCCATCGACGCCATCGCCGGCATCGCCGACTTCGTGCAGAAGAACGAAGGCGAGATCGAAGAACTCGACATCAACCCGCTGATCGTCTGCGCCGAAGGCAAGGGCGCATGGATCGCGGACGCCCTGCTCGTGCTTGGAGAGAAGAAGAATGGCTGACGTCATCACCACCCGCCGCGAAGGCGCGATCCTCGAGGTCACGCTCGACCGGCCGAAGGCCAATGCGATCGACCTCAAGACATCGCGACTAATGGGCGAGACCTTCAAGGCGTTCCGCGACGATCCGGAATTGCGCGTCGCCATCGTCAAGACGGCCGGCGACAAGTTCTTCAGCGCCGGCTGGGACCTGAAGGCGGCCGCCGCCGGCGATGCGGTCGACGGCGACTATGGGGTCGGCGGCTTTGGCGGGCTGCAGGAGTTGCGCGATCTCAACAAGCCGGTGATCGCCTGCGTCAACGGCATGGCGGTGGGCGGCGGCTTCGAGCTGGCGCTATCCTGCGACCTCATCTATGCCTCGGACCATTCCTCCTTCGCGCTGCCCGAGATCCGCGCCGGCACTTTGGCCGACGCGGCGACGATCAAGCTGCCGAAGCGCATTCCCTACCACATCGCCATGGACCTCCTGTTCACCGGCCGCTGGATGGACGTGGCGGAAGCGCATCGCTGGGGCCTGGTCAACGAGGTGCTGCCCAAGGAAAAGCTCGAGGAGCGCGTCTGGGAGATCGCGAGGCTTTTGGCCAGCGGCCCGCCGCTGGTCTTCGCCTCGATCAAGGAGACGGCGCGAGTTGCCGAGGCGCTGACCTTCCAGGACGCCATGAACAAGGTGACGCGCCGGCAGCTGCCGACGGTCGACAAGCTCTACGGGTCGGAAGACAATATGGAAGGGTTCCGCGCGTTCGCGGAGAAGCGCGACCCGGTGTGGAAGGGACGATAACGCTGCCTTACCCTCGCCTCGATGGGGAGGGTCGGACCGAAGGTCCGGGGGGCGGGGTGAAGCGCCGCCACCCCCACCCGCCGCTTCGCGGCGACCTCCTCCATCGAGGGGGAGGTAAGGAGTGTCTATGACCGACTACAAAACCCTCATCGACGCCGAGACCTGGGCCTTCATCGAGAAAACCAACTCCTACTACCCGCCCGATACGATCGACTACACGATCGAAGAGCAGCGGGCGATCTACGACCGGATGTGCCGTGAGTTCTTTGCCGGCTATCCGCAAGGGGTGACGGCGGAGACGATGGCCGTTGCCGCGCCCACCAATAAGATCTCGATCCGCATCTACCGCAATGCGGCGCCGAACAAGACCGCGATGGTGCTCTATATCCATGGTGGCGGCTTCATTCTTGGCGGGCTGGACAGCCATGACGATGTCTGCGCCGAGCTTTGCGCCCGCACCGGCTTCGATGTGGTCTCGCTCGACTACCGGCTGGCACCCGAGCATCTGCATCCGGCCGCTTTCGACGACGCCATGGACGCCTTCGAATGGTCCGCCAGGACCTATGACTGCCCGGTGCTGCTCTGCGGCGACAGCGCCGGCGGCAATCTCTGCGCGGCCGTCGCGCATGCGACCCGCGGCCATAGGAAAAAGCCGGCCGGCCAGGTGCTGATCTATCCCGGCCTTGGCGGCGACCATTCGCGCGGCTCCTATGTGACCCATGCCGAGGCGCCGATGCTGACCGTGCGCGACCTCGACTTCTACAAGCATATCCGCACCGGCGGCGCCGACCTGACCGGCGACATCACGCTCTACCCGCTCGCCGATGCCGATTTCGCAAACTTGCCGCCAACGGTGCTGATCACCGCGGAATGCGATCCGCTGTCCTCCGACGGCGAAGCCTATCGCGACCGTGTCGTCGCGGCCGGCGGACGCGCCACCTGGTTCGAGGAGCCAGGGCTGGTGCATGGTTACCTCAGGGCCCGGCACATGGTCGGCCGTGCACGGACGAGCTTCACCCGCATCGTCGAGGCGGTTTCGGCGCTCGGCCGGGGCGACTGGATCTGGTGACAATCGAGGGCGCTTTCCGCTCCGCTATCTTCCCGTGAACCTTTTCCCGCCAGCCAGCGACTGACGGTCAGGCGCCGCTATGGTGCGGCCCGGAAAGGAAAGCCGCCATGATCAGGAACCCAGAGACTTCGCGGTCTCCGGGAGCAACGGGAGTCCAGCGCGATCACCGCCTTCGGGAAGGGGCCGACGCGCTGGGCTTCCGGCTGATTTCGTTGACCCCGCATAGGAGCCGGCGTATCGTCACAAGGAGGAAAACAGACAATTCGATCAGGGAAGAACGTGCTGCAACGCCGCGCCTTGCCCTGATTGGAGCGGCGGAGGCGGACGTTCCTTCCAGCGGCTTCGGGGGGAGTTCAATGTCTGGCGTTCGCGGCTCGTTCCTGCGTTCCCACGGCGACAATTTGCTCCGCGCAATCGCGACAAGCAGCGGAATTCTTGCCCTGGCGCTGTCCGCCGGCCTCTTTCTCGGTGGCGTGGCGAAGGCGCAGGAAACCCGGATCATTTATCCCGGCTCGATGGCGGTCACCGGCTTTCCGGGCACTACCATTCCCGATTTCGATCAGGGCCTGCCGCCCGGCGTCGACCCGGTCGACGAGACCTTCATCGACACATCCCGCGCCTCATTGCGCGTTTTCAATGTTTCCAATCTCGGCGGGCCGGCTTCCGGCCAACTGGTCAACACGCCTCCGCCCTTCGAGGTGACGGCCGGCCAGATCGGCGAGGTGTTCGGCCTCGCCTATGACGACGGCGTGCGCGACGGCGTGCCATCGAGCGTTCCCGACCTCTACGCGGCCGCGACCTCGCTGCACGGCATCGAGATCGTCACGCCGGACGCCGACAATGACGGCAGACCGGAACGGCAGCGCCGCGGCGCCGCGGGTGCGGTCTTCATGGACGGCCAGTTCGGCACCGAGAATGGCGGCGGTCCAGGCACGATCTGGAAGATCGACGGCATCACGGGCGCGGTCTCGAAATTCGCCGATATCGACACCAACAGCGGGCCCGGTATCGGCAATCTCGCCTTCGATCCGACCCATCGCGAGTTCTTCGCTTCGGATCTCGACACCGGGCTCATTCACCGCATCGATATCGAAGGGAATCTGATCGACAGTTTCGACCACGGCGTTGCCGGACGCCCGGCGCATGGACTCGCCCCGGTCGCCGACGACGGCGCCGTGATGGACATCCAGGCTGCCGCTTTCGATAGCGAAAACCCGGAGACCTGGGGCTATACGCAGGATGCGCGCCGCGTCCGGGCCGTCGCCTATCATGGCGGGCGGCTCTATTATTCCGTCGGCGAGAAGGCCGAGATCTGGTCGGTCGGCACTGCGAGCGACGGAAGCTTTGCCGGCGATCCGCGCTGGGAGCTGACGGTCAAGGCGGACCAGGACTACGCCGTCACCGACATCGCCTTCGACAACAAGGGCTTCATGTATCTCGCCCAGCGCGGCCCGGTCGAGAACCGCTTCGATTACAGCCGTTTCGCCTCCTCCGGCAAAGGCGAGCTGATCCGCTACTGGCGCGAGGATCCAGACGATCCGGCGACGGAATCGGCCTGGGTCGAGGCGCCGCAGGAATATGCGGTCGGCTTCCCACAGCGCAATCGCCAGTCGGCCGGCGGCGTCGACCTGCAATATCGCTACGACGCCGAGGGCAATCTCGACACGTCCGTCTGCACCGACACCGTCATCAACACCGGCGACAAGCTGCGCGACAATCCCGAGCTCGCCGAGCGGCTCGGTGCCGGCGGACCGCTTGCCGTGCATGGCGTGCAGCTGACGCCGAGCGCGCTGGTCAAGCCGGCCAACGTGCCGCCTTTCGGGTCCTGGTTCGTCGATTTCGACGGCTATTTCGAAGACCCCGGTGTCCAAGGCCATGTCGGCGACGTCAGGGTCTGGCGCCCTTGCGAGGGCCGCGCCGGCTATTACGAGGAAATCCCCGGCGGCGGCTATCTGCCTCCGTTCTATCCGCCCGATTTCCCGCCGCCCGGCAATACGCCGCCCTGTGTGGATGTCGAGGACGTGCATTATTACTGCACGCCGCGCGGGCTGCGGGCCGAACTTACTCTCCATGACCATGCCGGCTTAGGCGGCGATTCGATCAAGGCGCAGTCCAGGACGCCCGGCGTCGGGGTGACAACCCCCATGTCGCATGTTCCGGGCAAGCCCTACACGGTCGACATCACCGGCCACAATCCAGGCGACACCGTCGATGTCGGGCTCTGCTTCTACCGCAAGTCCGATCAGGACAAGGGCGGCTACTACCCTTGCTGCAAGATGACACTGCCGCTCAGGACGCCAGCCGTCGAGTGCGAAGCGCCGAGGAGGGACAGATGAGCGATCTCGCCCATTCCCGCTTCGCCTCGCGCAAAAGCGTCATGAAAATGATCACGAAACCCCTGTCATATGCCAGGCGCGGCGCGCGCTGGCTGATGGCGGCCGGTATCGCAGTCGCCATGATGCCGGCCTTGCCGGCGCTCGCCCAGGACCAGGCTCCGGCCGCGACCAACCAGGCCGCCAATCCAGCGTCACGCGGCATCAATGCGGAGCTTGCGCGGATCGTGCCGTTCTTCACCAAGAAAGGCGGCCAGAGAAGCTGCGATGCGGTCGAATATGTCCTGAGCTTCGGCATCCATGGCGACCCGCAGGACTTCGACCGGCCAAGCGTGGCTGCCTTGCTCAAGGCGACAAGGCTCGATTTCAAGGACCAACTGCCGCACGGCCTGCAGATCGTCAGCGTCGATGTCGCCGGCGACGGCACTGGCGCTTCCGGCGGACCGCTGCCGGCTGCTTCCATCAGCACGTCGGCCGGCCCGAACGACACGGCGAGCGTTTCCAACTTCCGCATCAGTGCTGCCAACCTCGATGGCGCGGGCGCCGCAAACGAACGCGTCATCACTTTCCGCATCACCGCCAAGATAGACCATGCGACCTTTCCCGTGCCGACGGCGGTCGACAATCAGGGTGAGATCGAGGTGGTCTTCAGGGGCGGTCCGCCAACAACGATCCCCTCGCAGGATCCGGACAAGCCCGACGACGGCGATTTCCTTACCGGGGTGAAGACCTCGATCAAGATCGACCCGACCAAGTGCAACCCGCCGCCTCCGCCTCCGGACAAGGAATGCTTCAAGGTCGAGCACGGCACAGTCGACTGCGTGCCCGGCGGCGGCGCTTTCATCTACCATATGCCGGTCGGACCCGAGATGGCCGGCAAATGGGTGCAGGTGTCGACGACGACACCAGGCATCAGCATCGTTCCCGACACGCAGAAGGTGCCGGTCGGCGGCGGCGTGCTGAACTGGAAGATCATCGGCGCCTCGCCCGGCGAGGCCATCCACCTCATCGTCACCGGCATCGAGACCTATGCCGGGCCGAAGGAGGGCTGGGGGCTCTGCTGCACGCAGGTGATCGACATCGTCATCCCGCGCGACTTGAAGTGCCCGCCCGAAAAACAGCCCGACCTCAAGGTCGAGAAGCATGCCGACGTGCCGCGCTGCACGATGGCCGGCGGCTGCGATTTCACCATCACCGTCACCAATGTCGGCGACGCGCCCTATAACGGCAACATCGTGCTCGACGAGGTGACGCTGCCGGCCGGCTCCGTGCTGACCTCCGGGCCAAACGCGCCTTGGGCCTGCGTGCCAGGCACGACGCCGATGACCTGCACCTATCCGGCCACCACGCTCAATCCCGGAGCTTCCGTCAACCTCAAGCTCGGCTTCAAGCCGGCGGGCGGCTGGCAGGGCGGCGTGCTGCGCAATTGCGTCGCCTATGACTACAAGGCCAGCGGCAAGCCGCTGTTCGGCAGCCAGGAGAACGACCGCGGCTGCGCCTCGATCCCAATCTGCCGCCGTGGCGACCGCGATCCGCAGTGCAGTCCGCCGGTGGAGAAGAAGGTCGACCTGATCCTGAAGAAGCGCGCCCGCACCCCGGTCTGCACACCGGACGGCGTCTGCACCTTCGTGATCGACATCATCAACAACGGCACCGGCACCTATAATGGGCCGCTGACGGTGATCGACACCTATCCGGGCGGCGCGCCGACCTCGTCGACCTTCGGGCCGAGCCCGCCATGGAACTGCAGGCCGAACGGCCCTGGACAGTTCCGCTGCGACAATGCCGGCATCTCGCTGCCTCCGGGCGCCTCGACGCCGATCGTCGTCAAGGCGGCGATGCCGGCAAACTACCGGCCGGACACGGTGGAGAACTGCGCCGAGGTGAAAGGCATTCCCGGCGAGGCCGACCTCGCCAACAACAAGGCCTGCGCGATCGAGCGCATCCGCCATCCGAATGGCGGCCAGCCCGGCCTGCGCATCACCAAGACCTGCGGCGGCTCTCTGGCCGGTGCCGCTGTTTCCTGCCGCATCACCGTCACCAATGCCGGCACCTCGGCTCCCACCGGACCGGTGCGGGTGAGCGATGCCGCGACGCTGGTATCGGGCGGCGCGCCTGTCCAGATCCAGACCGTCACCCCTGACGGCGCGGAGTGGGCTTGCGGACCGGTGCCTGCCGACACGCTGTCGTGCCAGATTCCCGGCGCCGCAGTGACGGCCGGAACCAGCCGGCACTTCGACGTGACGGTGAGCGGCAACGGTGCGTTCGAGAACTGCGCGCGCGGCAGCTTGGGGCCAGCGCCGGGCGACGACATCGTCTATCCGATCGGCCAGGCTTGCGCGAAGGGCGGCGGCGCCTCCACCATCCGCGTCGAGAAGACCGGCGATGCCGAGTGCCAGCCGGGACAACCCTGCTCGTTCGAGATCACCATCACGAATGACGGGCCGAATCCCTTCTCCGGTCCGGTCCGCATCGGCGATGCGATCGGCGTGGAGGGTCTCGGCCGGCTGGAAGGCGTTCAGATCACCTCGATCGACCCGCCCTTCGGCTGCGCGCCCGAGCCGACGGCGCTGCCTGCGTCCTGCATCGCCGATCTGACGCTGGGCGCCGGCGAAAGCCACAGCCACCACGTCACCGTGACCCTTCCCGAGGACGGGCGCCTTGCCGATCTCAAGGGCACGGTCAACGGCCAGAACTGCGTCGGCGCACTTCCTCCGAACACGCCGGTGCAAGGCGGCGATGTGCTGTCGCGCGACCAGACCAACGTCCAGGGCGATCGCGGCAGGGCCTATGCCTGCCATTCCTTCACCATCCGGCATGAGGTGAAGGACCAGTGCTCGAACGGCATGGTGCTCAACCAGGCCGGCCGCTGCGCCTGCCCGGAAGGCACCACCTTCCGCAACGGCCAGTGCAGTTCGGGCGGCGGCAAGCTGCAACCGCTGCCGGTGCCGCCGCGCTGCGTCCTGCTGCAGGGCCAGATCCGGACGGCGGACGGGCGCTGCATCTGCCCGCGCGGCACGGAGCTGGAAAACGGCAAGTGCGTCAAAGGCGGCGAGCCGCAGGAGCCGCAATGCACATTGCGTCCTGGCCAGTACCGCGACCAGGAGGGCAACTGCGTCTGCCGCCGCGGCGAGTTGGTGAACGGCGTCTGTCAGGTCGCCCCGCCGAAATGCACGATTCGCGGCGCGGTGCCGACGGCGAACGGGTGTGTCTGCCCCAAGGGTACGCATTTCGACCGCGCCGCCAAGGCTTGCGTGCCTGACAGGCAGCCGCCCGCCCAGTGCCGCATCCGTGGCCAAGTGCGCAATGCCGATGGCGATTGCGTCTGCCCGAAAGGGACGGAGGTGAGAGGCAAGGTTTGCGCGCCAGTCAGGAAACCGCAAGCTTGCTCCATCCGCGGCCAGATCCTCAACAAGCGCGGCGCCTGTGTGTGCCCGCGCGGAACGGAAGTGATCGAAGGCGCGTGCCGCAGGGTTGTTGACGCTGAATGCGCTCCGGGCTCGGAGATGATCGATGGCATTTGCCAGCCGATCATCCGGCGGCGATGCCCGGTCGGGACGACCGGACGGTACCCGGATTGCTTCCCGATCCGCCGACGGCCAGGCTTGGAGATCGATCCGGACCTGCTGCTCAATCCCGATATCCTGCAGCAGTTGGTGCCACGAGACCGACCAAGGTTGCAGCGGAACCCCGCGACCAACAACCTTCAGTAAGGAGCCGGTTATTACCGCGCCCGAACCCCGCCGGAGCAATCCGGCGGGGTCTTTCTTTCCCGGGTCGGGGCCAGCGGTTTTTGCCTGTCCGCCGACCGATGCGGAAAACGTGCTTCCCCTTGGCTGGACGATGGTCTAGGCAGACGCCGCATGAAGGCGTGCAGGCAGCGCGCCGATGAGGACGCCTGGAGAGGCCTTTGATGAGCAAGAAGACCCTGATCGCGCCATCAGTGCTGGCGTCCGACTTTTCGAAGCTGGGCGATGAGGTCGAGGCCGTCGCGGCGGCCGGCGCCGACTGGATCCACCTCGACGTGATGGACGGCCATTTCGTGCCCAACATCACCTTCGGCCCGCCGGTGATCAAGGCGATCCGCAACCGCACCAAGGCCTTCTTCGATTGCCATCTGATGATCGCGCCGGCCGATCCTTACCTGGCGGCCTTCGCCGAAGCCGGCTGCGACGGCATGACGGTGCACGCCGAGGCGGGGCCGCATCTCGACCGCTCGTTGCAGACCATCAAGAGCCTGGGCAAGAAGGCCGGCGTCTCGCTCAATCCGGCGACGCCGGAAACGGCGATCGAATATGTGCTCGACCGGCTCGACCTTATCCTGATCATGACGGTCAATCCGGGTTTCGGCGGGCAGGCCTTCATCCCGGCGATCGTCGACAAGGTGAAGCGGGTGAAGGCGCTGATCGGCAGCCGGCCGATCCATATCGAAATCGACGGCGGCGTCTCGGCCGAGACGGCGCCGCTGGTGACCGCGGCCGGGGCCAATGTGCTGGTGGCGGGCGCCGCCGTCTTCAAGGGCGGCAGCGTCGAGGCCTATCGGGCAAACATCGAAGCAATTCGCACGGCTGCCGACGGGACCGCAAGCTGAACGTGTACCGATGCGATCTCCCGCGTAAGTTGCAGAGCGCATGGGAGATTGAACGACTGTTCAATAAAGCGAAGCAGTGCAGAAATATCGGCTTTTTGCCGAGATTCTACTTTGTTCAATGAATAAACGCGTCGTCTTGTCTTAAAGTCGAATATCTCATCTTCCGCTTGAGGCGCCGTTGCCCGGCTGTATAATATAGTTACGGGAAATTGCTTCGCCGAGGGGCCCTGGCACACCAGGGGCAAGCAACAGGAGTTCGTTTGACAAACGGAAACACCGAGCCGGGCGAAAGCAAGGGCGGCAAAAGCACGCTTGCCAGCTCGGTCTACCAGCAACTGCGCGACGACCTGCTGCGCGGCGCTCTGGAGTCCGAGACGAAACTGCGGGTCGAATGGGTCGTTTCCCGCTACGGCGCCGGCGCCTCGCCGGTACGAGAGGCACTCAACCGGCTGGCCGCCGAGGGCCTGCTCGGCCGTCACGACCAGCGCGGCTTCTTCCTGATGCCGGTCAGCGCCGCGGAACTGGAGGAATTGACGCGCACGCGCTGCTGGCTGGAGGAGCGGGCGCTGCGCGAATCCATTGCGCACCGCACCGCCGAGTGGGAAGAGCAGCTGGTGCTCGCCCTGCACCGCCTTGCGCGCGCCGAGCGCCGGCTGCCGGATGACCCGACAACCAACAATCCCGAGTGGGAAAAGCTGCACCGCGCCTTTCATCGCGCATTGATCGCGGCATGCCGGTCGAAGTGGCTGATCGCCTTCTGCGATCAGCTTTCCGATCAAGCCTCGCGCTACCGCCTGATCTCCCAAAACGCGCCGGGGATGGGACGCGACGATCTTGGCGAGCACCGCATCATCGCCGAGCGCACGCTGGATGGCGACGCCGACGGCGCAGTCGAGGCGCTTCTCAACCATTACCGGCTCACCGCGGCGATGTGCATGGAACGCTTCGCCTATGATGCGAGGGTCGGCGTCAGCAAGGCGCGCCGCAGATAGCGACTGAAACTGCCGCGCAATTTTTGCTCCGGCTGCCAAATCTGGTATTCGCTCAGGCGAGCGCATCGCATGCGCCATTCGGCCTTCGTCCGCCTTGAGGACATTGCATGACCAATCATCTGTTCAGCGCCTTCCGTTCCCGCATGCCGGCCCCCGACCGGCTGCTGATGGAGACGGATGACGGCCGTTCGATCACCTATGGCGACATGCTGATGAAGTCTGCGCAGCTGGCGCATGCGCTGGCGCAAGCGGGCGTCGAGCCCGGCGACCGAGTCGCGGTCCAGGTCGAGAAAAGCCCGGAGGCGGCGCTGCTCTATCTCGCTTCGTTGCGCGCCGGCGCGGTCTTCCTGCCGCTCAACACCGCCTACACGCTGCCCGAGCTCGACTATTTCTTCCGCGACGCGGAGCCGAGGCTGATCGTTTGCGATCCGGACCGTCTTTCGGGCGTTGAACCGCTTGCTGCGGCGGTCGGCGCCACGGTGCTCACACTCGGCCGCGACGGGCAGGGAACGCTCCCCGGTCAGGCGTCGCGGCAGGCGACGGATTTCAGCGATGTCGCGCGCGGGCCGAACGATCTTGCCGCGATCCTCTACACTTCGGGCACGACCGGCCGTTCCAAGGGCGCGATGCTCAGCCACGAGAACCTCGCCTCCAACGCGCGCGTGCTGGTGGAGCAGTGGCGTTTCGGCGCCGACGATGTGCTGATCCACGCGCTGCCGATCTTCCACACGCATGGCCTATTCGTGGCCACCAACGTCGTCCTGATGTCCGGCGCGAAAATGTTCTTCGAGCAGAAATTCGATCCGGTGCGCATCCTGTCCCTGATGCCGCACGCGACGGCGCTGATGGGCGTGCCGACCTTCTATGTGCGGCTGTTGCAGCAGGACGGCCTGACACGCGAGGCGGCGAAAACGATCCGGGTCTTCATCTCCGGCTCGGCGCCGCTGCTCGCCGAGACGCACAGGGCCTGGCGCGAAAGGACCGGCCACGCCATCCTCGAGCGCTACGGCATGACTGAGACCAACATGAACACGTCCAACCCCTATGACGGCGAGCGGCGCGCCGGCACGGTCGGTTTCCCCTTGCCAGGCGTCTCGCTGCGCATCACCGATCCCGAGACCGCCAGGCCGCTGCCCCAGGGCGAGATCGGCATGATCGAGGTCAAGGGCCCGAACGTCTTTGCCGGCTATTGGCGCATGCCGGAGAAGACCAAAGCCGAATTCCGCGACGACGGCTTCTTCATCACCGGCGACCTCGGGCTGATCGATGCCGACGGCTATGTGCACATCGTCGGGCGCGGCAAGGACCTGATCATCTCGGGCGGCTACAATGTCTATCCGAAGGAGATCGAAAGCGAGATCGACGCGCTGGACGGCGTCAGCGAAAGCGCGGTGATTGGCGTCGCCCATCCCGATTTCGGCGAAGGCGTCACCGCGGTGGTGGTGCGCAAGCCGGGATCGTCGATCGGCGCCGCCGACATAGCCCAGGCCATCGGCGGGCGACTGGCGAAATACAAGCATCCGAAGCAGGTGATCTTCGTCGACGAATTGCCGCGCAACACGATGGGCAAGGTGCAGAAGAACGTGCTGCGCGAGACGTATAAGGATATTTACCTGGCGAACCGGGCACGATAGCGTATTTCTTCTAAGGCGCCATTATTCCGATCATCGCGGTTGTTGTACTATTTTCTTTGCAGATCATGTCGCGATGACATACATCTCTTCGGGAGCGCTCTGCGCCTACTTTCGTGTTCATTGGAAGGCAAAGATGTCAGGGATCATAATCGATCATCTGGAACGCCTTAAAACGGCAAGAGGAAAGGAACTTTTAGCCGAGGATCGGCTGGAGGATGGAAAAGTTGTCAGTTTGGCACCTCCCCCTACCCCTAGCGATGAACGCATCAAGATCGAGGTCGGCGAAGACGGCGTACCGAGGGTCACGGTATACAAGCCCTGACATTTCTACCTTTCGCGCATCTCTTTTGTCGCGAAATTCTCAAAATGCGCGGCACATTTTAAGGCCGATAAGCACCAAGCCTCAATCTTCATGGTCAGAAAATGTCTACCCCGGCAGAAACCTGCCCGAGTATGACGAAGGAGTAAGCCTACGCTCCAAACACCTTTTCACCGCCGATCCAGACATTCCTGACGTCCAGGCCGTCCGACAGACCAACGATGTCGGCGGCCGTGCCGTTGGCGAAACGGCCGAGGCGGTGCGCCTGGCCGATTGCCTCGGCCGGATAGAGCGAGGCCATGCGGAGGGCCTCGTCGAGCTCGAGCCCGACGACGCGGTGGACGTAGCGCACGGCGGAAATCATGTCGAGATCGGCGCCGGCGAGCGTGCCGTCGGCAAGCCGCAGACTCCCGTCCTTGCGGTAGATGGTGCGGCCGTTCAGCGTGAAGGAGGTCATGTCGGTGCCGATCGTCGCCATGGCGTCGGTGACCAGCAGGATCTTGCCCGGTCCCGGCTTGCCGCGCAGCGCGAGGATCATGGTGGCCGGATGGACATGGATGCCGTCGGCGATGATGCCGGCATACAAGCCGCCGGTATCGATCGCCGCGCCCGCCAATCCCGGCTCGCGGTTGCCGATCTGGCTCATGGCGTTGAAGAGATGCGTGACGACCGTGGCGCCGGCTTCGGCGAAGGCGGTGGCCGTCGCGTAGTCGGTATCGCTGTGGCCCAGGCTGACGACCACGCCGGCCTTGGCCAGCGCCGCGACGCGGGCCGGTTCTACCGATTCCGGCGCGACCGTGGTGAGCAGGACGGGAAGCTCCCTGCGCGCCGCGATCAGCGCCGCCTGATCGGCGTCCGTCATCGGCCGGATCAGCGCCGGATCATGCGCGCCCTTGCGGGCTATGGAGAGATGCGGCCCTTCCAGATGCAGGCCGAGGAAGCCCGCCACCTTCTCTCTGGCCGCTTCGGCGCCAGCGGCGACCGCGGCGGCGGTGATCGCCGGCGTGTCGGTGATCAGCGTCACCAGCAGCGCCGTGGTGCCGAAAGGCGCATGCGCCTTGCAGATGGTCTCGATCGAGGCGAGATCGGGGTGGTCGTTGAGCATGACGCCGCCGCCGCCATTGACCTGGATGTCGACGAAACCCGGCACAAGCAGGCCGCCGCCGGTCTCGACCGCCGGAACGCCGGAGGGAATGGCGCCGGCGGGTACTATGGCCTCGACCACGTCGCCCTTGACGACAAGGGCGGCGGTGTCATGCCAGTCGGCGCCGTCGAAGATGCGGGCGCCGGTGAGGGCGAAACGGCCGCTCATACGGTTTCCGTCACCTTGCGCAAATTGCGCGGCGTATCGGGGTCAAGGCCACGATGGCGGGCGAAGGCCTCGACGAAGCCGTAGAAGGACACGATCAGCGGCAGCGGATCGGTCAGCGGATGGCCGGTGGCGACATGGGGAAGAAGCCTCGCGGCCTTCGCCTTGTCGGAGGTGATGAAGGCGGCGGCGCCCTTGGCCGTCAAACCATCGGCGGCCTCGGCGAGCGAGGGTTCGGACGCATCGCGGGCGGCAAGCGCCAGGACCGGGAAACCCGGCCCGACCAGCGCCAGCGGCCCATGCATGACCTCGGCGGCGCTGTAGGCCTCGGCATGCATGGCGCAGGTTTCCTTGAACTTCAGCGCCGCCTCGCTGGCGATCGCGAAGGACGGGCCCCGGCCGAGGATGAACAGCGATTGCGGATTTTCCAGCGCGGCAGCGAGCGCCATCCAGTCGCAGGCGATCGCCTTCTCGAAATGGCCGGGCAGGCCGGCGAGCGCCTTGAGCAGTGGCTGGTCGTCGGTGGCATGCGCCATCAGCGCGAGACCGGCGACGGCCGAATTGACGAAGGTCTTGGTGGCCGCGACGGAACGTTCCGGCCCGGCCAGTATGTCGATGGCGTAGTCGGAAGCGCGCGCCAGCGGCGAGTCCGCCGTGTTGGTGATGGCGACGGTCAGCGCACCGCCGGCCCGCGCGGTTTCGGCCATGGCGACGATGTCCGGGCTCTTGCCCGACTGCGAGACCGCCAGACACGCCGAACCTCGGAGTTTCAACCTGGCGCCATAGATCGAAGCGATCGATGGCCCAACGGAGGCGACCGCCAGGCCTGCCGTCAGCTCGACGGCATATTTCATGAAGGTCGCGGCATGGTCGGACGAGCCGCGCGCCACGGTGACGACGAAATGCGGGTCGCGCTCGCGCAGGCCGCGCCCCGCATCGGCCAGCGCCGAGGCCGAGCCATCGAGAAGGCGGGCGGCGGCTTCCGGGATCTCGTCGATCTCACGCCGCATATGGGTGGTGGTGCTGGCGCTCATGGCCGGATCTCCTCTCCCGGCCCGGTCAGCCGGAGTTCCGCGACGAAATCATAGGCATCGCCCCTGTAGACCGAGCGGGTGAACTCGATCACCTTGCCGCTCGCCAGATAGGAAATGCGCTCGATCTGCAGTCCGGCAACCCCCGGCGGCACCGCCAGGAGGCGCGCATCGGCATCGCCGAGATTGGTGGCCGAGATGCGCTGCACGGCGCGCACCGGGCGATTGCCGCTCGTGCCCAGTGCCGCATAGAGCGAGGAGCCGACCGCTTCGGGATCGGGCAGGACGCTGGCCGAGAGCGCGGCGCGCTCGATCGCCAGCGGCGTGTCGTTGGCGATGCGCAGGCGCGCGACGCGCGCCACCAGCTCGGTCGAGGACAGGCCAAGCACCATCATCTCGTCCGGCGACGGCGCATAGAGGCCGCGGTCGAGCCAGACCGAACGCACGGTCATGCCGCGGCGCGCCATGTCCTCGGTGAAGGAGGTGAGCCGCGACAGGGACTGCTCGACGCGCTCCATGCGCGGCGCGACGAAAGTGCCCGAGCCATGGCGCTGGACGAGGATGCCGCCCTTCACCAGGTCCTGCACAGCCTTGCGCACGGTGACGCGCGAGATATCGGCCTTGCTGGCGATATCGCGCTCGGAGGGCAGCGCATCTCCCGGGCCGATCAGGCCGCGATTGACCGCCTCTTCGATGCTGCGCCTGAGCTGCAGGTAAAGCGGCGCGCCGCTCTGCGACGACTCCCTCAGCATGGCGAAGATCTGGTCGGCGGCGCTCATCGGGCGGCCTCCGATTTGCCGGCAAAGAGGCGCAGGGCCATCTGCACGGCGCCGCCGAGCGCGTCGTCGAGCGGGGCTTTGAGCAACGACTGATAGCGCGCCGACAGGCGCGGCGCGTAAAGCGGCGCCAGGCCGCCCAGCAGGCAGAGCGGAGCGTCGTCGGAAAGATCGAGCGCGCCAAGCGAAGCCTCGACATCGGCCACCGCCTTGTCGAGGATAAAGTTGGCGACGAGATCGCCCTTTTCGGCATGCTCGAAGACCTTCGGCGCGAAGCCGCCGAAATCACCGGGCTTGGCGTTGGTGGTGAATTCGACCACGTCCTCGGGATTGTTGCGGAAGACGGCGAGCATGGCGTCGGTCAAGGGCGAGCCCGGGCGGATGCCGTCATAGGCAAGCAGGGTCTGTTCCAGCAGGTCGCGGCCGATGCGGGCGCCGCTGCCCTGGTCGCCGACCTGGAAGCCCCAGCCGCCGATGGCGCGCGACTTGCCCTCTTTACGCGCCATATAGGCGGTGCCGGTGCCCAGAATCGCCATGGCGCCGTCACCGGAGCCGACCGCGCCCTCGAGCGCGATCTCGGCATCGGTTTCGACGCGACTCCGGCTGAAGGGCAGGATCGCCTCGAGCTGCTGCCGGTAGGTGCCGACATTGGCGCCGGCGAGGCCGAGAATGGCAGGCGTTTGGGGAATCAGTTCCGGATCGGCGCCGGCGGCAAGGAAAGCCTGCCTGGCCGCCTCGACAATGTTGGCGCGGGCGCCGGTGAGGTCGGTGCGGATGTTGGCGGCGCCGCTCTTGGCGCGGCCGACGACAGCGCCGTCGACGGCCGCAAGGGCCGCCCTGCAGCTGGTGCCGCCGCCATCGATGCCAAGCACGAATTTCACGCAATTTCTCCTCGGAACCGGATAATACCAATAAAATACCAATAGCCAAGGGTTAATTTCGGTTCAAAAAAGATTAAGGCGTATTTTATTGAAAAACCGCAGCAATTTGCCGAGAAGTGAATTCCCCGGCCTGAAATTCGTTAATGCGTGTGGACAAGTGGTATTTTTTTGGTATTGTTCACCCAGTTGGAGGAAAATGCATGGCCGAGACGCGCACGGAAGCGCTCCACCAGAATGCCGAGGGGCTGGATGTCCAGGCCCCGGAAGCTATCCTGGCATTCCTGGCCAATGCCCAGATCGAGGCCGCCAAGGCTGTGCACGGCGCCATTCCAGCGATCGCCGCCGCGGCCGAGCTCATTGCGAAGCAGTTGAAGAGCGGCGGCAGGCTCGCCTATGCGGCGGCCGGCAGCTCCGGCCTGATGGCGGTGGCCGACGCGCTGGAACTGCCCGGCACGTTCGGCATCGCGCGTGACCGCATCGCCATCCTGATCGCCGGCGGCGACGAGGCCTTCCGCACGCTGGCCGGCGGGCCGGAGGACGACACCGAAGAAGCGTCGGCGGCGGTCGCCGCGGCCGCCATCGGCAAGGGCGATTGCCTGATCGCTATTTCCGCCAGCGGCTCGACCGCCTATGCGCTTCAGGCGCTCCAGGATGCGCGCAGCCGCAGCGCGGCGACCATCGCAATCGCCAACAACCCGGGCGCGGCGCTGTTCAAACAGGCCGACGTCGCCATTTTGCTCGAAACCCCGCCCGAATTGATCGCCGGCTCGACGCGCATGGGCGCGGGCACTGCGCAGAAGATCGCGCTCAACATGCTGTCGACGCTGACCGCGATCCATCTCGGCCATGTCCATGACGGCTACATGGTCAATCTCACCGCCGACAACATCAAGCTGCGCGACCGCGCCGTGCGCATGGTTGCCGCCATCAGTGGCAAGAGCCGCGACGACGCCGCGCGCCTGCTCGAGGAAAGCGGCGGCGTCGTAAAAACCGCCATTCTGCTCGCCGCGGGTGCTGCCAGCACCGATGCGGCCGAGAAGATACTGGAAGGAACCGGCCAGAAGCTTCGGCCGGCGCTTTCCGCGATCGAGGGGAGCAAGGGGCGCTGAGCTCCTGTTCTCATCAGAACCGAACCTGAAAAAGGTCAACAGGGAGACTGAAGATGAAGACCAAACTACTGACGGCCCTTCTGCTCGGCACAAGCATCCTCGGCACCACCGGGATGGCGCTGGCCGAGGACGTGACGCTCAACATCGAAAGCTGGCGCGGCGACGACCTGACCATCTGGAAGGACAAGCTGATCCCGGCCTTCGAAGCCAAGAACCCCGGCATCAAGGTGGTGTTCGCGCCTTCGGCCCCGACGGAGTATGATGCGGCGCTGGGCGCCAAGCTTGCCGCCGGATCGGCCGGCGACCTGATCACCTGCCGCCCCTTCGACAAGTCGCTCGAACTGTTCAAGAAGGGCAACCTCGCCGATATCAGCTCGCTGCCCGGCATGGAGAACTTCTCGCCCGTCGCCAAGGCCGCCTGGCAGACCGACGACGGCAAAACGAGCTTCTGCGTGCCGATGGCTTCGGTGATCCACGGCTTCATCTACAACAAGGACGCCTTCGACAAGCTCGGCATCAAGGTGCCGCAGACCCGCGACGAGTTCTTCGCGGCGCTCGACAAGATCAAGGCCGACGGCACCTATATTCCTATGGCGATGGGCACCAAGGATCTCTGGGAAGCCGCGACCATGGGCTACCAGAATATCGGCCCGAACTACTGGAAAGGCGAGGAAGGCCGCCTGGCGCTGATCAAGGGCGACCAAAAGCTGACCGACAAGGACTGGGTCGCGCCCTTTGAGGAACTGGCCAAGTGGAAGCCCTATCTCGGCGACGGCTTCGAGGCGCAAACCTATCCGGACAGCCAGAACCTGTTCACGCTCGGCCGCGCCGCCATCTATCCGGCCGGATCGTGGGAAATCGCGCTGTTCAACACCCAGGCCCAGTTCAAGATGGGCGCCTTCCCGCCGCCGGTCGAGAAGGCCGGCGACACCTGCTACATCTCCGACCATACCGACATCGGCATGGGCCTGAATGCGGCCTCGAAGCACCCGGAGGAAGCCAAGAAGTTCCTGGAATGGGTCGCCTCGCCCGACTTCGCCACCATCTATGCCAATGCGCTGCCCGGCTTCTTCAGCCTGAACTCGACGCCGGTGAAGATGGAAGACCCGCTGGCACAGGAATTCGTCTCCTGGCGCGGCAAGTGCAAGTCGACCATCCGCTCGACCTACCAGATCCTGTCGCGCGGCACGCCGAACCTCGAGAACGAGACCTGGGTTGAATCGGCCAATGTGATCAACGGCACCGACACGCCGGAGGCAGCGGCCAAGAAGCTGCAGGACGGCCTCGACGGCTGGTACAAGCCGGCGAAGTAAGAACATCAAAGAGCGGTGCCGGCCGGGCACGCGCCCGGCCGGCATCGACCAAGTTCCAGATAGCGATTGTCGGCGCAGCCTCCCGGTCTTACCCTCGATCGCGCGGGGAAGACGGAGCCGATCTGTCGCTGGCCTTGTCTTCCCCCGAAGGGGACAGCCGGGCCGTGCATCGAGGCATCAGCTAGCATCACCTGAACTGGAACCCAGAGACGGCGGGGAACCGAACTCATGGCTACCGAAACTATGGCTGCAGAAACGCGGGCGAAAAGATCGATCCGTTGGCATGTCGGCGTCTTCCTGGCGCCGGCGGTGCTGGTCTACACGGCCTTCATGATCCTGCCGCTGTTCGGCACACTCCAGCTCTCCATGTTCCGCAACATCGAGCAGTCCCAGGTCTTCGTCGGCTTCAGCAATTTCCGCACGCTGTTCGGCGATCCGAACTGGTCGGTGAATTTCTGGAATGCGCTGAGAAACAATGTCTGGTTCTTCATCATCCATATGCTGGTGCAGAACCCGATCGGCATCCTGCTCGCGGCGCTGCTTTCCAGCCCCAGGCTGCGTTTCACCGCCTTCTACCGCACGGCGATCTTCGTGCCGACGATCCTGTCCTTCGTCATTGTCGGCTTCGCCTGGAAGCTGATCCTGTCCCCAATCTGGGGCGTGGCGCCGCATCTGATGGATTTCGTCGGCCTGAAGAGCTTCTTCACGCCATGGCTCGGTAAGGAGCAATATGCGCTCACCGCGCTCAGCCTGGTCTCGGTCTGGCAATTCGTCGGCATCCCGATGATGCTGATCTATGCGGCACTTCTGTCCATCCCCGACGAGGTGATCGAGGCGGCCGAATGCGACGGCGTCACCGGCACGGCGCAGTTCTGGAAGATCAAGCTGCCGCTGATCCTGCCTTCGATCGGCATCATCTCGATCCTGACCTTCGTCGGCAATTTCAACGCCTTCGACCTGATCTACACCGCGCAAGGCGCGCTCGCCGGGCCGAACTATTCGACCGACATCCTCGGCACCTTCCTTTACCGCGCCTTTTTCGGCTTCCAGCTGCAGGTCGGCGATCCCAATATGGGCGCCGCGATCGCCACGATCATGTTCCTGATCATCCTCGCCGGCGTCTGCGTCTATCTGTTCCTCGTGCAGACGCGACTGCGTCGCTACCAGTTCTGAGGCGCGCCATGAGCACAGCCACCCGCTCGCTTCCCCGCACCATCGGCGCGCATGCGATCCTTATCACCTACACCGTGATCGCGCTGTTTCCGGTGATCCTGGTGGTGATGAATTCGTTCAAGTCGCGCGCGGGCATCTTCGGCGCGCCGCTGACGCCGCCGACGCCGAAGACCTTCGACCTGATCGGCTATACCACCGTGTTCGGCCAGGGCGATTTCCTGCACTATTTCCAGAACAGCCTGATCGTCACCGTGCTTTCGCTGTTCTTCGTGCTTTTGTTCGGGGCGATGGCCGCCTTCGCGCTGTCGGAATACCGTTTCCGCGGCAACGCGCTGATGGGGCTTTACCTCGCGCTCGGCATCATGATCCCGATCCGCCTCGGCACCGTCGCCATCCTGCAGTTGATGGTGGCGACGGGGCTGGTCAACACGCTGGCGGCGCTGATCCTGGTCTACACCGCGCAAGGCCTGCCGCTGGCGATCTTCATCCTGTCGGAGTTCATGAAGCAGGTGTCCGACGATTTGAAGAATGCCGGCCGCATCGACGGGCTCTCGGAATACACGATCTTCTTCCGCCTAGTGCTGCCGCTGGTGCGGCCGGCGATGGCGACGGTCGCCGTCTTCACCATGATCCCAATCTGGAACGATCTGTGGTTCCCGCTGATCCTGGCGCCGTCGGAAGAGACCAAGACGGTGACGCTCGGCGCGCAGCTCTTTCTCGGCCAGTTCGTCACCAACTGGAACGCCATTCTGGCGGCGCTGTCGCTGGCGATCCTGCCGGTGCTCATCCTCTATGTCATCTTCTCGCGGCAGCTGATCCGCGGCATCACGTCGGGAGCCGTGAAATGAGTTCGCAAACACCTCTCCGCGTCATCGTTGCCGGGCTCGGCAATATGGGCCGCAGCCATGCGCTCGCCTATCACACCAATCCGGGCTTCGAGGTCGCCGCGCTCGTCAACCGCTCCGACGTGCCGCTGCCCGACGCTCTCTCGGGCTACGGCATCAGGCGCTCTTTCGAGGAGGCGCTGCGCGACGAGAAGCCGGATGTGGCAGCGATCGCCACCTATTCCGACAGCCATGCCGACTATGCGGTGCGGGCTTTCGAGGCGGGATGCCATGTCTTCGTCGAGAAGCCGCTGGCGACGACGGTTGCCGACGCCAGACGCGTGGTCGACGCCGCCAAGGCCAACGGCAGGAAGCTGGTGATCGGCTATATCCTGCGCCACCACCCGTCCTGGGTGCGGCTGATCGCCGAGGCGCGCAAGCTCGGCGGCCCGTATGTCTTCCGCATGAACCTCAACCAGCAATCCTCCGGCCACACCTGGGAGACGCACAAGCAGCTGATGCAGACGACATCGCCGATCGTCGACTGCGGCGTGCATTATCTCGACGTGATGCTGCAGATCACCGATGCGAGACCGGTCGAGGTGCGCGGCATGGGCGTGCGACTCTCCGACGAGCTGGCGCCCTCCATGTACAATTACGGCCATCTCCAGGTGCTGTTCGAGGACGGCTCGGTCGGCTGGTACGAAGCCGGCTGGGGGCCGATGATCTCGGAGACGGCCTTCTTCGTGAAGGACGTGATGTCGCCCAAGGGCTGCGTATCGATCGTGATGAAGGAGGGTGTGAAGTCCGACGACATCGACACCCATACCAAGACCTCGACCATCCGGCTGCACAGTGCCGCGACCGGACCGGACGGCAAATTCACCAGGCAAGACCAGTTGCTGTCGATGGAGGGCGAGCCGGGCCACCAGGAGCTCTGCGACCTCGAGCAGGCCTTCCTGCTCAAGGCCATCCGCGAAGATATCGACCTAACCCGCCACATGGACGATGCCGTGAAGTCCCTCGCCGTCTGCCTCGCCGCCGACGAGAGCGTGCGCAGCGGCAAGGCCGTCAAACTCTAGAACAGGAACGAAGCCGTGGGCTCGCTGAAGATCGAGAATGTGAAGAAGGCTTTCGGGCCGGTCGAGGTGCTGAAGGGCATCGACCTCGAAGTGACTGATGGCGAGTTCGTCGTCTTCGTCGGCCCGTCCGGCTGCGGAAAATCGACGCTGCTGCGCGTGATCGCCGGGCTGGAGGACTCGACCTCCGGCCGGGTGCTGATCGACGGCGCGGACGTCTCGGTCACGCCGCCGGCGAAACGCGGCATCGCCATGGTATTCCAGACCTATGCGCTCTACCCGCATCTGACGGTGAAGAACAACATGGCGCTGGGCCTCAAGCAGGCCGCCACGCCGGCGGCCGAAATCGAGCGCCGCATCAAGATCGCGTCCGCCATGCTGTCGCTCGAGCCCTATCTCGAACGCCGGCCGGCAGAACTGTCGGGCGGCCAGCGCCAACGCGTCGCCATCGGCCGCGCCGTGGTGCGCGAGCCGAAGCTTTTTCTCTTCGACGAGCCGCTGTCGAATCTCGACGCGGCACTGCGGGTCAACACGAGACTCGAAATCGCGCAATTGCACCGGCGGCTGAAAGCGACGATGATCTATGTCACGCACGACCAGGTCGAGGCGATGACGCTGGCCGACAAGATCGTGGTGCTGAATGCCGGGCGGATCGAGCAGATCGGCAGCCCTATGGAACTCTACAATGCGCCGGCCAACGAGTTCGTCGCCGGCTTCATCGGCTCGCCCAAGATGAACTTTATCGACGGCGCGCGGCTGGGCGAGACGGCCAAGACCATCGGCGTGCGGCCGGAGCATCTGACGGTCGACGCGAAATCCGGCACGTGGAAAGGCACGGTGGTGCATGCCGAGCATCTCGGCGCCGACACCAACCTCTATCTCGACTGCGAGAAGGCCGGACTGATCACCGTGCGCATCTTCGGCGTCTACAATGCCGAGCCGGGCGCAACGCTCTACGCGACGCCGGATGCGGCGAAGACATACAGGTTCGGGGCGGATGGGAAGGTGCTGAAGTAGGCGGCGCTTCTTTCCTCTCCCTCCGGAGGGAGGAGAGGTGGCGCCGCGAAGCGGCGACGGAGTGGGGGAAGGCAGTCCTCAAATGCGCCGCCGCTGACGACTCACCACAGAGCCCTGATCGTTGCTCAGCTTGAAATAACAATGGTCGAGCCAGGTCGACCCCCACTCCGTCGAGCTTCGCTCGACACCTTGTATCTCCACGAGAGAGATTTCGTGGGATTGAAGCGATTGAGCCAAGATCCGGCTGGCCAGCCGGATCTTG